>DCHR01000016.1 GCA_002315375.1 Treponema sp. UBA1747 | reverse complement strand
TTTTAATTAAAAAGATTGTTTAATTAAAACGTACGATTAAATTGCTTATTGTGCATCTTACCCCCCTCAAAATGCATCTTACCGAAAAGGGTATTTCATTCTGAATCCTTCAGTTTTATAGTTATACCCATGAAACGAACAATAATTCTTTTATTTTTTAGTCTGATTCTTTTCCCGGTTTTCGGGGAAAATGCAAATATGGTAAGCGGCCGTGACATTGGAGAGAGTGTATCTGCTGACAGAGAAATTACCATTTCAAGAGTCCGGGTATTTCTGGATGATGTGGAACTGACTGATGAAACTGATGCTGCAATTTCCCGCAGTACAATTCTTTCTTTTTCAGAATCAAAGCAGAAAGAAAATTTACTCTTAAATCACTTGCTTCTGAATGTGAACAGACCCGTCTCAGACTTCTGAACAGCGGATTATTCTACAATGCGGTTGTAGAAGTGGTTCCACCAAGAAAGAATCCCGATAAGCGCACAGTAATTATTTCCGTAACAAAAGGATTCCTGCCACGCATTGGCGGCGGCCCGATCTACGCAATGTACGGAAGAGTTGCTTTGGGCGGAAAAAGAAACCAGCTTATCGGAGCTGCCGGATGGAATCTTCTGGGGGCAGTTTATACAGATGAAAACTTTTGCGGTTTGCCTTTAATCATCGGTGCTTCTGCTTACACTGATGCTCCGGCTTCGCTTTTGGGAAATGACGGAGTGGGCTTTAACGGAAGCCTTACAGCAGGTTCTTTTTTGAACCCGGACTGGCGGATCTGCGTTGATTTACTTGGTTCTTTGAATTCAAGACAGGGCATCGTAAAAGACAAGTTCATTGTTTCGCCTTATCTGTATCACCAGCATTTTTTCAGAACCAATCTGTTTACCGAAACTGAAGGCCGCCTGTATTACAAGCCTGCCATTACTTCATCAGATTTTTCCGGTGAAGCCGGAAGTTCCGTAAACTATTCACCGGTTCAAAATCTGAACTTCGGTGCCTTGGTTTGCGGGGGAACCCGTTTCGGAACTGACAGTGCTTATGACCAGAACTTCGTTCATGATCTGACAATGGAACATACTTCGGTTTCAAGTAAGTCGGGTCTTTCAAAACGGGCTGTTCGTTCCGGTTATGAAGAAGAAGAGCTGGCCTTCAGTTCTTATTTTATGACGAGTCTTGAAGCACGATGGACAGCCTATGATTTTATCATTGCGGGAACATTCCCCGGTACAATCCGCCCCTTTGTCTTTACAGATTTAGCCTTCGGGAAAAAAGCTTCGATGGAATCGCAGAAGAACTGGAACTTTGTTGATGCATACGGTGCCGGACTTCAGATTAATTTTGATTGTCCTGTATTTGCATATTTCAATTTTGCCTACGGATTCAATCACGAAGGAAAAGGAAAGTTCTGTTTTTACACAGGTTTAAGTTTTTAATAAAAAATATATCAGGAGAAGAAAATGAAAACTACAAAAAAAATTATCGTCTTATTTACAGCAGTATTAATGGGGTCAGCTCTTTTTGCACAGAATGCAAAGACTGATATTGAAAAGGGAATTGAATATCACAACAAGGCCCGTACAGAAGGTCTGGAATATGCACAGAAGGCCTGTGAGCTTTTGAAGCCATATGTGGAAACTGATGCAACAGCCTGCGCTTTTTACGGAAGTGCCCTTACGGTTATGGCAAGTTATGCGGCAGAAAAAAATCCGCTGAAAGCCCTGGAATATCTTCAGGACGGTGGAGATTATCTTGATAAAGCAGTTGAACTTGCTCCCGATGAATGGTTTACACATATGATTCACCTGGAAAACGGAATTGAAGTAAGTCACAGTTCACCACTCAGAAGATACTCAGCAATCCGTTCTGATGTGAAATGGTTTCTGGATGATGAAAACATTCTGAAAACCGAAGGCGAAAATCAGGCTGAAGCATATCTTTACTGCGGCTATTTCAAGCTTGATGAAGGGGATCTGGATTATGCTCTGGAACTTTTTGAAAACTGTGTTGCAGCTGCACCTGAAAGCAGACAGGCTGCTCAGGCCAATAAACTTCTGGACAGATATACAGAATAACCAGGATACAGGAGAAATAAATGATTATCGAAGCAATTTTACTTGGACTTTCAACAGGAACTTACTGCGCCATGTACTGCGGTCCGGTTCTAATTCCATTCCTTTGTGGAAGTGAAAATCCTTCCTACAAAAGAAATGCAGGACTGGTTGGAACTTTTGTCGGCGCCCGTCTTGTAATGTATTTCATTCTTGGTGCAGTTTTCGGCGGACTGGGACTTCTGGTTCAGGATTTTTTTGATCCGGCTCTTGCGCGTAAACTTTCGATTTATGCATACATTCTTTGTGGCGCGGCACTTCTGATGAACAGTCTTGGAGTCAGATTCCCATGGGGCTGTGAAAAAACAAATGGCTGTAAGGTTCCGAAACTTCACCGGGCCGGCAATGATTTTGTTACTGCTTCCTTGGCAGGACTTGCAGTAGGACTGCACATTTGTCCGCCTTTATGGACCGCAATTATCCGGTCGATTTTCGGAGGAAACGGAATTCCCGGTTTGTTCTACTTTATCTTTTTTTACATAGGAACACTTCCATATTTCCTGCCACTTCTGGGCATTCCTTTCATCACTAAGCGTGCAGCAATAATCAAGCAGCTTGGAAAAATTACCCAGCTTCTGACAAGTGTTTATTTCATAGTTTTTGCAGGATTAATTCCTTTGTTCTTTGGAGCATAGGGAAGTAAGGAGAGTAAGATGATCAGTAATATTATTTTGTGCTCAATGATGGGCTTTATAATTTTCTTTTTTGTAGCTGTTATGGAAAACTTTTCGATTTACTCAATCGTTTATTCTGTTTTTCTTATGGCTTTGTTCTGCGGAATGACTTTTGCAAAACGTGAAAACAGATACAAATACCGCCGCATTTTCCAGTCAGTTTTTGCCGTATTATTCTGTATTGCTTTTATTGCAAATCTTTACGCAGAACGAGGAAGTATGGCAATCACTTATAATTCCTACAGCAATGCTGAACTGCCTTTCTGTCACATTGCAATTCCCCAGATTCTTGTTCCTCTTCTGGTAACAGGAAATATTGTTTTCCCTGCAAGACTTATGAACCATTACGCAGCAGTTGGAAGCATGCTGGTTATCTGGCTTGCAGTGACTCTGACAATCGGGCGGGGCTGGTGCAGCTGGGTTTGTTTTTATGGCGGATGGGAAGAAGGCTTCAGCAGTATGGGAAAGAAACGCAGAATTAATCTTCTTTCCAAAAACAAGGATTTAAGAGAGTTTCAGATCGGGTTCTTTGTTTTTATTGTTCTGGCTTCTTTGTGTGAACTTTCCTGCGTTTACTGCAAATGGTTCTGCCCCTTCAAGCTGGTAACGGAATACAGTCCAATTGATTCAATTCCAGCTTTGATTGCCGGTGTAATTTTTATCGGCCTGTTCCTTGTTCTGGTTGTGATTCTGCCGGTTCTTTCAAAGCGTCGTGTTCAGTGTAATGCCCTGTGTCCATTCGGAGCTCTTGCTTCGTTGACTGACGGCATCAGCCTGTTCAAAGTAAAAATCGACAGCGACAAATGTGTGGGCTGTATGAAGTGTGCTGCAACCTGTAAATTCGGGGCCATCGACATCAAGACAATTCAGGATAAAAAAGGGCATCCTGAATTCAACTGTGCAAAATGTGGAGATTGTATCAGTGCCTGTCCGCAGAACGCAATCTCTTTTGATTTTAAGTTCAATAGAAAATGTGGCTGCCACAATAACAGCGTGAAACAGAATGCCTTTGTGAAAACAATGAAAGAATTGAGTTCTCCAAATAATATGTTCAGATTTGCAGCTTACAGTTTCAGTGTTGTTATGTCTTCAGGTTTTGCAATTAAATCTCTGAAACTGATTGTTGGCTTTATAACAAAATAAGGGAGGAGAAAGATGAATATTTCAGTGAAGAATATTTTTTATAATATCAGAGTTACACTTGTTGTTCTTATCTGTCTGATGGGGATTTCAGTTTTTTTTATCAACAGCGGTTTCCTTTGTAATCTGATTGTGAACGGACTGCATCTTAAAATCGCTCCTTCTTTTACCGGAGGTGAAATTGCTGCAGATTTTTTTGATGACATTGAGGATGATTCAGGTTCGGGGATTTTGCGCTATCCTGCCAGTGCAGAATTTACAGAAGGTTCCCTGGACCTGGTCCGCTATACAGTGCATCAGCCGGTTTATGATGCAAAGTGGCAGATTAATGCGGATTACTGGCAGATGGTCCTGGAGTTCAAAGCTGAAGCAAATCCGGTTCGGAATATAATGATTTATATCGGATTGAAAGAGAAACCTGAATCCAGACTTGCTCCGCTTCCTGCTTCATCGGTAACCTTGTTTGATAATGCAGAAAACCTTCAGTTTCCTGAAGATAAGCCCTGGAATTTTGCAGTCTGGATTTCCGGTTCGGAAGGAAAAATCTACGATGCAGAAGGAAAGTTCCTTTATGATGCAGAAATGGGTTTCCTGAACAACGGAAAAACTGTGCGCATCCGTATTCCTTTGAAGGATAAAAATATCCAGAGAGTCTATTCGGCAGAAGAAACATTTCATTATGTGGTTGTGGGAGCTTATTCCCAGTTCGATCTGGGCGGATTTATGCCGATTGAAAAGCGCCGTTCAAACAGTCGCGGTGGAACAAAATCAGCAAAGGATTTTAATCCTCTGATTCCGAAGGTTTATGATCTTCTGGGGGACAACCAGCAGCTGGCAGGCTGGGATTCAGATCTTCTGACAAAAGCGACTGTTCAGCCTGTTGAAGTTCAGATGAAAATAAAGAAATCCGGAAAAGACGAGTTTAAGGATTTTCAGAAAACTCTGTACGCAAGAATTTCAGAAATGAATGAGGAGCGTGCTGCACAAGGGAAATCAGAAAGTGAAGGGCAATATTTCGGATATGAAACTCTGGATGAAGCTTTGGTCGCCTTTGAAAAAGCGATGAAGGAAAATCCGGAATCGGCACTGGATGTCTGCCACTATGGTTCCTGTCTTGCAATGAAAGGGGGACAGAGTTCTGTGGTTCAGGCTGTGAGTTATGTGAACAAAGCTTTTGAATATCTGGATAAAGCAGTTGAGCTTGCATCAAATGATGATGACCTTTTTGAAGTTCTGATGAACAGGGCAAGTGTCTGTAAAAGTGTTCCGGACAGTGTTTTCAATAAAGCTTCCACCGGAGCCCAGGATTTCACCAGACTTGCTAATATCCAGAAAAGCAGATTGCCGGAAAGCAATCCTGAAGATGCAGAATATGACCGTTATGTCCTGTCATATCTTTATCTAAATGCCTCGGAATGTTACAGAACTGCAGGAAAAGAAACCGAATCCATTTTAATGTTACAAGAAGCCCAAAAGGTAGTAAGATAATATTAAAAAGGATATTAAATGAAAATAACGATTCTGGAAAAACAGCCTGACGAAGAAAACGAAATAATAGTTAAATGTGATTATATTGATGAAAATATAACCAGATTATTGAACCAGTTTAAGACCGGGCGTTCAAAACTTTCTTTCTATAACGATTCACAGATTATTCTGCTGGATCCGAAAGAAATACTTTATTTTGAAAGTGTTGATGACAAGGTCTTTGCATATACAAAAGATAAGGTCTGTGAAAGCCGCCTTAAGCTTTATATGCTGGAAGAGGAACTTCCAAAGGATGATTTTTTCAGGGCAAGTAAAGCAGTAATCGTAAACTTAAGTAAACTTCAAAGTCTTTCGCCTGCTTTCGGCGGACGCTTTGAAGCCGTTTTGCAGAATGGCTATAAAGTAATTATTTCCAGAAACTATGTAGCCGGCCTGAAATCAAAACTGGGATTATAAACGGAGTTAATTATGACAGTTAAAGAAAAAATACAGTTGATGATAAAAATTCATACAAGAGTAGTAACAGGAATATTCCTGTTTGTTTGTTTCTATCTTCTCTGGCTTCCAGGAGATACACGTATCAGAATTATTGATATTCTTGGAGTTCAGCTTATAGGTTTGATTTCGGGTGTTGCCTATTTGCCTCTGATGACCGATAAGGAATTGTCCAAAAATAAAATGATACTGTTGAATAGTTTTTACGGTCTGACTATAAATATTTCGGTTTTGTTATTCGGATATTTTTTCAGATGGTTCAGTTTTAAAAATATTGGAACTGTTATTGCCATTGAACTGATGTTTGTTGCGGTTTATTCATTAACAATGTTTATTGGTTATGGAGTTGATAATAAACAGGCCAAAAAACTGAATGAAAAACTGCGTGAACGAAACCAGAATCAGGAAAGTAAAGAAAACAATTCATAAATTTCTTTTTCTATAAAATTCATATTTTCAAGGACTCCAAAAAATATTAGACTTCAGAAAGAGAGGTTTATAATATTATGAAAAAAAGTTTTATTAGTCTTTTCCTGTTAACAGGAATTTCCTTTTTGTTGTCTGCGCAGAATTTTGATAAAAAATTCAAAGGCTGGAAGAAAGCAGAAACAAATCATTTTACGTTTATATATGAAGACAGTTCCAGAGAAACAGCAGAAGAATATGCCAAAATTGCTGATGAAGCATGGAATAAAATCGGAACAGTTTATTCTTTCCCAAGAGATAAAACAAATGTTTTTATTACTGACAGAACCAACACTGTAAACGCATATACTTATTTTGCACCGATTGAGATCGGGATGTTTACGACTCCATGTTATATTTCTGATTTTGGTTTCAGGGAGGAATGGAAAAAACTTTTCTTCACCCATGAGCTGGTTCATGTTGCAAATATTGAATTTGAAAATAAAATCAAATGGCCGTCGATTTGTTTCGGTCCTTTTGCAGGAGCCGTTGATGTTTCCTATACAACTCCGGGCTGGGCACTTGAAGGATTAACAACTGTTCTCGAGACGGAGCTGACTGATGGCGGCCGCGGAAGAAGCCCTTATTTTGAGCTCAAATACAAGGCACCGACACTGGAAAACTCTTTCATTTCTTACAGTGAAATCGGTCAGGAAGCAGAACCTCCTGTAGGCCAGGCTTATGTTATGGGTTACCTGATTATGCGGAGCATTGCAGACAGGTACGGACTCGGAGCAATTGCAGATATCCAGCGAAACAAAGGTTACTGGGGTTCATACGAAAATGCACTTTTTAAAGTACTCGGTGTAAGTGCAGAAAGTATTTATAAGGACGTGAAAAAAAGTCTGGTAGCAAAATATGCGGATGAAAGAAAAATTCCTGAAGGAAAAATCATTTCACCAAGAGTAACGAGTGCCAGTTATTTTCAACCTGCAGTTATCCTTGATGACGGGACTTATATTACTTTACGGACTTTTCCGGGACAAAGACCGGCTGTTGTAAAATACAATCCTTCTGCAATTTCCGGTTCTAATTATCTTGAAGATTCAAAACCTGAAGAAGATCTGAATACAGTTTTGAAGGAAACAATTCTGTTTGAAAATTCTTTTGGAGATGAACATTCGGTTACTGCTGATAAAAATGAAATCGTTTATGCTTCAATGCCATATTTGAGAAATGACAGAAACCCTGGTTACGAAAATGAAAATGCAATTTTCAAATGGACTTCGAAAGATGGATTGAAAAGACTTACAAAGGGCACTTCATATTTCTGGCCAAGAGTCAGCAGAAACGGAGAGGTTCTTGTTGCCCTCAAACAGAAGGGACTGAATTTTATTCTTGTCAGAATTGATACAGAAACAGGAAGTGAAAAAGAATTACTTGAAATTCCGGGCTGCGATATTGTTGAACCTTCTGTAAATGATGACGGAACTAAAATTGCTTTTTTAAAGGCAGATGGGAAAAGAGCGGTTGTTTGTGTAACAGAACTTTCCAGTCCCGAAGATTATGAGGAAGTGGCAAATACAGACGAAGATATAATCGATCCTGCTTTCCCGTCATGGAACAGCGACGGAAAACTTTTGTTCTGTTCTAATGAACGAGGCCGCCTTGAAGTTTTTGAAGTGACCGAAAATGAGGATGATGAAATCAGACCGGTTGTTTCAGATCCTGTCGGAGCACTCTGGGCTTATAAATCCGCAAAGGGTGTTTACTATTATTCGTACAGTTCAGACGGCTATGTTCTGAAAATCAAACCTGAAACAGAATGGGGCATTGTTCCTGATTTTTATGGACCTTCACTGCCGGGAGAAAAAATCTGTTTCGGAAGTCTTCAGAATGATTATCCTGATTTCAATCCTTATCCGGGCGTTCAGGAAAGAGTTCCCTTTGTCAAAGAAGAGAAAAGCGAATCAAATAAAAAGAAAAAACTATTTTCAAAGGAAACTGAAGAAGAAAAGAAACCTGTTGAAGTTGCAAAGATTCAGATTAAACAGAGAGATGAAAAGTTTGTTGAAATGACAAAATCACTTCCTGAAATTTCTGAAGAATTGAGTGACGAAAAGAAATTCATTCCTCTTCCAGATCCGATTTTTTATATTCCTATGATTAACCTGCTTGCCAGCGAAGAACTTATTCCAGGAATTGGTTATGCAGTTACCTGGATGAATCCGAAACTTCAGAGCACAATGGGACTGGGCTTCCTTTCTCTGAGTTATTATCCGGATATAAATAATTTCGATATGGTTTTTGCTGATTCAATTTTTGCAGGGCCTTCAGAACTTGATTTTATTTACACCCGTACAAATGTTTTAACAAGTGATCAAAATAAAACGGTTAACGATTTGATTGTGGGATATATTCTGCCACTTTACAATCGCCAGCAGTATAGAAATTATACGGGATTACTTCTGAACTTTTATGAAGACGGCTGGTACACAATCAATAACAGGAATGCTTCATATGATGCTGCCTTGATTTCAAAAGCGGGAATCGATTTTCATATGACCAGAGGTTTGGAAAAGTCTTCTTATTATGATGTTAAAACCTCAGTGAATGCTGTACTGCCTTTCATTATTAATGACATGAATATGTATTACGGTGCAGAAAGTAAAATCGAATTTACAAAAGGGGACAAGGATTTTGGTTACAGCGTAGGTGCCCGCGGAAGATATCTGGATATTCCCGGAGACCCGGCCTTCGAAATTCCCGGAATGAAATACGGAAATCAGATTGTTGATTGCAGTGAGCCTTTCAGATTGATACTGAACGGTACTGTGTCTGCAAAAAACTTATTTATTCCGATAGGAGATATTTTTCTTTCCTGTGATTCGCTCTTTTCAATTACCCGTGAGAAAAATCTTTTATGGAGTGAGGATTATTGTTTGAAGCTTGGATATAAACTGAGTACCAATCAGATGGAAATGAAAATCGGTGCCACATGTAAGGCAGACTATAACGGAGTCAAAAAAGATACGATTGATTTCTTCATTAATATGACTTACGGATTGATAGAATTTTAATCACACCGACATTATATGTCGTTCTTGTCTTTTATAATGGAATTAAAGATAACGACATAATGGAGGTGCAGGATGAGTAACGCACAGATTTTAATCAGAAATGGTGACAGCTGGTTTGAGTTTTCAAAAAGCAAAACAGGCCAGCTGGATTATGAAGGCCTTTGGGAAAATAATTTTTTACCAGATGTTGAAGGTTTTCAGGAAATTGCTTCAAGTTCTTTCTTTTCGCCAAGCTGGTACATTTTTCTTCAGGATGCAGTAAACAATAATTCAAAGATTTACGTGTCGCCGGAAACTGATGTTTCAGACAAAGATGTTTTCAGTTTTCTTGTTCATGTGGGACCACTTCTTGCAGCAGTTGAAGCAAAGGATTCTCTTCTGGCCGGTGAGCTTTACCTGAAACGTCGGGAAGCATTTGAAAAGTTCGCACAGCTCAGCCAGTACATTATGGAACCTCTCAGTGTTGAGATTCTTTTTTCACTTGTTTATGGAAGAATGAATAACATTGAAGCTGAAGATGTTCCATTGATTTTCAATAGTGCTAAAAAGAAGCTGAAGTTTGATGCAGCAAAAGAAACACTGGATCAGGCTTTTATGCGCTATTTCAAAGAAAACGATGTGAAGCTTACAGTTTCTGTTGTTGGAACAAGTCATCACAGCTGGGAATCATATTCCGAAATTCTGGATAACATGGCTGATAATCTGAAGCCTGAAAACCTTATTGAACAGGCAGAGAAAATCAGAAAGGCAAAACATGATTTTTATTCAAGTCTTGAATGTGCAGTTCAGGCTGAGCCATATAATCCGGTTGATAATTTTGCCGTTACCGTAATGCTGGAAAATATCGATGCTAAACTGACGGGGAATCCGGGGCTTGAAAAAGCAGGTTATGTCCGGGCTCTTGCTGCAAAAATAATCCGTGAAGCAAAGCCTGAAAAGCTTTCATATAACGGAAAACTGGTTCGTCTTGGCGGACATGATATTGTTGTTCAGTTAAGTATTTAAAATGTATGTAAGCAGGTTTCCGTGGTAAAATAAACTATAGGGAACCTGCTTTTTTTGAGAAACAAGGGCGATTGAACTTGATTAAGTCACCCTTACAATCATTTGGAGGATATTATGAGTGTATATATTTTGAGGTGGAATCCGGCAATTTCTTCTTATAAAACAGAAAATCACAAGGAACTGAAAAAGCATCTGGATAAGGGTGAGCATCCTCTGGATTTTAACTGGAGTATCAGAGAATGGGAAAATTTGAAGGAAGATGATTTTTTTGTTCTTCAGCAGGTTGGAACAGATAATGATGGAATCGCCATGTTCGGAAAATTCAAGGGTCCCTGCTATGAAGGCAAAAGCTGGAGAAAAGATGGAACCAAACTCTATTACGCTGACATGTGGATTATGGATGCACTTGATTGTGACGAAAACAATATTCTTTCTGCGAAAAAATATGAAAAATTATTTCCTGAAATCAAATGGCATGGAGGGCATTCGGGAGTTCTTGTAAATCCTGAAATCGCGGATATCCTTGTTTCTGAGATTGAAAAAGATATGATTAAAGCCGGAATCTGGAAAGAGAATTACCTGGAAAATTTCAGAAATTATCACGGGCCTGAAGTTTTTGACGATCAGCCAGGCGAAAATTCAACAGAGGAACTGCTTGCTGATGGAAAAACTCTTATTGCCTTAAAAAAGATATTTCTTGAAAACCAGACCGAAGATAATCTTTTCAATCTTGTCTGTTGTCTTCATGATTCAACCGTAAAAGTTCCTGTGCATGTGGAAATGTCTGATGAGGTAAAAGCAAAACTTGAGGAAAGTATCAGTAAGGGCGAGGAAGAAGTTCATTTTGATGATGGCGTAGATTACTTTCCTGTTACGCTTCAGAATGATGAAGGCGAAAGTGCAATGGGGATTTTTTCAAATGAAGAAGAAATCGGAGATCATTATGCGGAAGACAAAGATATAATCCTGATGGATATTCCTGTTCCCGATTGCATTGAGTTTTTTAAAGAAACTGAAGAACTGAAAGTAATGGTTCTTGATGCTTTTTCTATGCCTCTGGTTATTTCAAAAGAACTGGCTGACCTGATTTTAAAAGTTGATTATTACTCTGATGAAGTTCCTGATTCTGAAACTGAGGAATAAAAATGGCTGAAAAAAGGGATGACGTCAGAAGAACAATACGAATAATCCAGATTGATGAAATGCTTCGGGGCGGAGCTTATGTCAAAATGGATGATTTGATTTTTAAGTTCGGAGTAAATCGCAGGACTATCGAAAGAGATTTTCAGCAGCTTCGCAATGAATTTGATGCACCAATTGAATATGACAAGACACGGAATATGTATCATTATTCGGATCCGACATATTCTGTTCCTAATGTTCTTCTGACTGAAGGTGACCTTTTTACAGTTTCAACGGTTCTTCCTCTCATGGAACAATACAAAAATACCCCTCTGGAAAATAATTTCAGGCACATAATGGAAAAACTTACCGATATGCTGCCTGATACAGTTTCTGTGGACACCAGTTTTTTGAATAAGGATATCAGTTTTATAAAGGATCCTTTGCCTGAAATCGATGAAGGCGTATTCAACGGAATTTTCAAAGCAGTAAAAAGCCGGCAGGTTGTTCATTTTGAATACAGAAGTGTAGGCAGTCAGGAATATAAACAGAAGGAATTTGATTCATATCATGTTCTCTGTCAGAAAGGAAACTGGTATGTACTGGGGTTCGATCATGAAAAGAATGACATCCGTGTTTATGCTTTATCCCGCATCCGTAAAATAAAATTCAAATCAGAGTTTTTCAAGTTTCCGGAAAATTTTGACATTAAGAATCACGTCGACCTGGATTTCGGAATCTGGAATAATCCGGAACCTCCTTCAGAATATGAGCTTCTTTTCATACCCGGAATGGCAAACTATGTGAATGAAAGACAATGGCATAAAGACCAGCAGCTTATCCGCCAGAAAGATGGTTCAATCTTGTTGAAGTTCAAATCCAATCAGAAAGAAATGATTTTCTCCTGGGTAATGGGTTTCGGTAATGCCGTAACCGTTTTGAATCCGCCAGAGCTTATAGAGAGGATCAGAAAGGAAGTGAAGGTTCTTGCGGAGAAGTATGACTTACAAAAGGGACAGGGATAAGTGATTGTCGGTTTTCTTACAAAAGGGACAGGGGCAAGCATTTGTGCTAGACTGATTTTATGAAACTTTATCTTTTGAGACATGGGGAAACTGACTGGAATAAGGAATGGAAACTTCAGGGTTTTTCAGATATTCCTTTGAATGAAAAGGGTATAGCCCAGGCGCGGGAAGCTGCAAAACGTTACGCGGACCTTCCATTTGATGTGGTTATTTCCAGTCCTTTGCAGAGAGCTTTGAATACGGCCCGTATTGTTGCGGAACCCCATGGTCTTTCAGTTGAATCTGATTCTCGGCTTCGTGAAATTTGTCTTGGAGATCTGGAAGGTAAAAGAATAGTGGATTCGGATTGTAATCCGCTTTTGAAAGAAGCCCGTAAAAATTTTTTTGAGCATCCTGAACTTTATATTCCAACAGGAAATGGGGAATCTTTTGAGGATCTCGATAAGAGATGCAGAGAATTTCTGGATGATCTTAAAAAACGGTATGACGATAAGTGTTGTATCCTTATTTCAGGGCATGGAGCTTTGTGCAAGGGAATTGTTCGTGCGGCAAAATCACTTCCTGTAGAAGATTTCTGGAAATCCGGACTTCAGGACAATTGTGGATTAGTCGAACTGGATGTGTAGAGCAATTCTATACCTTTAATGATTATGGTTTAATGGAATGTTCCATTTTCATACAAAAGGGACAGGGATACTTGATGCTTTTTTTGACCAATTTTTATTTTTGTTGATATTTATATGCCCCTTCGATTGCGTGAATTAAATCGACAATCAGAGTGTTATATGGCACGGGTACATTGTAAAGTCTGGCTTGGTCCACTATAGCACCATTTATAGCGTCAATTTCTGTCCGGCGACAGTTCATTACATCCTGTGACATTGAAGAATAACCTTTACCAGCATCCTCACAGACATGATGAACCATATTCAGGACTTCCATATAAGAAAAGTGAGTGCCATCGGCTTCAGCGACATCAACAGCTTCACATATCATTTTTTCTGCAAAATCCCATGCATATTTATTGTCTATCATCGAACCAATAGGAGAGCGCGTAATAGCCGTAAAAGTATTAATAGACAGGTTCACAAAGAGCTTGCTCCAGATAATGCGTTGAATATCGGTCGTTATTTCAGTTTTAAATCTACTTTCAGAGAGGAGGTTGTGTATTGTATTTAATGTTTTTTTTGCATCAATATTACTTCCGATTGTTGTTTCACCTGATCCCGAATGACGGATTTTCCCTCCGCCCATATTTACGGAATTATGTTTACTTGTTCCAATTACGATATTTTTCTTTGCAACATATTTTGCGATTTTTCTGTCATTACCAGCCCCATTCTGAAGAGTCATGACGATTGTGTGGTTTGCAAAAAGAGATTTATTGTCATGGAGGGCATCTTCGGTAAATGTTGATTTGACAAAAACTACTACAAGGTCTGCTGTTTCATGGTATTCGCCTGATTTGAATGCTCTTATATTCTTGTAACTGTATTCATTTCCATCTTCTTCAAGAACTGTAATCCCGTTTGAATTAAGAGCTTCGACCTGTGGTTCGAAACTGTCCAGCATTACAACCTCATTGTTTTTACTTAGATATGCTCCATAAAGGCATCCCATGGCTCCGGCACCGATAATTACTACTTTCATAAATACCCCTAAATAAAAAAAACGCAGAACTTCCCTAAGGAAATCCTGCGTCTTTGAAAGATTTGTATTAATTATAAAACTTTGTTTCGGAAAGTGCAAATTAAATACAAAAGGGACAGGGATAATTGCTTGGATATGCAGAAGAAATGAATGTTTTTCAATACATATGAAGCGCTGAAATAATAAAAATAGAAAGATAAAGTGTTAGGTGTTTATTTTGCTTGTTGAATAAGCCAGGTTTCGATTCCAGTTATTCTGGAGATTGTCCGGATAGATATACCCTCTTTCCTTAACAGGTGGATTTTATCTAGTAATAAAGAGCGTGGTAAATCAGGGGTAATAATCGGATTGTTGGTTTGCAGGATATTTTTTATTCGATCAACATAATAAGCTGCTCGTTCTGATGGACGTAGATCTGTTTCCATACATATATCATTATTATTTTGGGAAATAAAGGTTATAAATGATATTTCATCCCTAAAGAGTATTTTGATAAAATTTGAATAAATTAAAGAGTCTTGTTCTGTCTTTTGAAAATATGATTTACTGGACCATGGATAACTTAGAGCATCGCATATTCCTGCTTTTTCAGGGTTTTGAATGATATATCGAAAAACAGTTTTAAAATAATTCAAATCCTTAATTATTTCGCTTTTGAATCTTTCCTGGAATAGATGACCGATTCTGTCATATTTTCGATTATAGTATCTTGCATATGTTGATGCTGAACATTGCATGAAAATACTTAAGTTTTTGTTTTTATCTTCCACTAATAGATGAACATGGTTTTCCATTAAACAATATGCATGAATTTTTATTTCAAATTTTTCAGAATATTTTTTAATTAATAGAAAATAAGTTTTCCGGTCTTGTTCATCATTAAAAATATTTTGTTTATTTACACCTCTGATAATCACGTGATAAAAACCCGTCTTTCCATATTGTCTACGTTTTCTCATATCAACTCCTAATAAAATATAGGCATTTTTGTTACATTTTTGGAAATAAGGATTTTTTTTTTCGTTTTTTTTCCCTGTCCCTATTGTAAGTGCTAACTTACAATAGGGACAGGGAAAACTTTATAAAGGTAATGTATAATAAAATAAGAAAGGTCGTTTTCAATTATTTATGATTATTAATACAGGACTTCGAACTGATATACCAGCTTTTTACTCAGAATGGTTTATGAATCGATTAAGAGAGGGTTTCGTTTGTGTCAGAAACCCATATCAGAAAAATCAGATAAACCAGTATAGATTGGATCCCGAAGTGGTAGATTGTCTAGGTTTTTGTACTAAAAACCCAAGACCTTTGCTTACAGATGAAGCTTTCAGGCTCCTAAAATCTTTTCATCAATTTTGGTATGTAACAATTACTCCTTATGGACCCGAAATTGAACCTGGAGTACCCCAAAAAGAACAAGTAATCGAAGATTTTATATTTTTGTCAAAACATTACGGACCAGATTGTGTTGGTTTCCGTTATGATCCGATTTTTTTAAGTGAAGTATATACATTACAAAGGCATTTTACAGAGTTTGAAGAAATTTGTAGTAAACTTGAAGGTTATACGAAAGTAGCTGTCATTAGTTTTATCGATCTTTATGAGAAAGAACGCAGAAATTTTCCGGAAGTACAAGAGATTTCCTTTTCAGAACGATTAAAAATCGGGGGACAGTTTTCAAAAATCGCAAAAAGTCATGGTATGATTTTAAAACCATGTGCGGAAGGAGATGAACTTGAGAAGTTCGGAGCTGATTGTTCTGGTTGCATGACACTTTCAACTTATGAGAAAGCATGCGGATATAAATTGGCTGTCCCTGTAAAAAAATCAGGTAGAAGAGAGTGTATTTGCCTCCTGACTTGTGATATTGGTCAGTATGATACCTGCCTTCATTTATGCAGGTATTGTTATGCAAACTCAAATCGGCAAAATGTACTGAAGAATAACAAACTGCATAATCCCAATTCACCGGTTTTGGTGGGAGAAATTCTTCCTTCTGATAAAATAATAGTTGTAGAACAGAAAAGTTGGAAAAGTTTTCAAGGCGAATTTGAGTTTTGATTAACGGCTTTTTCTGTCTCTTTTGAAAATCGCTAAGATAACCGGTTGTCTCTATCCCCATTGTAAGTTCCCCAGATAACCGGTTATCCCTGTCCCTTTTGTAAGTCCCCTTACTCTGTAAACAGTGCAGTACTAAGGTACCTGTCCCCGTTGTCAGGCAGTAATGCAACAATAAATTTGCCTTTGTTTTCGGGACGATCAGAAAGAATTTTTGCAGCTTTAAGAGCAGCTCCGCTTGAAATACCAACCAGAACCCCTTCGCTTCTTGCAAAAGCACGGCCTTCTGTGAATGCATCATCGTTTTCGATGGTAATTACTTCATCATAAACTTTGGTATCCAGTGTTTCAGGAACAAAACCCGCACCAATTCCCTGAATTTTGTGGGCACCGGCGATACCTTTCGAAAGAACAGGTGAAGTTGCCGGTTCGACTGCAACAATTTTTACATTTGGGTTTTTTGATTTCAGGTATTTTCCAACTCCGGTTACGGTTCCACCTGTTCCAACACCTGCAACGAAAATATCAACTTTTCCGTCTGTCTGATCCCAGATTTCAGGCCCAGTTGTGTCAAAGTGAGCGGCAGGATTTGCCTGATTTATAAACTGACCAAGGATAACGCTTCCAGGAATTTCATTTTTCAGTTCTTCAGCTTTTGCAATGGCACCTTTCATGCCTTTTGCACCTTCTGTCAGAACAAGTTCAGCACCGTAAGCTTTAAGAAGATTGCGGCGTTCCACAGACATTGTATCAGGCAGTGTAAGGATTGCTTTGTATCCGCGGCTTGCAGCTACTGAAGCAAGGCCAATTCCTGTATTTCCTGAAGTTGGTTCAATGATTGTAGCACCTGGTTTCAGAATACCTTTTTCTTCAGCATCGGTAATCATGCGAAGTGCAATACGGTCTTTTACGCTTCCAGCAGGGTTGAAAAGCTCCAGTTTTGCCAGAATTGTTGCCTTTGCATCTTTTGAATAGTTGTTAAGCTTAAGAAGAGGTGTTTTTCCGATAAGTTCAGCTGCGTTTTCTGCGATTTTTGCCATTTTTTATCTCCTGATTTGTTATTTGTATTGTTTTTCGGATCAGTTGTCTCTGTCCCTTTTGTAAGTTTTCCGGATAACCAGTTATCCCTGTCCCCATTGTAAGTTCCAGTTCCCCCGGCTATCCCTGTCCCTTTTGTATTTAAATCGCCTCAAACCCATTCTGAAGGTCTGCAATGATATCGTCAATATGTTCTGTACCAATGCTCAGACGGATTGTGCTCTGTGTAATTCCCTGATCTGCAAGTTCTGCATCATTCAGCTGGCTGTGTGTTGTTGTTGCAGGGTGGATTACAAGTGATTTTACATCGGCAACATTAGCAAGGAGACTGAAAATTTTCAGATTGTCAATGAACTTCCATGCAGCTTCTTTTCCACCTTTTATTTCAAATGTGAAAATTGAAGCACCACCATTCGGGAAATATTTTTCATACAAAGCATGATCCGGATGATCAGACAAAGAAGGATGATTTACCTTTGCTACTTTTGGATTGTTTTTAAGGAATTCAATAACTTTCTTTGTATTTTCGACATGGCGGTCCAGGCGGAGGGAAAGTGTTTCTGTTCCCTGAAGCAGGAGGAATGCATTGAATGGTGAAATTGCTGCACCCTGGTCACGAAGAAGAATTGCACGGATGTAAGTTACATAAGCTGCAGGTCCCACAGCATCCGCGAAACTGATTCCATGGTAAGAAGGATTTGGACTTGCAATTGGAGCATATTTTCCTGAAGCCTTCCAGTCAAAGTTTCCGCCGTCAACGATGATTCCACCAAGGGAAGTTCCGTGACCACCGATAAATTTGGTTGCCGAGTGAACTACAATATTTGCGCCGTGTTCGAAAGGACGGAAAAGATATGGAGTTCCGAAAGTGTTGTCTACAACAACAGGCAGTCCGTGTTTTTTTGCGATTGCTGAAATTGCATCCAGGTCAGGAATGTCTGAGTTTGGATTTCCCAGTGTTTCAAGGTAGATAGCCTTTGTATTTGGTTTGATTGCGGCTTCTACTTCAGCCAGATTGTGTGCATCAACGAAAGAAGTCTGAACTCCGAAACCAGAAAGGGTATGAGCCAGAAGATTGTAGGAACCACCGTAAATTGTTTTCTGAGCAACAATGTGGTCTCCGGCCTGAGCCAGGGCTTCGATTGCATAAGTGATTGCAGCAGCTCCAGAAGCAACTGCCAGGGCAGCAACACCGCCTTCCAGGGCAGCGATACGTTTTTCCAGAACATCCTGAGTTGAGTTTGTCAGACGTCCGTAAATATTACCTGCATCTGCCAGACCAAAACGGGCTGCTGCGTGTTCCGAATTGTGGAATACGTAAGATGTTGTCTGATAGATTGGAACTGCTCTTGAATCTGTTGTTGGGTCTGCCTGTTCCTGTCCTACGTGTAACTGTAATGTTTCGAATTTGTATGCCATAGTTTTACCTCACTTTGCCATCAGTTCTTCAAGGTTGAAAGCCCTGTGATGGTCTGTTTTTTTTCTTGTTTTATTTCCCACCACTCTGGTAGGTTTTGATTATGTTATGAATTTATCAGTTTTTCACTTCCAGGTAAAATACTATGTTTTTATGATTAGTTATAGGCTTTATTTATAACAGAAGCGAGAAATAGTGGTTTTATTTATACTTTGAAAAAACGGTTATTCAGTTTTTTCCGCAGTGCTTTTTTTGAGCTTCAAAAGAAGTACACAAATTACCAGAAGAACCGGGAATACAACTCCCGAAAGCATTCCTTTGTGCATATTGTTCCCCAGGTATTCTGTTATATTTCCTACCATTGCAGGACCGATTGAGCCGCCAAGATCTCCTGCCATTGCCAGCAGGGCAAACATTGCAGTTCCTCCAAGTGGAAGAAGTTTCGAGAAAATACTGATTGTCCCCGGCCACATTATTGCAACAGAAAATCCGCAGAAAATACAGCCGAGTAAACCGATGACAGGACTCTGGAAAAGAGTTGCCAGAAGGTAACAGACAATGCAGAAAAGTCCTGATCCAATCATATAGTTCTGAAGATTAATACGGTCTCCGAACTTGCCGTAAAAACTTCGGGAGATACCCATGGTAATAGCGAACATACATGGGCCTGCCAGATCACAAATTGTTTTTGAAAGTCCCAGAGCTGATTCTGCATAAGCCGATGCCCACTGAGCCATGGATAGTTCCGATGCTCCTGCGCAAACCATAAGAAGAACTGCAACCCAGAATAAAGGAAGCTTGAAGAGCTGAAGGTAGGTCATACCTTTTCCGTCTTCAGTCAGTCTTTCAATCGGACAGGTTGCGAAGTTGAAAATATTGTAGATTGGAAGGATTGCCCAGATACAGGCCATGATTTTCCAGTTTGAGATTCCGAAGAGTGTAAAGAAAAGGGAAGAGATTATTATTACGCCAACTACACCCCAGCAGTAAAAAGAATGAAGAAGACTCATGGTGGCTTCTTTGTTTTCAAAAGGACAGGCTTCAACGATAGGACTGACCAGAACTTCAATCAGTCCTGAGCCGACAGCATAAATGATTACAGAAATAAGGATTCCGACAAAGGGATTCGGAAATAGCTCCGGCAGAAATGCAAGTCCTATTAATCCTAAAGCAGAACATACTTCCGAAGCTACTACGCATCTTCTGTAACCGATTCGGTCAACAAATAATCCGCAGAGTATATCCACAACCAGCTGGGTAAAGAAAAAAACAGTAGGAATCAGAGCAATCATTCCCAGAGAGATTTCATAGGTTTTATTGAAGGTAAGAAAGAGCAGAGGTGCAAAGTTTGCACAGATAGCCTGAGTAATAAATCCAAGATAACAGGCAATACGGGTTCGGTTGTAATTTGGTTTGTCAGCCATTAATTAACTCCAGAATATTGTTGTTTTCATTATACATCTGCATAAAGTAAAAAATATAAGGTTTTTCGTTTTTTAAATAATTTTCGTTCAGATTCTGGATTTTTTTACTATTTATAATCAGTCCTTCGTGCTAAAGTAAACCTTGAAGGGACTTATGGATTGAAGGTTCCTTCCGTATTTGGGAAAGAAGGAGACTTTATGGCAACGGTAATTGTGCTTGTAATTATTCTGACTGCGATAATTGCAGCTGTTGTTAAGCTGTCAAAGGACAGGTCCAAAGGCAAATGTTCCGGTTGCCCTTATTCCGGTAACTGTCAGAAGCATTCCTGCTCTGAAAAATAAAAAAGGAGGTTGATTCTGTGCATCAGCCTCCTTTTTCATTTTTAGCTAATAAGGGCGGTAATTAAACCTTGAATCCGTCAATCATAGAAGAAACCCGTCTGGTTGCTTCCACGCTTCTTTCTGTGGCAGAAAGGGTATTCTCTGTATCACAGGCCATCTGAGTCATTTCTTCAGAAACCATGTTTGAATGCTCCATAGTTTTTTCTGCAATGTCCTTCAGGTCTTTCGAATTCTTCACAACATTTTCGCTGGCTTCCTTCATTGTTTCAGAAGCCTGTGTAATATCGTTTGTTGTTTCGCTTAAAGTATGCATGGTCTGCAGAATGTTATCCATACCGATAGTCTGTTCTGTCATTCCGTCTTTAATCTGGATAATCAGATTGTTAAGTTCATTGATTTTTGATCCAACATTATCGAAAGAATGAGATGACTGAATTGAAGATTCAACAATTCCGCTGATTGCCTGTGAAATATTTTCCAGAAGACTTCTGATCTGATTTGACTGGTCACTTGAAGTTTCGGAGAGCTTACGGATTTCATCAGCTACAACACTGAATCCTTTTCCTGCTTCTCCGGCATGAGCGGCTTCAATGGCGGCATTCATTGCAAGGAGATTTGTCTGTTCCGCAATTGATGCAATGGCATCGTTGGCATCTGTAAGGTTCTGGCTCTGTTCTGCAATAGCCTGAATCTGGTCGCTTACAGTATCCTGCAGTTTCCGTCCTTTGTCTGATTCCTGAACCAGTGCATTGTATTCGTTTACAACCTTTTCAATGTTCTTGTTCATTACAACAATCTGTGTTGAGATTTCATCGATTGCGGCAGAAGAGTCATGGATTGCTTCTGACTGATTTACAAGTCTTGAATCAAGGCTTGAGATTTCATTTTCAACGTTTGTAATTTCACTGTTGATTGCATCAATCTGTTTTGTCTGGTCAGAAATCATGCTGGAAATATTCTGGACTGACATAACGGCAGAATTAATGCGTGCTGAGTGGTCTGTCATCTGTTCCGAAACTTTTGTACCTGAATCTGCAAGAACCGAACTTTCTTCCTGAAGATTTTTTACAAGGGAATCCATTCTGTCGATTACATGGTTACAGCTGGCTGCAAGGCCGGCAAGTTCAGTTCCACCGGCTTCCTTGAGGCGGACAGTAAGGTCAGCATCACCTTTTGAAAGTTCTTCCATTGCAGCAGTAACTTTTTTAAGGTTTCCGAATATTTTTGAGGACATTGTTATTACGAGGGTAATTCCTAAAACCAGGAAGACGAATCCAAGTCCGCTGAGCAGATTGATGTATTTTTTCATTACGGCTTCAAATTCAGTCATATTAATATCACAGCCTATGAAGCCCAGACTGTTTCCGTTTGAATCCTTGATTCCCCAATAAGAGCTTACGACATAGCCCCATTCATCATCTTTTTCGATGCCACCTGAAACTATTTCGTTCCCGTTACAGGCATCAATAGGAAAGCGTCCGTATGAGGTAATATCTTCGACAACTCCCAGTGCGCTGAAATCGTCATCATCAGGGTCTACGCTTCCGTCAACAACATAAACTGCATCTGTAATGTTATTCGGTACCATTGTGTAAAGATACAGACATCCTGTTGCTTCCTTGATTTCTCGAAGCTGTTCACGAAGTTCCTCGTAGTAAGGATGATCCTCTGACATAGAATTCAACAGAGATTTGTATTTTGAAACATCAATAATCTCTGTAGCTTTCTGGATTGCAGTTCTACCAGTAATGTTGGCTAGAAGGGATCCAGTTTTACGGATACTGGTTATTCCGCGGTTTGTTGAAAAAAGGCAGAATGCGAGAATAAACAGAATGAAAATCGAAATGAACTGTAATTTTAAGGATTTAATTGATATCTTCATATTCTAATTATAACATGAGAAATTGTTCCAGCATAATATTTTGTAAAATTTAAAAAAACAGGCTGGTGGTAAAGGGAATAAAATCAATGCTATACTGTTGCCATGACAAAGCTTGTTCTTACCGATCTGGACCGGACACTCCTGACCACTGACAAAAGAATTTCTGATAAATCAGTTGAGGTTTTGAAAAAATGTCGCGATAAAGGAATCCTGGTTGGTTTTTCAACCAGTCGCGGGTATGTAAAAATCCAGGATTATCTTAAGCAGGTGAATCCTGATGTGGTAATCTGCAATGATGGCGGGAACATCTTTTATAAAGGAGAAATGGTTTTTCAGGCAGTTTTTTCTGTTGAAGAAACCCGGGCAATTCTTTGTAAAATCTTTGAAGTTTGTGGACCTGAAATCGAAATAACTCTGGATACTCTGAATAAAATCTATTACAACAAAAAAACAAGTGAAAGTGACAATTACCTGATTGGTGCGGAATACTCAGATTTCAAAAATTTCAATAATCCGGCAATTAAAATATGTGTAAAAACCGTTGATAAAGAGGCTGCAGAAAAAATATCATCTGCTGCAGAAGCAGTAGATGCCGTTCCTTTCAGTGATATTCCCTGGTACAAGTTTACACCGGGGACTTCCACAAAGGAACATGCCGTTGAGTTCTTGAGCGAAAAATATAAAATCCTTTTTGCAGAAATGATTGCTTTTGGAGATGATTTCAATGATATCGGTATGCTGAAAAAATGCGGAACCGGAGTTGCCATGAGCAATGCCATTCCGGAAGTTAAGGCAATTGCAGATGCTGAAACCCTTTCAAATGATGAAGACGGGGTTGCCGAATTTTTGAAAGAAAAATTCCAGCTGTAAAAAAACATAGACTTATAAGGAAAATATGAATAAAGAATTATCAACAAAAGAACTTTACAAATGGACTCTCACACTGGCCGTTCCAATTATGATCCAGAATTTAATCAGCACTCTGGTTGGAACTGCCGATACAATTATGCTTGGTTATGTTGGACAGACAGCTATGGCAGCCTCTTCTCTGGCAAACCAGTATACTTTCGTGATTTTCTGTATTTTCTTCGGACTGGCCACAGGTACTTCTGTAATGGTTGCCCAGTACTGGGGTAAAAAGGATGAAGTATCGGTTGAAAGAATAATCGGAATCTCAGGCCGATTTTCCCTTCTTTTTGCTGCAATTTTTACCAGCTTTTCTCTGCTGTTTCCTCAGGCAGTGATGAAAATTTTTTCATCGGATTCTGAAACAATTTCAATCGGTGCCCAGTATCTCCGTATTGTTTCCATTTCCTTTATCTTCATGGGAATCTCTCAGACTTATATGAGTGCCCTCAGAAGTATCGGGAAAATCGTTTTCCCGTCAGTAGTTTCTATCGTATCTCTGGTTGTTAATATTGTTCTGAACGCTTCATTTATTTTCGGTTTCTTCGGACTTCCAAAACTTGGAGTTATGGGGGTTGCTCTTGGAACTGTCTGTGCCCGTTTTTCAGAAGTTCTTATGTGTCTGCTTTATTCTATAAAAGGACAGATTAAATTCCGTCTCAAATATATTTTTACTTCATCCGGTATTCTTACCAAGGATTTTGTAAAAATCAGTTTCCCTGCCATGGGAAATGACCTTATCTGGGGACTGGCAACTTCTGTTTTTACAGCAATCCTCGGACACATGGGAAATGACATAATCGCTGCAAATGCAGTCGCAATTATGGTGGTTAATATCGGAGCCATTGCAGAACGTGGTTTTGCAAATGCAACAACAGTTGTTGTGGGACAGTCTCTTGGAGCCAACCAGATTCAGGAAACAAAAAAATATTCAAAGAAGCTTCTTCTCCTTACAATAATCGTTGCTGTCATCGGTTGCGGTATTATGGTTGCTATACGTCCATTGATTCTGAAATTCTATTCCGACAAATTAAGTCCTGCAGCTCTTTCATATTTAAGTGCAATGATTTTCATGACCACCTATCGTATGGTTGGCGAAGGAATCAATACCTGTCTTATCTGCGGCTGTTTCAGGGGCGGCGGAGATTCCCGTTACGGTTTTATTATGGATACCATCATGATGTGGGCCGTTGCACTTCCTCTTATGGCTCTTGCAGCCTATGTTTTCAAACTGCCTCCAATCTGGGTTTATTTCATTATGACTCTGGACGAATATGAAAAAATGCCTTTTGTGGTCCATCATTTCCGCAAATATAAATGGATGAAAAATATTACCCGTAATCAGGATGAACTTGGTCTGGAAAACTAGGTTTCATTGTCCTGATTTGCTGATTAAATCCCTATATCCTTACTAGGAAAATAAATCTTTCTCCAGTATAATTCTTCTCATGAATGAAATTACTTATACTCCTCAGGAAATGCCTGAGGCAGGAGATACAGTTCTTGTTGGAATGAGTGGAGGAGTGGATTCTACACTTACAGCTCTTCTCCTGAAAGAAAAAGGATGCCGCGTTATCGGTGTCACAATGAGTCTTTGGGATGGCTCTATCGTTGAAATTAAAAATGATACAAACCGGACAAGAGTCAAGGAAGCCTGCTATGGCCCGGGTGAAGAAGAAAATATTGCTGAATGCAAAGATTTTTGTGAAACTCATGGAATCGAATATCATGTTGTCGATGTAAAGGACGTTTATAAGGAAAAAGTCCTTGAGTATTTCAAAAATGAATACAGAAGTGGTCGTACACCTAATCCATGTATTATGTGTAACCGCAATATAAAATTCGGAGCAATGCTTGAAGCAGTAGATAAACTGGGAATTCAGTACGATTATTTCTGCACCGGACATTATGCCAAAATCGTCCGCCCTGATACCGGAGTTTTTGGAACAGAAGAAAGACCTTTCATGGTTTCCGGGGCAACTGATGTGTCAAAGGACCAGACCTATTTCATTTACAGAGTTCCTTCGACAATACTTCAGAAGGTACGTTTCCCTCTGGCAAATCTGAAAAAATCAGAAGTTTTTGAGCTTGCACGAAAAGCCAGTCTGGATGCAGCAAACCGTGAAGAAAGCCAGGATTTTGTAGGTGAAGAATACAGGGACGCTCTTTTTGCCGACAAGCCAAGTATTCCGGGAGATATAATTGATCTGGACGGACATATTCTTGGACGTCACAGAGGAATTGAGCATTATACAATCGGACAGAGAAAGGGGCTCGATGTAGCAGTAGGTTATCCGGTTTATGTTCACTCAATCGATGCAAAAAACAATCTGGTTGTTCTGGCCAAAAATGAAGAACTGGATTCAACTTCCCTTATTGCAGATGATTTTGTCTGGCCTGGAAATATTGAACCTCCTGAAGGAAGCGAAATTGAAGCCCTGGTGAAAATCAGGCTTGCAAGCAGACCTGTTCCATGTAAGATTAGTGCCTATGTTCCGGCAGAGGATGACAAGTCTGAATACAAAGGAAAACCATGGCTTATTAAATTTGAAACTCCTCAGAGAGCTGTGGCTCCCGGACAGAGTGCCGTTCTTTATCAGAACGGAGTTATTATTGGCGGCGGAATAATCAGCCGGGGAATTAAATAAATGCTGGTTTCAACTCGTGGTCGTTATGCCATTCGTATTCTGGTGGAACTGAGTTCCAGGAAAAAAGAAGAAAGAGTTTCTCTTGCCGAACTTTCGGAAAAGCAGGAAATCTCTTTGAAGTATGCCGAAGCAATCGTTGCCCTTCTTGTGAAAAACAATTTGCTGGACGGGCAGCGTGGAAAAAGCGGCGGTTATAAACTGGTAAAACCGGCCTCAGAAATAAAGGTTGGGGAAGTGCTTAAGCTTACAGAAGATTCACTTGCCCCGGTTGCCTGTCTTGATTGCAATCCTAATCAGTGTGAAAAGGCAAAAACCTGCAAAACTCTTCCTATGTGGAGTCATCTGAATTCCGTCATCTCGGATTACATTTTCAGCATCACCATCCAGGACATTTTGGATGGAAATGTTTGAATTAAACGTACATTTAATTTTTTTTCTGCACGATTTCCATTTTTCTCAGTAAATATATTCTGTGGACGTTGTTCCATAAAATAATCTGTTACCCGATTTAATCCAACTTGCTGGGGTCCCCAAACAGCTAAAACGGAGCTTTTAATGAGCAATAAAAACCTGCCTTTTACATAAAAAATAATAAAAAAGCAGAAAGGTCTCTCATGGTGAGACTGACTGGATTTATCTTGTCTTTGTAAATTAATCAGGAGAAACATATATGGAAACAAACAAAAAATCACTTGTAGATGAAGTCTTTAATAAGACTGACTCAGAAAATCTTTCAATCTCAGATGTAATTATTATGGTTGCCGAAAATATCAGAACCTCTTCACAGGGGCAGGAAAATTTTCAGAGGAATGATGATGACCTGGATTCCGGTATGGACAGAAAGGGGTTTCAGGGGGAATCCGGAGTTTCACTGGATGAACAGAAAGAGCTTCTTGCCAGAGCTTCTGCATATCTTGGCACAAACGAAGTGCAGACAATGATTTTCTGTGCTCTTTATATCATGCATACCAACAACAAAAATGATTTTTCATCAATTTCCAGATATCTTGGAATTCCCCTTGTCTCACTTCTTCGTTACGAAGGAGATGTTAAGAAAATGGTAGACCGGGGACTTATTGATTTTGGAGCTTCCAGCGGAGGTTTCCGTCGTGGTGGAAGTGACGGTTATTCTGTTTCAAAGGAAGCGCTGAATTGTATTATTCAGGGGAAAAAACTGAAGCTCAAAAAAAGAAAAAATGAAACTGATATTTATACCTTCTTCGGTAAGGTATATGATGCTATCGAAAATAACCGTGCAACCTTTACCGACCACACCATGGAACAGATGGCTGACCTCGAAGAAGAATTCAAAACAAAGCAGGGAATTAAAGAACTTAAAAAAATTGTAAAACAAAGTAACGAACGTTTTATTCTTTATACTCTTTGTGCTTTGCGGATTCAGGAGTCTTTTGTTAACCTTGGTGTAGTTATCAGAAGATTTTATTCTGGTGCTGAAAAAGCAGTGGCAAAAAATCAGTTTACTTCAGGAAAACATTTTCTCCAGAGTCAGGGACTTGTAGACCTTGAAGCTTCTGAGTTCGCCGACAAAACAGAGATTTTCATTACAAACAAAGGACTCAGAGTTCTTTTGGGTGAAGATGCCATGTGCTTTACACAGGATGAAACTTCCTGTTCTCTTCTTCCGGACAAAATTTCTCCTAAAACCCTGTTCTACAGTCTGGAAATGGAAGCCCAGCTTTCTACAATTTATAATGCTTTTGAAGAAGAAAATTTCAAAGCGCTGCAGGAACGTATGGAAAAGAAAGGAATGCATAAAGGTGTAACTGCTCTTTTCTTCGGAGCTCCTGGAACCGGTAAAACAGAAAGTGTTCTTCAGATTGCAAAAAAAACAGGAAGACCTGTTGTTCAGGTTGATATCAGTGAAACAAAAACAAAATGGTTCGGGGAAAGCGAACGCCTGACCAAAAAGATTTTTGTTAATTACAGAGAAGCCTGTGACGCGGCCAGAAAAAATGGTCAGAAGATTCCGATTCTCTTTATTAATGAAGCAGACGCCATTATTTCAAAGCGCCGTGAGCTTGGAGATGCAAATTGCCGTCAGACGGAAAATGCTCTTCAGAATATTTTCCTTGAAGAAATTGAAAACCTTGACGGAATCCTTATTGCTACTACAAACCTTGCTGAAAATATGGACAGTGCTTTTGACCGCCGTTTCCTTTTCAAGGTTAAGTTTGAAAAGCCTGAGGTTTCTGCCCGTGCAAAAATCTGGCAGAGTAAACTGGCCTTTCTTTCTGAATCCGAAGCCCTTCACCTTGCTTCAAATTATGAATTCAGCGGGGGACAGATTGATAACATTGCCCGAAAAATTGAAATTGAAGAAGTGATTTCAGGGGACAGACCCGAAATGGATGCAATAGTAGAAATGTGTGAACATGAAACTTTCTGTGCAGAAGAAACAACCCGCAGAGTAGGGTTTTGTGCCTGAGAGGCCTGAATCTTCAGAAAAACTGAATTGACAGATTAAGGAAACAGTAAAATAATGAAGCCATAATTCTTAAGGAGAAAAAATGGACAATAAAGCTTTTTATAAATTGAGTTATGGCGTTTTTATGCTTTCCACCAAATCCGGAGATAAAGCAAACGGATGTATCACAAATACTTGCATGCAGATTGCTAATTCTCCTACACGGATTGCTATTTCTGTTCTGAATACCAATTATACCTGTGATCTCATCAAGGAGAGCGGAGTTTTTGCACTGAGTCTTCTTGATGAAACTACAACTTTTGAAACAATCAAACACTGGGGATTTCAGTCAGGACGAAATGTAGATAAAATGGACGGACTTCCTTTGCCGGTTGATGTAAACGGAGTTCCATATCTGTCCTGGTCTACCTGTGCAGTAATCAGCGGGAAAGTAGTCGAGAAAATCGACCTTGGAAGTCATACATTGTTCATTGCAGAAGTAGTAGATGCAGTTGTAACAAGTGATAAAAACCCAATAACCTATTCTGATTATCAGAATAAAATCAAACCGAAACCTGCAGCTCCTGCTCAGGCACCGGAAAAGAAAATCGTAGGATGGCGCTGTAAAATATGTAATTATGTTTACGAAGGCGCAGAACTTCCTGCCGACTTTACCTGTCCTTTATGCGGTCACGATAAAGACGATTTTGAACCTGTTTATGCGTAAAGCAAAAGCTCCGGTTTTTCCGGAGCTTTCTTTTTTGTGAAGAGAGGTGGTTGAGTTTTTAGAACCTGGTTACGATTGCGGCCTGTGGCTTGGGGTGGTTGAGCTTGTTGAAGCATCAAACCCACCTTTGCCTCATTTGAACTTAAATCAGATTTGCAAATAAAGGCATCATAAGAACTGTAATCAATCCTGTTACTGCAATTGAAAGTCCGCTCATGGCACCTTCAGTATCACCAATCTGGAGAGCTTTTGAAGTTCCCAAAGCGTGGCTTGAAGTTCCGATTGCTACTCCCACTGCAACAGGTTCCGTAATTCTGCAGAGCTTACAGATTACTTCAGCAAAAAGATTTCCAACATTTCCTGCCAGAATAACCATCATGGCAGTTATGGCAACATGGCCTTCATACTGCTGTGTAATGGCAAAGCTGATTGCAGTGGTAATTGATTTTGGAAGCAGGGAAACATATTCTGTGTGACCGATTTTGAAAACCACGCACAAAGCGTAAACGCTTGCCAGGTTTACGATAACACCTGTAAGAATTCCAGCCAGAATGGCAAAAGCATTTTCCTTTAATTTTTCAAACTGTTCATAAAGTGGAATTGCCAGGGCAACTGTACATGGAGTCAGAAACCAGGAAATCACTTTTGCACTTGCTTCATATTCTGTAAAAGGAATCTTGGTAACGCAAAGGAAAACAATACAGAGAGTTACAGAAATCAGAAGAGGACTGAATAAAAAGAATTTTGTTTTTCTGAAAAGCCAGTCACCGATAAAGAAAAACAGAAGTGTAATGAAAGCACCCCAGAAAGTTGATGAGGCGATGAAGTTATTCAGCATCTGCATTTTCAACCTCCTTGTTTTCAGACTTTACTGCGTTCTTCTGCTTTCCGCGCATGATCAGTTGAACAACCCATCCTGTAGCAACCATAACGAGAACGGTTGTCCCGATTCCGATTACCAGAAACTGAATACCATATTGTTTCATCAAAGGGAATGCATTGATGAAACCGACACAAGGCGGAACAAAGAAAATCGGCATGATTGCCAGAAGATATGACGAAGTTTCTTTTACCTGCTCAAGTTTTATAACCTTGAACTCCAAAAGAAGAAACATGATTACGAGGCCATAAATACTTGCAGGAATTGGAAGGGGAACAAAATAATGAATCAGTTCTCCTGCAAAAGAAACGATGATGATGATGAAAAGTTGTTTCAGGTATTTCATACTTTTTCCGGAGACTCCTGGTTTCCGTCTGCTACATATTTATTCAGCTGTGCCAGAGCGATATTTGAATTTACAATTACACCGGGACCAGCAATACATCCGCCTTCGCAGGCCATTACTTCTACCAGGTTCGGAGAGTTTGGCGGAGGAGTCATTTTGCCCGCATTAATTTTGCCATACATCATAAGCTGGGCCATACCTTTTTTATTCAGTCCGTTGATTACTGTAGGACGCAGAATATCAGGATCAGAGATTCTTACTTTAATACTTGCAGCAACACCGCCGCTTTGTGCAAAGTTTCTGCCGCTGGCAGTTGGAATATTTTTCTTGTTCAGGATTTCTTCGTCTGTGATTTCAATATTTACAGGATCAATTCCCTTGGCGATGAAGAGGGCATTGATTTCTTCAACGCTCAGTACGTAATCAACCATCGGATCATCCATACCTTCGCGCCGTTTTGAAATACAAGGTCCGATGAAAACTGTAATGCATTCAGGATCTGCTTTCTTTGCAATTTCAGCTGTGTAGTGCATTGGGCTCCGGGTTTCAGAAATACATGGAACCAGATCCGGAACATGTTTTCTTACGGCACGCACATAAGCTGAACAGCATGAAGTTGTCATCAGCTTGTCACCGCGTTCCATACGTTCTGTAAATTCTTTTGCTTCTTTATCAGCACAGATATCAGCGCCGAGGGCGACTTCAAGAATGTTAGTGAAACCTGAGTTTTTCAGAGCCTGTTCCAGTTTACCGGCTGGTGTCTTGAACTGGCTTGCAATGCTTGGAGCATACAGAGCGGTAACTTTTTTTCCGTTCATAATATGTTTGAGAACATCAACAATCTGGCTTTTATCCATCATGGCGCCGAAAGGACAGCTTCTCATACAGTTGCCGCAGAAAATACATTTATGGAAATCGATTACTTCGCGACCGTTTTCATCTTTGGAAATTGCTCCTACAGGGCATGCTTCTTCGCAAGGAACCGGAATCTTTATGATTGCATGGTAAGGACAGTTCTGCATACAGAGTCCGCAGTTGGAGCACAGATTTTCGTCAATCTTTGCATGGTGATTGGAAACTGCAATTGCTTTTTTAGGACAGTTCATCGTACACGGACGGGCCAGACAACCCTGACATGCATTGGTAACCATGTACTTTGTATGAACACAGGCGTGGCAGGCTTCGTGAAGAACTGTAAGCATAGGCCAGGTAGGAGATTCTCGGTTGAGAGCTTCTTCTGCAAAATCAGAGAGTGCTGCTTCTTCATCCAGTTTTTCTACGGAACAACCAAGTCTTGCAATAACCCGCTGACGGAGAATTTCCCGGTCATGGTAAATACAACAGGTGAAAGGTTCCCTGCCTTTGGGAGCCATTTCTTTAGGAATATAGTGAACCCCTTTTTTCAGATTACCATCCATCATCAGTTTGATAATACGGATAAGTATTTCTGTTTTTATCTGATTTGTGTTGTTGTTGATGTTTAACATGCTTTTCTCCGTCTATGAAGATTTCGGAGTAAGTATAGCATTTTTCCTGAAAGTCGGGAAACTGTGAAAAAAAAACTGCTCCGGAAACCGGAGCAGCATATAGCAGATTAAATAATTCCAAGCGGGATCAGGATGATTAGAAGGACTGCAACCAGAACCCATTCGGTTATAAGGAATCTGTTTCGCTTTTTAGGTTCCATGAAAGGAACATAGTTTGAAGCCAGAAAGAAAGGGACATATGTCGTAATAAATACAGGAATTACGCCCCACCATTTGTAAACCCAGATGAAGGAATTGTTTGAAGTTCCTGCGAGAAAACTTTCAAAAAGAGCAAAGAGCAGAGCCATTTCAAGGGCTCCGGCCAGCTTGCAGCTGATTCCTTTTTTCCCGTTTTTTGCAAAGTAACGCTTGTTTTTGTCATCAGGAAGCATTTTTACAGAAATAATTCCGGCCAGCATGAACATCATGGAAAGTTCCCAGCAAACGCCTTTAAGAAGAATAAATGTGGTTGAAGCATTGCTTACTGTCCAGAGCGGGTATCTGAAAATTCTGCCGATTACAGCATTGCCTATTTCATAAAGCCAGTGCACACCATAAAGAGAAAGACCTGCGAAAACAATTTCCCAGTTCTTTTTTTGAATCTCAGTCCAGTAAACATAGAAAACAACGGCAAGAATAAAAATAAAGGTCCAGTTGAAGTTTTCTGTACTGCGGACTACCACAGCATCGACCAGTGCTTTGGCAGCATCAGAGCCGTCTCCCCAGAATTTAAACATAATTTCCTCCACAACAGGTTTTTATAAAATTATAACACAACTCGTGTTATAATGATGAAATATTAAAAATCCATATTTAAAGAGTTAGAAAATGAAAAGTCCAATCAGCCTGCTTTGCCCGGAAGGAACAGATCCAGAATACATTCAGATGTCAGAAGAAACCATACACGATTTGTCTTTAAATGAACTCTGCAGTCTTGTATGCGAAAAAAAGAGTGAACAGGATGTTGCCCTGAATATTATTTCCCATCTTTCAAAAAATGAAGAAGTTCTGAAATACCGCCTGGATGTTTTTGAAGATATTCTGAATAATCCTTCAATTCGCGAAAGAATGCTTGCCCTTCTTGAGAAGGTAGATTATATCCGCCAGTTTTCCAGTCTGAACCGTGAAAGCGATGCAGCAGGAATCTGGCAGCTTCTTCACAGACTCGGTGACCTGGGAGATTATATTACCTGCGTTGAAGAAATTGCCCAGTGTCTTTCTGCAGGCGAAATTAAATCTGCAGGACTTGTAAGCATCCGTGATTATGTCGTAAAGATTTACCAGGCAGGAAACTTTGCTGCAATGAAAAAAGATATTGCAGAACTCAAAATGGATGCTTCAGAAATTAAATCCCTTACAATCGGAATAAACCTGAATACAAAAATGGAACCGGTTGAAATCGGAATCAATTCCGTAAACAGAAAGCCTTTCAAAAATTCAAAGATTTTCCACAACATGATTGATGCCTATAAATATAAAAATGAAGAGGATGGGGCAGACTGGGACGGAGCCTATAAATTTTCAAGCGATACAGAGTGGGCAGATTTTAACCTGAATAATATGGCTTTGTTCAACGGAATAATTTTACCAGTAAACGGAACCACAGAAGTCGTACGTTCTCTGGACAGAGTTGCATCGGGAGTTTTGCGGGATACCTGCCGCCGTCTTAAGGCCCGCCTTTCAGAATACGCTTCTGTCAGTATCAATGTCATTATTAATAATCTTCTGCCTGAACTTCTGTTTTATGTAAAGTTTGCAGAATATATTGAACATCTGATGAAAAAAGGATTTGTAATGACAAAGCCGACAGTCCTTTCTTCTGAAGACAGGATTATGAAAAGCGAAGGATTATATAATCTGAAACTTACAGAAAAAATTACTCCCGCTGAAGTGGTTGGAAATGAACTGGATTTTTCACAGGAACGCCGGACTTACATTCTGACCGGTGCAAACCGTGGCGGTAAAACAACAATTACTGTTGCCACAGGTCTGGCTTTTGTTCTGGCTCAGGCAGGGCTTTATGTTCCTGCAACCAGTTTTGCTTTCAGCCCTGTGGACCAGATTTTCACTCATTTCCCGGCAGACGAAAACCAGACCATGGAATTGGGCCGGCTTGGTGAAGAGTCAAAGAGATTCAAGGAATCCTTCAAGAGCGCAACAAAATACAGTCTTCTTCTTCTGAACGAAAGTTTTTCAACAACTTCATTTGAAGAAGGATACTTTATTGCCCGCGGTGCAGTAAAAGCTATTCTGAAAAAAGGTTCCCGCTGTATTTACAATACCCATATGCATAAACTGGCTTTTGATATTGATGAAATTAACAGCGAGGTTTCGGATTCGGATTCAAAGGCTTCAAGTCTTATCGTAGTGTCTGAAGACGGAATCAGGTCTTTCAAGGTAAAAGTTGCAAAGCCGGTAGGACAATCCTACGCCATGGACATCGCCCTGAAATACGGCGTCACCTACGAACAGCTTCTGGACTAAACGCACGTTTAATTAAAACGTACATTTTAATCTTATACTTTGAATTCGCTTGCAGATACTGCGAGATCTTCAACTTTGGCTTTTGCTGAGCCTGTTTCCGAAGAGATTATTTCAGCGCGCTGTCTTAAGTTTCCTGCTGCTTCCTGACATTTTCTCAATCCGACATTTGTCTGGTCACTCATCTGTGAAAGGGAGTTACAGATTGTGAAGGCGTCTTCAGTTCTGTTTGTGATAGAGTCAGTGCTCTTTTTAACTTTTTCAGAACTTGAACGAATCTGATCCAGAGAAGCCGAAACTATTTTTGCCTGAGCATTCTGTTCATTTGCTACTTCATTGAGAGTCTGAATGATTTTTTCCAGCTCTGAAACTTTATCCAGAGTGTTAGCAAAGGAGTTTGAAACCAGTTCAGATGAAACAGCAATACTTGCAATCCTGTTCTGGATAGCAGCAAGTTGTGTACTTGATTCATTAGCCTGTGTTGCTGTTGTTTCAGCAAGCTTACGGATTTCATCAGCAACAACAGCAAATCCTTTTCCGGCTTCTCCTGCATGGGCGGCTTCGATGGCAGCGTTCATGGCAAGAAGGTTTGTCTGTTCTGCAACGGCAGAAATAACACTGTTCATTTCCTGAAGTGCAACAGATTCAGATTTTACTTCAAGAATTTCCTGAACAGATGCTTCCAGTTTTGTTTTATTTTCTGTTGTTGCCTGAACCAGGTTTTCTACATGTGCCGAAGCAGTGATTGTTGTATTTCCTACGCGTCCAATCTGTGAAACGATATTTTCGATATTTTTATTTGATTCTTCAAGAATATCTGACTGAATCTGAATTTCCTGTTTAAGGGTTTCGGCTTCGTTTACGATTACGCTTACAGCGTGATTTTCATCTTCAATAGATTTCTGTTCTTCAGCCAGAATCTGTGTCATCTGGTTGATTGAAACTGCAGCTTCCTGGGAGTTCAGGTTAATTTCACTCGAGGATTCATTCAGAGAAGAAATTGTGTCATTGAGAGATCTTGTTGAATCAAGAATACCTGTTGCCAGTTCACTCATGTTTGATGCAAGCTGGTCAAATCCTTTTGCAAGGGCATCTGCTTCACGGGTTGTATAATAATCCGGGAAATCTCCTTTGCGGAAATCTCCGGAGGCCATAAGAGCACATCTTTCAACAAGCTGTTTGAAGATTATTCTTAAGCGGCGGCTTACCAGAAGGGTTATAGCAAAAACGAAAAGGAAGAGGATAAAAATAATTGCAATGGTTCTTAAAAGAAGTTTTGAGAATTGATTTGTATATTCACTTGTATCACCGTAAGTAACCAGCATGAAAGGAGTTCCTGTAATCGGTGCAAAAGAAAGGTATTTCCCATTCTTTACTTCAACTCCAACTGATTGTGAAAGAAGGGAAATATCAAATTCGCAGGAATCAAAGAAGTTCTTTTCCATTATGTCATTGATATCATCTGCTGTAACATAAAGTCCATCGCGGGTAATAGCGTAAGTTTTTGAAGGTGCATCACCCTTAAGTTTTTTGATGGTACTTGCAAAATCATTTATGTAAAGGTCAGCAGCAACAACCCCTTCAATCTGACCATTAATTTCAACAGCTTTAGCAACAGTAACACAGATGTCTTCTGTCATTGTATCAACATAAGGATCTGTAAGAATAACTTTTCCCCGGTTGGCAACAGCAGATTTATACCAGTCACGCTGAACAGGAATCCAGTCCTCAGGCGGGTCCCAGTCTGAGCTGTCAACGTATCTTCCTATACCGCCATTTCTGAAATCTTTTGTTCCGTAATAGATTGTAGTATCAACGTCCTGCAGGTTATGCACATTTTTCAAAGTGCTCAGAAGAATTTCATCATCATCAATTTCCGGAATTACTCCTGAAAGGTTGTTGATCATATACATTGATGGTACAAGATTTGAACTTAATACACTTGCGATTTTCTGGTTTGTACTGGTAGAGTTTCCTCTCAGATTATTCATTGCGCTTGTGTTGAAGTTTGAAAGGAATATGAATATAAACACAATCGAAACCAGAATAATCGGAACAAAACTTGAAATAAAAATCTGAATGCCAAGGGAAATGCCTTTTTTATTTTTTTCCATAATGTTTTCCTTTTTGAAAAAAAACTCTAAACTCTCTATTTTTACCATTATAACCTATCAGAAAACAAATTAACAAGAATTATTAAAGGAATGCTTTAATTTTGCTTTTTTTTATTAGAAAGGGGTTGAATAGAATAACAGAAATTTGTTAAAGTGAACGTACATTCACCGAAACGCAGGTTTCGGCATCTTAAATGCGGAGGACAGAACCAATGGATATTGCGACAGTGCGTACTGCAATGCAGCTAACATCAGTCAAACACAATCGTAATCATAAACAGCAGAAACATTCAATTGATTCTGTGAGAAGCATCGAGTAGTCATTAAGCCGTTACATTCGGGCTGCCCGTAGCTTCCCACCAAAAAAACTTAAACTACGGAGCAAAAAAATGACAGTAATAAATAAACCGGTTTTGGATATGCAGGCAACCGGAGCAAAAATCAAATCTTTAAGAAAGTTCAACAATATATCAGTTAGTGCATTGCAGCAGGTATTTGGAATGGCAAATCCTCAGGCAATTTATAACTGGGAATCAGGAAAGAATATGCCTTCAATAGACAATCTCCTGATTCTGGCACAGCTTTTTGATGTTGCAGTTGAGTCGTTGATAATTACAAACTTGATTGAAGTTCAGGTTGACGGCAACATTGGCCGTCAGCTGAAAAGTGCTTGATCTGGGACAGAAGAAACCCGTGACTATTCGTAAAGAATTTTGTACATGGGTTCTTCATCCGGGTGAAGTTCCAGCACATGTTTTTCACAGGACAGTTTTTCTGCCGGATCATGTGTAACGTGAAGCATAGTAGAAGTTCCATTCTGCCCGATGATTTCCAGAAGGTGCAGGATTTTTCCACGGTAATCTTCATCAAGACCATGACATGGTTCATCCAGGATTAATATTTCCGGACATTTTACAGCAGAGCGCAGAATAAGAATTGCGCGCTGTTCGCCGTAACTTAAAGACCCGAAGGTTACATGTTCGCGTCCGGCAAATCCTCCAAGACGGAGCCATTTCATAGCGGCGGCACTTTCCATATCGGTAGCGCCTCCGTAAAGACCAATAGAATCACGGAAGCCCGAAACGATTACATCGCGAAGGCTTGTGTTTCCTACCATGCGGTATTCAACGTGCATGCGGTAAGAAACAATACCCAGTTTTTCTTTAATCTCCCAGATGCTTTCGCCGGTACCGCGTTTGCGTCCGAAGAGCCAGACATCGTTAGCATAAACCTGGCCGTTGTCGCCGGTTATCAGTTCAAGGAACGTGGTTTTTCCGGAACCGTTGGGGCCGCGGATTAACCAGTGTTCATTTTTGTGAAGGGTCCAGTTCAGATTGCGTAATACGTGATGGTCACCCCAGCCAACGTTTACATTGTTCATCTGAATAAGGACTTCACTTTTATTTTCTTCTTCAGCTTCCGGGACGTCATTGTCGGCGCCGTTCTGAAGTACTGCAGTGTCAGCATAAGTTTTTGAAAGCTCGTCTTCAAAGTCTTTGCGCTCTGCATCTTCAACTGCTGCTTTTTCTTCATGGCGTTCTGCCAGAAGTTTTTCGTAATCAGAACGGAGTCCGCAGAAAGAGATTTTCTTGTCTGTGAATTCCAGAACGTGGGTAATTGAATCAGGAATTTCGTGCCAGCGTTCCATACCGAGAATTACGGCAGGATTCTGTGCTTTTACAGCCTGAGTAAAGAAGTCCAGAAGAATCTTGCGGCTTTCAGCATCAAGGCCTGCAAAAGGATCTGACAGAACCAGAAGTTTTTTTCCGTTGATAAGACCACGGGCAAGTAATGTACGGCGGATTTCTCCGGTAGACATGTATTTGAGACCGCGGTCCAGGATTTTCTGAATGCCGCAGAGTTTCACGGCATCACTTTCATCAATTGTGAATGCTTCAGGCGGAAGAGGCTGATTTTTTTTGATTGTGATTCCAGGAATGCTTTCTGCAATGAAAACGCGGCCTGTGCGCCCGATATCAACGCCGCCTTCCACGTAGTCGGATTCATCGTTTTCCCGTTCTTCCTGAATAAGGCGGGCAGCCCGTTCCAGGGAAATCAGCTCAACGGAGTTTTCAAAAGTATTGCAGAAGAAAGGAGCTTCGTGTTCAGAACCGTTTACGGAAAATTTCATGCCGGCAGCACCGGAAAGTGCGTTTACAAAATCTGCTTTGCCGCCGCCGTTAGGACCAATGACAAGCCAGGCTTCTCCTTCTTTCATTTCCCAGGTAATTTCAGGAACAACAGTTCCTGCAGTGTTTTCAATACGGCAGTTTGAGATTTTTATAAGTGACATTTTTTATTCCTTGGTTCGCTCTTCCCACTTACTTCTACTTGCTTTCATTTCCAGCTGAACCGGAATCTGGTCAAAGCCCAGATCTTCGCGGATGCGGTTTTTAAGGTAAGCGATGTATGTTTCAGGTACAACTTCCGGTCTGGTTGCAAAAATCATGAAGCGGACAGGATTTGCTTCCTTCTGAGTCATGTAGCGGATCTTGAAGTGTGCTGTGCGGCTTGCTGGAGGCGGATAACGGTCCAGCCAGTCTTTAAGGGCCATATTCAGGGCCGATGTTCCTATTTTCTTTGTAAGCTGTCCGTAGATTTCCAGAGTCTTGTCCAGAAGGTCTTTTACGCCTTTTCCTTCCAGGGCACTGATTGGGAGAATAGGGGCATATTCCATCTGACCGAACATAATGTTGATCCATTCTTTTGTAGCCTTGAAGGTTTTATTGTCCTGAGGCATTTTGTCCCACTTGTTCAGAAGGAAAATGATTCCGCGTCCCTGTTCGTAAGCCAGAGAACAAATTTTCTTGTCCTGTTCGGCAAGGCCTTCTTCTGCATCAATCATCAGGTAAACGATGTCACACTGGTCCAGGGTTTTGATGGCGCGGTTTACAGAATAATATTCAACGTCTTCTGTAACCTTGGCCTTGCGGCGGATACCGGCAGTATCCAGAACCTTGAAGCGCTGGTCACGGTATTCAAATTCGCCTTCAACTACGTCGCGGGTTGTTCCTGCATAGTCACAGACAATTGATTTTTCCGAGTGAGTAAGCCTGTTGGAAAGTGTTGATTTTCCTGTATTTGGTTTCCCGAGAATGGCAATTTTAATCGGACGCTGGTTCGAAAGAACCTTTACTTTTGAGAAGTCCATTTGGGAAACCAGACAGTCAGCAAGTTCGCTGATGCGGTCGCCATGGCTTGCAGAAATGAAGAACAGGTTTTTGAATCCGAAGCGGGCATAGTTCCAGGCTTCAGCTTCATTCTTTCCGCCTTCAGTTTTGTTTACAGCGGCAACAACTTTGTCCCAGTAAGGGCGCATGCGCAGAATGAATTCTTCGTCTTCACCGGTAATCATGCCGGCTTCAAGGAGAATAAGGATACAGTCTGCTTTTTCAATTTCCAGAAGTGATTTTTCTACAACCTGTTCGTCCAGAGCGGCTTCCATGGTTCCGATTTCACGTTCCAGTTTGTATCCGCCTGTATCGATAAGGTGAACAGGTTTTCCTTTCATAATGGCAACGGCTTCAACAGGATCGCGGGTTACGCCCGGCTGGTCATTTACGATTGCAATGCGGCGGTGCAGAAAGCGGTTAAATAAAGTTGATTTACCAACGTTTGGTCGTCCTGCAATTACCAGAGTAGGCAGACCTTCATATTCAAAATCTTCAGGCCTTACATAATCATTTGATTTTGTCTCAGGAAGAGTAATGAGATTCTCGTCATTTTCATCAACAAAAGATTCTTCTTCTGCTTCATCTCTTTCATATCCGGTATCTTCACCGTCAGTCAGAAGATTTCCCATTGAGTCATAGTTTTCAAGTGTCAGACCTTCGTTTTCATTTTCAGAAGTTTCTGCGTTTACACCCGGTTTCGGTTTGGAGAAATCCGGTTTTGCTTTCTTTTTCTTTGCCATAAAGTTCATTATATAGAAAAAAAATGATTTGAACATCAGATGTAAGGAAAAAGAGCATTGTTAATTACTTGCAACATTTATAAGCATTTTATATAATTGAGATATTAGATATTTTAGACATTTTTGTCACAAAAGGAGATTCTTATGAAAAAGAAGCTTTTGGCTGTTTTGGCAGCATTTGTAATCGCAGGAACAGCAAATGTTTTTGCTCTTGGTATTGGTGCACAGGGTGGTTACGCAGTAGGTGGTAACGGTGGTGCAGCTCTTTCTCTTAAAGTAGACACACTTCCATGTGTTCTGGCAATTGACCTTGGTTTCGGAAACAACTATGTTTCTGTTGGTGCAACAGCTGACTGGTGGGTAGCAAACCCAGCTATTCAGGGAACATGGGGATACTTCTATGGCGTTGGTGTTGGTGGAAACGTAGCACTTTCTGATCCTATGGCTCTCCTGGTTGGTCCACGTCTCGTTGCTGGTACAAACCTTTTCCTTCTGGATGGATTCCTTGAACTTTACCTTCAGGCAGCATGGCAGCCATCATTCACAATGGTTGTTGGTTCAGATACTGCTTCTGGACAGTTCCTCTGGGGATACGTTCCTGTAAACGTTGGTTTCCGCGTTTGGCTCTAATTTGACTTAAAACTCCGGCTTGTCCGGAATAAAAAAAAGCGTATGTTCGGTCGAACATACGCTTTTTTTTTGCTTTTATAAATTAAGTATTCAGCTGGTCCCAGATTCCGTTCAGATGTTTTGCAGAAATGGCTTCCAGTTCCTCAATTGTAAATCTTGAAAGCAGTTCCTTTGTCTTGGAAATGAGTTTTGGACCCATACTTAAGTCGCGGATTCCCATTCCACCCAGAACCATAATACTGTCCTGTCGTCCGGCCATTTCACCGCAGACTGAAACCGGTTTACCGGCTTTTGCCGCATTTGCCAGAGTCAGATTGATCAATCTTAAAACTGCAAGGTTGAATTCGTTATAAAGATTTGCGACGTGCTGGTTTTCACGGTCAATTCCCAGTGTGTACTGGGTCAGGTCATTGGTTCCCAGACTGAAGAAATCACTTACTTCTGTAAGACAGTCCGAAATAATGGCTGCAGAAGCAGTTTCTATCATGATTCCCACAGGAACATCTTCTTTGAAAGGAATTCCTTCTTCCCGGAGCTGTGCTTTTACTTCTTCAATAAGCTTCTTGCATTCAATAACCTGGCTCATGCTGGAAATAAGTGGCAGCATAATGCGAAGGTTTCCGTAAACGCTTGAACGGTACAGGGCTCTCAGCTGAGTCTTGAAAACCTGAGGATATTCCAGGCTCAGACGAACGGCACGAAGTCCCATAAGAGGATTTTTTTCTTCTGTGAGAGGAATATCAACTGCATTGATGATTTTGTCTCCACCGGCATCCAGGGTTCTGATTGTAACAGGTTTTTCACCCATGATTTCCAGGACTTTTTTGTAAGCCTTGAACTGGGTTTCTTCACTGAAAGTACGGGTAGCAGCGTTGAGGGAAGCTCCCTGTGTGCTCATATACAGGAATTCGGTACGGAAAAGACCGATTCCGTCGGCACCTTCTGCTTTTGCAATTTCTGCTTCTTCAGGAGTACCGATATTTGCCATAAGGTGGAACAGAGTTCCGTCCTTTGTAACGGCAGGTTTATCAAGGAAGGCACGAAGAGCCAGTTTGTGCTGGTATTCTTCGCGGATTTTCATTTTGTATTCGGTGATTGTACTTTTGTCAGGATTCTGAAGGACTTCTGCGCCTTTTCCATCAATTATCAGTGTTTCACCGGTAATGATTTTCTTTGTAATGTCTTCCAGGCCGACAACAGTAGGAATTCCATAGTTTCTAGCCAGAATAACAACGTGGCTTGAAACTCCGCCTTCTGTAAGGGCCAGACCGCTGATTTTTCTTTGTGAAAGAACGATTGTATCTGCTGAACTTAAGGTTTTTGCAACGATTACCGAACCGTCAGGAACGCGGCTGATATCAAAGGGATGGATATCAAGCATTTCATCCAGAACACGGCCGAAAACATCTGTAATGTCCTTTGCACGTTCTGCCAGGTAATCGTTACCTGCATTCCGGAGTTTTGCAGCATATTCTTCTGCCTTGAACTGAACCGCATATTCGATGTTGAACTGTTCCTTTTCGTAGAAGGTTTTTACTTCTTTTAGGAAAACCGGGTCTCCCAGCATAAGAATATAGGTTTCAAAAACTTCCCGCTGGATTTTATCCTGTTCATCATCAGGGGAAAGCATTTCCAGATGCTCTGAAAGGTTAAGGGTTACAACCTGAACAGCCTGTTCAAAGTGAAGCCAGCCTTTGTTCAGCTGGTCGATTTTAATGCGGTGCTGTGGTATAGCACGTTTTACTGGTTCAGGTATAACAAATGCTGTGCCGATTCCGATTCCTTCGGCGGCGCCGGTTCCAAGAAATACTTCCATAATATATCTATTATACCCCAAAAATCTCTTTTCGGTGAAGTGAGCCCAGGTCTGTGAGGGTCTGTTTCAGGCTGTCCGGGGCATTTTGCTTCCGGAAGTCATTTAAATCAATGGTAAAGCGGTTCATGGAAAAGTGCTGGTAGGTGAAAACTCCGTTTTTGAAGAAGTCTTCTTTATTCTGATTCCTGTAGGTTTCCAAAAGGGTGTCCCGATAGGGGAGAAAAAGACCTTTTCCTTTCAGTTCAGCATAGCCTACAAGCCAGAGCTGGGGGTCTGTCCCCTTTGTCCCTGTCCCTTCTGAATCTGAAGCTTCTGAAAGAGCCATATGGAGTTCTGCAGTGGCTTTTGCCATCCATTTTTGGCTTTCTTCTATAAGTTCCGCTATTTCGGGGCGGCTGTTTTTTATAATCCAGCGAAGATGTTCGGTTCTGGCCGAGTGAACCGGAGTTTTGTTCAGAATTATTACGTTTTTTCTGAAGTCAGTATTCAGTTCCGGGTTTTCTGCGAAGAATTTTACTCCCAGTTTGCCTGCCAGTCCTACAAGATATTTCCGGTTTTCATCCAGTTGTTCATTTTTACCCGGATTATCGCCAATCAGAATCAGTTTGATGTCATCTTCACGGGTAACAGAGTCCAGGGCGGTATTGTAGCAGACAGGATTCTGCACCGGGTATGAGGGAGTTCCACCGTTTTTTGCGGCCTGTTCCTGCAAATCAGACAGTTCGTCATTGTATTTGGACCATTCGTTTATTTTTTTCTGGAATTCATTTCTAAAGGCTTCAAAAACTGAAAACTGGGAATCGTTCATGGTAATATTGAGTATAACGAAATCAGGCATTTCTGCCGATAATCTAAAAGTATAGTTATTAAAAAAAGGGAGTCTGTTATGAAAAAAATCGTTTTTGCCTGTGCAGCATTTGTCATGAGTCTTTCGGTGTTTGCCAAAGACATTACTGCACTTATTCCGCTGAAGGCCGGAGTAAAAGAATATACTGTTGTTGAATATTCAATTAATACAAGGTTCGGGGAATATTACAAAACTCCATCCAGCAAAGTTGTTCATAAAATTGATGCAGGTGGAAATGATGTAGAAAATACTCAGTATTCAGGACGCGGAGTTCCTGAAATTACCATCAAATCTTCATTCGATTCACTGGGGAACCCTCTTGTTTCTGAAGGTTTCACCCCATCGGGAGAACTTATCTATAAAACAGAATATGTTTACAGCAAAGGACGTAAAACAGAAATTAACGATTATGATGTAAACGGTGATCTTAAGAATAAAACTATTTTCAAATACGAAGAAGATCAGCTTATAGATGAAAGCGGATATGATTCAAAAGGTGCTCTTCTCTGGAAAACAATCTATGAATATGATCTTGAAAACCGTGTAACAAGAGTATTCGAGTATTATTCTAACGGTTCTCTGGATTGTGATAAAAAAATTACATACAGAGAAGACGGACGTCCGGAATCTTCCTTCATTCATGACAGTCTGGAGGGAGATACACAGAAAGTTTTCCGTTATAACGCTGACAATCTGATGACTGAAATTACAATGTATACCGCTTCTGATTCAGACAGCAAAGTTTATGAAAGAGTAATTTTGAAATATGATGACGATGGAAATGTAATCAAAGTTTCAGATTACGCTGTATCCGAAAAATTCGGCGGAACCGTTAATGAACTGGTTTACATGGCCGACTATACATATTCCTTCTAATATATGGTAAAATAACAGGAAGAATTTCCTGGGGGTGTTCAATGAAAACTATTGGGATAAAACTTGCAGACGGGTCTTTTTTTCCAGTTCTGCAGGAAGGTCAGCCTGAACAGAAACAACTGGAACTCACAACAGCACACAACAACCAGACACGTGTAATGGTAGATTTATATCGTTCAGAGTCAGGTTCCATGGATGATGCTGAATATGTAGATACTCTCCAGATTGATAATATCAAAGAACATCCACGCGGCGAATCAAATATTGCTTTTTCAGTTGCAATAGATGAGAACAATGAACTGTCTGCAAATATTGTTGATGAAGAAACCGGTGCAGAAAGCAAGACAACAATTGAACTTGTAAACCGTACTCTTGAAGAACGTATGGCAGATGAGCCGTCAGATTATGATATTGCTGAAACATCAGTAGATGAAAGTGAAGTTTTGAGCGAAGACTTCGGTTCGGAAGAAGCTGCAGAAACAGAAGAGAAACCTGCAGATGATAAAGCTGCTGCAGCCGGTGTTGCTGCCGGTGGCGGTCTTCTTGCAGCAGCAATGCTTTTAAGTCAGAAAGAAGATGAAGCAAATGAAGAAGTTCCTGAAGAACCAGCCGTAGATTTTGCAGAAGAGACAGTAGCAGAAGAAGAACCTGTTGTTGACTTTGCAGAAGAGACAGTAACAGAAGAAGAGCCTGTTGCAGACTTTGCAGAGGAATCTGTGGCAGAAGAAGAACCAGCCGTAGATTTTGCAGAGGAAACCGTAACAGAAGAAGAACCTTTCGCAGACTTTTCTCTGGATGATCTTGAAAATGAAGCAGAAGGAAATGAAGAAACAGATTTCCTCGCAGAAGAAACAATCTCTGATGAAAGTTCAGAAAATGATGTGACAAGTTCTGATTTTGATCTTCCTGATTTTAATAATCTTGAATCAGAAGAAACAATATCTGATAATGACTTTGAAACAACAGAAAGTGAATCGCTTTTTGATCTTCCTGATTTCGAGGAAGAAAATACAGCAGCTTCATCAGTTGTTCAGGATACAGATATGGACTGGGATTTTGATGAAGAATTGACTCGTGCCGAAAACTCTTCAAGCAGCGAAATGGGATCAGACGGATTAAGTTTTACGGGGCTTTATGATAAAGAAACAGAACTGGGAGAATCTTCTTTCGATGACAGTGATTATGAAAGTGATAAAAAGAAAACCCGTACTTCTGTAATTATCTGTATCATCTGTGCAATTATCTGTATTATTGCTGTTCTCCTTGTTCTTTTTGTAATTCCTTCAAAACTGAATGTTCTTAAGAAAGGTCAGAAAAATGAAGCTCCTGTTGAGATTACAGAACCTGTAAAACCTGAGCCTGTTGCCCAGCCTGCAGTTGAACCGGAGCCGGAACCAGAAGTTCCTTCTGCAAAAGAAGATGAAATTGTCATTATCGAAGAAGCAGAAGAAGTAAAACCGGAACCTCCTGCTCCTCCAAAAGTTGAACCTAAACAGGATATTATCTACAAAATTAAATGGGGCGATACTCTCTGGGATATTGCAGATACATACTACAAAAATCCATGGCGTTACAAAAAAATCGCCAGATACAATGGAATTAAAGATCCTGATTACATTATTTCAGGAACAAAAATCCGCATTCCTCAGGAATAAGGATTTCGTTATTGAGCGATTTCAGGCGGTCACTGTAAAAGGTGTCCGCTTTTTTTTAACCGGAAAAAATGAAGAAACAGATTCAGAGAATATTAATGGCCTCAAAAAAAGTTATACTTCTCGCATTACTTTTTTCTTCATTTGCTTCCTGTTCTGCAGCAAAAACCAAAAAACTGAATAAAGAGTGGGGTGGTGATGCAGAATATTTCTTTGCAATGAAATCAATTAACGAAGGCGATATAAAAAAGGCCCGGATAAGCCTGAATAAGGCTTTGAAAAAAGGTTCAGGCTTGATCGCCAGACGAAGTGCAGAAACTCTGTGCAATGCAGGGGATGTCCAGCAGAAAGTTGAGTCTGCCAAAAAACTTGTTTCTCTTTATCCGGATGAAGAGGCAAAACTGATTGCGGCCAGAGTCTTCTTTGAAAATAATGAAATCGGTCAGCTTCTTTCGGTTACCTCGGGAATTAATATAAAAGAAACAGACGACAGTCTGGTGGCCCTGAAACTCCGCGGGATGGAAAACCGGAAAATCCAGGGACTTTCAAATGATGTAGTAACCTGGTTTCTTGAAAAACCTCTGACAAAAGAACACAGCCAGTTTTATTCGGAAGTACTGCAGGAAATTCAGCTTTCCGAAAAGGAAAAGCAGCTTGTCGATTTCAGGATGGAAGTTTTCCGCAGGAATTATAAAGTGGCTTTTGAAATGCTTCCTTCACTGGCAGAAGATTTGTCAGGTCTTTCTGAGTATCTGGTTTCTGATGTTGGCAAGACACATCTTTATGGTTCGGAAGATTTTTCCGGCAGTGCAGTATGGTTTCAGAAACAGGCTGAGCTCTGCAAAGGAACGCCCAATGAATTTTACTGCTGGTTTTATGCAGGCCGGATGTATGAAAAGCTGGACGGGTATATTACAAAAACTTCCGGCTGTTATGAGAAAGCCGTAAATTGTACAGACAATCCTCAGAAAAGAGACAATGCACTCTGGTATCTTCTGAAGGTCAGCCTGAAAGAATCTTTGAACAAAAGTCTTGAAATCATTTATGAAAGACTTCCCCAGATGGGAGACGCAGAATATTTTGACGATTTCTTTGATATGCTTTCTCCTCTGCTTTTGACCCAGGGGTATTACAGGGAAATAGGCAGGCTTGCAAATGAAATGAAAGGTCATGCTTCAAAAGAAGCGGTTGCCAAGTATTCTTACATTTATGCCCGTCTGATTCAGGAAGGAATTTATAATCCTCAAAATGAAATCAGGGGAAACGGGGACAGTCCTTCCTCAAAGGAAGAAGTGGAACGCAGATTAAAGACTGCCCTGGAAAGCGCTACAGATTTATATTATAAGGTTCAGGCAGCAAAGCAGCTGGGATATTCAGATAAGGAATTTGAGTCTGTAATCTGCTCTCCAAGAAAGGAAAAGACAACCTTGATTTTTTCACCGGAAGCGGACCGCCTTCTTTTAGGTTATGCTTCCTTCGGGTTCCCGGAAAAGATTTATCAGGAATGGGTAAAACTGGGACAGCCTCTTATTTCAGAAGTCACAACTATCAGCATCTGCAGACTGCTTCAGAAATGTTCCGATGGAAGAGATGATTATTTTCCGCAGAGTCTCAGAATTGCGTCCCGTTATGCAAATTATTCCCCTGAAGGTTCAGGCACTGAACTGATGAAATTCTGCTTTCCGAAATGCTATGAAGAATTGATTTCAAAGTATGCAGAAATGTATGGCATTGAACCTGAGGTTTTGTTTGCATTAATAAGAAGTGAAAGCTTTTTTGATTCCGATGTCATCAGTTCTGCAGGAGCCGTAGGTTTGAGTCAGCTGATGAAGTTCACTGCAGAGGATGTGGCAAAAAGACTGAAAAAAACGGATTACGATCTAACTGATCCTGAAACCAATATTCAGTTTGGTGCCTGGTACCTGGGAAATCTTATAAGCCGTCTGAACGGAAATTACCTTGATGCTTTCTATTCATATAATGCCGGAATTTCCCGGGTGAGAAAATGGAAACAGAGTTCGGCTTTTGGATTCGGACTTCCAGATACACCTGAAGATCTGTTTCTGGAAACCCTGCCTTATGCAGAAACCCGTGAGTACGGAAGAAAACTTGTAAGCGCCACTGAATTATATAAATTCCTTTATTAATTTTTCTGAACTGTTTATTCCGATTCAATGACGAAGTTCTCTAAAAGTGATATTATTTCATCTATTATGAACAATCCAATTTCAACTCTTCTTCCGGAAGGGATGCATTTCTGGCATCTTCAGGGTGTTCAACTGGTTCTTCTTCTTGGGCTGATTTTATTCTGCGGTGCATTAGGTGGCTGGCTTTTCAAAAAATTAAAGATTCCTCAGGTTGTAGGTTATATTGTTATCGGAATTATTATCGGGTCTTCAGGTTTACGTATTCTGGAACCAGAAGTAATTGTTGCTTTGAACCCGGTAAGCACAGTTTCTCTTTCCTTAATCGGATTTCTTGTTGGCGGCGAGCTCAAAATGGGAACCGTAAAAAAATACGGGAAACAGTTTGTCAGTATTCTGATTTTTGAATCAATTACTCCTGCAATTATTGTAGGTGGTGTTGTTACTCTTGTTGTCTGGCTTTTTACCAGAGACGTAAAATATGCCGTCGCTCTGGGAGTTATTCTCGGTGCTATCTGTGCTGCTACAGCTCCGGCCGCCACAACTGATGTTCTTGTTGAATACAGAACCCGTGGTCCATTAACAACTACAGTTTATGGAATTGTTGCCATGGACGATGCTGTGGCATTGATTCTTTACACTGTTGCATCAACTATTGCAGCCTCTCTCCTTGGTGACAGAGTAGATTCCTTCGGCATTCAGATGCTTGCAGTTGTAAGGGATATTTTCGGATCAATTTTTATAGGACTTTCCTTCGGATGTCTTCTTCGGGTAATCATGCATTTCCTTCCGAATGATGACGGACGAATCCTTTCTTTCAGCCTTGGTGCTTTGTTCCTCTGTACCGGTATTTGCGAAGCTTTCAATTTCGATAATATTCTGGCAGCCATGGCACTTGGCTTCTTCATGGTAAATTTCAGTCATGCAAAAACAAAATCAGTATTTGCCCTGACTTCAAAATTTACTCCTCCGGTTTACGTTCTGTTTTTTGTTCTGGTTGGAGCTAAACTGGATATCTGGATTATTACTCCTTTCCTGGGACTTCTGGCTGTACTTTATGTTCTTGGCCGAACATTTGGAAAAACAATCGGGTCAATTTTTGGAGCATGGATTACAAAAGCACCAAAGACCGTCCAGAATTACCTTCCTTTCTGTCTTCTCAGTCAGGCCGGTGTTGCAATCGGTCTTTCCATTGCAGCAGGAAATGATTTCCCTGATTCAGTGGGACCACAGATAATGCTTATCATTACTGCCACCACTTTCATCGTTCAGCTTATAGGACCAATCTGTGTAAAGTATGGGGTAACCAAAGCCGGTGAAGTAGGACTTAATGTAACTGTTGATGATATTCGAAAAACTGCAAAGGTAAAGGATGTAATGTGGGGAAACGATTATATCTGTTCTTACGATTCTCTGGCCATTGTCAGCGAAACAGCAAGACTGGATTCCATTCTGGATTTGTTCAGCCGCCAGCGCAACCTGAACTATGTGGTTAAGGGCGAGGACGGAAAACTTATTGGAATTATTTCTCTGGAACATTTGAAAGAAGTAATGCAGATCGGGGAATTTGCCAACGGAATGCTGGCAATGGATATTATGGATACTCCTGTTGTTACCTGTTCTCCTGATGATATTCTTCCGAATGTTTACACTATGTATGATGAGTTCGATATAGAGGCTATTCCAATAGTTGATAAAGACGACAAGCCTATGGGAATCATGGAGCACCTTACAGCAGACCATTATCTGAATACAAGGGTTCTGGAATTAAACAGAAAACTTGAAAGTCTGGACGCATAAGGGAAAAACCTCTTCCTCATTCATTGTCAACTCGCTAAAATACTTCATTATCTATCTTATTTTCCTTTTAGAGGCTCGAAATGAATTCTCTTCCTAATACTGAAATTATTCTTCAGATTTTACTTTCAGTTGGTTTAATCGTTTTTGTAGCAAAATACCTTGGCATTACAGCCAGAAAAATCGGGATTCCGGAGGTTGCCGGAATGATTGTTGCGGGACTTCTCCTGCGCTTTATCCCATGGTTCAATAATTTTGGCGGTGATGAACCTAATTTGATTTATGCCGAAACAAATCAGTTTATTACTTATATGTCAGAAATCGGTGTAATTCTGATTATGTTCTCTGCAGGCTTAAGTACAAACATTAATTCCCTGATTAAATCCGGGGGAAAGGCAACTCTGGTTGCCTGTTGTGGTGTTTTTGTTCCTTTGATTTTGGGAACAATCATGTCTTTCTTCTTCTTTGGTTTTGACGGTTTCGGAACACAGAACTTCTTTAAGTGTATGTTTGTCGGAACAATTCTCACTGCTACTTCTGTCAGCATTTCGGTTGCAGTTCTGAAAGAGTTCGGAAAAATGAATACAGACATCGGACAGACAATTGTTTCAGCAGCAATCATCGATGATGTTATCGGAATCATTGTTCTTACAATTGTTCTGGGTGTAAGTTCGGGAAAGGGCGGTTACCTCATGATTATTCTTAAAACCATCCTCTTCTTCGTCTTTGCAATCGTTGTTGGTTTTGCTATGTACAAGCTTTTCAGCTGGTATGACAGACGTCATCCTCGTTCACACCGTATTCCGATTTATGCCCTTGGCCTTGCATTGATTTTCGCTTACTGCGCCGAACGCTTTTTTGGAATTGCGGATATTACAGGAGCATACATTGCAGGTATCGTTCTCTGCAGTCTGAAAGATGCTTCTTACATGGAATCAAAAATCGATATCAACTCGTACATGTTCTTCAGCCCAATTTTCTTTGCAAGCATCGGATTGAAAACAGATCTTTCAGGAATGAATGCAGAAATCCTCTGGTTCTCAATTGCCTTTGTAATTGTCGGCTGTCTGAGTAAGATTATTGGTTGCGGCGGTATTTCACGTCTCATGAAATATTCCTGGAAAGAATCTTATCAGATTGGTCTTGGTATGATGGTTCGTGGTGAAGTGGCCCTTATTGTTGCAACAAAAGGCCTTTCAACAAACCTGATTGAACCAAAATATTTCACAGCAGTTATTCTTCTGATTATTACTTCTTCAATGCTGGTTCCTGTTCTTTTGAAACAGGCTTTCACAGAAAAGAAAAAAGAAGTGGAAGCAGAACTTCAGCCTTCTCCTGAATCAAAATAAAAGGAAAAAGCCTTCGGAAACGAAGGCTTTTTTTCAGTGGTTTTCTTGTAATATTTGTATTGCGGTGGTTTCTCTGTCTAAACCACCGTTTTTTTATTTAAAGCCCATGAAGGCGGGGCTTTTCCTGAAGGGCTTGTAAGAAAGACGATTCCGTCCGTTTACATAAAGGCAGGTGGTTCCTCCGCCGTCGAACTGCATGGCGTCTTTGCAGCCAAGCTGCAGGAAAATTTCGGCACAGGCAGGATATGAAAGCCCGATGCTGTGTTTCTGCTGTTCGCCTTCAACAGCCAGAAGATAAAAAGTTTTTCCGTCCTCAGATATTCCGCAGGCGGATCGTGAATCATAATTGTTTGCAGGGAACTCTCTTATTTCAAAATCTTTCAGAATTGTATAAAAGCCTCCGAAGGCAAAATCTGCTTCAAGAAGTCCCGGTTCATTCTGCTTTACGAATATTTCTGCTCTTGTTGAATTATCTTCATTTTTATAAAAGGCAACTGCGCTGTATCTGTCCGCCGGCGGGGACAGGAGTTTCTTTTGGGAAATATGAATTCCGATATTTTTATAAGTAGATGGCATCCAGGAAAATTTTAGGGCCAGTTTATTTGAATATTTGAAAGGAGCTGTGTTGATGAGAACAAGGGGATTTATTTTTTTGTTCAGCACATTTATCATTTCAGGTCTGTCAGTTCTGTTTCCATTAACATAATAATCGATTACAGAAATATCCGGAGATGAAATGTCAATTTTTACAATATGATAAATCAGCGGAAAATCAGGAAGAATAACGTCAGCATAGGAAACTTCATCGGTTACGGTCTGCCAGTTGAAGGAATCCGGAATATAGGAAACAGACGGTTCTTCAAAAATATGATTTTCTGACAGGCAGGAGCTGAAGAAAAACAGCAGAAAAGGCAGAAGAAGTGCTAAAAAAATCTTTTTATACTGGGTAAAATCCTTCATATTCACAATTAATTATAGCAAAATCGACCTATTTTTAGTATCTTTAATACAGAGGTATTTATGGCTGATTCAAAATTACAGGAAACTGTTCTTGAAGCAATAGAAATGTTTCGTCCACAGCTTCAGGCTGACGGGGGCGATATGGAATTCGTATGTATTGATGAAAATAATGCAGTTCACCTGAATCTGGTAGGAGCCTGCGGAAGTTGTCCGATGGCATTAATGACCCTTAAAATGGGAATAGAACGTTATCTTAAAGATGCATGTCCTGAAGTAACAGAAGTTATTCAGGATAACGCAAAGAGTTCTGAAGATATGATGGGATGGTAAAAGGAGAGTATATGAAAATCGAAGCAAATAAATATGTAAAAATTAATTACACATTAACAAATGATGAAGGAACCGTAATGGATTCTTCTATCGGAGAAGGACGCGAACCATTGGGATTCGTTTTCGGTCGTGGTGAACTGATTTCCGGACTCGAAAAAGAACTGGATGGAAAAGTACAGGGAGACAAATTCACCTGTGTTGTTCTTCCTGCAGATGCTTACGGGGATTACAATAAAGAATTGATTTTCGATGTTCCAATGTCGGAATTCGATACAGATGCTTCATCTGTTGAAATTGGAATGGCTTTCTACGCACAGACAGAACAGGGACCAAAAATTGTTCGCGTTCTGAATGTAACAGAAGATACAGTAAAACTGGATGCTAACCATGAACTGGCCGGAAAAAACCTTCATTTTGATGTTGAAGTAATGGAAGTTCGTGATGCAACTGAAGCTGAACTGAACCCTCCTGTTGGCTGTGGCGGCGGATGCGGTGGTTGTTCAAGCGGCGGATGCGGTCCTGAAGGTTGTGGTTCCGGCGGTTGTGGCGGCTGTAACTAAGATTTTTTTACAGCATTAACCAGTCGTTCTGTATTTTCTTCAATTGAAGCTTCCGGCAGAACGACTGTAATGTCGCTGATTTTTTCATAAAGCTCTGCGCGTTCAGTGAACTTTGCGCAGAGCATTTTTTTTATGTCTTCCAGAGATTCCGGGTTCTGACTTCTGATGAAAGCCGGTACTCCCGTGAAGTTTCCTTTTTCATCAATTCCGATTTTTTTCATAACTCTGTAAACAGAAGTATTCAGGTCATTCTTCAGGAAAACAAAACGGCCGGCATTTTTGAGGTGAACCAGAGCGGGTGCATTATCGCAGATTCCTCCTCCAGTTGAAATAATCATATTTACGTCGTCAGGGTTTTCAGAAAGTTTTTTACAGATTTCTTCTTCGGCCTTAAGGAATGCTCCCGCACCTTTCTGGTTATAAAGTTCGCGGACAGTCATGCCGATTTCTTCTTCGATACAGTAGTCGGTATCATAAAAAGTATAGCCCAGTGTTTTTGCAATTCCTTTTCCTAAGGTGGATTTTCCGGAATGCTTGAGTCCAAGTAAAATGATTACATCTTTTGCCATAAATATATTGTATCAGAAAAAAGCGTAAAAATCAGAAGGCCAGGGCTACCACCATACCTGATGCCATCTGGTAAGAGTATGGTTTTCGGCATCTATATCCAGAAAGGCAAGAGCTTCGGTTTCGTATAAACTTCCTTCAGTGCTGAGGGCAACTCCGCAAAACCTGAGGGGAGTGTCCAGAGTATCAATGGAAATTCCCCGTAAGTGATTCTCGAAAAAATTGCTTCCAGGAGTTACATCCTCGTGGCCTATGAATCTTTCATAATTACGGTTTACCATTCCGAACTTTTTTGAAAAGGCACCAAGAAGAATCAGTTTATTGTCAGCAGTTTTTTCATAATACAGAATGTCGGTAAGGAAATGCTTAGAACCTTCAACTGATTCAATATAATAGAGCCTGAGATCCATATTGTATTCCTCAATTTTGAAATCTTTTTTCTTCGCATTTTCTTTGATGGTTTTGATTTCATTTTTGATTTCTTCTGCACTCATTTCAGTGTCCGTTTTTCCATTGAGCCCAGAGGCCAGAATAGGGGTTGATGGGAAAATAGTTAGGTAGAAGAGTATTAAAGACATTTGCCGGATTAGATAAAATGGTTTCGTTGTTTTCATTTACGTTTACATTTAACTCCTGTGGTTTTTCTTCTTTTTTATTTACAGATTCCTTGCGTTCTTTATTATAAAAAAATTTGGTGAAATCAATGTATCCCTGTTTCAGAGGGGCAGTATTGTACGAAAAAGGAGCATAAGTTTTGTTGATGGTGTTCTTTTTCGCTTCTACAAGCTGTCTTGGGTTTTTATTTCGTAAGTCTTGCCACCAGACAGTATCCGTCTTTTTGAGGTCATTATAACTGGCGTCAATAATTTGATTTTCATTTTCTCCCTCTTCCTGTCCCACACCGTAATTCATGTGGTCAAAATAATCGGTGAAATGATAGAAGTTCAGGATTCCTGCTAATCCCTGCCGCTTTTGTTTGACCTCATTAAACATTTTAACACCCGGATACATTCCGGCAACAATTTTCGCTACAGTAGTTTCGTTGTCCACTTCATAACCCATTTCATCCATGGCATAAACGAAAGCGCCGCTGCAGTCCATTTCACTTGCCGTAGGTTTTCGTAGATGACTGTATTTTGCTCCAATAGTGTTTCGCAGAATATCAGTAAACTTTTTTGTTTCAATCTGGTTGTAAAGCTGCTTGTACATTTTGCTCCGGACAGAAGAGGGCATCCCGTTGAAATCTTCCTTTTCTGTTATTTGAATAAAGGCTTCAGCTGAACACAGTCCCCACATATCAAAAAAGTTCAGCGGATCATTCATGCAGTAGGAATACCAGTTATCGCCGTCCCTGACAGGATCCACACTCATAAAGCGGCTGGTTCCCGGATGCAGGTCTCTGAATCCAAAATCATATAATTCGGAATCAGAGTTGTAAGGTTTTCCGCAGAAACCATAATCTGATAAATCAGAGGAAAGAGGGGCTCCGAACACATCATAGGAAAAGCTTCTGTTTATATTGCCCGTTTCATCTGTCGTATTACGGATGGTACCCAGAATATCAGTACCCTCGAATTCTTCTTTGAGTCCGTTCAGGCGGCAGACGATTTTCCCGGAAAAGTTCAAAGGCAGAGATTCTGCAAATGAAGGATTTTCAAAGGGCATAAGGGAGTCCGGCATAAAGTGATATCTGTTGTCATCATCAGGAATAGATTCTGCACTTTGGTATGTGGTCCTGTAGGAATCGGTGAAAAATCCGTTTCCATAAATCAGGCCCCGCTTAAGGGAATCAAAGGAAAAACCGTCATATACAGTTTTTACCGAAGAACCTGAACTGGAAGTTTCCAGAACCTTGCGATTGAAAGGGTCATAGAAAAATGAGCAGGATATTTCAATTCCTTCCCGGAATTCTTTGAAACTGGTCATTCGGTTTGCAGAAGACCAGACGTATTGTTTTTTTGAAGCCGGGTTTGTTTCTTCCAGAAGGTTTCCGTTTGAATCGTAGGAATATGAGTAAACTGTTTTGCCGCCTGCTTTAATTTCCTGCAGACGATTTTCCTTGTCATAAGAATAAGTCATTTTTCCCAGAGGAGACATTCGCTCTGTTCGGTTTCCGTTTAAGTCATAAGCATATCTTTCTGTAATGATTTTCTGCTGTGAGCTTACAGCCGGGTTATCAGAAAAATTTTCCATGGCCTTCAGATAAGGTTCAGTCTGTTTTGCAGTCAGATTAAGGGTTTCTGTTATTGAAGCATCATCTTCTGAATCCAGTTGCAGCAAAATTTTTTCTGCTTTAATCTTTTCGATATGGTCATCGGTTGCCGGGTAACGGACACAGGAAACCTGACCAAGGCTATCATATTCGTAAAGGGTAACAAGTCCGTCCTGGTTTACAGTCCCGCATCTCCGTCCGTCTTCGCCATAAACGTAACCTTCCGCAAAGAGCAGGGTACCTTCGCTGTTTCGCTCTGCAACAGAAGAAATCCGTCCGGCTTTGTCGTAAGAGGTTTCAATGAATACTCCGTTCGAAAAAGTTCGTCTTGTTTCCCTCATTCTGACATCATATCTGAAGGATACCTTCTGCTTTGTAATTTTGTCGAAGATTTCCAGTACTTCGCCGTTTTTTCCGTAAGTATAATTTATGTCTCTGCCGTAGCCGGAAACCCTGCTTCTTCTGCCGCAGGCATCATAGGAGTAAGAAACAGTTTCGTCAGTTTTATTGTCAGAGATTGTTTTAAGCAGACCGCATTGGTCATAGGAAAACGAAAATGAAAACAGGTCATTTTCTGCTTCCAGAATATTTCCGGCAAAATCATATTTGAATTTCACAGTATTGTCCGGGTAAAAAACGGACCGTGATAAAGGTTTAAATTCAAAGCGGATATTAGTTTCATTGAAATCTGTAAGCTGTGAAATCCTGTTCTCGGCATCATAGGAAATATGTTTTTCCACTCCCAGACGGTTTTTTTCTGTAATGATGTTTCCGAAATCATCTCGAGTGCAGGAATATACATTTTTTTTGCTGTTAAAACATTCAAGAGTCTTCTCCTGATTTTTATAAACATAGCTTTCAACCAGCTGCCTGCCGGTTCCTGAATAAACATAAAGCAGTTTTCCGGTTTTGTCATATTCATATTCCTGAGGCACAATATTTCTGCCTTTTTCACGGATAAGGAATCCTTTTTTATCGAAAACTTTTTCTTCGAAAACTCCTTCATCGTCTGAAGCTTTTGTGCAGTTCCCGTTGATGTCATATTCATAACTGCAGAAGGTGCCGTCAGGGTATCCGGTTCTGATCAGGTTTCCTTTTCCGTCATAGCTGTATGTAGTCTTATTTCCGTAAAAGTCTGTTGAAGACGCCAGGTTTCCCTGCATATCGTATGTGTATGAACAGAAATTCCCGTCGGGGTATTCAATTTTATTTACACGTCCGAAAGCATCAGTAAAGTATCTTTCTGAATAAAGCCCTGAATAAGAAATCTTTAGTTCTCGACCGTCCTTTGAGTATTCATAATCAACATAATACAGAGCGTCATTTCTGCTTGTGGTGGTGCCGGCAATAATTGCTTTAGTCCTGCCATAATTATCGTATTCGTAAAAGAGATTTCCTTCTGAAGAAATGATTTGAATAACCTGTCCTTCAGAGTTGTAAAAGTATTCTGTTTTTTCTCCGGAGGCATCGGTTGAAGAATCCATTCTTCCGTCAGGAGAAAAATCAAAACTGTTTTTTTCTGTAATCAGTCCCCGGTTCTTTTCCTTGACAGAGGTAATATTTCCAAATGGGTCATATTCGTAAAGAGTAATGCCGCCGTATTTATTTGTGTCAGATAAAAGCCGGCCCGTCTTTGAAAAGATTCTTTCATAAGTGGTTCCGTTTTCATCTGTATATTCAGTTACCTGTCCAAATGGATTGTAAACTCTTCTGGAAGTGTACCCCAGAGGATCCGTAAATATTTCTTCAATACAGTTTCCGTTCAGAATGGAAGTTGAAAACCCAATTTCCATTTTATCTTTTTGATCTGTATACTGGCTCACTGACTTCAGCATTCCATGAGAATATTCAAAATCCGTAAACCAGTGAGGCTGTTCCGAATCAGGATTATATTCATACATTTTCGAAAGTTTTCCTTCCGGTGACCAAACCTTTGTCCAGACAGGAATTTCCTTTTCCCCGTCTGAGATTTTCTTTGAAAGGGGAAGGTGTCTTTTGTCATAAGTGTAAGTAGTGATTCTTTTTTCTCCGGTAACTGTATCCTCTTCAATAGTTTCAACCAGATCTTTCCGCGAATTATAAACCGAAGTAATTTCGAGTCCGTTGAAATATTTTTCTTTCTGATTTCTTCCGGAATAAACAATTTCGGCCAGCTTCAGTTCGTTTTTGACAATAGAAGTTGTTCGGTTTCTTTCATCATAGGTATAACGAATTTCGTCATCTCCGCATTTTACTGAAACCAGATTTCCGTATCTGTCGTAAAAATACTCCCTGATAATATCCGGAGTTCCAAAGAAGGTTTCTTTTGTCAGAAGACCGTGGTTATCATATTCCAGTAAATAAGGAATGATTCCATCTACGGCTGCGCTGATAACATTTCCATTTTCATCTCTGCTGAATTCTATTTCTATGCTGTCTCTATTTTTTACGTAGTATAGATTTCCCTTTTCATCATATTTAAAACTTTCCGTGCTTCCGTCAGAAAACAAACGCTGCAAAAGATTTCCGCTCAGGTCATAACTGTAAACAATTGATTCTCCGTTATAGTTTTCATAAATCAGATTTCCGAAATCATCATAATCAAAGGAGCAGGTGTTTCCGTCAGAACTTTTTTGAAGAATGGTTTTGTTCTGTTCGTTGAAACAGTAAAGGGTGGTGGTTCCATCATGGTCCGTATATTCTGTAGTCCTGTTGATAGTGTCAAAAACGAAGTATTCAGAAAAACCTTCTTCATTTACTGTTTCTGTGATCAGTTTCTTTCCGTCCATGGTTTCCTCGGCGGATTTGAATTGAACTGTACTGCCGTCATCTTTTGTCAGGGATTCAATCCGGTCAAAATCATTGTATGAGAAAGTAATGGAATCGCCGTATGTATCCGTAACCGTTTTCAATTTATTTCCGTCAAAGCTGAAGGATATCTTTTCTGAAGGGTCCCGCTTGTTCGTAATACTGCTTATTTTGTTTTTTATGTAAGAAACACTGTATTCTTCACCGAAGGAAGTTTTTATGAGAAACACTTTTCCGTTTATATCACGCAGGAACTGGATGTAATTTCCGTGGAAGTCTGTGATTTTTTCTATTAAACCTGAAGATGAAAAATAGAAAATTTCACCGCTTTTCTTTTTCAGGACAAATTCTCCATCCTTTGTTTTTTGAATACGAAAGATTTTCTTTGAAGAAAGATTTTCGGGAACATAGTTTTCTTCTGTTTCTGACCACCTGCAAAGGTGATTTATACCTTCCTCATCAATAAAAGTAATGGTGTCAAAGCCCGTAAAAATCCATTCATCGGGAGTTCCTTCAAAATCACTTTTAACATTCAGCCTGCTGTGCTGTCTGTTTTTTTCTTTTAAGGTATCCAGTTTGGAAAGAGTTATTTCTTCCCTCCGGATTCCTTTTTTTATTGCCTCCATCACTTCAAGCCTGGCAGGAATAACTGCTTTCAAATGATTCAGTCTGTTAATTTGTTCTTCCAGTTTTTCCATGGCCGCCAGAACTCTGTCATCCCATCCCGGAATATTGAAAGCCAGTTCCAGTTGTTTCCCTTTTTGCAAAGGCTCGGCAGAAGCCTCCAGAAGTCTGTTCAACTTTTGAATCTTCAGGTCGATTTCATCTTCCCATGCAGTCAGGTCAGTTATTCTGTATTTTTCATAAATCTTTCTTTCAAGGAGAAGAAGATAATCTTCCAGTTTTCTCTTTCTGTTTTTGCATTCCTCGATTGCAGTTTCGATTTCCGGGACAAGGCCAGAAAGTATCCGCTGGTCAATGGTTCCAGCCCAACCGAGACCAAAAGTTCCTGTTATTCTGCTCTGAGACCTGTAAGTTCTGTTGAGATTAAAGCTCTTCCGCAGAAAAAGGTCCGTGTCAGTGCGTACATATTCTCCGATATTTATGAGAACCGGGTCTCCTGCAGTTTCTGCTTCAGCCGCCATCTCTGTTTCCAGCTGAATTTCCGTATTTTCCGCTATGGCTTCCTGGCAGGCTTCAGGTAACTTTTCTTCCTGTTTTTCTCCCGCAGCTCCGCCTTCTTCGGCTCCTTCGGAATTTCCGCTATCTTCAGAACTTCCTTCGTCTCCGCTTCCTTCAGCTTCACCTGAACCTCCGTCATCTCCTGAACCTTCTGCGTCGCCGCCTGATTCAGATTCCCCTGATTCTTCCATAGTTTCATTGGCTTCCTGAACTAAAGCATCAATTTCTTCTTCGCCTTCTTCGTAGTCGGTTTCGTTTTCCAGACAATCATCCACTTCACTTTCATAATCTTCCACAGAATCTTCAAAATCATCGATGTAGGCCTGCCGGATGGCATCTGAAGCACCGCTTCCTCCTGATTCACTGTCACCGCTTCCTGGATTTGTACTTATCTGGGTTGAGCCTGAATCTCCAGTGTAAGCAAACGGCCACGCCAGAGAAACAAAGAGAAGGGAACATATTAATACTGCTGTTATTCGTTTTTGCACATGACGCTCCTTTTTTTTGATACTAAGTAATAGGTGTCAGGTGCGTTTTTTTTGCAAATAGAGCTGATTTTTTTTTGATTATTTTTGAATGAAAAAATGGAGTTAAGTCGTTATACTTTTTTGTATGGAAAAATTTGATTCTCTGATATTTGATGTAGACGGAACAATCTGGGATACAACTCCTGTTGTTGCACCTGCCTGGAATGAAGCTCTTGATGAATTAGGCCTGTCTTATGCTCATGTTACTCCGGATGATCTGAAAAAACTTTTTGGCAAACCAATGGATGAAATCATTGAAAGAATTCTTCCTGAAGAGAATGCTCAGACACGTGAAAAATATAAATGGCTTTGTTATGAAAAAGAAGAGGAAGCTGTAGGTTCAAAAGGCGGAAAACTTTATCCCGATATGAAGGAAACTTTTGAGGCCTTAAGTAAAAAATACAAGCTTTACGTTGTTTCAAACTGTCAGAGCGGTTATATCGAAATGATGCTCCGCGTAACCGGATTCGGGTCTTTCTTTCTGGATCATGCCTGTTATGGAGATGAAGATAAATTAAAGGATGAAAATATCCGTCTTATAATCGAAAGAAACGGATTAAAAAATGCCGCTTATATTGGAGACACCCAGGGGGATGCAGATGCTACTCATAAAGCCGGAATCCCTTTCATTCATGCCAGTTACGGGTTTTCAAAAACCGTAGACCACGCAGAATATACCATCAGCGGCGTAAAAGACCTGCTGGATTTATAACGAGGAAAAAATGATTCTTACTGTCTGTTTAAGTTCGACACTTCAGAAAACCGTAACTTTTGATAAAGTAAATCTGACTCATGTTAATCGTTCCCGGAGTTACCGTCTGGATGCTTCGGGTAAAGCCGTAAATACTGCCCGTGTTCTGGATATGCTGAAGCCCGGGGTTTCACTTTCCCTTTGTCCTCTCGGAAAAGAGAATGCCGGCCTTTTTATGGATCTGGCAAAACGTGACGGTCTTGAAATAAAGAGCATAATGATTCCGGGCTATACCCGTGAATGTCTGACACTTTTGGATTCAAATTCACATGAAACAACTGAACTGGTTGTAGGGGAGCCGGTTCTGGATTTTGACCGGGAAGCAGCAGAAAAGGAATTTATGATGCTTCTTCAGGAAGTACTTACAAAGGGGACAGGGATAGACTCTGCAAAGGGGACAGACTCTGTTACAAAAGGGACAGGGATAGACTCCGAAAAAAACTGTCAGGCTGTTGTTCTTGCCGGAAGCCGCCCTGCCATGTGGTCTGAAGATTTTCAGGCCCGTATTTCCAAAGCGGTAACCGATGCAGGAGTTCTTCTGCTGGCAGATTTCTGCGGGAAAGACCTGCTTAAGACCCTGGAACTTTGCACTCCGCAAATTATCAAAATAAATGAAGAAGAGTTCTGTTCAACTTTCGGATTTGATTTTCCTGTTCAGGAAGAAAAACTCCGTCAGCTTGTAATTGAAAAATCAAAGGAACTTGGAAATATCCTTATTTTGACCCGCGGAACTGATGAAACCTACGCTGCCTGCAAGGGAACTTTTTATTCATGTCCTGTTGAAAAAATCGTTCCTGTAAATACAACCGCCTGCGGTGATACCTTCAATGCAGGTTTCATATACGAGTTCCTTGAATCCGGCGACATGGCTCTGGCACTTCAGAAAGGAACCTGGTGTGCTGCCCGAAATGCCGAAAGCGAAGTTCCGGGAACAATCCGCTGAAACTGGAAAATTTTTTGAATTTAAAACCTTTTTTTCGAAAATTTTTGCAATTTTCCCGAAAATCCCGATATTTTTTCGGGTAATTCTTTTGTAATTTTAGGTTATGAATAAGATTTTTATAAATCAGGTAGGTTATCTGCCTGATGCAGACAAAGTGGCCGTCGCTGAGATTCAGAATGAAAGTGTTACTTCTTTTTATGTAAAAAAATCCTCCGGCGAAACTGTTTTAGAAGGCCGGATTTCTGATATCCGGGATGATGAACTTGCCGGCGGAAAGTATGGGGTTCTGGATTTCTCTGAACTTGATGCTGAAGGATGCTATACAGTCTGCTACGATGGAAACGAAAGCTATTCTTTTGAAATTAAACCAGAAGTTTATAAAAATCTTTATAAAACTTCTCTCGAATACTTTACTTTAAGCCGCTGCGGCCAGGAATTAAAGGACCCTGTCTGGGGACATAAAGCCTGTCACACGGGACCAGCCGACATTTACGGAACAAAAGACAAACAGGTTGCTGACGGTGGCTGGCACGATGCAGGGGACTACGGACGTTATATTGTTGCCGGTGCCAAAACAATTATGGATCTTCTTCTGGCTTATGAGACAGAAAAGGGACTTTACGGGAGAACAATACAGTTCTGGCATGACGAACTTTCAATTCTGGATGAAGTCCGCTTCGAACTGGAATGGTTCCTCCGTATGCAGAGAGAAGACGGGGCTGTTTATCATAAAGCCAGCTGTTATCGTTTCTGCGGATTTATCTGGCCTGATATGGAAAAAGATCCTCTCGTTCTGGCTCCTGTTTCAACTACTGCTACCGCCGATTTTGCCGGCTGTTGTGCTTATGCGGCTAAGTTTTATAAGGGGACAGACCCCGAATTTGCATACAAACTTTTAAAGGCAGCCCAGCTGTCCCAGAAATACCTGGATACCCACGAAGATGAACTTTATAAAAACCCTCCTGAAATATCTACAGGCGGATATGGAGACGGATGCGCAAAAGATGAACGGTATTTTGCCCTCTGTGCCTTGTTCGGTGCCACAGGAAATATAGAATTCTTTACAAAAGCTATGGAAATGCGTAAGGAACTTCAGAAAAATCCGTGGTGGGGCGACGGATTCGGATGGGGCTTGTTTACCGGTTATGGAAATGAATGTCTTTTACGCTTAGACCAGGCTGTTCTGGATACTGTTTCTGATGGTGACCGTCCTCAGGTAGAGAATTTCTTAGATGAAATAAAGACTTCAGTTATCGCCACTGCAGATAAGGTTCTGGAAAATGCTGATTCAAATATTTTTGCATATCCTTTGATGAAAGTTTTCTGGGGAAGTAACGGCGCTGTTATGGATTCAGCTCACTGTCTTTCTATTGCTTATGACCTTACCGGGGACGAAGAATACTTCCATTGTTTTCAGCGTCAGATTTCATATATTCTTGGTGTAAACCCGGTTGATTACTGCTATGTAACCGGTTTTGGAACTAATACAATTAAGAATCCGCATCATCGTCCATCAGGTTTCATTAAAAAGGCTATGCCTGGTATGTTGAGCGGTGGACCAGCTGCAGGACTTAATGATTCTGTTGCTAAGGAAAAACTGCAGGGACAGGCTCCTTTGAAGTGTTTTATTGACCATACTGGCAGCTACAGTACCAACGAAATTGCTATTTACTGGAACAGTCCGCTTACTCTTGGGCTTGCCCGCATGCTTTAAGCATTTTTTTTAGAAGGAAAAATACAAAAAAAAAGAACTGGCCATAGGAATATGGTCAGTTCTTTTTTTATCTCTCCGGTGCCAGTATTTATTATTTAACCAGAGCGTCGATCGGATCAATAGTTCCGTCGTCGTTGAACTTAAGTTCGCAGAACTTAACGTTGCGGTTCTGGTTTACACCTTTTGAAAGTTCACAGTCGTGGTAGAACAGGTACCATTTTCCGTTGAATTCAACAGCATAGTGGTGGTTTGTCCATCCCAGAACAGGCTTAAGCAGAACTCCGCCGTATGTGTATGGTCCGTAAACATTGTCGCTTACAGACCAGCAGATGTTGTGTGTATCACCTGTAGAGTATGTGAAGTAGTATTTTCCGTTGCGTTTGAACTGACAAGGTGCTTCAAAGTAGCGGCGGTCATGGTCTGCTGCTTTGATAGGTTCTCCGTTTTCGTCCAGGATAACAACGTCCTTTGGTTCTTCTGCAAAGGTTTTCATATCAGGATTCATTTTTGCGATTTTTCCGCAAACTGCATTTCCTTCTGTTGGTTCTTTGTTTTCTGCAGACCATACATTGTTGCGGTACTGGTCCAGCTGTCCGCCCCAGATTCCACCGAAAGTACAGTAGTATTCACCGTCTGTATCAGCGAAAAGACATGGGTCAATTGAGTATGAACCTGGAATTGGGTTTGGTTCAGCCTTGAATGGGCCTCCAGGATTTTTTCCTGTTGCGATACCAAGACGGAACATGCCTTCTTTGTCGCGTGCAGGGAAGATAAAGTAATATGTGTCACCTTTTTTGTTGCAGTCAGGTGCCCAAAGCTGTTTTGATGCCCAAGGAACATCTTTCAGGTGAAGAACTTCACCACAATCCTTTGGATAATTTTCTGTGTCAGCCATTTCAAATACGTGGTAGTCACGCATGTTGTACTGGTCGCCATTGTCGTTGTTTTCAACGTCCTCTCCAGGGTCATGTGATGGGTAAATGTAGATTTTACCGTCAAAAACATGTGCTGAAGGGTCAGCAGTGAACATGTTTGTTACCAGAGGTTTGTTCTGAATCATTTTATTTGTTCTCCTAAAAGGTGGCAGATTTACCACCATACAGGATTTATTTTAATTCAGAAAAAGTCTTTTCGTAATAAGAGAAATTCCCTTATATTCATTCATTTTTTTTATTATATGACAGAATATAAGGAAATAATTTTTGAGAAAAGTATGATTTTGGGGATTAGTAAGCCTTAAAATCGTGAATTATGCTGATTGCAGACTGAATTTTGTATTCAGGCAGGATTTCAGAAGCCAGGCGGGTAGTAAGTTCTACTGTTGCTACTGAGTCTGAAACTCCCTGAAGGATAACGGTATTGTCTTCGATTACAGCATGAAGGAATTCAATCTTTACTTTGTGATCAAATACCAGCTGGTTAATGAGGCGCTGTGCAATCAGTTTCTGATCCAGCTTCTTTTTTCCTTTTTCTTCAGCTTCCGGAGTGGAAAGGGTTTTTGCAAGGGAAGCAATAATTTCGGCTGCATTTTCACAATCCAGAACACTTGTATTCAGAACAGCAGTATAGTTTCTGCAGTCGTCCCAATCAACATTGTAGAAGCTTTTATGGTAGCCGATACGGTTTGCATCACTTTCTGTAATGCGCTGTTTAGCCTGCTTTTCATTCCACTGTTTTTCATCCATCAGGCGCTGGATACGTGTTTTTTCATTTGCTACAAGACGAATTCCGATGTGGTTCGGAACATCATCAAAGAGGGCAAAGGCTCCTCGGCCGATAAAAACTACATTTCCCGAATCAGCTGCTTCAAGCATAGCCAGATGGAGTAAGTCCAGATATTCATCACGGTCCTTTGCCAGAGAAGCCAGGAAACCTGGTTTCCTTTCGTCATATTTAGGAAGCTTGTTCTCAGGAAATCCGTGCTCAACAAGGCTTTTTTCAATGTCTTTTCGAGTGATGAATCTGTAGTTCAGTTTTGTTGCCAGTGCAGCAGCAACTTCATCACCAAGGGCTGCAACTTCACGAGAAATAGTAATAATTGCCATATGAACCTCCTGAAATTCCTCAAAATGCTGAGGTTTTCGATATTCCTAACATATATTATAATACTCCCGAAAAGGGAAATTGGCAAAATGAATGATGAAAAATTAATCTGGACTGAAAAATCTTCAAAAGAGCTTCTGAAGACAGTTGTTTTTGATGTTACTTCCAGACATTCAGTGTCTGCAGACGGGCTGGAAGGGGATTATATCGTAGTTAATGCCAGGGACTGGGTAATTGTCATTCCGGATCTGGAAGAAGACTTCCTGATGGTAAAACAGTGGCGGCATGGTGAAAAAGCTCTGAGTGTGGAATTTCCAGGCGGAGTAATAGATGCAGGAGAAGATCCTGAGCAGGCTGCACGCCGTGAGCTTCTGGAAGAAACAGGTTACGAGGCTGGAACAATAACAAAACTTGCTTCTTTCAATCCGAATCCGGCCCTTTTCAGCAATCACGTTCATGTTTATCTGGCTGAAGACCTAAAAAAGACTTCAGACCAGGATTTGGATGAGGACGAATATGTAAACTTCTTCAGAATGTCAAAATCGGAAGTGATTTCAAAAATGGGGACCCCCGAAATGCCCCACGGCCTTATGGGGTCCGCCCTGGGCCTTTACCTGGCACGAAAACAAAAGTAGATAAAATAAGAAAGCCACAGTGAATTAATATAACTCCTGTGGCTTTTTTATGTAGAATTACTGCTGCAAAGCGTGAGTAAAGACAATGGAGTACCGTGGGCAAGGAACGAACGCAGTGAGCGACGGGGCCCCGCGGGAGGCCTCCATTGGCATTTACGTAAGCTTTTGCAGGAGTAAAACTGGTATAAAAAAAAGCCACAGAGGATTTTTTATTCCCTGTGGCTTTCTTGCTTTATAGTACTAATTAATTACTATATGGTTCGTATTCCTTTTTAGGATCGTATGTACCACTGCGGTATTCACCGGTGATACTTGGAATCTTCATCTTCATGCCAGGGTGAATCAGGTTAGGATCTTCTGGTTTTGGCATATTTTTCTTGTTTGCCTGATAAAGGTTTTCCCAAAGAAGAGGGTTGTTGTAAATGTAAGGACGTCCTGAAATGTTCCAGAAACAGTCTTTTGTTTCTGCCCATGGGCGAACAATGTAGAATTCTGGAAGAGGTGTTACTTCCTTGATTCCATCAAGTGAGGTTACACAGGCTTTTGCATATTCAGTTGCTTTTACATAGTCTTCTGAAGCATATGCTTTTTCTGCATTATCAAGATTTTCCTTTGCAGCTGTGTAAGCCATTGGGAAGTTCTTGTCTGCAGAAATGCTGTCTGCATATTTCATCTGGTTCTTTGCCAGGTTGATTGCATTGTCAGCAGTTGTTTTTGCAGTCATCATTTCAATATAAGCCTTTGAAAGAGCTGCATTTTCTTCAGCTTTCTTTGAATATTCAATTGAAAGGTCATATTCACCGGCATCCATAGCGGCAACGGCCTTTTTTGTGTATTCGTTGGCAAGTTTCTGGTATGTATTGTTTTTGTAGCTTGCTGCAAATACAGAAGCAGAAATCAAAAGGGCTGCGAGAGCAATAATTAATTTTCTCATTTGTCACTACCTCCAAGGAAATTGGCTGCTTTATTTGCCAGATCAGTTGCATTTTCAACAACAGCTTCTGTCATAGTTTCAGGAACTTCTTCGATAGCATCATCAGGATTTGCATATGTTTCTTCTTCAAGAAGTACTGCATCTTCGTCTTCGATACCTTCTGTTCCTTCTGTTACTGGGTCTGTAACGTCTGCTTCAACTGCAAGAACTTCTACATCAGCAACTGCTTTTTTTGCAGCTTCGAGTGCAGCCTGGGCTGCAGCACGTTTTTCTTTAAGTTCTTCATACAGAGCGTTGAATTCTTCATCAGCATCAATATAGCGGTCACAGGCTTTTTCAGAAGCCTGCATTGTATAAAGTGTGTCACCTTCCTTGAAGTCGGCAACAGCTTTCTGATAGCGTGTTTTTTCAGCAACACCGGCTTTTACAGAATCAGCAAGTTTTTTTGATTCGTAAGCTTCATCACGCCAGTATTTTGCAAGTTTTTTGAAACCAACAATCAGAACAGAATTGAACTGACCGTTTACAGCATTTGCTTTTTCTTCGAGCTGAGCTCCTGTTGCAGAAGAATCATTGAACATTGCTTCAAGTTCAGCCAGAAGCTTGCATCCTTCATCGTAATGTTTCTGGTCATATTCAGCGATTTCGCTGTCATCAATATTCTTTTTTGAAGCCAGAGCAGCTTCATAAAGTTTTTTTGCATTTTCACGAGCAGCTTTATCTTTAGCGTCTGCTTCTGAATTATCAACAACCGGAACAACTGGTTCTTCAGGCTGTACAGGTTCTTCGATTACTTCTTCCGGTGCAGCTGGTTTTTTCTCCGGCTCCGGTTCTGGTTTTGAACCACAGGAAACAAAGGCAAAAAGCGCTGCTGTTCCTAAGAGTACAAGGGCAATTTTTTTCATAAATACCTCTTTAAAATTTATGTGTATATATTTTATATCAATATACTGATTCCGACAATGTTTTAGTCTTTGTCAGAGAAAAAAATGTTTAGATTCTCCAAAATTAAGGATTTTCTCCTTTTCCGGGGAAATCAGGCCTAAAGAATCAGACCTCTCATTTCTTCAAGGTTCCTGTAGCCTTTGCGTTTCATAAAGGCAGAAAGACCGTCTATACATTCAATCATGGCCAGAGGATTTGCGAAAGTTGCAGTTCCAACCTGACAAAGGCTTGCACCGGCCATAATGAATTCAACTACATCCTGCCATTTTTCAATTCCGCCAATGGCAATAACAGGCACCTGTTTATTTATCGGCAGTTTTTTGATTTCTGCGCACAGTTCATATACAAGACGGACTGCAATAGGGCGGACTGCAGGGCCACCGAATCCGGCTTTGATCTTGTCAAAAACAGGAACTCCTTTTTCAATGTCGATGGCAACTCCCTGGAAAGAGTTGCAGAGGCTGATTCCGTCAGCTCCGGCTTCGATACAGGCCAGGGCCACTTCGTTCAATGCAGGAGCCTGTGGAGTCAGTTTTACCATAAGAGGCTTTGAAGTTACTTCACGGATAGCCTTTGTAATGGCACCGGCACTCTGGCAGGTCATTCCGAAAGAAGCACCACCAGCAGCAACGTTTGGACAGGAAATGTTCAGTTCGATTACAGGAACGTCAGTTTTATCCAGAAGTTTTGCACCTTCAACATAGCTTTCGGTTGTTGAGCCCGAAAGGTTTGCAATTGTAACCGGCTTCAGTTTGAGCATTTCGGGAAGTTCATTTTCTATGAAGTGAGGAATTCCAGGGTTATTGAGACCGATTGAGTTCATTACACCGCTTGGAACTTCCCAGATACGAACCCCTTCGTTTCCCTGGCGTGGTTCAAGAGTAAGTCCTTTGGAAGAAATTCCGCCAAGGCGGTTTACATCGAATACAGATTCGTATTCAACTCCGAAGCCGAAGGTTCCTGAACTTCCGATAAGAGGATTTTCAAAGCGGACACCCTTGAAGTTGAAGGAAATGTCCGGAGTAAATTCTTTCTGTGGTTCGCCAGGTTTTGCAGCCATGCTTCCCCAGCGGTTTGGTTTTGCAACAAAGGAATTTTTGAACTGTGGGAAAGACAGGATTTTTGAATCAAAAACAGGACCGTCTTTACAGCAGCGTTTGAGGCCTTCGGAAGTTTCGATTGTACATCCGAGACAAACACCCATTCCGCAGGCCATGCGTGCTTCCATACTGAGCCAGCACTGAACACCACATTTTTCAGAAACCTGTTTTACGTAATTCAGCATTGGAGAAGGACCGCAGGCATAAACGGCAGCGTAATTTCCTTCTTTCATCATTTCTTCTGTAAGAGCGGCTGAAACCATTCCTTTAATTCCAACAGAACCGTCATCTGTTGTAATCAGAAGTTTTCCGGCTTTCAGGTTTTCAAGTCCGTAAGCACCGCTTTTGAAAGCTGCTACAAAATCATAGGAATTTTCAGGAAGACTTTCGGCAAAGCCGGCAACCGGTGCAACCCCGATTCCACCGCCTACAATAAGAACTTTTGTATCTGAAGCAGGGCGAGGGAAGATATTTCCCAAAGGTCCCAGAACCTTGATTTCATCGTCTGCTTTGAGGCTGCAGAGTTCTACGGTTCCTGTTCCTTTTACGAGAATAAGGAAGGTAACTTCCACTGAGTCACCTTTCTGTTCAGCATGGAAAACGCTGATAGGACGTGCCAGAAGACAGTCACTTTTTACTGGGTGCAGCATATAGAACTGGCCTGGCACAGGTTTTCTTTCACCTTTGATAGAAATCTTAAGGCAGTAAACACTTCCTTCAGGAACAGCTCCAGGAAGTTTGTCACAGTAGGTTACAGTTCCGCGGGTAAATTCCGGGTAGGGAACGCCGTTACAGTCATAAATATTGTTCATATATTCTCCAAAAAATTCTTCTTTCATTTTAATGGAAAACTCGGGGTTTATGAATATGGGAGGGGGTATTGGGGCAAGGAATTGAAGTTGGGGTTCTGATGATGTAAAATATATTGACTAGGTTGACTAATCAAGAAGGAGTTTTTATGTGCCAGGTGAATATGTATCAGGCGAAGACTGAGTTTTCAAAACTGGTAGCCATGCTTGAACGGGGAGAAGAAGAAGAAGTAATTGTTTGCCGGGACGGAGTACCGGTTGCTCGTATTGAAAAGATTTTAAAGAGCAGCCGTAAAGGAATGTTCGGTTGTGCAAAAGATAAAATGCATCTGCCGGAAAATTTCTGGGATGATTTTGATTCTATGGACAGTGAAATAGCGGAGGATTTCGGCGTATGAAATATCTCTTGGACACTCATATTATCCTCTGGTATCTGGAAGGAAATGAAAAACTTTCAGAAAGCGCAATCAGCTTAATCGAAGATGAGAAAAACGAAATCTTCTACAGTGTGGCTTCTCTTTGGGAAGTGACAATCAAACACAGGAAAAGACGGGAATCATTTCCATACCTTTCTGCAGAGATTCTGCATTATGCGGAACAGTGCGGATTTCATCGTGTAAATATCCGTGACTTGAATGTTCTGGCTTATGAAGATCTTCCGGATTTCCATACAGATCCTTTTGACTGCATGCTGGTTGCACAAGCCAAAAGTGAAGGTATGGTTTTAATGACCCATGATTCCAAGCTTGAACCTTTCGGTTCCGAAATTCTTATTGTGTAATTTCCGGAAGCCAGACCCGCATCTGGTTTAAGCCTCTGTTTGCCCAGGTGTAATACGGAATGAGGCTGATGACACAGTCTTCAGTTTCTGCAGGGCTTTCCGTGTAAAGATTATCATCCGTTGTATTCAGAATTTTTAATCCCGCCACTTTCAGCCGGCGGATTCCTGAAAGCTCCTTTGTAACTTCCATCAGTTCAGGAGCTGCGTTTCGTTTTACAAAGAGATTCAGGACTTTGCCGTTATCAACTTCTTCGGCACAGTAAATGAGAGGCCCGTAAGCAAAGGCGGTTTTTCCTGTATTTGAGGAAACTGCACTGTTACAGTAAATCTTTCTTGGACTCAGTTTCAGGTCCATTGTAATTTCAAAGTCTGTACAACCGGCAGGAATATCATAATAAGCAAAACCGTTTTCGATTTTCGGAGAACCTGATAGTTCAGCATTGTGTGCCCATGATGGAATGCGGATTGCAAGTCGCTTGATGAATCCGACAGGTTCACCACATGCATTCTCAGCCACGTCGGTAGATTCGGCAGTCTCACCAGCTGCAGGCTCAGCGACCGAGGTGCTGGCCGAAGTGACAGTGTAAGTAATTTTTCCGTCGTAAGGATATTCTGTTTTTTCTGATATCTGCAGTCCATTCAGAGTGATTTTATTTTCCATGAACAGAACAGAGTAGAGGGTGTCATTCTGTTTAAGCCAGGCGTAATCTGCAATGTCGGTAATGGTTCGGGCAACATTTGGAGGACAGCAGGCGCATCCGTACCAGCCGGGACGTTCCGGAAGTGCATGCTTATGAGTCGGGCTGATTCCCGAAATTCCCGTAATGGCTTCAAGAGGGTTTACATAGAAAAATCTTTTTCCGTCCAGCTGCATTCCAGCAAGGACTGTGTTGTACAGAGAACATTCCATTACGTCGCCGTATTCGCCAAGTTTTTCATTCCGGAGCATCTGTTTTGCAAACATCATAAGGCTGATGGCGGCACAGGTTTCAGAGTAAGCGGTGTCATTTGGAAGATCATAATCAGAAGTAAATGCTTCCCCGTGGAAGGTAGACCCGATTCCGCCGGTAACATACATTCGCTTCTGTGTAATGTTTTTCCATAAAACCTTACAGGCTTCAAAGAGAGATTTGTCCCCTGTTTCACAGGCCAGATCAGCCATTCCGGTGTAAAGGTAACCGGCCCTTACTGCGTGTCCAACGGCTTCTGTCTGCTCCCGCACAGGTTTGTGTGCCTGGTGATAGGCAGGGTCAACGCTTTCTGAACCCCAGACATTCCAGTCCCGGCTTTCCATTTCCTTCTTGAAAAAATCTTCATCGACACCGCGTACATTAATAAAATGTTCTGCCAGTTCCAGGTATTTTTTATTTTCTGTTGTCCGGTAAAGTTTCATAAGAGCCAGTTCGATTTCCGGATGTCCTGAAAAGCCCGGGTTTTTATCGGTTATGAAATATTTGTAAATGCAGTCTGCCAGGCGGCAAACAATTTTCAGGAGGCTTGTTTTTCCTGTTGCAGAATAATGGGCAACGCCTGCTTCAATCATATGGCCTGCACAGTATAATTCATGAGCATCGTGAAGGTTTTTGAATTTGTCGGCAGGACGCTTCAGGGTAAAGTAGGTATCCAGATATCCGTCTGATTCCTGTGCTTTCCCGATTGTTTCAATCAGCGAATCAATTCTTTTTTCAAGTTCAGGGTCAGGGAATTTTGCCAGAGAAAAAGAGGCGGCTTCCAGCCATTTGGCTACATCGCTGTCCTGGAAAACCATTCCATAGAAACCTTCGTTCTCGGAAAGCTTTTCTCCCGAAAGCTTACGGGCTGCCATTTCAAAATTGGCCACGGCATGGCTTGGAGCAATACCCGGGATTTCATCTTTAATGGCTTTTTCCTGATATGGGATTATGTTTTCTACGGCAAGCTTCTGACGTTCTTTCCAGAATCCGCCTGTAATATCTGTCTGCTTGAAAAGTGTTGTATCCATATGTAAATATTACACTGTTTTCCTTTATATCCAAGTAGAAAATGTTATAATTAGGTGGAAAAAAAATTGAATTAAATGTACATATAAATTAAACACTTATATTTTAAGTAAACGTATGTAACACAAAACAAATAGCACTCCCGCAATAAACAATGGAGTCCTCCCGCGGGTCCCCGTCATTCGCTTCGCTCACTCCTTGCCCACGGTACTCCATTGTTTTTGCTCGCGTGTTATTTGATTAATGTTCGTATAAGTCTCTTTCACTTAAATAAAAAATTGTTTAATTTATATGTACATTTATTTAAACGCACGAGTTCATAAAAAGGAGAAATAAATGGAAAATTTTGTGTATGACATTCCGACAAAAGTTTATTTTGGAAAAGGGGAAGAAGAAAAGGTTGGTAAAATTATCGCGGAATACGGGGTAAAAAAAGTTCTGGTTCATTATGGAAGCGGATCTGTAGTAAAAACCGGACTTCTGGACCGTGTCAGAAAATCTCTGGAGGAAGCAGGGGTTTCTTATGTTGAGCTTGGCGGTGTTGTTGCAAACCCTGTTCTGAGTAAGGTACGTGAAGGAATTGAACTCTGTAAAAAAGAAGGAGTTGATTTTGTTCTGGCAGTAGGCGGCGGTTCAGTTCTGGACAGTGCAAAAGATATTGCAAACGGTGTTGCAAATCCTGATGTTGATGTCTGGGATTTTTCTATGGGAAAGGCTGCTCCAAAAGCAACTCTCAAGAAAGGCTGTATTCTGACTCTGGCTGCAGCCGGTTCTGAAATGTCCAACTCATGTGTTATTTCAAATCCTGAAGAAAATGAAAAACGCGGTTACGGAAGTCCTTTCAACCGCATGAATTTTGCAATTGAAAATCCTGAACTTACATATTCTGTAAGTCCTTACCAGACCGCCTGTGGTGCAGTTGATATTGCCATGCATACAATTGAACGTTACTTCTGTCTGGGCTCAGATACATATCTTACAGATGCTGTTGCAGAAGCAGTAATCAAATCGGTAATGAAAGCAGGAGTTGACTGCCTTGAAAATCCTAATGATTATGTGGCCCGTGCAAACATGATGTGGGCTTCGTCACTGGCACACAACGGTCTTACACAGTGCGGACGCACATTCCAGCTGGTAGTTCACCAGTTTGAACATGAAGTTTCGGGGCTTTATCCTGAAGTTGCACATGGTGCAGGACTTGCAGCCCTGTGGTGCTCATGGGCCCGTTATGTTTATAAGGACACAATGCCACGCTTCATCAAGTTTGCACAGAATGTCTGGAATATTGATATTGATCCTGAAAATCCTGAATACTCGGTTCTTAAAGCAATAGACCTTCAGGAAAACTATTACAAGTCATTGGGTATGCCAACTTCTTTGAAAGAACTGAACATAAAAGAAGAAGATCTTGAAAAACTTGCACTTGCCTGCAGCCGCGGAAAAACACGTACTCTTGCCGGATACAAGCCTTTGGCATACGATGACATGCTTACAATTTACAAGATGGCATATTAAGTTTTTGGGGTAGATTGAATTCAAAAAAGAGGGGCTGTCCGGAAGGACAGCCCCTCTTTTTTGAAAGGCATCTGTAGTTTCTGAAAACGAAACCACAGGTGACTTTTCTTTGGTAACAGATATCTGTTTTGGTTATGCAGGATTAATTTGTTTCAATTGTTGCATCTTCTGATGAAGTGCCGGTAATAGTAATTGTTTCTGTCAGAACAACAGGAATAAATAAATCTGCATAATCTGCATTATATGCATTTACAGAAATTGTTGCTGTGTAGTCGCCTACATACATTCCGTTCATAGAACCGAAATCAAATAATTCTTCCAGATTGTTTCCTGATTTTTTAAGGCTGATAGGTTCCAGAGAGATACTGAATCCGAAATTTGTTTTGTAGGTTAAAACTATTTCAACTGAAATTTCATCGATTCCGATAGTTGAAGCTTCAGAATCTTCCTTGTATACAGGATAATTTTCACCTGTTGCATTAAGGCTGATCTTAAGCTTGCTTTTACCATTTCCTGCAAATGAAAGAGAAGGAGTTTTTGAAATACGTTTCAAAGTTATTTCACAAGTATATACTTCATCTGGGTTTTCATTTCTGGTGATTGTAACCGGAATATTTTTTCCCACTACGCTCCAGTTGCTGTTGATGATTTCAACGCGGTATGCATCAGGGTTATCAAAATCAACTGTTTTTTCAGCTCCATCTTCATCAAAGTAGAAGAGTTCGAAATCACCTGCTGAAAGCTGTTTGGCGTTTTCAGAACATCCTGTACAGAGTGCATATAAATCTCCGTTTTCATCAGCAAAAATATAATCTTTGTTTTCTGCTGTACTCTTAAGTCTTGCACTGTAATCTGCTGTTACAGGATTTTCAGGTTCTTCTTCAGCTTCTGCAAGTTCAATATCCTTTGTAAGTGTCAGGAGAACCTGACCTGCTTCGTCTTTAAGTTCACAGGTAATTGAATAAGTTTCTCCGTCAGTTTTATCTACATTAAAGGTATAAGTTGAAGTCATGCCAGTGTATGGTTCTGAAATGATTTCTTTGTCAGCACTGCAGCTCCAGCTGATGTTTACATTTCCAAAGGCATTTTCAGCATCATTTACCAGTTCAAGGTTATAGGTGCCTTTTGTGAGCTTATCATTATATTCACTGAAATTGGCATTGTATAATGGAGACAGGGTGAATGGAACAACAGTAACGGTGAATTCTTCAGAGCGGGTTAAATCGTCCTGACTGTCGTAATATGCGTATTCACTTGGTGTTAAGACAGCTGTCTGTATTACTTTTGCTTCGCCTGCCTGGTTGCTTCCCGGGGCTGGAGTTGCCTGAATATATTGGGCGCCATTGTCATCAACTGTATTGAAGTAAATGTTGCGCGCATTTGTATTTGGATATCTTGTTGTAACTTTAATTTCGTCAGAAACTGTTGTACCGTCAATGAGTTTGTAAACAACCGGCTTTTCGAAGAAATCAAGTTTATTTAATACAGGGGTTTTTGCACTTCCGGTAAAAGCCGGAATACGGGCTTCGCTGGCATCATAAGAATGAAGAGGATTTTTTGGAGTAGCAGGATATTTAATTGTTACTTCCAGGTCGCGGAGTACAACATCGTCACTTACTTTATAAGTGATGGAATTTTGAGATGCAGGATCCAGAACTTTCAGTTCATTGTCTTCTGATAAATCCATCAAGAAAGTAAAAGGAACTGGTCCTACGCTGGCCGTAACATCACCTGTTGCTTTTGTCTTCCAGTATGGCATAAAAGCGGAAAGCTGGTCACTGCAGAGAAGAGGTACAGGATCTGTAGGATTATCTTTATCTCCGTCCAGAACAAAGGACATTTTGAATAATGCACCGACAGGAGAATAATCTTTTTCATTTTCAGAAAGGGCAAGGGCCTGTGCAAGTTCATAAGGGATAAAATCAAGTCCGTCGAAAACTTCATCTGACAGTGTGATGATAATGTCTGTAATTACAGGAGTATCGTCTCCAGGGTTTTCAGGTTCGCCGTCATCTTCAGTGGTTGTGTATTTTCCCGGAATCATTTTGAGGGAAACAATACTTTCTTTTCCGATTTCAACTGTTGTGGTTGCAGTCTCTGATTTTGCAACGAGAGTGTCGCTGTCTACTGAAATGTTATCGGAAAGTTTCTTATAGGCTGAGGCGTTGATTCTATATACTCCGGGTTCAAGGTCATCAAAAATAATTTCATCTCCCGGAAAACCAATTATTTCCTGGTTATATTCAAGGTTATCCGATTTAGCAATAAGGAGATAGTAATCTGCATCCGTTTGTTCGTATTGTTTTTCAACTTCTACGACTTTTCGAGACTGGCTTTTCCCCGGAAGTTTAATAGAAACTTTTCCTTTTGGAGAAACATCCTGAAGACACGACATAAAAAGAAGTGCTGCCAGTGAAAAAAACAGATATTTAATTGCCTTGTTCATAAAACCACCTTTCTCAAATGACAAATTGATATTCTACTATTGTAGATTAATACGAGGTTGTTGTCGAGGAAATGAAGAAATTGATTTTTTTTTGTGGAGAATTACATCATTTTGATGAATTCATCTTTCGGAACCGGTTTACTGAAATAATAACCCTGAGCCAGCCAGCAGTTGCTTTCCTTCAGCAGGCGGATGTCATCGCGGGTTTCAACTCCTTCCACAATGCATTCAAGTCCAATGTCATTTGCCATGGAAATAATGGATTTGAACATTCTTTCGTCATTGCTTCCTGAGTTTTGAGCGCCTTCCAGAAGGCTTTTGTCGATTTTAAGAACATCCCATGGAAGTTCCTTTATCATGGAGAGGGAAGAATAACCCGTACCAAAATCATCCATTGCGGTACTGATACCTTCTTCGCTCAGTTCGGTAACGATGCGGCTCAGTTCCTCGTTACTTGCTCCCGAAGCAGATTCTGTCAGTTCAATCTGAATGAGGCTTCGTGGAATCTGATATTCATCAATAGTTGAAGTGATTACGGTAACGATATTCTGTAAGCCCAAAGATGCGCGGGAAAGATTTACTGAAATCTGGACAGGTTCAATTCCTTCTGCAATCCATTCTGAAATCTGTTCACACACATGATTCAGCATGTACAAATCCAGGTATTTGATTCTGAAATTCCGTTCGAGAATCGGAATAAACTGATCAGGATAAATTATTTGGCCGTCATGAAACCATCTGACAAGGGCTTCAGCACCTTTCAGCTTGTAATCATGTAAATCGACTTTAGGCTGATAGTAAACTTCGAACTCTTCGTTTTTAATGGCATCCATGAACCAGCTTTCAATTTGTTTCTGATTATCAATGCTTTTATTCAGAGCATCATCATAGAAAACTATTCTGGATGCATTGCTTCGGCGGGCAATATTCAGGGCAAGAACAACAGAATCTATTGCGTCGTAGGAACTGGTAAAATCCTGCAGATTCTGGTTTACCCCGGAATGAGAAGACAGAGTTACGGTGTCAGTTGTGCCGTCATTTAATCTAAGAGTAATATCTGTTCCCGAAAGATATTTGATGATTTGAGGTCTGTCATTTTTATGGAAAAGAACAAGTCCGTTATCACTGCCGGAACTGGCAACTGCTCCTTTTTCCTGATCATTGTGTTTATCGTATACTATTTCCCGTAATCCCATAAAATAGGATTCAAGAATATAAGTTCCTTTTTCCTGTCCGTATTTTCGGTTTACGCTGGAAAAATTATGGATGTTGAAACTTGCCAGACAGAACTGGGAAAGCTGGTTTTCGGAAATCAGGTGCTGGATAATTGAATTGAAAAAGGCATTGTTCAGGATGTCCTTAAACCGAGTATCGTGGGAAGTTATGTATCCTACATAATTCTGAAGCAGAAAGGAAGAACTGCAAAGAAAAATAATTTTCGAAACGGCACTGAAATAAACTTCATCTTCCTGGGTCCAGTCCGGGTCATCTTTGAGCTGATAGAAATAATAATCAATCTGGACAACATTACCGTTTCCTTCGGAAATAACCAGGAAACGTTTTTCATCGATTTTTTCGGAATCAGGGTAAAGGTAATATTCAGCATCCAGTTCCCCGTGAATCTGGGAATAATCGTTTCCGATAGGAGTTTTTTTCATTCGAATTCTGGAAATGCCCAGCAGCCTGCACAGAGGTTCAATGATTGCCTGTCGGTTTTCATCTTCGATGAAGCGGTTCTTTTTTGCATTGATAATGAATTCATTCAGTGTCTTCGCATATTCAGCGTAATTAAAATCAGCTCTCATTAGGACTCCTGTTTGTGTTCAGCCAGAAGCTGCGGGAATGAAAAATCAATATGCAGATTTGAATCAGAGTTAATCTTTACGGTTCCGTTTAATTTTCGAACCAGTTTGAAAGATGAAATGATTTTATTTTCGAAGCTGCTCAAAAGTTCATCTTCAAGGGAATACTGCTCTGCCAGAAGTTCAAGGTGAGAAATCTGTTTTTTGCTGAAGGAAGGCTTTTCTATTGTAATCAGAATTTTCAGGCTTACAGACAGAGGATGATTTTCAGTATCAATTGTAACTGTAATCGGAGAGTTCAGATTTTCATTGTTCAAGGCAATAAGGGCATGACTTACTGAGTGAATGATAGCCTCATGGTCCCCGAATAATTTGTCCTTAAGGTTCGACCCTTTAATTATTTTAATATTCCTTTTGTTTGCTGCAGCTTCTGTTTTTGAATCGAGTTTTTCAGCCAGCAGTTTTGTCTGGTAATCTGATTCATGGACTTCAGGTGTTGAACTTGCGAAACGGGTATATTCAGTAAATTCATTGATGTGATAGATAATTTCTACAAGGCTGTTTTTCCCCCCAGGAGACAAAGAGTCTTTCTGATTATAAATCCATGCGAAAAGATCATTTGAAAATTTTTCGCTTTCAGAAAGAATACTGTTGATGTTTATTATGTCGTTCTGCCGGCGGGCGTGATAATGTCTTTCTCTGTTTACGATTGTGTCCAGTGTATTGTCTATTAACCGTGAAAGATATTTTAAGAAACTGTCAATCTGTTCTACAGAAAGAGTACATTCATGCTTAGGACTGACAATGAGTTTTCCAACTATTCTTTTACTGATGGTAATATTTTCAGGAAACTGTGGAGCATATTTTTCCGGTTCTGAACCAAAAATTCTATTCATGAATTTATCATAAATCGAAATGTTCAGATTCAGGGCCTGTTCGAAATTGTTATTTGCTTCGGTTAAATTCTGAAGGTTCAGAAGAAAATTAGGATTCTGGCTGTTGCTGTCTTCTGCAGTTTCATTCAGAACCCTGTCCATTCGGCTTACAAGTTTCTGGGTAGCTCCGGAAATTACTTTTACTTCATCCAGGGAATTATCCGGAATGACTTCCGAAGTGAAATCACCTGTTGCTGCTTTCTGAAGACGTTCGGCCATTTTGCGTACAGGAAGAGAAATGTTTTCTGCATAGGATTTCATTTTTGTACGGCTGATAAAAAGGGTGGCTGTTCCAGTCAGAGTCAGAACCAGAAGTGCCCAGAAGAAAGTTGAAAGGTAATCTACGAGAGGGGATTCAATCATTAGTGTCCAGCCGGGAGTTCCTTCAATAGGGCAGGAAATAAAAAATCTGAGGGAAAGACCACGCAAGTTAGAATGTACATGCTTGACGTTATATAAAGCCTCGTTTTCGATTTTTGCGATTTTCTTCAGCTTCGGATTATTTTCGGCCTGGATAATATTACTGTATCTTGAAATAACCTTGTATTTTTCTGTAGAGGCAACAGTGAGACCTCTTGTTCCGATTATGTAAGCACGGGAATGTTTTGTTGTTCCAATTTCTTTTACGATGTCATTTATAATTTCAGGATAAAGAGAACAGAAAAGAACTGAATCAACTTCGCTGCTGTAGATTCCGTTTTTCCATACAGGGGCTCCGACTATTACGGCTATCTGCCCGTCTGTTCTGGAAACCACAGGGTCGTTGATGGAGATGCGGCCGTTCTGTGCTTCCATAAAATATCGTCTGTCACCGCGGAACTTTCCGTCATGCTCAGAAAAACCGTCCAGGGAAACAAGGCCGCACCGGATGAGTCCGTATTCCTTGGAACGGGCATCCAGAATCTTCATTTTTTCTTTGACAGGAAGATCCGGGTCTGACAGTTCGGGAATGGAACCTATTCCTTCGGCAATATTTTTATAGGATTGAACAACCCACTCAATTCGTTTTGCAGATGCCTTTGCTTCATTTTTCAAACCGGAAATCATAGTCCTTGCGATTGAAAAATAAATAAAGATAAGGCAGACAAACCCAAAGGAGAAAAGAGTTGCCAGAATGAGAAGAGAATTGGAATTTGTAATGACAGAGGAAATGGTTCTTGTCCGGTCTTTCTTCATTATCAATATTATAATGGGAGATAATTAAAAAAAACACAAAAAGTTATAAGGAGTTTTTTTGATAAAATCAGGTAAAACGTTTAATATAAAGTGTATTCCTTATTGAACAAAGCGAATGATGAATATAACAATAGGATAAAAAAGGAGAATACGATGATTAATCCAATCTGTACTACAATGTATACTGCTGATCCGGCACCAATGGTTTATCAGGATACACTTTATGTTTACACAACTCATGATGAGAATGAACTTGTAAATAATTTCTATACAATGAACGACTGGTACTGCTTTACCACAAAGGATATGGAAACCTGGTCAGAACCAGTCAAGGTTTTTGACATTAAGGATATTGCATGGGCAGAAGACAGAGCCTGGGCTCCACAGTGCGTTGAACGAAACGGAAAGTTTTATCTTTACTGTCCTGTTCACAAAAAGAATGGGGGAGTGTGTATCGCAGTAGGAGTTTCAGATTCACCCCTGGGACCTTTCAAGGATATTGGTCATCCACTGGTAAACGAAGGGGACTGGAATGATATTGACCCTACAGTATTCATCGATGATGACGGACAGGCTTATCTCTACTTTGGTAATCCTGAACTGCGCTATGTAAAACTCAACGAGGATATGATTTCTTACAGCGGGAAAGTTGAGCGCATTCCTATGACAGAAGAAGGTTTCAGTAAGGGAAGCCATAACACAGGAACTTCATACGGCGAAGGACCATGGTTCTATAAGCGTAACGGAATTTATTACATGGTTTATGCAGCTTTCGGTCCTGGTGAAGGTCACCACAATGAACACCTGGCTTATTCAACTTCCACAGGTCCTACAGGTCCGTGGAAGTATGGCGGAGTTATCATGAAGGAAGGCCCTTGTTTCACAAACCATCCCGGCGTCTGTGATTTCAAGGGACATTCATATTTCTTCTATCACACAGACCAGCTTCCAGGCGGAAATCTTTTCCACCGTTCAGTCTGCGTAACTGAATTCAAATACAATGAAGACGGAAGTATCAGTACTATGCCTTTTGCCAAGGGCGTAGATAAGATAGAAGAGTAAAATACAAATAATGATGGAGAAAGCCAAAATGAAAAAAATTAAATTCTTATGTCTTGCACTTATGGCATCAATTCTGCTCGCTTCCTGTGGCTCTGTGCCGGAGAAAGAAGATGAACTGTCTGCAGAACCGGTTAAGCTGGATCCACAGGCATGGTTTGAATTTGAAAATGTCCGTATTGATTCGCTTGCTGATTCAGTTGCATATATATCGCTTAACGGAATGATTGCCTGGGGCTGGAGTTCACCATCTCCATTTTATGAAGCCGGATGGAATCTTCAGGGAGTTGATCTTTCGGCTTATGACGGAATCCGCATAGAGCTGCAGGAACCCCAGGAAATGAAAATGATTATTACAAATAATCCTGGAAGTTATGACAGCTGGGAATACAAGTTTGATGAAAATGGTGTATGTTATGCATCATTTAACGGGGATGGAAATATTGGAAATGTTGAATCTGGTCCTGATCTTGAAAAGGGTTTTGATATTAAAATCCAGGTTATGCCAAAGAAATATTTTGATACTCAGATCAGGAAGATTGAAGTATATAGAAAAGGAAATCCTCCAATAGACTTTGACAATACCGTACCATTTGTTGATAAGGGTAGAGACCTTGAAATAGATGGTGTCAGATTCGGGTCAGAAAAGAATCATTGTACAGTCGAAGGAAATGTAATTAACTGGGAAAAATATTGGGATATCGGCGTTGCAGGATGGAAATTTCCAGGAAGAGATATGTCAGAGTATGACAGAGTTCGTGTTGAAATTTACAGCACGGACATTCCTGTTTATTTGAGAATTGCTTCACATGACTCGAAAAACAGCTTCGGTTTTCTTAGTACAGAAGAAAATGTTTGGGAGGCAAAGCTTAGCGGAGAAGGAAGCTTTGACGAGGGCAGACCTGCTATTGATTTCACAAAAGGATTTTATATTCGCATTGACCAGTACAACAATAACGAAATGAGAATGGAAGATTATAAGACTGTTGTAAAAAGTATTCAGTTTTTGAAACCCGGGGAATTTGTGGATGAATAAAGGTCTGGTATTGGAAGGCGGTGCCATGCGGGGCATGTTTACCTGCGGCGTTACCGATGTATTACAGGAAAACGGCATTAATTTTGACGGCATCGTCGGAGTAAGTGCCGGCGCCACTTTCGGATGCAATTACAAATCAAAACAGCCGGGACGTGCTGTCCGCTACAACAAAAGGTTCTGCCGTGACAGTCATTACGGAACTTTCCGAAGCCTTATCCGTTCCGGTGATCTTTATGACGCTAAATTCTGTTACGAAGATATTCCTTTCAAATATGACCTTTTCGATATAAAAACTTACCGCGAAAATCCAATAAAGTTTTTTGTTGTTGTTTCTGAACTGGAAACAGGCAAACCTTTGTTCCATGAGATTCCAAACGGAGATGCAGCAGACCTGAAATGGATGCGTGCTTCTGCAAGTCTCCCTCTGGTTTCCACTCCTGTTGAGATTGAAGGCAAAACATATCTGGACGGCGGCATTACAAGTTCTATCCCGCTGAAAAAGTTTATGGAAATGGGCTATGAAAAAAATATTGTCATTCTTACCCGCACCAGGAATTATGTAAAAAAGTCTTCTCCTTTTGCCTGGCTGATGAAAATCGTTCTCAGAAAAAATCCTGAAATTGTAAAAGCCATGAGCCGCCGTCATATTATGTATGAGGAAGAAAAAGTATTTGTCTTTGAACAGGAAGCTGCCGGAAACTGTCTGGTAATTGCTCCGGAAACAGATGTGGGCATCAGCCGCACCGAACATGATCCTGAAGAACTGGAAAGAGTTTATCAGATGGGCCGTGAAACGGGTTTGAAAAATCTGGAACGAGTGAAAAACTTTTTAAGTTAATTTTGTAAATAATGAGTTAGAATGAATATGCGCGAGCATATTTTATTTTGATACAATTGCTTGCCAGTTATGGAGGCTTTTATGAGACTTGGTATTTCCAGCGGATTGATTTATGACGATGCAGAAAAATGGACTCAGGCACACAAAGAACTTGGACTTGGCAGTGTTGTTTTCCCTTTGGACTGCAATGCAGATAAAGGTCTTGTAAAAGATTACGTTCAGGCTGCAAAAGAGAATGGTCTTGTTATTGCAGAGGTTGGTGTCTGGAGAAACGTGAACAGTGCCGATCCTGCTGAAAAATCCGAAATGACAAAATATGCCATCCGCCAGCTGGAACTTGCCGAAGAGATTGAAGCCCGCTGCTGTGTAAATGTGGCCGGTGCAATTGCCGGAGAAAAATGGGACGGCGGTTACAAAGAAAATTATTCTGAAGAAGCCTGGAAGAAAACTGTGGCTAGTGTTCAGGAAATCATTGATGCAGTGCGTCCTGTAAAAACAAAATATTCTCTGGAACCAATGCCATGGATGATTCCGACAGGACCGGACCAGTATCTGGATTTATTAAGTGATATAAACCGCGATGGTGCCGGCGTTCACATGGATATTGTAAACATGATGAACAGTCCTGAACGTTTTTTCTGTCAGGAAGATTTTATGACTGACGTGTTTACAAAACTGGACGGGCTTATTTTAAGCTGTCACCTTAAAGATATAAAAAATAAAGAACTGTATACCTGGCAGGCAGAAGAATGTCCCTGCGGACAGGGCGGTTTGAATATTGAACATTACACTCGTCTGGCAACTGCACATACAGAAGATATGCCCATGATTATTGAGCACCTGCATTCCGACGAAGAATACCGCCAGAGTGTGAAGTACATTCAGAACAGATTAGGATTGTAGAAGTTTATATGGTTCCTTTTCAGATTGTTATTTCTTTTCTTTCCTTTGTGGCTTTATCCGGAATCACTCCGGGACCTGCAAATCTTACGTCCCTGGCCACATCCCTGCAGTACGGAAGAAAACCTGCTTTGCGCCAGTGGCTGGGCCTGATTTCAGGCTGCATAACTGATGCTTTCGTTTCTGTGGTAATTGTTTATTTTCTGGGGACGGCCCTGAATGCCTATGTAAAATACCTCTCATTTGTGGGAGTGGCTTATCTGGTCTGGATGGCTGTTCATATGCTTAAGGCCGATTACAATTCAGAAAGTGAAGAAGTAAAGGCTCCGGGATTCTGGAGAGGCTACTTTCTTCAGCTTACAAATGTAAAAGTTATCCTTACCTGTATTACAGCACTTTCTTCATATATCCTGCCGGTTTCACAGAGCTTTCCTGTAATTCTTTTTTTCGGAGTGCTTCTTGGAATAATCCAGCCGGGATGCAATCTGGTATGGCTTTTTACGGGAGTAGCCCTTCAGCGTTTTTTCATCAAATACCGAAGGATAGTAAATATTGTTATGGCACTGGCTTTGCTTGCCTGTGCCGTAAGTCTTTTGCTGGTTCCTTTTATTTCATAAGAAATTCCATAGAACCCGGAACTGCTTTCATCCAGAATTCCATGTCGTGATTTCCTTTGTCTTCCACGTAAGTGTGGGCAATTCCGTTTTCTGTAAGGAACTTGTCCATGGCTCTGTTCGGTTCCAGAAGGAAATCTTCTGTTCCGACAGTCATGTAGATGTCAGGAATTTTCGCTCCCGCTTTTTTAAGTTTCAGTGCCAGAACTTCAGGGTTTACATCCCGCTCTTCAACTGTTTTCAGGTCTCCGAAACATTCACGGTAGTATTCATAGTTTGCCACGGGATTCTGGGTTTCAGGTGTCATGTGAGCAATACCGTGAACAATAAGGGCTGAAGAAAGACATACGCATTTTCCGAAAGTTTCAGGGTAGGCAAGGGCTGTATGCATAGCACCGAAACCTCCCATACTCATTCCCATGGTAAAGGTTTTTTCTGGTGTCAGGGCCAGACCGAAAGTGCTTCTGATAAAGTCTACAAGTTCTACACCGACAAAGGTCTGGAATTTGTGTGCTGTAGAAATGCCGTCCAGGTAAAATGAGTTTTCAACTGAAGGACATACGACAGCGCAATTGTTTTTTGCAAGCTCCCATTCAGGAATCCAGTTGCCGCCGTCTCCGGTGTAGCCGTGATAAAGGAAAATACATTTCATGTTTTCTTTATCAACTTTTGGAATCTTTCCTTCCCAGTCTGCACGGGGATCGTTAGGAATAATCACTTCAAGAGGAACCGGTCTGTTCAGACAGTTCGAGAAAAATTTAATATTAAAATGTGCCATAGGTTCATTATAACACTGGATTAGAGAAGGGGAGGATTTTTGTGTTATAATACGGCAATGAAATACCAGAAAATCGTTGAAGGAAAATTTTTGGAACGTCCCAACCGTTTTATTGCGAAGGTTGAGATTGGCGGGGCCGTTGAAACGGTTCATGTAAAAAATACAGGGCGCTGCCGGGAACTTCTGGTTCCCGGAGTTAAAGTTTTTCTTGAAGATTTTGATGGCCGCATGGGAAAGCGGAAGCTGCGCTATTCCCTTGTGGCAGTTGAAAAAATATGTGATGAAAAAGGAAAGAAGAAACTTCTGGTAAACATGGACAGTCAGGCACCTAATGCTCTTGTAAAGGAAGAGTTTCAGAAATGGGCGGATAAAACCGGCGGAAAGTTCAAGCCTGAAACAACCTACGGAAATTCCCGTTTTGATTTCTGGTTTGAAAAAGACGGAAAGGAAGGCTTCCTCGAAGTAAAGGGAGTGACTCTGGAAGAAAATGGTTTCTGTCGCTTTCCTGATGCTCCCACAGAACGGGGTGCAAAACATCTTTCTGAACTTATGGATGCAAAGAAAAACGGATACTGGGCAGGCGTTCTTTTTTTAGTACAGATGAAAGGAATGAAAAACTTTTCACCAAATGAAGAGACGGATCCTTTTTTTGCAGAAACTTTAAGAAAGGCTTCCAGAGCCGGAGTTGAAGTTTTGTGCTATGAATGCGACATTACGAAAGACGGTATGGAATTGGGCGGAATAGTTCCTGTAAAGCTTTAAGGAGTGAATGAAAAAATGGAATTACGTTATTCTCTTATTGTCATTTTGCTTTTTATTTTCTTTTCTCTGCCAAGTGTCATTAAAGATATCCGTTTAAGACTTGTTGAACCTGTTTCAATTTATGCGGGAACTGTCGTTATTGCAGTTTTTTTATTTCTTGTAAATCGGAATATTTTTCTTCACGGGCTCCTGGCAGCCCTTGTCAGCTTTGCCATATTTTTCATCACTCATAAAATTGTTGGAAGGAAGCTTGGAATGGGAGATGTGAAATATTCCCTTTTGTGCGGAATTGCAGCGGCACAGATTTTATGGGCCATAGCAGGGCTACTGGCTGGCTGCGTAATAACCGCTCTGACTTTTGAAATATGCTATCTTGCGGAAAAAAAAGATAAAGTTAAGACTCTTCCTTTTGTGCCTTTTCTTTTTGCGGGAATGATAATTGTGCTGGTTGTAAAAATGATTCTGGGATATTAAAAGTAAAAGCCCTTTTATTTATCAAATGGTCCCTGAACTTGCGGTTGCTGAGCCTGTCGAAGTATCGAAGGATCTGTTTAGATTATGCCCTTGTTGTTCCACTGGAACATTCTTTCATAACCCAGGCGGGCATACCAGTGACCGACGCCGGTCCAGTGAATCCAGCTGATATCATATCCTTCTTCCTTAAGAATCTGAGTAACCTTCTGAACCATTTTAAGCCCGATTCCTTTCCGGCGGAATTCAGGTACTGTGCCTACACAACCGGGACCTGCAATCTTTATCTGTTTGCCGTTCAGTTCATAAGTTCCCATATCTTCCGCAATGCAGAAGCTTGCAATTTTACCATCTACCATGGCACAGTAAATGCGTTCACCTGTTTTGAAAACATTGAACTGGGTCCAGCTTTCTTCAACAATTGAAACGGCTTTCATTAAAAGCTCTGTGTCACCTTCATACCAGCCGAAGGTAACATTTTCAGGAACCGGGATTTCAAGTGCAGTCTGGTCAAAGTCATTCAGGTGAAGAATCTGCTCTTCCATTATTTCATCTGCATCCATGTTGCGGATTTCATTCAACTGAAAAAAGTCCGGATGCATTTTGTCAAAAAGAATGATTGCTTCCTGTCTTGTCATAATTTGTTCCCTGTTTATTTTGCTTCCGGTACAACTGCAAAGAATACCAGAGGTTCAGTTTCTGAGTTGTTCATGAGACTGTGGGTGTGACCTTTAGGACAGTAGTGTGCGTCTCCTGGTTTCAGATATTCGACTTCATTATCAATCAGAACTTTTCCGTCGCCGCTTAAAATGTAAATGATTTCACTTGAAGTTTCGTGGCAGTGAAGCCCGATAGTTCCGCCAACTTCAAGGCTTCCGTGTAAAATGCGGTTCTGACCGTCAAAGAACATTTTTGCTTTAAGTTTTTTTTCTCCGCCTTTAAAGTTCGGGTAATCCTGGGCTTCAATTTCTGAATATGCAAATTTCATTTTTAAGTTCCTTATTTTAATGTTGAATTAATTATAACACGAGGTCCCTGAGCTTGTCGAAACGACCATTGTTATATAAAAGATTTCTTGCACAGCGGTGCTTTGACAATCTCAGCAACCGTTCCGGACTTTTTTCATTTCCATTACTTTTAAAAGGCGAGGTCTGTTGTATCTCTGAATGCAGACATATTTTCCGTCAACGAGACAGGCAAAAATGGAAGTGAGAATGAACACTGGGGCAGTTCCATAAGGAATGATAAAAAGAAGCGGAACAAATGAAAGAATCATGATTATTTCGTGAACGATTTCTGCCTGAGTCATGCTATGGACAAGTTCTTCCAGAGTGATGTTTTTTATGTCGAAAGTTTCAGGTTTTGCAGTTATGGCATTCCCTTTCCATTTTTTTACGCCAAGGATTTTATAAAATTTCTTTTCGAAAGGTTTTTCCTGGAAGAAAGATCTTTTATAAAAATCTGGAAAGTGTGGGTAAACCAGGTTTACGATTCCGCCTGCTAAAAGTCTCATGGCAAAGTGATAGAAAATTGTCAGGAATGTAACATGGAGATAAATGAAAATATCATTTGAATGTTTTTCATAAAGGATTTTGAAAATGAAAGTGGCAGCCAGACAGAATATATTCCATAAGAGTATGAGTATGTAAGTTTTGGAAAGGTGGCTGCTTTTTGACATAGGGGTATTATAGCATACGGTCATTGGGCTTGTCGAAATGACCTGTGGCGATTTTCGGAGTGTCCTCTCCGAAGATTTTAGAACAGGGTCCGGGGTGTCCCCGGAGAAGGGGGTGTCGCAACCTTCGGTTGC
>DCHR01000008.1:9439-105025 GCA_002315375.1 Treponema sp. UBA1747 | reverse complement strand
CTAAGGGAGCCGGAGACTTCGCAAACAACGAAGTTGCTATGACAGCAGTTGCAAACTCTGACTACGGTAACCCATTCCTTGGCGGACAGAACCACATGGCATTCTTCCTTGACAACGCAAAATCAATCGATAAATCAGCAATGTCAAAATATGACCAGGGAATGAATGAAAAGATTCAGTCTGCAATGGCTGACTACTACAATGACAATGTTACTCTGGATGAGGCATGGGATAATTTCTATACAGCTGTACTCGAAGTTTATCCTAACCTTACAAAATAATTAAAAAAACTTGAAAAGAGCTGTGATCACAGACAGCTCTTTTTACGGTTTCTTCTCGAAAACGTTTTCGCTACAGAAGCCTTAAAAAAAATCTTTTCCTGCGAGGAAATCATGTCTGAATTAAAAAAAACAAAAAAAGTTCCTTCAAAAGTGAAGGAACCTGCAGTAAAAACAAAAAAACGAAAAACTGTTCAGTATGACAGATGGGGTTATTTCTTTATTGCTCCTTTCTTTCTTATCTTCACTATCTTTTCTTTTATTCCGCTTATCACAACCTTTGTTTATTCCTTTTTTGAGAATTACCGTGATGGTTTGACTCAGATTGGACCAAATATTTCAGTAATGAAATACTATAACGGTACACCTGATATTTATGGCTGGCAGGTTGATGCATGTAAGGATGGAATGAATGAACTGATTGCAACTTTCAAAGGGGAACCTGCAACTGCTGATATGGCTGATAAAGTTGTAGAATTCCTTTCACCTTCAAATCCTGAAGATCCAAATTTTGAAGTTTATTCTGACAGCAACTTCAGAAGAGCTGCCTTTGTAAAAGCTGTAAACAAAATCGTTGATAACGGTGTTAAAAAGGGTCTTCCTGCGGTAGATGTTCTGAATACTATTAAAGACGAACTTCCAAAGAAACAGGCTTCTTTCATACGAAATATTTCTAACGTATTCGCTTCCGGAGATAACGTGGCCCGTTACTTCCTGAATACTCTGATTATGTGGGCAATCGGTTTTGTTCCTCAGATTCTTATTTCCCTTATTCTTGCTGTCTGGTTCACAAACACAGAATTAAAACTGAGATTCCAGCAGTTCTTCAAAACTGTTATTTATATGCCAAACCTGATCATGGCTTCTGCTTTTGCCATGCTCTTCTTTACACTGTTCTCGCCAAACGGACCAATCGAACTGATTATTCAGCGACTTGGGTTCCGTGCAGCTGGAGATCCAATCCGTTTCTTTACAAGACCGGGCTGGACACGCATTCTCGTTGGTGTAATGAACTTCCTTATGTGGTACGGAAATACAACAATTCTTCTGATGGCCGGTATCATGGGTATTGATAACAGCCTTTTCGAAGCTTCACGTATTGACGGTGCATCACCTCTTCAGACTTTCTTTAAAGTAACAGTTCCTCTGCTGCTTCCAATCTTTGTATACGTTATGATTACTTCTCTTATTGGTGGTATTCAGATGTTCGACGTTCCACAGATTTTGACAAAGGGTAGTGGTGCTCCGAACCGAACGACAATGACCATTATTATGAAACTGAACAACTATCTTACAATCAGTAAAAACTTCGGTAATGCTGGCTGTATGTCTATTCTTATCTTTGCTGTAACAGGTGTACTGTCAGGAATTGTTTATAAAATGACAATGAAACAGTACAAGACTAAATAAGGAGGCTCGAAATGACAGAAACAAAATACGCAAGTCAGTCTAAATCACTTACTATCCGCAGATTTTTCTGCTATCTGATTCTTATTCTTCTGGCCTTCCTTTCGCTGTTCCCATTCTATATTCTGATAATTAACTCGACACGTACACACTTCCAGATTCAGAGCGGATTTTCAGCTCTTCCTGGAAAAAACCTGGGAATGAACTTCCTTCAGCTGGTTCGTGCAAAAGAATGGCGTGGTCCAAACGGTGAAGTAATTAAAGCCTTCGGAACAAACTATCCTATCGTAAAAGGTCTTCTGCGCAGTCTGTTCGTTGCAAGTTTATGTTCTCTTGTAACAACTTACTTCAGTGCCATGACTTCTTATGGTCTTTATATGTATAACTTCAAACTGAAGAAGGCTGCTTTCCGCTTCATTCTGGCAGTTATGATGGTTCCAACTCAGGTTTCAACACTCGGTTTCTACAAGCTTCTGATTCGTCTGAATATGATGAATAACTACAGCGCTCTGATTATTCCTTCAGTTGCTGCTCCTGCAGTTTTCTTCTATATGTATCAGGCAATGGAAGCAACACTTCCGTTCTCAATTGTTGAAGCTTCACGTGTAGATGGATGTCATGAATTCCTTACCTTCAATGCAATCGTTCTTCCAATGATGAAACCTGCAATCGCTGTTCAGGCAATCTTCAGCTTCGTTTCTTCATGGAACAACTACTTCATCCCATCGCTGATTCTTGAAAAAGACCACTGGACAGTTCCTCTTGTTGTTGCCGCAGCTCGTTCTGCCGACTACATGAGCTTCAACATGGGTATTATTTATATCCTGCTGACAGTAGCAATCATTCCGCTTTTGATAGCTTACATGTTCCTGTCGAAATCGATTATTGCCGGTGTAACAGCGGGTGGTGTAAAAGAATAAAAACAAACCGAAAGGTTTATTATAAACCTAAGGTCCGGTTCTTGGTCAAAACAACGAAATCGGGGCACGGTGTACGCTTCGCTACAAGTGCCCCTCTTCGTTGTATGACCAGATCCGGACCTTAATTTTTTTAAACTTTTCGGTTTGTTTTTTATTTCTGTGGGGGAAAGCGATTGGAGGTTTCGGCACGGTGTACGGTGGAGAGGGAAGCGGTGTATAATATAGAAGAATGACGTATATTATTTGGCCGACGATGGCTGAAATGGTGGGAAAGAAGGAAGAAATCTCAGAAAGCATTGCGGCTTTAAGGGGAAAACGGGATTTTGAAATCATTCCGGTAATTACTGAAAACTGGAATGATGATTTGTCTCCCTGGAAGTTTGAAGATAAAAGAAGCGTCTTTGGCGGAAAGGCTGATTTGTTCCTGGATAGGGTTTTGGAAAAATGCCGGGAAGTTGAAGTCGGGTCTGAAGATTCTCTGGTTATTGCAGGTTACTCGCTGGCGGGAATGTTCAGTTTATGGGCCGCTTCCGGAACTGATCTTTTCAGGGGAGTAGCCAGTTGTTCAGGGAGCTTATGGTTTCCGGGATTTGCCGATTCAAAAATCTTTCCTGAATGCCGCAGAGTTTACCTGAGTCTCGGTGACAGGGAAGCAAAAACAAAGCATCCATTAATGAGCCAGGTAGAAAGCATTACAGAAAATTATGCCCGGACTCTGAAAGCCAGCGGATTATATGAATCTGTTACTTTTGAAATGACTCCCGGAAATCATTTTGCAGATGTTGTGGAAAGACTTGCAAAAGGAATAGCCGCAATTATCTGAAATCTACGTTTGAATTAAACGAACTTTAAATAAGAATTCTCAAAAAATTACGCGAGGGAAAGAAAGCGTGTCATTGGCAGGGTTCTGACGACGGCTGAATAGTTTCTTTGCCGTCGTCAGCAGCCAGCGACGCTAGCTAGCGTTGACAATGACCGCTTTTTGACCGTGAGTAATTTTTTGAAGATTTTAATTAGAAAGATTGTTTAATTCAAACGTACAATTTAATTGGAAGATAAACTTCTTCTCTTGTTGCCAGTAGCTGGCGGGCGGAAGAGGTTAGTTTAAGGATGTTGTATTCGCCTTCTTTTTTTATGTAGCCGGCCATAAGCATAAGGTCTACAAGCTCGAACCATTTTTCTTTGCTTATGTCTTTGCCAATTCCCCAGGTTGAGATTTTGTTGTGACCGTTTTCTACGATTCTTTTCTGGCGGCTTCCAAGAAGTACGTCTACAACATATGCGGTTCCGAATCGTTCATTTGTCCGGATCATGCAGCACAGGAATTTCTGGACAGGAATTGTTACGTCGTATAAAGGAGTTTTACCGCGGGAACAGATGTCGCAGCAGTGAGTCTGTTCAGGATGTTTTTCTGGATCGTAAACTTCTCCAAAGTAACCCAGCAGTGAACGACGGCGGCACATATGCAGGGCACCATAATTAATCATGGCATTCAGGAGATTTTCTGCCTTGCTTTTATCGGCCAGGTCTTCAAAAAAGTAGCGGATTTTATGGGCATCGCCACGGGAAAACAGAAGTAAGGCTTCCGATGGAAGTCCGTCTCGGCCAGCACGTCCTATTTCCTGATAATATTCTTCTATTGATTTAGGAAGGTCATAGTTGATTACAAAGCGGACATCAGGCTTGTCGATTCCCATGCCGAAGGCAACAGTAGCAACTATTATGTCGATTTTTCCCTGAATGAAAGCGTCCTGGTTTTTTGCGCGGGTTTCGTCTTTTAATCCTGCGTGATAATTTTTCACCGAGTATTTCAGATGTTTCAGGCTGGTGGTCAATTCATCTACCTGCTTGCGGGAAGTACAGTAAATGATTCCGCTTTCGCCTTTGTGCCGGTCAATACAATCGCAGACTAAATCCAGGGCAGCAATTTTGGGTTTTACGGAAAGAAAAATATTCGGTCTGTTGAAACTTGAAATGAAAATCTTTGGGTTTTTCATTCCAAGGTTTCTGACAATGTCCCGTCGGACTGCTTCCGTTGCAGTGGCGGTCAAAGCAAGCATAACGGCTTCAGGACAAAGCTGACGGATCTGGAAGATTTCCAGGTAATCCGGGCGGAAGTCATGGCCCCATTCAGAAATACAGTGGGCTTCATCAATACAAACACAGCTTACATAAACCATGTTGTTTGAAAGCAAATCTCTGATTTTGTTCGATGATAATCCTTCAGGGGAAATGTAAACGATTTTTACATCTCCGTTCTTTATCTGGGACGAAGTTGCAAGAAATTCTTCCCATTCCAGTGTGCTGTTGATGAAAACCGATGAAATTCCTTTTTTGTCCAGCGAGGAAACCTGATCCTGCATTAACGAAATAAGGGGAGAAATGACTATAGTAATTCCCGGGAAAATCAGGGCGGGAATCTGGTAGCAGATGGATTTTCCACCGCCAGTTGGCATTACAGCCAGAGTGTCGTGACCTGAAAGAACATTGTCTATAATGTCTTTCTGATTGAAACGGAAATCACTGTAGCCGAAAGCTTCCTTCAGGACTTTTTCCGGAGAAGCATTGAGATATTTGTCAGACTGTATGCGCACAAAATGATTATAGCAAGTAGGCTCCACTTGAAAAACCCCGCTTATTTTGTTAGTATTTTTCTATTAATTCCGCGGGCGTGGTGGAATGGTAGACACGAAGGACTCAAAATCCTTTGGTAGCGATATCGTAAGAGTTCAAGTCTCTTCGCCCGCATAAAGCGACACAATTTTGTGTCGCTTTTTTTTATTCAAAGGTTCCAAGGGAACAATAGGTTTTTCTGAAATTAATTGCTTCCCGCAAATGGTCTCCGGTTATTTCAGCATTTCCGTTCATATCAGCAATTGTCCTTGCGATTTTCAGAATACTTGCAACCGCTCTTGGGGAAAAATCAAAACGGGAAACAGCTTTATCAAGAATTTGCCGGCTTTCTTCCCTTATTGTGCAGTATTTTCCGATTTCTTCAGGAGTGAGGCCGGCATTCTTTTTCCCCTGACGTTTTCTTTGAATTTTTATGGCTCTGGCGATGGGAATTCTCAGCTCGTGAGTTGAAATACCGGGAGTTTCATCATCCAGTCCATTTTCGGTTTCACTTTCGATTTTTACCCTTAAATCAATCCGGTCCAGAAGAGGCGCTGAGAATTTTTTCCAGTAATGGTCGATTGAAGTAGCAGAACAGAGACATAGTTTTGTATTGCTTCCGTAGTTTCCGCAGGGGCATGGATTGGCGGCCATGATAAGCTGAAAATCAGCCGGATAAACTGTTGATCTTCCTGCTCTGCTTAAGGTAATGCGACCGCTTTCCAAAGGAACACGGAGCATTTGTAAAACCGAAGACCGGAATTCGGCGGCTTCATCCAGAAAAAGAACTCCGTTATGGGCCAGACTGATTTCACCCGGCCGGCATTGAGTGCCGCCTCCGCAGATTCCTTCAATGCTTGCGGTCTGGTGGGGCATTCTGAAGGGTGGAGTCCGGACTAAGGATTCAGAAGGTGCAAGGAGTCCTGCAAGACTCCAGATGCGGGTGGTGCTTTGGGCTTCATCTTTTGTGAGAAGGGGAAGAAGCGCCGGAAGCTTCTGGATGGCCATAGTTTTCCCGCAGCCCGGGGCCCCTACAGCAAGCAGATTGTGCCCTCCCGCTGCTGCAATCTGTAATGCGCGGAGCAGTTCTTTCTGTCCCCGGATTTCACTGTATTCAAATCCTTCAATAACAGGCAGAAAGTGAATTCCTTCTATATAATCAGCATTTTGTGGTATGCCGCTCTGGTTTGTATCGGAGGAGCCGCTTGTAAAATAGGCAGAGTTTTGTAAGGCTTCAAAGGCATCGGCCAGATTGTCAGCACCGTAGACAAACATTCCTGAAACTTCGCGGGCTTCATCGGCATTTGCTTTGGGAACAATACACCGGGTTATGCCACAGGCGCCGGCAGTTGAACAGGCAGCATGTATTCCTTTTACGCTCCGCACTTTGCCTGACAGTTCCAGTTCTCCCATAATCAGTACTGAACCGTTGATGAAACCCGGAACCTTGGGAGTTTCTTCGATTGAATCGCTGGCGGCCAGAACAGCCAGAGCAATGGGCAGATCGAACCCGGCACCTTCTTTTTTCATGTCTGCAGGGGAAAGACTGATTAGTACTCTTTCGGGAGGAAATTCAAAACCTGAATTTCTGATGGCTGCCTGCATTCGTTCCCGGGCTTCTTTTACTGCTCCGTCTGCAAGACCGACCACATCTACTGCGGGAATTCCGCGCCGTAAATCGACTTCAACACTTACAAGTGCGCCTTCATATCCGAAAGGCGAAAATGAATAAATTTCCATTTTTGTTACTCCATATCATTGGGTTGGGAAAAATCCTTACATAAGGATTGGCATTTTCTGTTAAAAATGGAAAAAGAGAAGGGGAAAAAATAAAAAAATCCCGCGGGAGATTCCTGCGGGATTTGATTTTTATGGATATGGGAGGATTTATAATCTTCCTTTGAAAATATCGATTACAAGCTGGACTTTTTCGGGAACTGTTATTACCTGCTGGACAGGAGCTTTTTTCTGTTCAACCGAAATGTCAAAATAAACAGGCTGCCCGATTGCAGCAGAAACTGCATTTGTAATTACGGCAGACTGCTTCTGGAAGGAAAGTTTTTCAAAATCACTTTTTACGGTAGTTTTGATTCTGTTTCCTTCGATTTGCCAGAGTCCTGTTCCCTGGAGTGCAATTGCAGCAAGCCCGTCATTTACGGAAAGGTTTGCAGTTGCAGTTCCTCTCAATTGTGCAATGGACATCTGTCGTCCGTCAGGAGTAGTAAAGAAATCATTTGTCTGGACAGGAGCCTGTTCAGGTTCTGCAGAATCAAAATCCTCAGGAGGCATCATGTTGTCGGGCGCAAAACTGCCTTCCGGGGCATAAGTGCCTTCAAATGAGTCCTGTGAATCTGTTACTGGTTCTGCCGGTGAAGCTGATTGTTCAGGCGGCAGCTCTCCGCCATAATTAAAAGGGTTTTCAGCCGGTACCTCAGGACCGTTATCTGAAGAAACGTCAGATTCGTTCATTCCGCCGGAGGTGTCCGGTGTGTCCGGGACATTTGAAAGTGCTGAAAAAGTGGGCATTCCGTTTGGTATGCTGCTGTTTGTCTGTGTTGAAGACTGCTGAGATGTGTAAATCTGACTTTCAAGTGGTCCGTTTGAAACAGGCTGCGATGCAGGCGGAACCGGTGTTGCTGCAGGTGCAGGTTCAGCCGGAATATTCTGCATGGAACTGAAGCTCATGCCGGCTGCAGGGTTTACTGCAGGCTGAACAGGAGCCTGTGGCTGTACAGGGGCTTTGACCGCTGCTGCCGCAGAAACGGCGGCTGATACGGGAGTTCCCGAAACAGGTGTATTTGAAACAGGGGCTCCTGAAAGTAGAGCCTGAGCTTGATCGATAGCCTTTTTTACTTCTGCAGGTGAAACATAGTCTTTAATCCAGCACATGCGGCTGAAAAGCAGTTCCATTTCGTAGCGCGGACTCAGAGAATAACGGATATCACGGTAAAGTGTCAGATAAAGTGAAAGAGCTCTTTCTGTCTGGATTGTATTCCAGGCACCCAGAACCTTTTTGCTGTAGCGTTCAACATTATTTCCAAGAAGGGCTTCGCGGGTAATTCCGTTTTTGATGAGAAGAAGGCTGCGAAGGTAGTCGGCACAGGTAGAAATCAGCTGTTCAATTGAAACTCCGGCCTGAAGGAAACCGTCCAGAGCATTGAGAACTTCGTCAGTTTTGGAATCAGCACAGAGTTCAAAAATAGTATTCAGGCGGTCAATTCCAACCAGTCCCAGCTTGTCGCGGATTTTGTCATATGTGATGTGTCCGTCACTGAAGGCCACAACCTGGTCAAAAAGTGTATAGGCATCGCGCATAGAACCGGTTGATTCACGTGCAATCCAGAAAAGTGCTTCATCATCATAAGTGATGTTCATTTCAGCACAGGCTTCAGCAAGACACTGTTTTACCTTTTCAACTGGTACCAGGCGGAAATTGAACTGCTGGCAGCGGCTTTTGATAGTAGCCGGAACTTTCTGTAGTTCCGTAGTAGCAAAAATGAAGATTACATACTCAGGAGGTTCTTCGATTGTCTTAAGAAGTGCGTTAAAGGCCGAAGTAGTAAGCATGTGGACTTCATCGATGATGTAAATCTTGTAGCGGCAGTTGCTTGGCGGGAACATGATTTCATCTTTGATGCGGCGGATGTTTTCAACTGAAGTATTTGATGCACCGTCAATTTCAATAACATCAAGGCTGGCACCTTTTGCAATTTCCTGACATGCAGGACACTGACCACACGGATGTTCAGTAGGACCAGTTCCGCTCTGACAGTTCAAAGCTTTGGCCAGAATACGGGCAGTTGATGTTTTACCACATCCACGTGGACCTGTGAAAAGGTAAGCGTGGGCGATTTTACCTGATTTAATGGTATTTTTGAGTGTTTCAGCAACGAATTCCTGTCCGACAAGATTATCGAACTGTTGAGGTCGTCGCCGTGTAGCTGTTACTTCATAAGACATATAATCATTATACCAAAAAAAACCGTCATTTTAAACTTGAAACTGGAGAGTTTTAATATTACTTTTAACGAAAGGTTTTAGAATTTATATACAAACCTTTTGTAAAACTAAAAACTGGTTCCAGAGAGTTAAGGGAACCGAAAGGAAAAGAAATGGCAGAATCAAAGAAAAAACTTCCGACATGGGCAATCGTACTTATCGTTATTGCAGTAGTGGCACTTCTCTGTGTAAAGAAATACACAGGTACTTACAACAATATGGTTTCACTGGATGAAAGCGTTTCTTCATCATGGTCACAGGTACAGAACCAGTATCAGCGCCGCTATGACCTTATTCCAAATCTGGTAAATACAGTAAAAGGTTATGCTTCTCATGAATCAGATGTTTTCACACAGGTTACAGAAGCCCGTTCAAAGGCTGGCGGAGTAATCAATGTAAGTGATGAAGTTCTTCAGGATCCTGAAGCATTTGCACGTTTCCAGCAGGTACAGGATTCCCTGGGAGCAAGTCTCCAGAGACTTATGGCAATTACAGAAGCTTACCCAGATCTGAAAGCAAATGAAAATTTCCGTGATCTTCAGACACAGCTGGAAGGCACAGAAAACCGTATTGCACAGGAAAGAAGAAAGTTCAACGAATCAGTGCAGGGTTATAATAAGTACATCAGAAAATTTCCTAACAATATCATTGCAAATATGAGCGGTTTTGACAAAAAAGCCTACTTTGCTGCAGGCAGTGAAGCTCAGAATGCACCTAAAGTAGAGTTTTAGGGATTAGGGAGGGAGCCCCCTCCCTGGCCTCAACGCAGGCGTTTCGGCACACCCACCCCAGCGGGGACACCCCGCAACGCCCCTTTGGAGAAATATGACAGTAAAATCACTAATAAAAAAGCTGAACCTTTCAGATGCTGATTTTGATGCAATCAAATCGGCAGTAGCCGCTGCAGAAGCAAAGACAACCGGCGAAATTGCTCTGGCTGTTGCTGCAGAAAGCGGAAAATATTCCTTCTGGGAACTTCTCTGGTCAAACGGACTTGCTGCAGTAGTTCTTGCAGTAATGATTCCCTTCAGTGCAGGAATCACTTCTATTTTCAGACGTTTCTACTGGGAAGCAGTACCTGAATGGATTGTTCCCTGTGTTTTTGTAGCTGTTGCCTTTACAATGGTTGCACTGGGCTTTTACCTTTGCAATATTCCTGCTCTGGATCGTCTGATTATTCCAGGCTCAGAAAGAAAGGAAACTGTTTCTGCCCGTGCAATACAGTATTTTGCCGAAAGCGGAGTTTACAAAACTGCAGAACATTCGGGAATTCTTGTATACGTTTCTTATATGGAACGGGAAGTTCGCATTATTGCAGATTCCGGAATCAACGAAAAAATCAGTCAGGATTTGTGGAATCTAATTGCAGATGAACTTTGTGAAAATCTGAAGAAAGGGGACACCGTAAAAGCCTTTACAGATGCTGTAGAAAGATGCGGTGCTCTTCTTGCAGAGAACTTTCCGAATCATGAAGAAAATCCTAACGAACTGACAGATGGTCTTGTAATTGTGGAGAACTAGATGAGAGGGAAATATTTGAATAAGAAACTGTTTCTTGGGGTTCTGGTACTTTGTGGAATGCTGGTACAGCTGTCGGCATTGTCAGTTCCTGCACTGAACGGGCGGGTAAATGACAATGCAAAACTTATGTCTGCAAAGGAAAGACAGGAAGCGGAAGACTACCTGGCTTCTGTAGAAAAGCAGAGCGGAGTTCAGGTGGCTGTCCTTACTGTAAAAAGTCTTCAGGGTGAAAGCCTTGAAGATTATGCCAATGATGTATTCAATAAATGGACCCTGGGTCAGAAGGGGAAAGACAACGGAGTTCTGCTTCTGGTTGCCTACGACGAAAGAGGCGTAAGACTGGAGGTTGGCTACGGTCTGGAAGGCACTCTTACCGATCTGAAAAGCGGCGTAATTATCCGTAACATGATTATTCCTGAATTTAAGGAAGGAGATTACGGGGCTGGAATTCTGGCCGGTGTAAAAGCAGTAGGCGGAGTAGTTTGCGGTGATGCAGACACAGAAAACCTGCTTAACGATATTTCGTCAACAAGTGAAGACGACCTTGAAGGTTATCTTCTGGCAATGGTTTTTATCCTGGTCTGGTTCTTAATTGTTTTTTCAAGCATTCTCAGACGTTACGGACTTTGGGAAATCTTTCTCTGGAATATTACGGGACGCCACGGGCGAAAGCCAAAGCGCAAGCCTTATGTTCCGAGGCCTAATGTTACAGTTCATTCATCAGGCTTCGGCGGAAGTTTTGGTGGCGGATCCAGTGGCGGCTTCAGCGGCGGCGGTGGTTTTTCCGGCGGCGGCGGAGCTTCAGGCCACTGGTAAGGATTTTCAGTTCAGTATATTACTTATACTGAAGCATCAGTTTGGCCATTGCTTCATCAATAGCTGTTAAACAGTTATCGTAGAATTCGTCTGTTTCGTACTTACCGAAGGCGATTTTGATTCCTTTTTTAGGAACATAAACAACAAAATTGTTGCTTATTTGTTTTCCTGTCGAATCATTAAAAACGCAGGTAATGGAAATTTGAGGATAAAGAGTTCCGGTCTGTATTGATTTCATGCCTTTGATATTTTTCTGAATATCAACATCAATATATGCAAATAAATTTGAGCCGGTTTTTTCATTAAGAACCGGTTCAATTCTGCATGTGTTATCTGCCAGAACATAATCTTCAGAAGTAATTCTGTTTGCAATGCTTAACAGTTTTGATGAAGCCTTATTTCTTAATGCCGCATATTCGTCAACAGAATTTAATTCATCAACAGGAACAAGCTTAACATTGCTCCGTTCTGAAAGTCTTTTCCGGATAATTTCATTGGCGTCTTCAACAAGAGGTGCAACATATTCTTTTGCTTTTAAGGTCTGAATTTCAGTAGGTTCCAGTTTTTTGAAGAATATATTGGATAATGGATTATCAGCACCATAAACAGTAGTTGTTTCAGTAAAACTACCATCTTTTTCGACTGTAGTAGTCGTATTTTCGAAGTAAAGTCGTTTGTTGTACATGATTGAAACGATTGCACAATCTTTCTGTTCAGGACCTTCAAGAGCCGTAGAAGCACAGCCGGTAAAAACAGACAGCAAAACAAGACCAATAATTAATAAAATACTTTTTTTCATAATAAACAATCTCCATTGCCTGAATTAAAATATATTTGCATTCAATTCAGCATACGAAATTATATCACTTTTAACATCCATTACAAATCAATAAGGCGGAATTACAGTATTCCATTGAAGAAAATAGTGGATTTCTACTATAATAGATTAATTATTCAGGTTGCAGGAGACCTTTTTATGGCACAGGAAACATTTGATTTTACAATCGACACTCTTGGTGAATGCACAGTTGATTCACCAATTAAACTTTCTAAAACTTGGGGCGAATACAAGGCTAATTACATTCGCGATGATACTTTCATCCGCAGCAAGGTTACAGTTTTTGATGTAAACAAAAACGAACCAATGGATTGCTCAAATCTTATGGAAAAAGCAGGTCCACGCGAAAAGATTTATTTTGATCCAAAACATGTTCGCGCCGGTATTTGTACTTGTGGTGGTCTCTGCCCTGGTCTGAACGACGTAATCCGCGCAATTGTTCGCTGTTTGAACAAACGCTACGGTGTTACAACTGTAAAAGGTTACCGCTACGGATACCACGGATTCTTCCCTGAAGAAGGATACGCTCCAATTGACCTTGATCCGTATAACGTAGATGAAATCCACAAAATCGGTGGAACTTTCCTTGGAACTTCACGCGGAGGCGGACAGCGCGTATCTGATATCGTAGACTGTCTTGAACGCGACAACATCAACATGCTCTTTATCATTGGTGGAGACGGAACACAGCGCGGTTCTTACGACATCGCATGCGAAGTTGAAAAACGCCACATCAAATGTGCAGTTGTTGGTATTCCAAAAACTGTTGATAACGACCTTCTGTTCATGGACCGCTCATTCGGTTTTGAAACAGCTGTTCAGCAGGCAAAAGATGCCATCACTTCTATTCACATGGAAGCAGCTTCACAGATCAACGGTATCGGTCTTGTAAAACTTATGGGTCGCGAAGCAGGGTTCATTGCCGCTTACGCAGCTCTTGCTTCACACGAAACAAACTTTGTTCTGATTCCTGAAGTTCCTTTCGAAATGGAAGGAGAAAACGGATTCCTGGCTAACCTGGAACGCCGTCTCGATAAACGCGGACACGCTGTAATCGTAGTTTCTGAAGGTGCCGGACAGGATCTGCTCCAGTCTACAGGTGCTACAGATGCTTCTGGAAACAAAAAACTTGCTGACATCGGTGTTTACCTCCGTGATGAAATCAACAAGTACTTCAAGAACAAGGGAAAAGAAATCAACCTTAAATACATTGATCCTGGTTACGAAATCCGTGCTGCAGTTACAACAGCTTTCGACTCTGTATACTGTGAACGTCTTGGTAACAACGCTGTTCACGCAGCAATGGCCGGAAAAACAAAGATGGTTATTGGTCTGGTACACGACAAATACGTTCACCTGCCAATCAAGGCTGTAACAGCTCACCGCAACGCTGTAGACCCTGAAGGATCTCTGTGGCGTGACGTTCTGGATGCAACAGGACAGCCAATCATGATGGTAAACGACATCGACAATGCTCTGGAAAAAATGAAGAAAGCTGTTGCTGAAGCAAAGAAAAAGCCAAGCGAACAGAAAAAAGCAGCTTCAAAGAAATAAACTGCTGAAAGGTTAAATAGAAAAGCACTCCGACAGGAGTGCTTTTTTTATGTATTCAGCGGTTGTTTCGACAGGTGGTCCCTGAGCTTGCCGAAGGATTCAAACACTTGTATTCAGGAAATTATAATTCCTTGAATCTTGCTTTTGCAGAAATCCAGTCAGCGGCGGCTTTTCTCATTTCTTCAGAGGGAAGGGCACCTGAAAGTGGCATTACCGGTCCGTTTGAAGCAGCAAGCCAGAAACGTACATCATCAGCCTGTTTGTCAGGAACAGCACAGCTGGCCTGAACCGGAGAAAGGCCTGTTGCAATACTAAGGCTGCTTTGGCGGGAATTTGTCAGAAGATTAACAGTTGAAGAATAAGCTTTGTTTTTGTCCAGGACCAGGGCACAGATTTCCGGGGCCAGGAAGCTTCTGTCGTCATTTCCATTCTGTCCCGGAACATAAATCGATGTGTATTTGTTGATAATGCTGTAGCTTATGTTTCTGTGATCAGAAAGCTTGAGGAAGGCTGTATTGCAGAGATTGTTGTTCAGGAAAAATAAGGTGTCATTTGGCTTGAAACTGAAAACAGAAGTGTTCAGACTTTTGCCGGCGTATAAGTCTTTTAATGCTTTTACAGCCTGACTTACGCCTTCGTTTTTCTTTTCAAGGGAATCAAGAGTTTCATTAATTGTCTGACCGCTTCCTGATTTGTATGCCTGGTAAAGCTTTTCTTCGCATTCTTCCAGTGCAGCTCTACCTCCGAATAATTCAATAAGACATCCAAAAACATTCAGGGCATCTGCATTATCTCCTCCAGAGAAAACTACAGGAGAAAAATCGTCTTTAGTGGTTTTCTGTGTAAAGGCAGTAAGATCTTTCCAGTCAGCAATTTTTCCGATTTTGCTTTCTGTAAAAGCAGGGCGGAAAATATCAATTTCATAAAAATCATATAAAAGCGGTACTGCACAAATCTTGTTGTTTTTTGTAATCAACTGGGCTTTAAGGGAAGACGGCATTCCGTTAGAAAGGGAAATGTCCTGGGGAATAACTTTTCCTCCGCGGGCCACTTCCTGAACATCAGAATCCATAGTGGCAAAAATCATTTTTGCTTTGAAAGCCTGTTTCTGTGAAGACAAAGGAACTGTTGAATCCAGAACCAGGACATTGTATTCGATATTCTTTCCTTTGCGGCCAACGGGCATGGAAGCGATTTCGGTAAGGATGGCCTTCTGAACTTTTTCGCTTACATTGTAAAAGGCTAATGTTGGCTTGTAGGAAGCGATTGAAATGGCGGTAAAGGCTCCTGCGAGAAGAAGAATAATGGCGATTACAACGATAAGAATAAATAATTTAAGTTTGGACATTTTCATAGGTTTATTATCGGAGGAAAATATTTCGAATTAAAGACATTTTTCTTATATATAAAGACTTTTTTTGGGGAAAAATCCCTAAGGGGAAAGGGAATTTTTACCGAAAAATTACTAATACTCTAAAAGTTTAAAAATGGGTAAAGGGGAAAAAATGGTTAACTTCGCTTCTACTGTAAAAAAAATCAACAAGACCTTTGGAATTCTGGGAATTCTTGCATCAATAGGTTTTACATCTTGTGAATTAGGTCTTGGATCAGCAGTTAACGTTCTTAAACCGGAGTTCACAATCGGTACACCGGCAGCTAATGATATTATTTATGGGGAATTCACTTTAAGCGGAGTCTGGTATGATGACCACGGTGAATTGACCAGCGTAAGTGTAGAACTTGTAAAGGCAAAATCTACTCAGTCAGAAGCCGAAGTGAAATTTGGTCCTTTTGAGGGAACCTTCAGCAAAGAAATTGTAAAAAAAGAAAGTGATAAAGACTGGAGACCATGGCAGTGTGTTATTGACCCTGTGAAGGAAGGAATTCCGGACGGGAAATACAGTGCTGTTATCACAGTAAAAGATAAATCGCCGGCTGAAAATGAAGCTCCTCTCAGCGAGGAACTGTCAGTTTCTTTTGTTCTGGATAATACGGCTCCTCTCGTAATTCTGGACCGTCCTGCTACAAAAGCAGGTTCTGCTTCTTCCGATATGTACGGATGTGAATTCGCACTTTCCGGAGAAGCCGTAGATGATAACATTATTACCCTCATTGAAGTTGAAGTTTACGATGCAGAAACTGATGAACTGAAAAAAGTTATTCCTCTTGAAAACGTTGCCAAAAAAATTGAACGCAACGTTGCCGTTTACGGAGATGAAGATAAAGCTTACGAAAGTATTTATGGCGAAATAAAAGACCTTTCAGAAGCAACCAAAAAGGAATTTTACTGTAAGGTAATTGCATATGATGAAGCCCGAAGAGTTCCTTATGTAGATGGGGATAAAGGAAACAGAACAGAATTGTTCTATCTGGAAAGTGAAATTTCAAAATACAAGAAGGAATTCAAAAGTTCAGGACTGTATGAAATTCTTAAGGGAACTTACGATACTTCGTCTTTGACCGAAGACCAGAAGGAATCTCTGGCAGAAACAAAAAATCTTCTGGAAAATAACGGAGTTGAAAAAGCTTCTTTCTCTCTGGACCCAAGAAATAATCCGAAATACACAGTTTCAACCCGAAGCAATATGGCGGAACTTTCAGGAGACCTTTTAACTGAAGCCGCAAAACTCAGCAATAACTCTTCATTAACAGTAAACTTCCTGCCTGGTCTGGATGAATATTACATCGTCAAGGATTCAATCGGTGTTTCAATTATTGAATGTGACGAAAAGGGAAATATAAAAAACGACGCAGAAAAAATAGTTCTCTTCGCTCCTTTCAAGGAAGGCGATGATGCTGAAGCCCGTGAAGATCTGATTAAGACAACCGGTTCAACCTATTCTGTAAATGTAAAAATCGGAACAAAAACAAATCCGGAAATTCAGACAAACAGGTTTTATAAATTTGTAGTTGAAGGCCGTGATGAAAATAAGAACCGGGTCTTCAACTATGCAAATACTGATTACGCTTTCAAACTGGTAAGTGTAAATTCAAAACCGTCTGTTGAAATTACTTCTCTTGAAAGGAAATCTTCAGCCGGCGAAATTCAGACAGAAGATTCAACAACCTATGCTCTTCTGAATGCAGACCAGACTCTTGTAATTCACGGAAATGCAAAACTGGATGACCTGATTCCAAACATGAAATTTTCAATCGGTTTGACAAATAATCTGGATTCAGGACTAGGAACCTGTACTGCCACAGAATTTGCAGAGAATGGTTTTGAATGCATTATTCCGGAAAGTTTCAGAAACAAGAAATTTACAATCCGCGTTGAAGCAATCAACCCTGAGGAAGAAGATCAGACTACATCAGAAAATATTTCAGTAACTTATGACTGTGGTGAACCTGTATTTGCAGAAAACGTAACGGTGTCACCGACAATTACAAAAGATGAAAAAACTTTTGTGAACGGTACTGTTAATATTAAAACTTCAGTCAGCGACAAAATGAATGTCGTTTCAAAGGTTGAATACACTGTAACAGGTGCTGATGGAAAAGAAAGTCAGAGAAAATCAGTTGAAAATATTTCCGGCGACGGGTTCGATGTTAAGACAACTGATTTCGAAGACGGACTTCTTACTGTGAAGCTTTACGCAACTGATGAAGCCGGAAACGAAACAAAAGGGGACAGCATTAAAACAGTTGTCCTTAATATTGACCAGTCAACTGACAAACCTGTAATAGAAATCAATAACGCAGATGTAACAATCAAAAAGACAGAAGATGTTAATGCTGCTACAAAAGATGAAAAAGTAAATAATATTTTTGGAACCGTCACAAATACAAATCTTATTTTCTCTTTGTCTGATGATGACGGAATGTCTTCTGCAAAGATTTTTATTTCTCCTGTGGGAGAAAACAAATGGAAAATTCTTAAGGAATATTCAAAAGACGAATTAAACGGAACAAAATCAAAATCTGATTCAGTAAAAATTTCTTCTTCTGAAGGAACCTTTGATATTAAAGTTAAAGTTCAGGATGTTGCAGACGAAACAGATTTCAGTAAATCTGAACTGTCTCCGTTTATGGTAGTTGTGGATAACGGAGCTCCAAACTTTACTCTGACTTCAACAACTGATGCACTTCATGCCGCAAACACAGACATTCCTGTAACCGGAAAAGTTTCTGATGGTGCTGCATTCAGCATTAAAAGATTTAAGGATGCCGCATGTACAATTCCTGATACAAACAATCTGGAAACAGGAGCCGCAGTTGATACAATTGTAATTTCTGATGACGGTTCCTGGTCAGATACAATTAAAAAAGAAATCGTTCTTGAAGAAGGACGCACTGTTTATTACAAAGCTGAAGACGTTTACGGCCAGTCGACAGTGGTTTCTTTCAAATACCGAATTGATGCAAGAGAACCTGGATTCTCGCTTACAAGAGTCGGAAATAATTTATTTGCATCAGATGAATTAAAGAATGATGAACCAAAAGTTCTTTATGTGAAGAAAAGCGAAAACCTTACAATTGCCGGTGAAGTCTGGGACGAAGGAAATACAGAAGAACGCTCAGGTCTCGTTGATTATGTTTATTATAAATTTGTAAAGGACGGAGATTCTGTTCCTTCAGTTTTGAATGAGAGCGAATGGAATCAGTCTGATAAACTTCTTACAACAGGAAACGAAACAGAAGAAAGAGGTAACTGGTCAAAATCAGTGGATCTTTCTAAGAAGAACGGAAACGTTGAAGAGTTCGCTGACGGTGAAAAATATACACTCTATATTTTTGCAAAGGATAATTCCCGCAATATTTCAACATCGGAATCAAATCCAACATCTGCAGTGATAATTTATCCGGACGGAAAGAATCCGGTTATTTCAAATGTAAAAGTTATTATTGAAGATGAAGAAACACGGCAGGTAAAAACAGTAACAAAAAACAGTGACATTAAAATCGAAGCCGATGTAACTGATGCCGAAACAGGCCTGAACAGAATTTTCCTCTTTGAAGATTATTCCGAAATTTCAGCAGATGATTATTCAATTTCTGGTCCGGACAGAAACGGCAGATGTACGATTATTTTAAATGCAGCAAAACTTGATCAGAATAAAAAATCTCATAACCTTTATATTAAAGCAGTCGACAAGGCCGGAAATGAAACAACTTCAGCTGCAGTAATAATTGATGTAGATGTAAAAAATCCGGAAACAAAAATCAATGGTATTTCTCCGGTAATCGATTCTTCCAAGGTAAACGGAACAATTACTGTTACAGGTTATGTAACTGATGATATCGGGCTTTCAAAAGTTGAACTTTTTGTAACAGGTAAAAATGAAACCCGCGGTGCTGCAGTTCAGACAATCAATGCAGCTACAACTTATTCAAATTACGAATTTGAAATTGATACAACAGAACTTGAAGACACAACTGAATATGAAATCTGTGTAATTGCAACTGATGAAGCAGGTAATATTTCGGGTGAGGCAGTAAAACAGGTTTATGTTGATCAGAAAACAGATGCTCCTGTAATCACCCTTACAAACGCCGATATGACTCTGAAGTCAATCGATGAAATTACAGAGGCAACAAAAGAAAAGAGAACAAACAATATCTTTGGTACTATTTCCAACACTCTGATTCTGGGAACAATTGAAGATGATGACGGCCTGGAAGAAATCAAGATCGAATACAAGAAACTTGGTGAAAGTACATGGCATGAACTGAAAACAATTTCTTCTGATGTTCTGAACGGAACAACCACAAAAACAATTTCAGAAAAAGTGCCTGGTACAGAAGGTACATATTTCCTTAAGTTCAGTGTAAAAGATACTGAAGGTAAAACTGTATATTCCGAATTAATTAAAGATGAATTCATTGTTGCGGTAGATAACGGTGCTCCAAACTTTGTTATTTCAACAGACAGCGGAGCTCTGCAGGCAGCAAATACAGATATAACTGTTAAAGGAAAAGTATCTGACGGTGCAGCCTTTACAATCAAACGTTATCAGGATGCTGCCTGTACAATTCCTGATTCAAACAATAAAGAAAATTTTGAAGCCGTTGATACAATCAGTGTAACAGCAGACGGTTCATGGTCAGATACAATCAAGAAAGAAATCGTACTTGAAGAAGGCCGCCTGATTTACTATAAAGCCGAAGATATTTTCGGTCAGTCAACAATTGTATCTTTTGAATACCTGATTGATGCAAAGGCTCCTGGCTTCAATATTACAAGAATCGGAAAGAAAGACTTTACTGTTCCTCTTGCAGGACAGGTAAATGTTTCAGACGACACTACTCTTTATGTAAAAGCAAGTGAAACTCTGACAATCACCGGTCAGGTTTGGGATGAAGGCGAAGGTCGCAGCCGTTCAGGACTCCAGGATTATGTTTTCTACAAGCTGGTAAAAGAGGGAGAAGCAGAACCTGAAAAGAATTCACGCGGTACAGCTTATCTTGCCGCCGACTGGGAACAGACAAATAAACTTACTACAACTTCAAATGATCTGAGACAGGAAGGAATCTGGACAAAAACTCTGGACATTTCTTCCGGTTATGAAGACGGTAAAAAATATACTCTCTACATTGCTGGAAAAGACAACGCACGCAATGTTTCAGAAATTTCTGCAAACCCATGTGCTGCAGTTGTAATTGTTCCTGACAGTCTGGGTCCTGTAATTGAAGACCAGGCTTCTGACATCACTCAGGTTACGCTTGCAAACAACACAAGTGATATTTTCATTACTGCAAAAATCAGAGATGAAGTAAGCGGCATTTCAAAAATCGAACTTTATGAAAACGGCGTAAAAACCAGCTACGTTAAACAGAATTCTGATATTACTCATTCCGGTGAAAACTATACAATTAAAATAAGTGCAGCAGATCTTACAAACGGAGGACATTCAATTGTAATCCGTGCAACGGATGTGGCAGGAAACGTTTCTGAAAGCCAGCCGGTTGTAATCAATGCAGACATTCAGGCTCCGGTTGTTGATTATGTTTCCGGAGTAACACCGACAACTTCGCAGAATAATACAGAATATGTAAACGGAATTGTGACTGTAACAGGTCTGGCCCGTGATGAAACTGCTCTGGAAAAAATCTACTGGTATGTTGATGATGAATCATCAGCAACTGCAGATACAAAAGGTGTTTACACTTGTTCAGAAAATGAAAAATTGCAGAAGACATTCAGCTTCAAGATTGATACAAGAAAGCTTTCTGACGGAATTCACAAAGTTTATATCTACTCGGAAGACAAATCAGGAAACCAGTCTTCAAGAACTTCGTCATACTCAGAATTCCATGTTCTTCAGAGTACAGATATTCCTGTAATCAGTTTGACTTCCCTGAACAATTCAAAGCCGGCTGAAAGTGAAATTTCTTCCGACAACAATGTCCTTTCTTCAGACGGAAAGATTTCAGGTCTGGTTACAGATGATGATGAAATTTCAAAAGTATCATTCTTTGTAGATGATGCAGAAACTCCTGTAAAAGTAATTACAGAATTCGGTTCAAATAAAAAAGAATACAAGTTTGATATTCAGCTCAGCAGCCTGGGTATCACAACACTTGGAACTCATAATATTAAAATTGAAGCAGAGGATAATGCCGGCGGATATACAGAATTCAATGGTGCTGCTTACAGCAAATCAGGTTCTGCTTCCAATAAGATTTATTTCGGTGTAGATAACGGAGCACCGGATATTATTGCTTTCACAGTACAGGAAGGCATGAATAAACATTTGAACAACAGCGTTTATTACATGAACGAAAGCTTCGAGGTAACTGCTGTTGTAAAAGATGATGTTTCCCTTAAAACTGTTTCAGTCGTAAACGGAACTACAACAACTGCTGTTACAGAAGATGATTCACAGCAGACTTTTGTATTTACAGTTTCTCCACAGGTTGCAAATACAAGCGAAGCCGTGGAAGGAAAGCTCAGCGTAACAGACCGGTTCCTCCAGACAAATACCAGAACTCTGAAATTCGTATTTGATTTTGAAAAACCTGAGGTTGATGCTGCTGCAAACTGGAATTACGAACCTGCCCTGAAAAACGGAAAATTCTTTAAGGCAGAAAATACTCTGACAATTACAGGTCACTCAAAAGAAAACGATACAACCGGAATTGAACTTCGTTCCGGATTGAAATCAGCACAGTATAAACTGGACAGTAATTCATGGACTGCTGTAACAACCTTCGATGAATCTTCAGGTGACTGGACAGTTAAACTGGATGCAAATACTGTAAGCGAAGGCGAGCACACAATTTCTGTTCGTGTACTGGATCTGGCAGGAAACGTTTCTGATGAAGTTACCGACACAATTACCTGTGATGAAACAGCACCAAAAATTGTAACAACACTTTCAAATACAGTTTATTCTGATGACATTACAATCAAGGGTAGAATTGAAGAAACATATCTTCTGAACCTTGAATCAAAACTGGAAAAATATAATGCGGCAGAAGCTGAATATGAAACAGTAACAGTGGCAGATGCAGGTTTCGATACTTCATCCGGTCTCTGGACATTCACAATGTCCAAAGGAACTGACAGTGCCAATGACGGACGTTACCGTCTTTCTCTCAATGCCGAAGATAAAGCAGGTCATAAAGCAACACCGGAAGTTCTGAACTTCCTCCTTGATACAAAAGCTCCTGAAGTTGTCATTACAACTCCGGAAACAGATATAAAGAATATTAACCAGACTGCAATTTCTGCACCAAGCACTCAGTTTGCTGGAACTGCCTCTGACGTAAACAGCATTAAGGATGTTTATTACAAGCTTTCTTCTTATGATTCAGCAGATACAGAAAATTATGGAAAACTGGTTTCTGCAGGTAACGGATGGACCAAGGCAAATCTTGCTTCTACTTCATGGAATGTGTGGGAATCTTTTGAAGCCGGAGTTTCAGAAGGAAAATACTGGCTTAATGTTTACGCAGTTGATGAAGTAGGCAACAAGAGCGCTCCGGTTTCACGCCGCTTTGACGTGGACATGGCAGCTCCTGCTGTAACAATCAGTTCTTCAGCAGCAAAGACAAATACAGAGTTTACACTTTCAGGAACAGTAATTGAAACAAACGGACTCCTGTCAGATACAGTTGTAATCAAAGTTACAAAAGACGGAGCAGCAGCTGGATCTGTCAGCGCTTCTCTGACTCAAGATGCAGCAGATCCTTCAAAATATACCTTCACAAAAACTATTGTTCTTGCAACTGACGGAACAGAAGACGGCAGTTACGTTTATGAAGCAGAAGTAACAGATAATGCTCAGAAAACCGGAAAATCTGTAGCAACTGTTCTTTACGATACAAAGGCTCCTGAAACCTTCTCTGTTGATTCTCCAAATAACACAGGAAAAAATTCAGTTTCAGCTTTGAACCAGAATGTTTCAGTAAGCGGAAAATTGAATGACAGCGGAAGCGGAGCAGTTGCCGTATGGTATAAGGTTCTTCCGAAGAATGAAACTGCACCGGCAGAAAGAGACGGAGTAACCGGTTCATGGACAAAACTTTCTGCAACAGGAAACTGGATTTTTGATACACAGTTTGCAGCTGAAGGCTCTTACATAATTTATGCTTATGCTGAAGACGCAGTAGGAAACAAAACAGCAATTGTTTCAAAACTCGTAGACGTGGATGTTTCGGCACCGTCAGTTAAAACACTGGTTGTGTCCGGGGAAGTTTCCGAAGTACTGACAACAACAGCAGTAAAAACAAAAGCTGCGGATTACAGTTTCAGATTTGAAATAGAAGATTCTCTTGCCCTGAATTCCGTTCCATATACTTTGGCAGTAACAAGAAGCGGAACAGAACTTCCTGCATCTGACTATACAGTTGCTGAAGATTCAGGAAACGCAGCAAACCAGAAAAAGAAAATTTATACAGTTACCATAAATGCTCCTGCAGCAGACGGTGATTATGGTTATACCGTAACAGCAAAAGATTCAATGGGAAAAGAAACTCCTGTTACAAGAACAATTCGTCTGGATAAAACCGGACCAGAACTTTCTGTAACAAGTCCTGCTTTTGCAGATGGAGGAATCGGAATTGCAGGAGTCTTTGAATGGCAGAATAAGAAAGCCGTTAAGATTTCGGGAACAGCAGAAGATGTTTCAGGAATCAAAAAGATTTACGTAAAATCTGGTGATGTCGCAGAAGTACCTGCAGTTTTCGACAGCAGCTGGAAAGATATAGGATCAGCAACAAGCTGGTCATACACTACACCTTCTTCAATTTCTGATGGGGAAACCAAGCTGAATTTCGTCGCAGTGGACGGAAATGGCACAAAATCGGCACTTTGTACATACATTATGCAGATTGATACAGAGGCTCCTGTATCAACCGGCCTGAAACTGACAAAGGGAAATTCTGGTTCTTCTGTAAACATTTCGAAGGGTGAATCATATTATGTAAATAAAAATGATTCGGAATACTCAGCTGGAAAATACAAGTTTAAGGTTGAAGGTCAGGTTTCAGATAACATCAGTCTTAAGACCCTTAAGGTTACTGCAAAGAAGGGCAGTGATACAAAAGTTTTGATAGATTATCCTTCTGTGGCTTCTACAGAAAAGGCAAATGTAACAAGAAAAACTGCCGGTTCTGATAAAGCCTGGAACTGGAGTTATACAGTAGATTCAGTTACGGATACTGATTTTACAAACGGTGAATGGACCTTTGATGTTTCCGTAACAGAAGAAGCAGAGCTTCATGAAGCTTCTTCAGAATGGACCATCATTTATGATGTGGAAGCACCGTCTGTAAGCAATATTACAGGAAGTGACGGAAACCCGGTAAAAGAATGTTATGATGCGCTCAAGACAATTGCAGTCAAAGGTTCTGCAGCAGACGGAGATTCAAGTCAGTCAGGACTGGATTCAGTAATGTTTGCTGTCGCTAAGGGAACCGGAGATTCTTATCCGGCATCACTTACCAGTTCAAATACTTTCAAAGACTGGACTGAAACTTCCGGATCGGCAGCAGAATGGGTTGCAAAACTTGATGCTTCAGAAATAACAGCGGAAGGTAAATATGCCTTCTTCATTAAAGCAAAAGATAAAGCAGGAAACGAAAGCATTTCAGCTCCTGTTAATTTCATTGCAGATACAACAGCTCCTGAATACACTGTAGAAAATGTAAAACAGTATTACGGAAATGATGTTGTAATCAGCGGTACACATACAGATACATATTTTGCTTTAATGGAAGTTTCTGTAAAGAAAGGAAATACTGATTATGCTTCCTTCACAAAAACAGCACCTGTTTCAGGAAGCAGTAAAGCATGGTCTGTTACACTTCCTGCAGATTCAAGTGCTGCTCATTCAAAAGACGGAAAATACGAAGTCAGCATTAAGTTTACAGATAAATCGGGAAAATCAGTTTCGGTTCCAAAAATTACAACAACAATCGATACAAAAATTCCTGAAGTAAAAACAATAGATACAATTTCTTCTGACGGTTCAACAATTATTTCTGTAGAAGATTTTAAATTCTCAGGAACAGCAGAAGATGAAACAGGTCTTTCAGAAATCAAATATCTGATTAATTCAACAGGCACAGCTTCTGCAAGTGATGCCGGCTGGATTTCTGCTAACGGAACTTCTGCATGGAACTTCTATGAAACCTTCGTCAGCGGAAAAACAGGCAGAAACTGTGAAGGTGAATATTACCTTCATGTTTATGCTGCTGACAACGCAGGAAACAAATCTCCGGTTCTTTCCCGCAAGTTCCAGGTAGACTTTGAAAAACCTGTAATCGGAATTAACGCACTTTCTGCTTCAACAAAAGATCATTTTGCTCTGAGCGGAACTGCCAGTGATTCCAGAGGTTTGAAAAAGAATGCAGCCGGAAAAACTTTGATTAAGGTAGTCCAGAAAAACCCTGCATGGCAGGAAGAGACTATGTACTTCGAAGTTGCATCAGACGGTACATGGACTACAGACAGTAATCTTCCGGTATTAACAGGTACCGAAACTTCACTGATTGAAGGTCTCTATTCTTATACAGTAAGCATTGAAGATGAAGTAGGAAAAGTAAGTACAGAAACAAGTTCTCAGATTCGCTGGGATATTTCTGCACCGTCTCTGGCTGTAACTTCACATTCCTTTGATTCTGTAACAAAAGAAAGCACATGGCTTACAAATAATGCTGTAACTCTTTCCGGAATTACACAGGACGCAACCGGCATTGAAAAAACTCTCTTCAAACTGGGTGACGGCGTTTACACGGAACTGGAAGACAAAGCAAACTGGACTGTTTCTCTGGCAGATCTTCCTCAGGGGAAAAACACAGTCTGGTTCAAAACAACAGACACAAACGGTACAACTGCTGAATATAAATTCGTTCTCAAAGTAGATTCTGATGAACCTGTTATGGGACTGAATAAAATTGCAAGAGGTTCAACTTCTGCAGCTGCAGCTGAAATTCTTGATAACGGAACTTCAGTTTATGTAAACAGATTTGATTCAGAAGTTTCAGGAAGTCATAAATTTACTTTGAGTGGTTCTGCAACAGATTCTTATAAACTGGGAACTATCGTTGTAAAAGCATCCAAAGGTGATACAACAAAAACTCTGATTGAAAAAACTGCAGCCACAGGAAGTGAAACAGACAGTGCATGGGCATGGTCTGTTGTAGTGCCTCTGGATTCAATAACAACAGGTTACCTTGAAAACGGTGAATGGAACTTTACAGTTCAGGTAAATGACCTGGCAGGCGTACACCCTGTAACCGAATCTTTCAAGATTGTAATCGATACTGTACTGCCGCAAATGAATCCTTCATATTCAGTGGCATCAAGTGCAACTGTTCGTAATGTTAAGAATGTAGTTATTACTCCTGCTGCATCTGATACAAGTGGAAGCGGACTGGATTCAGTTTCGTATGTAATTTGCAGTGCAGAAAAAACAGAAGCAATGCTTTCCGGTTCCGGAACTGGTGCAGTTCCATCAAATGAATGGGAAACAATCAGTGGTGCAAACCGTGACACTTCAGTAACAAAAAATATTTCTTTTGCCGACGGTGACAATTATCTTTACCTGAGGGCAATCGATAAGGCGGGCAACGTAAAATATTCTTCTGCATACCGTGCAAAGGTTGATACAGAAGCTCCTACAATTGTAATGGGTAATCCTGGCGCCGTTTCTTGTGTAAACGGAAGCAACGATATTAATGTAGCTGATTTTGAAATTGATGTAAGGGATGAAAGAGGTACCCTGAAATCGGGAATCAAACAGGTTGATGTTTATATCGATTCAATTGCTGACGGAAATCTTATTGCTTCTTCTGTCGGAGCATCACCAAGCCTGACGGTTTCAGATACAGGCAGAGTTTCCGGTTCTGTTGCAAAAGAAAAATTTGCAGGAAAGAATTCGGCCTTCAAGATTTTTGTTCAGGTAACAGACAATGCCGGAAATATTTCTTATACAAATACAAACATCGGAATTGATAAAACAAATCCGAATGTAACAATTAAAACAACTGCAAAGAATAATATCGGAAACAAAAATCTTACAGTTGAAGGAACCTCGTACGACCTTAATGGCGTAGCTTCAGTTACCCTTGAATATCAGACAGGTGCATCAGCCTGGAAAGCTGTAACTGATTCTGATGCAGACGGATTTGCCCTGGTAAATCAGGGAACAACTTCTGCCTGGTCATATGTAATTCCAACATACGATGCTGCAACACACGCAACAACAACTAAGCTTGCTTATGATGCAGATCCTGTTGCCGATGGCTTCCAGGTTAAGTTCCGCGTTACAGCAGTTGATGTTGCCCTGAACAAATCTCAGGAGGAAATTACAGTAACCATCGATCAGGATTATGACCGTCCGGTTATTACATTTACAAATCTTTCTTCTTCAGGTCAGATTATTCAGACTCCTGTAATCCAGGGAAATGTTTCTGATGATGATACCTGGAATAATTCAAAATGTGTTCTCAAAATCGACAGCGAAAATCATACAGCCGCTGAATGGAGAACTCTTGCTCAGAAGGGAACCTTCACAATTGACGATAACGGAATCTTCTCTTATAAACCTGAAGATTATTCTGACGGTGAAAAGCAGATGTTCTTCTACGTGAAGGATGCTGCCGGAACTGAATTCATTACTGCTTCAGGAAATGTAATGGATCAGAGCAAGGTGATTTATAAGGGTGAAACTTCTGCAGTAAATAATGATTCAGTTATTTCTTATATTTCAGATACAGAATCTCCTGTAATCAAAGCCTTGAGTATTGGCGACGATTTAATGACCGAAAGCGTTGTTGTGGGTGGATCTGCAAAATCTACTGTAACTGTAGGAATGACAGTCCTGGATTCAAACGGCGTAGCTTCAGCAACTGCCGTAATCAACGGAACAAAATACAACCTTGCAAAAACAGAAACAACAATTGCTGCTTCAGAAACTTTTGCAAACCTGGCTTCTTCAACTAAGGAAGAAGTGACTATGGCTGCAGGAAGCAAAAAAGCAGAATTTGTTTCATCAGCAATTGATGTAAGCAGCTGGAGTTCAGGACAGATTACTGTAAGCTTTGATGTAGTAGACCATTCAGGTCTAACAGCCAGAGCAACAGGATACTTTACTGTAGACAATCAGGGACCTGAATGTGAAATTACAAACGTGGCAGACTGGTCAGAAGAAAAGACCGGTGCCATTTCATGGTCATTCAAATTCAAGGATTATCCGAATACAAATGCCGGATTCAAAAAATACGCATATCTGGTTCTGAACGATTCCTACATGACAGGAACCGTTGCAGATGAAGCAAAAATTCTGGCTCAATTGAGAACAAATGCCGTATCAATTGCCGCAAACGGAACAACTGTAGAAAATCTTTCTCTTGCAGGACTTCCTGTTGTTGCTCAGGCAGATGAATCATCTGTATTCAAGAAAATTTCTACAATCAGAACTGATGTATATAATCTTCCTGTTTATTTCTACTCTGTAGATGCTCTGGGTAACGAAACTCTGCAGTCATTCACTCTGCTGTATAATCTTTTCGGAGGACGTCCTTCTGCAACAATTGCTTACCCTGCAGGAACACAGACAGAACCTCAGTCAATGAACGGAACTATCCGTATGAGTGGAGGAGCTGCTGCGGGAACTGCAGCAGGATCAGCAGCTGTAGAAAAAGTTTACGTTCAGTTTGATGTAACTCAGGGAAGTGATTTCTCTGCAACAGATCTCAGCAAAGTTGCTGCATATACAATTTCAGGTTCTTCAAATAAAGTTTATACAAATATTGAAACCGGCAGTGATGTAACTGTCAGAAACGGAAATGAAATCAACTGGGCTGGTCTTGATGCTGACGGCGGACAGGCAGCCTTCTGGGGTATTCCTGTAAACAATACAACAAGCTGGTACAAAACAATAAATGAAAATCTGGAATTCCAGAATTCAGATACAGATATAAAAGTGGCCGGAGTAAGTTCAGGTCTTTACAGAGTAGCTGTCCGTGCAGTTGCCCTTGCTTCAGACGGAACCTTCGGCTCATGGTCACCGGTTCAGTATTTCAATATCGATACAAACATTCCTGTAATCAACCAGGATCCTGCAGTAGTTTCAGTTTCCGGAAGCGGAAGTCAGAATTACATCCAGGATATGTATGTTAAGGGTGAAGCCACACTTAAGGTTGCTGTTGCAGACAAAGATTCAATTGCGAAAGTTATGTACTACACTGCTTCAACTCAGGGCGGCCTGAACGATGCCAGTGAAGCAACAATTACAACTCTGGATCTTACAAATCCTTCATCAGCAGTTGCAAAGGCATGGAACGAAAAGGGACTCAACGGTTATGTTGTAAGTATTCCTCTGCCTTCTCCGTCTGAAAATAAAAAGGATATTTATATTAAGGTTGTTGCAAGCAAGGCAAATGAATCTTCGGCTTATGCAACTTACCATATTAATTTTGATAACAAGGCTCCGTTAATCAGAAAGCTTCAGTTCAACAGTGCAGACTGGGAGAATGCAGATGAATCTACACACAGAATTGTAAACTCAAACGGTAAGTTTACACTTGGTGGAACTGCAGTAGATGAAGCTTCAGGTTACGACAAAGTAGGATTCTACTTTATCCGCGGAAACGTAGAGGATGTTTCTAAATACAGAACACGTATTTATGATCCTATGTCAAATAATCACGAAATCCTCGTTAAAGCAAAGAACGGAGCAGCACTTTCTGTTGCAGAAAGAGAATTCGGAATTACAGATGCATCACTTGGCAGCTCTCCTCAGAAAATGTACGGTGCCGAATACGCTGATGCAAAAATCAGAGAAGCAGAAGTTGCAGGAGAAATGCGTTCTCAGATTACCCTTACTTCTGTAGACGAAAATATCCGTAAGGCAGGATACGTTCTTGTTGACGGCAACTTCTACCAGATTGATACAGTAGATTCGGTAAATAAAAAGATTACACTTACAGAAAATGTTTCCGTAATTAATGGAACCGGTTCAGAAACCGAAACTGTATTCTTCCCGTACATGCAGTTTGTAGAAAATACAGGTTCTGAAAAGACTGATGAAAACGGGCTTACATTTACAACTTACCCTGACAGCGATGACGGTGACGGAATGCCTGAAAGCATTATCAAGAGCCAGAGTTCTTATGCCTGGGATGCTTCAGTTCAGTCAGCAAATATTCCTGACGGACCTGGAACAATGGTTGTATTCGTATGGGATAAAGCCGGAAACGTAAGTGCTTCAAGTTATGCTTGTTCAGTTCAGAACAACGCTCCTCGTCTTGCAAAACTCCATCTGGGAACTGACCTTGATGGAAGCGGAACTTACGATGATGAAGAATTCAAAACTTATGACATCCTCGGAAAGACCGGAGTAGAACAGAGTTCTTATGTATTGAATACAGAAGATTATCTGAGAACAACTTTCAAGGTAAAGAACGGTCTTGCCCTCGTAACAGAATTTACTGGCGGAAACCTGGATGTAACAACAGATCCTGGCGCAACAATTAAAGCAATGTTCAAAAACAATGCTTCTTCTACAGATGTAAAATGTACAAAATCAACTGCAGCAGATCAGGCAGATCTGACATCACCTTCACCTGCAAGTCTCCTTGAAGCCGGTGACATCAAATCAGCTCTGACAGCACCGGGCTCTAACATGTACGCCTACAACTTCGGAAAGAATGTTCTTGGAACTGACAGTACATCAGCATCGGACAAGAAGTGCATGTCATGGACTTTCTGGGATGTTACATCAGATACAATTCAGGGTGTTGATTCCAGCTACATGTATCTGAGAATTGATGACCTGATTATCGACCAGACAGATATTCAGAAACCAACTGTAGAAATTGATCCGTTCTTCTGGAACAGCAAAGAAGACTGCTCAGTTCCAACAGATGAAAATGATGTTGTTCTTGGACACATCGACTTCAAGGCAAATCCAGCAGCGGCAGATAAGCCTGGAGTTTCAGGTGAAGTTTATATCGAAGGTACTTCAAAAGATAATACTCGCCTTAAGAAACTTTATATGAAGACTCCTCATACACCTGTTGCTGCAGATGCAGAAGCCTCAGAAGTTCCTGCAACAGATACAAGACAGGTTGCTCTGTTCGAAAGCGGAGTATGGTATACAGCAAAACGTGTTTCAGGCGTGATTAAGTATTTCGAAGGCGTTGGAGAAGACGCAGTTGAAACAGCAGAAACACTTTCATTTGCCGATGACTGGCCTGTAAACTGGAAGGGATTTGAAATCAAGACAACAAAGAAACCAAGTCAGGAAGGTCATGAAGCAGAATGGAGATTCCAGATTGATATGACTCCTTATGGAATTGCAACCGGAAAAACTGTTGATGCAATTGCGGAAGATGCTTCGGAAGCACCTGCAGATGCAGGAAGCGGAAGAGCAGCAGGTCCATATAAATCAGATGCTTCAAATACACAGACATTAAGCGCAAACAAGACATCTCATTATATTATGGACTTTGTTCCTTATATCAAGGGAATTACAGGTGCTAAACGTTCACGCCTTGGACGTTATCCGGTTCAGGCCGGAGCAACTATCCAGATTGAAGGTATGAACTTCTCTGCTTCTTCAACATACACAGTTAATTATAAGAAGACTAATGGTGCTGTGGCATCAAGTGTTGCAGATGAAAATATTACAAAAGTCCGTGACGGATTAATAGAAGTTGCTGCTCCAGATTATTCAGCATTCCTTGAAGTGGTGGTAGATGGTGTTGCAACACAGAACAACACAAACCAGAACACTAAATGGAATATTGAAGAAGGTAACTGGAAGAAGGGTGACCTTAAAGCCGGTGCAAATTACTGGACTGACGACAGATACCTGAGCGTTTGGAATGTAAATACAACTTTTGACGGAAGTATTAATGCTCACAGAGGAACAATTAAAAAGATTCAACAGAAAGATACAGGTTCTGGAACTGGAAAACATGTAAGAAATGAGCCGGTGGCAGACACTCTTGGTGGTGGTGCTATTTACAAACAGCCGGGTGGAAATACACAGGTTGATACACTTACAAATCAGACCGGACATTATTACGCCGCATATTCTTCAGATGATCTGAAGGTTTATGGACATGTCAGTACAAAAACATATAGCGGACATGGTGATAATGTTATGTATAACAGTTCGGAAGCCGCATTCCAGACTCCTGCAGATGAATTTGATTACACAATTGTTGCAGGTATGCCATATTACGTTGTTCAGGACAGCTGGATTTCAGGTGACTCTGCCAACGTTTGGGGAACAGGTCTGTATATTTCCAAAGAAGGTGCCTGGTGGGATCGTAGTTATAATGCCAAATTCGGTCAGGATATTGGTGAAAAAGAGGAATATTATATTATTGAAAGACAGGGTGCCAGTGGATCGAAAGCAGCTGCCCGGGATTCTTCTAGCGGATATGATGAAGTTCTTAAACAGTTTAAGAATCCAAAGATTGCCGGATGGTATAATCCTGAAGAATCTCTGCAGTACACAACGGCAGACAGTAATCAGAAGGTAAAAGGTGTGGATTACCTTTATGTAAGTTACTACGATTCTTATGCAAAATGTCTGAAGTATGCATCATATAAAATCGGTCATAGATTTGATGAAAATGGTCACGCAGCAAACTTCAACTGGCAGCATTGGGGAAGTCATAACGAAAAATCTGACATTGTTCCATTGATGCATACAGCTCCAAATAAAGCTTATGCGGCTACCGGTGTTGCAGAATCAGATAATATGAAAACCGGAAATGCGGTCGTTGCCGGTTGGGATACTTTGCAGACAAATCCAACCTCATTTAAAGAAAAAGCAGGTGAATGGAGTGATGTAATGGTTGATCCGTCAGATCATTGCCCTGTAATCATTTACTACAACGAAACAAAACGCTGGCTTGAAGTAGCTCACGGAAATTCTTATGCACCTGTTTCAGGAAATATCTGCAATACATCCGGTACAGCTTCTGCTGATAAAACAGAAAGTGAATGGACAAAGACAAAGAATATTACTCCGGATGCAAACATTGACTTTGGTCGTTATGTTAGTGCAGAAATTGATGTAAATGGAAATATTCATGCAGCAGCTCAGGATGTATCAAACGGAAAACTTTACTACATCTTCCTGGAAAAGAACGAATCTACATATTCTGCTTCTTACATACTGGTTGATGGAACAAGTTCTGTAGGTATGTGGACTGATATTCAGCTGAATAATGATGTTGCAGCTAATGCTAACTGGTATCAGTATGAACCGGTTATTTCTTATCTGGATAAAGCATTCCTGAATACACAGCAGGCTGCAAAAGTTGCCTATGTTATTCAGAACGGAGCAGATTCATGTTTCGATGCAATGACTGACCCTGCAAAATATTCAGCAAATGACCAGAAAACATCTGTAATGTCTAGTGTCTATGAAAATGGAACTCAGAGAACGGCAAAAGTCGCTATTGGATATAACTCTGATATGCTGGCCCTTGACTTCCTCCGTGACGAGGAATAGCCGCAAAAAACATGAATTAAGCGCAAAAGCGCATAATTGATAAAAACACTCCTTTCCCCCGGCAATGAACTGCGAACTTTGCCGGGGGATTTTTTTTCTAGCTTCTGCACCGTTCCGCTACCGCAGGGGCTCCTTACTTCCTTTTCTTCTATATAAAATAAATCTAATACACAAAAGATTTTCCTCCGATTATATGAATATGACTATTCTCATTTTCGTACTCGCATTAGTTCTGGGCACAGCTCCACTGGCGGCGCAGAGCATCAAACCTCTCTATGAGCTTCCTGAAGTGACGGCATCTGCCGAAAAGGAAACATCCCACCTTCTGGTAGGTTCGGACAAAGGTTTATTTCGGGTTACAAACTCGAATAACGCCATTCCTCTCTGGACAGAAGGCCGTGTTGACCAGATTATCCATGTGGAAAAGAGGGGTTCTCAGGATGAAGGCTGGTTCCTCCGCACTGCCAAAGGAATTATTTATTCTGCAGATTTGAAGAAATTCGAAGAGCGAAATGAAGGACTTCCTTTCCTTACAGTAAAAAAGTATGACGGAACAAAAACCTGGACAGAACAGCAGATCAATACTTTGGAAGATTTTGCTGTAAATCCTCTTAATCAGAATGAAATAGTCGTCGCAACAAAAAAACAGGTTTATTTTTCCCGGGATGCAGGCCGCAGCTGGAAGGCTCTGGGCTCAATGAGCATGATTACTCCGGGAATCAAGGCTGTTGCAGTGGCAACAATTGATAATAAATCTGTAGTATTCATGAGTCATCCGCTTCTGGGCTTTTCTTATTGTTTCCCTGATGATGCAAAAATTAACTGGAATGATGTAGATGAAGGCTTTGAGTGCATGCCGTCACTTACAACTGTAGATGAAATCTCGGACATTCTGGTTGTGAATAAATCGGGAATAGAAGGTCAGGTAACATCTGAAATCTATGTTTCCCAGACTTATCTTCCACGCATTTACCGGTTCAACTGGGAAGAAAAGAAGGCAGAGCTGATTTATAAAGATAAAGAAGTGCTGAATGTAATAGACGGACTTTCTATGGTTGGAAATGTTCTTATGTTCACAACTGTAGAAGGTTTTGGTTCAGTTGATGTTCATTCCCTGGATTCACCGGGAATTCCAAGTGCAATTTCCCAGTGGCATAAAGCTTTCAGTGCTGTTCAGGGAATGGTTAATACTGCCTATATTCCGTCATCAAGAAGCGGCTTCAGAATTCCTCTTACTTTGAATGAATTATGGCTTTTGTATCCCGGAACGGTAAACTCTCCTTATGCAGAAATTGCAGACGGAAAAAAATCCATTTATGCATCAGCCTACAAGTGCCGTACTCCTGAAGGCCGTGCCGCAATTAAAAAAATCCTTACCGATAACAAGCTGAACAGTATGGTTATTGATATGAAGGATGACTATGGACTTCTCCGTTACGATTCCAAAGATGCCAGTGTTCTGAAAAAGGCAAAAACTTCCATGTATGCCATGAAACTTGATGATTTTGTGGAAGATTTCAAAAAGGATGATATTTACCTGATTGCCCGCATTGTTGTTTTCAAGGACAAAAATCTGGCTTCTTTCGGCGGCGGAAAATATGCGGTCTGGGACAGAGTAAACAACAGACCCTGGGTTGGAATAAAAGATTACGACGAAGAAAAAGATGAAAATGGAACAGTAATCAAGAAAACTCCGGTTTATTATGATGAAAACTGGGTTGATGAATACTGTCAGGAAGTCTGGGAATATAACGTTCAGATTGCAAATGAACTGATTTCAAGAGGATTTGATGAAATTCAGTTTGACTATATCCGTTTCCCGACAGACGGCTACAACCTTAGAAATGCCCAGTACCGCTGGCAGGATAAAGGAATGGACAAGGAGTCGGCCTTGATTTCTTTCCTTTCTTATGCCCGCGAAAACATTAACGCTCCGATTGGAATTGATATTTATGGAGCCAACGGCTGGTACCGTTCAGGAACCCGCACGGGACAGGATGCCGAAACTCTCTGCGAATATGTTGATGTAATCGGACCAATGTTCTATCCGAGTCACTTTGAACAGACATTCCTGAATTATGCTCCGGCTGCAGACCGTACTTACCGCATCTATTATTATGGAACCTTCCGTAATACTGTTATCTGCCGCAACCGTGCCATTATCCGTCCGTGGGTTCAGGCTTTCTACCTGAATGTAAGCTATGACCGTTTGTATTATGATGCAGACTATATTCAGAAACAGATTTTTGGTGTCCGTGATTCTGTAGACCACGGTTATATGTACTGGAACAATTCCGGCGATTATTCAAGACTTCTTCCTGACATTGACCGGGATACTCCGTTTACAGGAACAGCACCTGAAGCAGGCAGTGAATACAGAAAGCCTGCACTGGGTGAAACCAAAAAACCTTTGTATATTGATTCCGGAATTTCTGTTCTGGACAGCGTTTTATATCAGAATGAAAACAATGAACTTGATATAGTTTATACGCCGTTCCTGACGCTTCCTAAATTTTCTCTCGACTATAATAACTAAAGAGAGTAATATTTAACTATTATGGATCAATACAAAATAGATTTTATCAATTTTATGCTTGAAAGCCAGGTTCTTAAATTTGGCGATTTTACCTTGAAAAGTGGACGTAAGTCTCCTTTCTTTATGAATGCCGGTGCTTACGTAACAGGAAGCCAGCTTATCAGACTGGGAAGATTCTATGCACAGTCAATTCACGAAAACTTCGGTGATGATTTTGACGTGCTTTTTGGACCAGCTTACAAAGGAATTCCACTGGCAGTTTGTACAGCCATGGCTTATTCAGAACTTTATGGCAAAGAAATCCGTTACTGTTCAAACCGCAAGGAAGCCAAAGACCACGGCGATGCAGGTATCCTTCTTGGAAGCAAAATCAAAGACGGAGACCGTGTTGTAATTATTGAAGACGTTACAACTTCGGGAAAATCAATTGATGAAACTTATCCAATCGTAACATCACAGGGAAAAGTAACTATTGTTGGTGAAATTGTAAGCCTGAACAGAATGGAAAAGGGACTTGATACAAATAAATCTGCACTGGAAATGATTTCAGAAAAGTACGGCTTTAAAACCTGTGCAATCGTTTCTATGAAAGATGTTGTTGAAGCTCTTTACGATAACGGCGACAAGAAAGTAATCACACCGGAAATCAAGAGCCGGATTGATTCTTATTACGCTGAATACGGTTGCCAATAAACTCGCCCATCACATTACGGGGCAGAACGTGTATTGCCATACAGTTCTGCTCCATTGCACTGAAAGTAATAGGTGTTCCATCCTGAAAGAACACTATTTCATTTGCAACGTCAATTTCCGCAATTGTCTGATTTGAGATGAAAGGACCATTCCAAAGAAAATTTGGATATTCTGAAGGGTCCGGCATTCGTGTCAGGAACTGGTCAAAAGTAATCATGCTTGTATTTTGACGGAAATTTTAAATCTTGTCATTAATTTTAATAAAAAATTGTTATTTTCTCCACTTTAAAGCCCCTGACTTTCACTTTTTTCTCCTATTTTGTGATTTCCCATTTGTAGTGTAAAATATAAACTTATTGCGAGGTTTTTATGAGCATTAAAAAAGGTTTTTTGGCCGGATTGTTTATTTCTGTATTTGTACTTACAGGATGTGATTTTTTTGTAAAACAGAATGGAGGCGGGAATTCAGTTTCCTATCCGCATCACAGTGTTTTGAATACTCCGGACGGAGAGAAGGGGAGCTCAGATACAAGCGAAGATGTAAATCCAACAGTATCTGAAAGCCGTTCAGAAAGTCTGGATTTTATTTTCAGTACTGAATCTTTGGGTAAGACAACAATTACCATTGACCGTCTGGAATGGAATCAGCTTCTGAGAAATTTCGATTATTTTTATAAGAATGAAAATCTCGTTCTTGCTGCAAATTATACTTACGAAAAAGATGGTATGGTCTGGTCTTTGAATGAGGTTGGATTAAGGCTCCGCGGAAATACAAGCCGCTTCAGACCTCAGGGAAAAGATTATCCAAATGACCAGAGTGGAAATCATAAAATGAACGACGACTGGAGCAAGGATTATTATTTTTATGCTGCCAGCTGTTCAGACAATGATTACCGTCAGTCTCATTTCAAAGTGGATTTTGAACCAAGGGAAGATGATGACCGCAAGCTTTCCAATTGTATGAAGGGCGTTGCCCTGAAAAGAATGGATGGTTCTGCTACCAGAGAAATTTTCTGTTACGATCTGTTCCATCGCTATGGAATCTGGACAGCACCAAGAGCCAGTCATACAAAAGTTATAATCAAGTTTATTGAAGAAGATGGTTCTGAAACAACAGTTGATTACGGTGTTTACGAAATGTTTGAGGAAGTAAACAAACAGAGCCTGAAAGCCCGCGATAAAGATGAAAATAAAGAAAGCAATGCATGGAAAAACAGCAAGGGAAGTCTCTGGAAATGTGCAGGGGGAGACCTTTCAAATCCTAATGTAAAATATGGCGTAGAAAATATCCGTATTACTGAATTTGATGAAAATGATGATCCTGTATCTTATGTCTGGGATGCTCCGACTTATGATCTGAAAGCAGATAAAGGAAATCTTGTGGCTGCAAGTGCAGAATTCCGTACTTTTATAACAGAACTGAATGCCCTTCCAAAAGTTTCAAATATAAATGACACCGAAGCCATAGAGGCAATTAAAGGGTTCTATGAAAAATGGATGGATGTAGATTTCTTCCTGAAAACCTACGCAGTTAATATTCTGGTAGGAATGGATGATGACTACTGGGGAAACGCAAACAATTACTACCTGTATTTTACCGATACACCAGGCAATGGAAGAAAGGTTTATCTGATTCCATTTGATTATGACAATACGCTTGGTGCTTCGATTGCTGGAGATAAAAAAAAGGGTACTCCGGAAGGAATAGAACAGAATCCTCTTGAATGGGGACGGGGAGCAAACCGGCCTCTTATGGATAAGCTGCTTCAGGTTCCTGAATACAGAGCCCGGTTCAGAGAGCTTCTCCTGGAAGTTTCAGCAGAAGATTCGGAATGGACTTTGGAAAAAGGCAGCCAGCGTTTCCTTAACTGGAAGTCGATGGTTGAAGGTTCGCTTTGGAGTCCTAATCTGAATTCATTTAATTCCTGCTTAGGCTGGTGGGATGGCGGATGGCATCCTGGCGGTTATTACCTGACTCATGAACCAAGCCTTTATGATTACACCAGATACCAGTTCAGACTTAATCTTGGAGACCATAATCTTACTGAGATTACATTCGATTTGAACGGCGGAAATATTGACGGTGATACTTCTGCTTTAATCGTTCCGTATCCTGGAAGTCCAATGGATATAGAAAAATTATGTCCAGCAACTCCTGTAAAAGAAGGTTATGTTTTCCGCGGATGGACAAAAACCCTGGATGGAAATGATTTTGAAAAGCTCTGTTACCTGGAAAAGCTTTATGCCCGATGGGAAAAACTGGAAGACATTACAGATCTTTTTATTGTTGAAGTAAAGGATCCTTCTTATGAAGGATTTAAAATCAAGATTCTGAATCCTCCAACTTATTACAATAATAAAACAAATACTGGCGGTGCTCAGGTTCGTCAGATTTTTGTTGATGGCGTAAAAGTTGCAGACGATTCGGGGGAATGGGCTTTCCCTTACACAGAAACCGGAAAAACTTATTCAGTTTATGTGAAATACCTGAACGGAGACTGGTGGAGCGAACATTCTTCTACAAATACACTTTCAGTTAAGGCTTCTTCCGGCCTTGGTAAATTCTCTCTGGAAAACGGACCTTTGAAGGTAAAGGTTGTAAACAATAAGCTGTCTTTTGAAGAACAGCCTGTGATTTATGTAGCAGGCCAGAAAATTACTCCGGACTATGCTCCCGGAAAATTCTATGTTGGTTTCCATGATTCAAGCTGGTATGTAAACAATGAAAACAAGTTTGAGTATGTCAGTGAAATTCCGGAATTCAATGTTTTTGATTTCCTGCAGACTCAGGGAAAGTCAGACTTTGCAGCAGGCAAACAGCTGGAAGCCACAGCCAGGTTCAAGGTTTATGGAACAGACTGGGGAGAATACAAACTGGATATTCCATTAACAAATAATTCTTTTGTACTTAAAGGAAAATAAGATCTCTTTTTAAGTATTTTATTAGAACGGACATTGAGCCTGCCGAAATGTCCGGGTACAAAAAAAAGTGGTGGTTTCGACGAGCTCAAACCACCACTTTCTATTTAACCAGTTATTTTCATTTTATTCCGCAACAGGATTCACGTTAAAAATCTTTTCAAGCTGTTTTCTTGTGGCTTCCATGTCCTTTGGATAAGGAGCAGTGAAAGTAACCTGCTCTCCGGTTTTTGGATGTGCAAAAGTGATGCGATAAGCATGAAGGGCCAGACGTGTCAGAAGAGGGCGTTCTTCTGTTTCATCACCGTTCCAGCGGCGTTTGATTTCTGAAAGGCGCACCGGTTTCTGGTTTCCGCCGTAAAGAGGATCACAAACAATCTGGAAACCATTTGCATACAGGTGAACACGAATCTGATGTGTTCTTCCTGTTTTTGGCTTTGCTTCAATCCAGGAGTAAGGGCCAACACTTCCGAGATTTTTGAATTCTGTAAGAGATGGTTTACCGAGTCTTTTATCTACAACAGTTCTGTGTCTCTGGTCTCCGTCAGGAAGAAGCTTCAAATCGACAGTCAGATTTTCCCAAACCGGGTGACCGTAAACCAGAGCATGATATGTTTTCTGAACTTCACGTTTTTCAAACTGCATGGAAAGGTTTTTGTGGGCGTCAGGGTTCCTTGCGTAAATAACAATACCTGAAGTGTCTTTATCGATTCTGTGAACTGCGTAAAGCCGCCCGAACTCTTTTTCTGCTTCCAGGTCCAGGCGCGGAGCATCAGGATTGTAGCGGTCGGCTGCAATCAAAAGGCCTGATTTTTTGTTCAGGACAACAATGTCGTCATCAGAATAAATAACTGAATAATATGAATTAGCCATGTAATTATTTTAGTGGAAAAAATCGAATTGTAGTAGAAGGTGCCCTTTAGAAGGTGTCCCTGAGGAAACCTTCTATTTTCCTACGGTGCTTAATTCCATCTTTGCCAGAATGCGGTCCAGTTTTTCTCCGTAGGCTTTGTCTGCGGCCCAGGTTCCTGCCAGCTCAAAGATAGTTGGAGCTTTTCCTTTAGGATTTACCCATTTGAACCTTTTATCAATTAATTCGTTGGTAAGCTGATTTTCCTCTGTTTTTGCGTAAGCAAACAGGTGCTGGATGTGAGCGCGGACACCAAGCTGTTCTGTTTCAAAGATTTCTCCCGGGTGGTCTGCATCAATGGCGCCGAGTCCGCAGTAATTGTGGAATTCCGGCTGAACCAGATTTCCGAAGCGCAGGTAACCGGTTTCCAGACACATTTGTGCCCAGGCGCAGTCCGAGTTTATTCCTTCAACAGAAGCTTCTTCAATATAATAATTGCTCATGCGTATAATCATTTCTCTGTCAGCGTCCGGATTCTGTTCCATAAAGAAAAGGTAAAGTTCATCAGCTGACATTACAGGTTCATCAGAAAGATTTCTGGAAATTACTTTTGGTTCAGGAAGAACAGGTTCTTCAACAAGGATTTCTTCCTCTTCAATCTGCTCAGGTTCAGTGTCTTTATCGATATCAGAAGTTGTTTTACAGGCGCTCAGGACCATTACGGAAATGAGTAAAAAATAAAAGATTTTGCGTTTCATATATAAATTTTCGGAATTTTATCGTTTCTATTTACCTAAAATAGCAAAAAAAAGACATATATATAGTATGGAAAATAAACCTGATATTCGTGAATTAACTCTTAAAAAGGGCCTTGATTTTCCCAATGACGAGGAACTTTTGATGATGATTTTGGGCACAGGAACCCGGGATGTTTCTGTGCGGAGTCTGGCTCGCTCTGTAAACGATGCGGTGGATGAAACCTTTGGCGACGAAATGATTCAAAAACTGACCCGGATAAAAGGAATGGGGCAGAACAGGGCGCTGCAGGTGGCAGCGGCAGTTGAATACGGCAGGCGGAAAAATGAATGTGTCGGCATAAAAGTCCGCACGGCCAGGGACCTGGTTCCCTTTGTTCAGACCTATGCCATAAAACCCAAAGAACATTTTCTCAGCATTACTTTGAACGGGAACCATGAAATTATTCAGATTCATGTAATGGGAATCGGTTCTGTAACTTCTTCGGCAGTTTATCCACGGGAGATTTTTTCAGAAGCCCTTCTGGACAATGCGGCTGCCATAATTCTCTGTCATAATCATCCTTCCGGAAATCTGATTCCATCTGATGCTGATCTTGAAACAACCAGTAAAATGCTGGATGCAGCGGAAGTTTTAGGGGTTCCGGTTCTGGATCACATAATTATTGGCGGCTGCGGCTATTTCAGCTTTCTGGAACACGATTTATTGTTTACAAAGGTGTAATTGACTATAATTGTCCTTATGATTAAGAAACGAAAATTTTGGACGAGTTTATTTTTATTTTCATTTATGGTATTTCAGCTTCCTGCAGTGACAGTAAATCTTGATGATGTTCTGGATATCATTGATCTTGTGACTTATTTTTCAGGGACAAATCCTCTTGCTCCGACAGAACAGACAAAACTGGATTCTGACGAGGATACAATTGTTCATATTAAATCGGTTCCTCGTGATGCAGAAATCTACATTAATGGTGTGTATAAAGGAAAAACCGAAGTTACTTTGAAGAATCTTCGCCCGGGGAAATATCGTCTTGAGCTGAAGAAACAGTACTACGAATGTGATGTTTATAACTTTACTGTTAAAGCCGGTTACGAGCAGACTTTTGAAGTAAATATGAAAGAATTGCAGGGAACCTTCTGGTTCAGAAACATTCCTTCAGATGCCAGCGTACTTGTTGACGGAAACAGAGTAACATCAAAAAACCTTGCTATAATTGCCGGGGATCATATTATCAATATCATTCGTTTTGGATTTAACCCGATTGTTGAAAATTATTTCCTGCAGCCTTACGCAGATATTTATGTTGAACCTGATTTTGTAGAAAGTCCTTTTGAACTGACAGATTTCCAGGTTTCCCGCGATTTCCTTAATCCGGAAATTAAAGGTGCCCTGGGAAAAGTTGAAGTAACCTTTAGTGTTACCAATAAAGGTACAGCACGGCTTTCTGTTTTTGCTCCTGACGGTTCCCTTACAAACCGTTACCAGTTTGGTGAATTCAACACCTGGAATCAGAGTTATACATGGAACGGTTATTCTGACGATGGAAAAATGCTGGATGACGGACTTTACTGGATAGAACTGGATTGTGAAGGTTCCAAGTATGAAACCTGTGTTACAATCAACAGAACTCTGAATTATCCCGTAATGAATTTTTCAACAAACGGTTTCAGTTATTCCAATGTTCCTTCAATCGAACCGTTCAGTATTAAATATGGAACTATTGCTGTTTCAGGTTCCCCTGTATTCTCAAATGAAGGTTATGCTGCAACAGGAATTGAAGTTGCTGCAGGCGGATGCTTTTCAGAAGCTTTGTCTGGCGGGGCAGTTTTCAAATCATATATAACTGACAATTCCGGTTTCCCATTCTCTATTTCAGGAAACTTCCGTTATAACAAAAGCTTTGCAGCAGAAAACGGCCGTTTCTGTACAGGTGCTTTCCTGCGCTATGGCTATGCCTTTGATGCTGAATATATGCCTGTTTCTGATTACGGTGCAGGACTTGGATTTGGAACACTTGCCGGCTGGAATAACAGACAGTGGTCTCTGACTGGTTCCGCTCAGTATGTTCTGGGAAGTAAAACCGGAAACATTCTTGAGAAAGAAAATAGTGTTATTTTAGGTCTTTCAACTGTATTTAAGCCTGTAAAAATAGTATCTATATATGCAGACGGAATGTTTACAATCGGAAAGACTGCTGTCGTTGGCGGTGGAATCAACTGGCTTCCTTTCGGAGCCGGTGTAATGATTAATGCCGGTGCACAGACAGTTCTTGGCTTTGACTCCATGTTTGGAACAACAGAAATTAAAGCCGGATTAACTTTCGTATTCTAATTTGGCAGGCAAAAAATGCGTTTGTATACTCGTGGTCAGATAGTTCTGACAGCAATTATTGTTGGTGCTGTTGTTTGCAGTGTAAGTGTATTCTGTTCTTCTAATTTTTTCGGAAAGAAGAATGGTTCTGAAGCAAAAGACAAAGCGGATGAAACTCCGGTTGAGCTTGCAGCAGGTGAAGCCGAAGAAATTTCATCAGTTCCAGTAAGTAAAGAGGATAATCTGTTCCTTGAAACTACTCCTGAAGTAACTGTGGCAGTTCCGGTAAGCGATTCGGTTACATATACTCAGGATGAAATTCAGAATATAACTGTTTACGAAAAATGCAGCGATGCAGTAGTAAACATCAATACTCAGGTTGTAGCCTATGACTGGTTCCTGGAGCCTTACATTCAGGACGGCGGAAGCGGGTCAGGTTCCATTATTGATAAACGGGGATACATCCTTACAAATGTTCACGTTATTCAGAATGCCACAAAAATTTATGTTTCTCTGTCCGACGGAACACAGTATGAAGCTTCAATTATCGGCCAGGATGCAGACAGTGACCTTGCCGTTATTAAGTTTGACCCTCCAGCGGGTGTTCAGTTAAAGACAATTCAGTTCGGTGATTCTTCGGCTTTGCGTGTAGGACAGAAGGTTATTGCAATCGGAAACCCGTACGGTCTTTCCAGAACAATGACAACCGGAATTGTTTCAAGCTTAGGCCGTCCTCTGAAAGATTCTGCAACAGGCCGCATTATCAACAATATGATTCAGACTGATGCCGCAATCAACCCGGGAAACTCGGGAGGACCACTTCTGGATACTAATGGCCGCATGATTGGAATCAATACAATGATTGTTTCAAATTCCAACAGTTCAGCCGGGGTCGGTTTTGCCGTTCCAAGTGAGACTGCAGTCCGCGTAGTAAAAGATCTTCTGAAATTTGGAAAGGTTAATCGCGGAACAATGGATATTAATGTAATTCAGCTTACAAGCCGTATTGCACAGTATGCACGTCTGGATGTTTCTTCGGGCATGCTGGTTTCAACAGTTGCAAAAGGCTCTCTGGCAGAAAAAGCAGGTCTTCGAGGCGGAACAGAAGCTGTATATTACGGAAACCGCAGAAACGTAATTTACCTCGGTGGAGACGTTATTCTTAAAATTGATAATACAAATATTACTTCCCTTGCTGATTATTACCTGGCACTGGAAAGCAAACGTCCGGGTGACGTGGTTTCAGTAACCGTTCGTCGTGACCGGAAAGACGTTCAGCTGAAAATTACACTTGAAGGGGATACAGAAGAAAAATCTGATTCTTCCGGTTCAGGCGGTACCATCTGATGCACAAAATAATGTTCGTATGTCATGGAAACATCTGCCGTTCCACTATGGCAGAGTTTGTCATGAAATATATTGTGGCACAGCGGGGAAGGGAAAAAGATTTTTTAATTGAATCTACAGCAACCAGTCTGGAAGAGATTGGCAATGATACTCATCCCGGAACAAAACAGAAGCTCCGTCAGGAAGGTATTCCTTTCAGCCGTCGTGCAGCACGCAGAATAACCCGTTCTGATTGTGAAAACTTTGACCTGATTATTGCAATGGACCAGGAAAACCTCTGGGGCTTGCACCGTTTATTCGGAAATGATTACAACGAAAAAATCCATCTTCTTCTTGAGTATGCTCCCGTAAATCATTCTGAAGTAGCTGATCCATGGTACACAGGAAATTTTGATGCCACCTATAATGATGTTCTTGCAGGATGTCTTGGGCTGTGGGATAATTTAACAGGTAAATAAGGAAAATTATGAATAAAGAAAAGTTTTATATTACATTGTGGGCAATTTCGCTTCTTTGTCCTCTGCTGGTTCTGTTTTTTATGTATTCAGGACTTAATCTTCTTGTTGTTCTTTCATCTTTGTCTTATAAGGCTTTCCTGGGTATTCTGGGAATCATTGCTGCCTCACAGAACTGGGGACTTTTTAAGGAAGAAGCCAAAATGCAGAAAAAAGCTCTGGTTCCTTTCTTTATCCTTGCAATTGTCATTCTTCAGGTAGTTGTAATTACTGTTTTTATGGTTCTTTTTTCCAGCAGCGGGGAAATTGCAACCGGGTCAGGTTTTGCTCTGGTCGCAGGCTTTTTCATCCTGTTCCTGCTGGGGGGGACTTATTGCTGGGAAGTTCAGTTCCTGAAACTGATTGAAAATAAGCCTCTTCGCATCGCATTCTGTATTTCTACACCTGTATTGCTTTATACCAGCGAAGTAATCGTTTTGATCCGCATTATGGGGCTTTAATCCCAAAATTCCTTCAGTTTTCTTTCTAAAACTTCAAAAATCCCGTTAAATAAAAAAAACCGTCCGATTGATCAAGTCGGGCGGTTTTCAAAGTGCTTGTTCGCTAATGCGAAAGAAAAAAATTATTTGTTTTCTACAGCAGCTTTTGGAACTGAAACTTTCTTTTCAAAAAGTCCGCGGTTCAGACAGCGTGTACAAACTTTAAGAGAGAATGTTGTACCATCAATAACTGTCTTTACTGGGTGGAGGTTTGGTCTCCAAGTTCTGCGTGTGTGGTTGTAAGATTTTGATACTTTGTTACCACTCATTACACCTTTACCGCAAATATCACAAGCTCTAGACATAGTATATACCTACCTTAATTAAGATCTTAGAAAATAGTTTGTTAATTTTACAGAATTCTTTTGTTTGCGTCAATATCAAACAAGGCTTCCTGACCTAGTCTGAATAATCCACACCTTCAACGTCAAAACCGTTGGCTGCCAGGAAGTCATGTTTGTAACCGGCCAGGTCACAGTATTCTTTAAGGTTGTCATTTGTAATGGCAGCCATACATTTATCAACTTCTTCCTGAACATCATCACGCATTTCCCAGTCATCGATGCGAATCAGGTTGTTTTCATCAACAGGAACGTTTCCTGCAGCGAAGTTTTCACCAGTGTAAAGACGTTCTGCGAAAAGGCGTTCCATCTGTTCGATACAGCCTTCATGAATTCCCTTGGCTTTCATAACTTTGAAGAGAATTGAAAGGTAAAGGGAAATAATCGGGATAACAGCAGAAGAGCGGGTTACCAGACCTTTGTTTACGGAAACCCATGCATCTCCGTTTACTGCAGCTTTAAGCTGTGAAGAAAGGTTGCGGGCTGTTGATTCCAGGTCTTTTTTAGCCTGACCGATTGTACCGTTGCGGTAAATGGCGTGGCTCAGTTTTGGTCCGATGTAAGAGTAAGCTACTGTGCGGCATCCTTCAGCCAGAACCCCGGCTTCAAGCATGGCATTGATCCACAGCTGCCAGTCAGCACCACCCATAACTTTTACAGTATTGGCGATTTCTTCTTCTGTTGCAGGTTCAGCAGCTTTTTCAGACAGAGTTTCTGTCATAATATCCAGAGCGGCTCCACCGTAGTTTTCGCCGATTGGTTTGATTACTGATTTATAAAGAACGTGGTTTCCTGTAGCTTCATCGATAAGATCAGGATCAGAGCGAACAGGGCTTGCAAGTGAGTAAACGATAAGGTCGATTTTTTTACCCTGAGCTTTGATTTCATCGATAATCATTTTGCGTGTTTCGTGGCTGAAGGCATCAGCGTTGAAAGATTTAGCATAAAGGCCTGCTTCAGAAGCAACCTTGTCGAATTCTTTATTGTTGTAGAATCCTGGAGTTCCGCATTTTGTTTCTGTTCCTTCTTTTTCGAAAGAAACACCGATTGTGTCAGCACCGTATTCAAAAGCGGCTGTGATACGGGAAGCAAGTCCGTAACCTGTTGAACAGCCCAGAACCAGAACGAACTTTGGTCCGTTTCCGCCTTCTTTATTATTTTTGATTCCGCGTTTTGCTTTCTGTGATTTTACGTAATCAATCTGGTGATCAGTTTCTTTTGCACATCCTTCCGGGTGGGAATTGATACAAATGTTGGAACGAATCATTGGTTTATTATTCATTGTTATCTCCTGTAACGGCTGCAGCATCCGCGGAAGCGGGAATGCAGACATTCTATATTTCGGATTATATACAATAAGGATAATGAATAGATTTTATTTTGACAATAGTTGAAAAAATGTCAGAATAAAACAAAGGGGGACAGACCCCGTTAATACAAAAGGGACAGAGTAAATAGCGGGGACAGACCCCGTTTGATTAAATGTATACTTTAATCAATATTTCTTCGTTATGTGCTAATATGAACTTATGAATGTAATCCTTGAAACAGAAAGACTTATCCTCAGACCCGTTGTGGCAGAAGATTATCTGGCAGTTTATGCCTGGGCAGGGGACCCAGTTGTAAACAAATACATGATTTATCCGCTTCATCCAAACGCGGAAGCAACAAAAAGCTGGCTTTCTTCCCGCAATATTGATGATCCGGATTCCTGCGATCTGGGTATTGTCCTGAAAGAAACCGGTGAGCTTATCGGTATGGGTGGTTTGAACAGAAAAGAAGGCGGACTCTGGAATCTTGGATACAACCTGCGTGCAGACACCTGGGGAAAGGGCTATGTTCCCGAGGCTATGAAAGTCATTATTGAATACACCCGCAGTGTGGCAGATGTAAAAGCCATTGAGGCGGAATACGCTCTTGAAAACCCAAAGAGCCGCCGGGTTATGGAAAAACTGGGCCTTTCTTTCAACCGAAGAACAACCTATACAAAGCTGGATGGCAGTGCAACTTTTGATGCAGAAATATACAGGATTGATTTTTAGAACAGTTGACAATCGACCGGTATAGTTTTATTATGCAACATATGTTATGTAACAGCTGTTGCATAATAAAAGGAAAGAACTATGCCACCAAAAGCTAAATATTCAAAAGAAGAAATTACTTCCAAAGCAATGGATATTATCCGGACTCAGGGAATCGAAAAGCTTACAGCCAGGGAACTTGCTGCTGCGCTGGAAACTTCAGTCCGTCCAATTTTTACTGCTTTTGAAAACATGGAAGATCTGAAAAAAGAATGTTTTAATAAATCCCTGGAAGTATATCATTCTTTTTTTGCCCGTCCGGAACTGCAGGCGGAAAATATTTTCAAGACAACAGGAAATGTTTACATCTGTTTTGCTATAGAGGAAACAGAACTTTTTAATTATGTATTTCTGAAATCGCAGGAGACCGCTTCAGACTTTATATCGTACATGAAGTCTATGGATGACTGTTATGAAGATACTCTTGATATGCTTCATAAAATATACGGTCTGAAAAAAAAGAAAGCAGAAGAGTTTTATAAACACATGTGGCTTTACGTAAACGGAATTGCAACTTTGTGTGCAACAAAGCAGGTTTCTTTTACAGCGGAAGAAATCAGCAGTATGCTGGATTTTTCGTGTACTGCTTTTATTAATCAGCTTAAGTAATAACCTTTAGGAGAGAAAAATGGTTGAATACAAGAAAAAACTTTTAAGAATTTTTATTCCTATTATGCTCAGCAATCTGATTTCACAGATTCAGATGCTTATAGACAGAATCTTTTTGGGACGCATGGACATTCTGTATATGAGTGCCGTTGCCAATGTAATGGCGCCTCTCTGGACTACAATGTCATTTGTTTTTGCACTTTCAATGGGCGCTTCAATTCTTATCAGTCAGTCGGTAGGAGCCGGCGACCTGAAGAAAGCAAAGGAATATGCTGCTTCCATGATTAAGTTTCATAATGTTATTCCCGTTGTTCTGTTTTTCTTCTGGACTTTCGGAAGTCCCTTAATGTTCCGAATCATGGGTGTTTCAGAAACTGTAATGGATCTCTGTGTATCTTACACAAGAATCTACGCACCAGTATTTTTGATTCTGGGACTTGGTGCGTCATATTCTGTTGTGTTCCAGACTTCCAACTACACAAAGCCTCTGGTAGCTTACGGACTTATCAGATCCCTGGTAAATATTTTCCTGGATTATGTTCTGATTTTCGGAAAATTCGGTTTCCCTCGTATGGAAATTAAAGGGGCTGCTCTTGGAACAACAATTGCAGAATTTGTTGGTGCTGTTTACCTTTTTTACGTAACAATTGCAAAACGCAAAAAGTTCTTTACAAGTCCGGATTTAAAAACAATTCTTCAGGCAAAGGTGGTTCCTTATATTCGCTCAATCAAGCTTGGAGTAAATTCTGCCCTGGAAGATTTGCTCTGGAATGTAGGAAACCTTTGTGTCATCCGAATTCTCAATTCCATTGATGAACAGGCAGCCGGCATCTATTCAATTGCTTTCTCTGTAGAAATGATTGTTGTAGTTATTATCGGGGCTCTGGGTGCAGGAACACTTACCCTTACCGGGGAAGCAACAGGAGCCAGGGACAGAAAGCTTTATCGTTCTATTGTAAAGACAGCCATGACCTGGGCCTGCGGAACTGCAGCTGTAGTTTTTGTATTCATTGCCATTTTCCCTCGTCTTACCTTAAGCCTTTTTACAACAGACAAGGCAATTATTGAAATGTCAGTTCTCTTTATTATTATGGCAGCCGGCAACCAGTTTGGGAAAGCAGGAAACATTATTATCGGTAACGGAATCCGCGGATTTGGTGATACCAGATGGATGCTGCTTACTCAAATTTTCGGAACTGTTGAAGTAATTGCACTGGCCGCTTTGTTTGTATTTGTTTTCAAATGGGGTATTCTTGGCGTGTTTATTGCAGTCATTTACGATGAAGCTTTCAGAGCAGTTATAAATTCCATCAGATTTCTCAGGATTAAATTTCCCGTAACAGAAGTTTCTGCTGCGGGAGAAAATTAAAAGAAAGAAAACAGAATTGAAATTGCCCTTACTGATACCTGAAGGGCAGTTCCATTTTATGGGCTTCAAGAAGTTCTTTGTTTTTTAAGATTTCTTCTGCCGGTCCGTCAGCAATAATCCTGCCGCCGGAAAGAAGAACAACACGGGAACAGGTATCCAGAATCATGTCCAGATCGTGAGAGGTAATAATCTTTGTCTGGGGCAGGGAATTTACCGTGTTGATAATAAGGCGGCGATTGTAAGGATCCAGTGTGGACGTAGGTTCATCCAGAAGGAGGACTTCAGGTTCCATGGCCAGCACTGTTGCAATTGCCGCCATTCTTTTTTCTCCGCCTGAAAGTTTATGGTTGTGGCGGTTCTTCATATCCTTTATATTCAGTTTTTCCAGAATAAGATCGGCTTTTTCTTCGGCCTCATGTTTATGAATTCCGTAGTTTACCAGACCGAAAGTAATGTCTTCAATAACAGTTGGCATGAACATCTGGTTGTCCGAATTCTGAAAAACAAATCCCAGCTTTTGCCTGATGCTTTTAAGATTCTGTTCACACACTTCCAGGCCGTCAACAGTAATTTTTCCTTCAAAGGAAAGCAGGCCCAGGAGGCATTTCATCAGGGTAGATTTCCCGGCTCCGTTTGCTCCGATTAATCCGATAGTTTCTCCTTTCTCGATTGAAAGAGAAATGTTTTCCAGAACTGGAAATGTTTTGTCATAAGCAAAAGAAAGGTTTTCAAATTTTATCATTTGAGAAATCCTCCGGCAGAAAATGTGAAAATGTTTCCGATCAGTTCTGTTACGTTACAAAATCTGAAAGTTAGAATGACGGTAGTCAGAATAAGAAAGAATGCCCAGCTTTTCATTTTAGAATGCTTTCCACGACAGCAGGCATAGAAATAATTCCCGTTGTATCCGCGCAAAATCATTGCCTGGTAAAGTTCATCGGCTCTGTCAAAACTGCGCAAAAAAAGCTGTCCCAGAAAAGAGCCCCATACAGAATAATGAATTCCTTTTTGTTCCGGAGCCCGCAGATGATATGCATCAAGCATAATGGAAACTTCTTCTTTCATCACGAAAATATAACGCCAGGTAAGAAGGAAAACAGTAACGATTGTTTTGGGAATATGAATGCGCCGCAAGGTGGCACACATTTCATCAGCATTTGTTGTTTCTGCAAAAAGGTATGAAGCGCTTAAGCAGAGAAATCCTTTTAGTATTAGAGTGATTAATGAGATGATACCGGCACGGATGGTAAAAATTCCTGCAACATTAAAAGGGGTTTTATCCAGAAAAGGATTCAGAATGCCTGTCAAAAGTATCAGGGGCATGACAAATCTGGTTGCCCTGAAAAATTTTTTGAAAGTAAGGCCTGTCATCTGAAATAAAATGACAGGATATAAAAATAATGGAATGAGTCCTGTAATGTCATATTTAGAAAACGAGACTGAAGTAATAATAAAAACAAGTGTTACTGCTAGTTTTGCAAGAGGACTCAGATTTTTCATCAGACTGCTTTTTCCTTTTTACGGAAAGCTTTAATAAGGAAAGAGACTGCAACTGCAAAAACAGCAACAATAATAGAACCTGCGATGCCTGCAAAGGAAGTACCTGCCGGGGTTTCGCTTTCAGGAAAATTGTAGTCAGGAAGGAAAGAAGTGTGTTCCTGAATTAAAGAGGCTTTGTCAGCAACATCAGACTGGTATCCAAAATTTTCTTCATCAAGAGAAAGATTTTCTGCATAGCCTTCTTCTGCGTTTCCGAAAAGGGACCATTCAAGTCCGTCGGGATGAGAGCTGGCCAGAAGGCTGAATCCGCCTGCTGTAACGAGTGCTGTTGCAGCCAGAACAATAATTGTTGCGCGAAGAGAAAGCTTTCCTTCCCGTGGTTCCATGTTCTGCGGAAGGGAAAGTGCTTCAGGTCTTGCTTCATAAATGAACACAAGAACAGCAGAAGTAATGAGTCCTTCAACAAGACCGATGGCCAGGTGAATCGGCTGCATCAGTGCAACGAAAGTTTTGAAAGGAATTTCAGTAATACCTGAAATACTTGTTTCAAGAACAACAGAAAAGGCTCCGAACTGTAGTGTGATTATACATCCAAGAATTGAAGCAAGTATTATTTTTACTTTTCCCGGATTTTTCATGAGCGGACGCCAGAATGCGAAATATCCAAGGAAACATCCGTAGAAGGCCATGTTCCAGCAGTTTGCTCCCAGGGCCATAAGGCCGCCGTCAGCAAAAAAGATTCCCTGGATTGCCAGAATAATCATCATGGAAATAAAGCCTGCAAAAGGTCCGAGGATTGCAGACAGAAGAAAACCTCCGCACAGGTGACCGGAACTCCCGGTTCCCGGAATCGTGTAGTTGATCATTTGTCCTGCAAAAACCAGAGCGGCGCAGACCGCCATCATCGGGATTTTGTGGGAATCATTTTCTTTTTTGATTTTTAGAACTGAGACTCCGGCTGTAACAGTTGAGGCGCCATACATTACGCCTGCTACTGCAGGGGCCAGAAGAGCATCTGCCATGTGCATCAGTTTTACCTCTTTATTTTGTTTTCTATTTCTAAAATACTCATGCCTGTTTCCCGTGCTATGCGGGCCAGGTCTTCGTATTCCAGTTTGCTTCTTTCGGTTCCGTAACCACTAACAATTTTGTTGCGGACAGGGCCCCATTCAGTTTCAATGGTTTCCATTTTTCTGTTCAGAACGTAACGTTCCAGCCGTGCCTGGCGGATTCCGTTTGTTGTGGTGTGATGGAAGATCTCCTGAACTATTTTTTCTTTGTCGGCTTCCTTGCATAAAAGACGCATCAAAGTTCCCGGACGGTTTTTCTTCATTCCGATTGGGACCGTGTAAACATCAAGGGCGCCTGCTTCGAAAAGTCTTTCCATAGCGAAGCCGATTTTTTCTGCTGTCATGTCATCAAGGTTGAAACTGAGTTCCAAAACATCGTCTTTTTTGTCCGGAGTGGAACCAAGCATTACCCGAACGCAGTTTGCTCTTTCAAAATCTTTTTTCCCCATGCCGTATCCGATGCGGGAAACCTTCATTAAAGGCATAGGGCAGAAATCGCTGACAAAATATTTTAAGAGTGCAGCACCTGTTGGTGTACAGAGTTCGCCACGAATGTCTCCTGAGTAAACCGGAACGTCTTGAAGAATGTTTGCAGTAGCAGGAGCGGGAACCGGAAGAATTCCGTGGGCGCATTTTACGGTTCCGCTTCCCACGTGAACGGGACTGGCCAGAACTTTTTCAACACCCAGAGTTTCCATAAGAAGACACATTGCTGTCACATCTGCAATTGCATCCATGGAACCGACTTCGTGGAAATGAATGTCAGTTACGGGTTTTCCGTGAACCTGACTTTCTGCCCGGGCAATAATGCCGTAAACATCCATCACAGATTTTTTTACTGACTCGCTGATATTCAGGTGGTCGCAGACAATGTGGCGGATGCCTTCCATGGAACTGTGTTCGTGGTGATGACCTTCATGTGAATGTTCGTGTTCGTGAGGTTCCCCATGCTCGTGGTGGGGTTCCTCGTTGTGGTGATGGTGGTCATGTAGATCTTCATCTTCTTCCTGGCCGTGAACCAGGACAGTCATGTGGCTTCCTGTAATTCCGCATTTTTCGGAAGGTTCCAGTCTGTATTCAATGCCGTGAAGACCGATAGAATTCAATCGGGTAACGAAAGCTTCTCTTTCTTCTTTTTCAAGGAGTTCCAGAAGAGCAGCAGTAAGCATGTCTCCGGCTGCTCCCATGGAACAGTCTATGTACAATGTTTTCATATTTACATCCTGTTGATTCTGCTTGCCAGAAAACCGGCACCGAATCCGTTATCAATATTCACAACAGAAACTCCGCTGGCGCAGGAGTTCAGCATGGAAAGAAGGGCAGACAGTCCTTCAAAATTTGCGCCGTAACCTACGCTGGTCGGAACAGCGACGACAGGGCAGTCTACAAGTCCGCCTACAACGCTTGCAAGTGCGCCTTCCATTCCTGCAATGCAGATGATGACTCTGGCACTCATTAATTCATCCAGATGAGAAAGAAGGCGGTGAAGTCCTGCAACACCAACATCGTAAAGCCTTGTTACTTCGTTTCCAAAAACTTCGCAGGTTATGGCGGCTTCTTCAGCAACAGGCATGTCGCTGGTTCCGCCTGTGGCCACGACTATTTTTCCTTTGCCTTTAATTCCGGGCATGGGTCCCACAATTCCGATTTTTGGCATTTCGTAATATTTGAAATCCAGATCAGCGGCTTTTGAAATTTCCCCGGCCTTTATAGAATCGATTCTGGTAATGAGAATTGTGTCCTGTCCGTTTTTTTTCATGGCACGGCAAATCCCGATAATCTGTTCTGCTGTTTTCCCTGCACCGTAAATAACTTCGGCCACCCCCTGACGGATGCTTCTGTGGAGGTCGATTTTTGCATAGTCCAGATCTTCGAATGGCTGCTTCTTAATGGAAAGAAGAGCTTCATCTACAGAGATTTCACCGCTTTGTACTTTAGAAAGAATGTCTTTTATATCAGTCATTTGATTTCCTTGGCTCCAGATCCAGAGTAATAGTTTTATACAGAGGCTTTAGTTTTTCTATAAGAATGTTTTTTTCTTTTATGACTTTTTCCATCTGGTTTTCAGTTACCTGAATTCTTGCAGATTTTCCCGCCAGTCTGATGCGGAAATCTGAGTAACCCATTTCCATTAAATGAGCTTCGCCTTTTTCTGTAATTTCAAGATCTTCTTTTGTGATGGCAGTTCCTGTTGGAATGCGGGTTGCAAGACAGGCGTAAGAGGGTTTGTTCCAGGTAAAGAGTCCTGCTTCTTTTGAAAGGCTTCGTATCTGATCTTTTGTAAGGCCCGCATTCCTTAAGGGAGAAAGGACCTTAAGCTCCTGAAGGGCTTTGTAGCCCGGCCGGTCTGAAACATCATCGGAGGCGTTGGTTCCTTCCAGAAGAACAGAGCAGCCTTCTTTTTTTGCTTCTTCAAGGATTCGGGTAAAAATTGTCTGTTTGCAGTAATAGCATCTCTGGCTGTCGTTGCGGATTGCATCAGGGTTTTCAAAAACTGAAAGGTTTATGATCTTCATTTTTGCACCAAGTTCTTTTGCCAGACGCTGTGCATCGTCAAATTCAAACTGAGGCTGGAACTGGCTTTTTACATAGAAGGCTGTAATATCAGCACCAGATTTGATTCCTTCATATAGAAGATATGAAGAATCCACGCCACCAGAAAAGGCAAGTCCGATTTTTGTGTTGTGAGATCTGGCGTCTGCAAAAAAATCCTGTAGTGTCATTTGTATTCCCGAATAATTTAAAAACAATAAGGCTGTCTTACCCGTCATCTGACGAATAAAGACAGCCTTCTGACTATCATTGTAGAAATTATGAGTTCAAAACAAAATAAAGGCGAAGACTTCTGTCTTCAAACTACCGGTTCATCCGGAAGTTTATGGTTTAATTTTAAATGGAAATAAAGAAACCGTCAAATAGACTTTATTGTTTCATTATTTTGATAAAGCTGAAATGTGTTCCATTGCGGCTTCAATCAGTTTTGCAGCGGGAACTTTTTCAACTCCAACAATAAAGTTTGAGCAGACATTCATCGGAATAAGAACCCGTTCTGCGCTGCTCTGTGAAACAGCAAGTGCCATTTTTGGAGTGATTTCTCCATAAAGAGAATCTGCAATTACAATGCCGATCGGACCGGTAATAATATCTGCGGTGCGGGCCCCGACAATTACTGCGTTTTCACCTGTGGCTGCGTGATGAGCACCGGCCTTCAGCATTGACTGAGTTGCTACAGTATTGGTTCCGACTGCAGTGATTTCAGCATCGGGGAATTTCTTCCTTAGGTTTTCTACAAGCTGCGAACCCATGCCGCCGCCCTGTCCGTCTATAACAAGTACTTTCATATTACAATTCTATCATAACGGAAAGAGTTCCGTAGGCATATGGGGCTACCTGATACGGATTGAAATAAACGATGAAATATTTTCCGTCTTCAGTCAGGGCGAAGGTGCTGAAGTTTTCAGGTACTGGTTCTGTTCCTGTCTGGAGCCACTGAAGGTCTGTGAATCCGTCTGAAGAAAGTCTTTCCAGGAGAACGTCATAACAAAGGTAAGAAATTTCATCCAGAGTCATTCCAGTTACTTCGCTGATTGAAACAGGTCTGTTTTCTTCTTTTGAATAATTCAGGGTTACGATGCATGGGGAACCGTGAGCTCCGCCAAGGTATGTGTATTCATCAAAGGTAAGGCTTAGCAAAGAATCAGTTTCTGCAATCTGTTCAAGACTTCCGAAGTATTCAAAAGCAGGCATTATATAATCAGAAGATTCAGAATCCGGCTGTTCTGCGAGACTCATACGGCGGGCTTCATTTTCTTCTTCCCAATCGGTTTTTGCAGTCTGGAGGACTCTTCTGTAAGTTTCCAGAAGAGAGTTTTCTACTGCTTTGTTCAAAGAATCATTATTCGGGAATTGAGGATAATGAATTTCGGAATCAAGGTAATAAGTATTGTCAGATTCTGTGATTATTTTGTATTCATAAGAAATCGTGGGTTCAGGTTCCTGGATTTCTTCGGTTGTTTCTTCAGTATCAGTTTTTTCCTCAACGGGAGTGGATTCCTGTTCGGAACTGACACAGGAAAAAAAGAATAATCCGGCAATTAAAACGGGCAGAGCAAAAAGAAGCTTTTTCATATAAATATGGTAAGTCGGGAATTGTCAGAATGCAAGTAAGAAAATCAACTGATGGCGGAATATGTAAAAGGTTTTACTATAATATACAGGAGATTTACTATGATTAAAGAAACAGAAGTTGCACAGGGAAAAATCCGCGGAATTCCTGCGGCAGATCCAAGAATTATTGCATATAAAGGTATTCCATATTGCCAGCCACCGGTTGGAAAACTTCGCTGGAGGGCTCCACAGCCCCATGAAGGCTGGGATGGTGTACGTGACTGTTTTACTTTCGGTCCTATTCCGTGTCAGACAAAACCACAGCCTGGAATCAGTAACATTTATGATCTGGAATGGAATGTTGATAAAACAATTCCAATGGATGAAGATTGTCTTACTCTGAATGTATGGACTCCTGCAAAAGATAAAAGTGAAAAACTGCCGGTTTATTTCTGGATTTACGGCGGTGGACTTCAGTGGGGCAACAGTGCAGAAATGGAATTCGATGGAGAACGGATTGCCCGCCGCGGAATTGTTGTGGTTACCATCAATTACCGTCTGAATGTATTTGGTTTCTTTTCTTCAACCGAAAAAGATGCAGATGGAAATTCTGTAGAAAAAAATATCGGAAGCCGTGACCAGGCTTTTGCCCTTAAATGGGTTTATGAAAATATTGCAGCCTTTGGCGGTGATCCGGAACATATTGTAATCGGGGGACAGAGTGCCGGAGGCGGAAGCGTTATGACACAGATGAATTACCCTGAAAACAAAAAATACATAAAGGGTGCTGTTGTTGAAAGCGGATATTTTAAAAATCCTTATATCGACCATTTCAATTTTCCAACGGAACTTGCGGAAAAACAGAGTGAAGAATTCCTGAAAGCTCTGGGTGTAAAAAACATTGATGAAGCAAAGTCACTTTCCTGGGAAAAGGTTCGTGATACAAATGACAGTTTCCAGAAAATGTGGTTCGGTCTTACTGGTAATGATATCACTCGTACAGGTGTAGAAGCTGCAATAAAGGAAAATACCTTCATAGACGTGCCTATGCTTCACGGCTGGACTGACAATGAATTCTTTGGGGAACTTACAGCTTCTTCAAAAGAAGAGTTTGAAGCAAAGGCGAGGGAAGTTTATGGAAGTGATGCGGACCGGTTCCTGGAACTTATGAAGGCTCCCGGGGGTGCGGGAATGTGCAGGGATGATAAAGATCCTACAAGATTCAATTCTGTAGAACTTGGAAACATTGCATTTACCAGACTTCGTAAATCGAGCGGTCTGAAAAGTAAAAGCTGGATCTATGAATTCGGACCTTACATGCCTGGAGGAGATGAACCTGGTGCTTTCCATTCAAGTGACCTGTGGTTCTTCTTTGAAACCCTGGCAAAGTGCTGGCGTCCTTTTGACGGAAAGTATTACGATCTTTCCAGAAAGATGTGCAACTACCTGTGTAACTTCATCAAGAATCTGGATCCAAACGGAAAGGACACAGATCCTGAAGGAAAGGCTTTGCCTGAATGGAAAAACTATTCAGACGAAACTCCATGCATCATGAATTTCAAAACTGAAGCAGAACCAGAAAACAGAATTCCTGACGAGAAGATGGAATTCTATCTGGAATGGGCACGCAAAAAATAAAGGTACGTTTAATTAAAACATACATTTAATTTGCACCCTGGGAGGGTTCGTGATAAAAAGCACGATACGTGGTAAAATGGAAAAGATGAACAAAAGTGTGGACTTAAAGAAACTTTCCTTTTTTGCGGCATTGTGCTTTTTTCTTTCTGTAGTAGAAACTGCAATTCCAAAGCCGGTTCCGTTTTTCCGTCTGGGACTGGCAAACCTTCCGATAATGCTGAGCTTTGCTTACATGACACGGAAGGAAAGTTCTTTACTGATTCTTTTAAAGGTTCTGCTTCAGGCCATTGTAAGCGGAACACTTTTTTCTTATATTTTTTTATTTTCTCTGGCAGGAAGCCTTGCTTCAGGATTCGGAATGATGGCAGTTTATTCTGCTTTCAGACCAAAGACTGCAAAGCATTCCTTTGTCAGCTGGATTGGAATCAGTATGGCAGGCGGACTTCTGAATAATGCCGCCCAACTTTTGTGCGCTTATTTCATTATGTTCGGTGACAGTGTCCGCTACATTGCACCGCTTCTTCTGACAATCAGTTTTGCAACGAGTTTTCTTCTGGGACTGGTTGCAAATATTTTTGAAGAAAATTCTGAGTGGCTTAAGGCAGTTGCTGAAAGCGAAACTGCGCCCCGGGGTGAAGGCCCTGCCACAGGCAGTTCCGGAGCCACAGGAAATGTGGCTACCACAGAAACTGTGGCTGCAACAGTTTCTGTGGCTGAAGGAATGAGCGTGAGCGAAGGCCGCAACACCGGAAAGGCGCCCATAATATTTTTACTTCTGGCTCTGGCAGGAATTCTTGTAACTTCCTTTACAAAAAATTTGATTCTCGTTTACAGCCTCATGGTTGTTTTCGCAGTAATTGTTTTCATAAAGAAAAAGAAAATCCGGTTGCTCCCAAGTATCATCATAATTTTGAGTGTTACAGTTTTGAGCCTGCTGACTCCTTACGGAAAAATACTTTTCACTCTGGGAAAATGGAACATCACCTGGGGTGCCATGGAAGCAGGTCTTTTGCGAAGCGGAAAACTTTGTGCCATGGTTTTTATGAGTCAGAGTGCCGTAGACAAAAATATGAAGCTGCCGGGAAAATTCGGAATCTTTATGGAAAGGGTTTTCAGTACTGTGGCACAGCTGACTGAAGAAAAAGTTGAAGTTAAAAAAGACAGAAAAGTTTCGGCACTGGTTTCGGTAGTGGATAAAAAACTTCTGGAGGTTTGGACAAGATGAAAAAAGTATCGTGGCTTTCAGGAGTAATTTTAGGCGCTGTCTGTATTCTTTCAGTTTCCTGCAAAGAAAAAGTTTTGCCTCCTCAGGTTCATATGTGCATGGACACAGTTTTTTCTGTAAATCTTTATGACGACGGAACAGAAAAACTTTATAAAGAAATTTTTGATCGTCTTGATAATCTGGAACAGCAGTTCAGCGTTACTATTCCGGAATCTTATGTAAGTAAAATTAACCGCGGGGCAGGGAATGGCCCTGTTCAGATTTCAGAAGATGTGCTGGACATTCTGGAAGTGAGTTCTCTTGTTTCAGAAATATCCGGCGGCGCTTTTGATATTACTGCTGACCCTGTAATCCAGCTTTGGGGAATTAACACTGACCATGCAAGAGTGCCGGAAGCTGATGAACTTTCTGTGGCTCTGGAAAAAATCGGAAATGAACGCATGCACTTTGCAGAAGACGGCGTCAGCTGGTGCATTCTTGAAAAAGGCATGAGTATAAACTTTGGTGCTGTTGCAAAAGGTTATGCGGCTGATGCGGTTGCTGAAATTCTGAAAGAGCGGAATGTGCGGAAAGCAATTGTCGATTTAGGCGGAAATATTTACTGTTACGGAAAAAAAGAAGACGGAAAACTTTGGACTGTGGGAATCAAAAATCCGGAGAACCCGACAGGGACACCTCTTTTGAAAGTAAGCTCAGATGAAGTTTCTGTTGTTACCAGCGGTGTTTATGAAAGATTTTTTGAGAAAGATGGAAAAAAATATCACCACATTTTTGATCCGAAAACAGGCTTCCCTGTGGAAAACGATCTGGCCTCTGTGACCGTAATCTGCAAGAAAAGTACTGCGGCCGATGCTTTGAGTACCGCCTGCTTTGTAATGGGTCAGGAAGAGTCTCTGAAAAAACTGGGAGAGTTCCAGACACTTTTCAGAACTGAGATAGGACTTGTTTTTATTCATAAAGACGGCGGAGTTTTTGCAACCGAAAACCTGAAAAATAAAGTGGCTTTTATCGGCGATTCTCAGGGAAGGGAAATCAGTTTTATTCAGGGCGGGAAAAGTCCGAGGGGAACATTGTGAAAAACAGAATCAAATTTTTCGACATTGTTTTCATTCTGATTTTCGCAGTATGTGTTGCAGGAGCCTTTGTCTTTGCGGGAAAGAAAAAAACTGCGGGCGCTGAACTTTCCGTAAAAACTCCATCAGGGAAATTCGTTTATCCTTTGAACACTGACAGACAACTTGATTTTGAAGGCGTAATAGGCCACACAAAAGTGACAATAAAAGACGGGCAGGCATGGGTAACTGAATCTGCCTGCGAAAATAAAAACTGTATCTTTATGGGAAAGCTTTCCCGCCCAGGTGACTTTGCCGCCTGCCTGCCAAATGCCGTTATCCTCACAGTGGAAGGCCAGGACGACGAACTGGACGCTGTGGTAGATTAAATCTCAAAAAAAACTGACAAGCCTCTTTTCAAATCTATATTTAATTATAAGAAAAATATAAGAGGTATTTAAATGAAAAATTTTGAATGGTATTCGTCAGTATCAAAAGATGAAATGTATGATTTAGAAAAAGTTTCAGAAATGACAAATATTGTTTCTCCAGATTATGGAGCTCTTGTTGTTTGTGCTTTTCCTGAATGTGAAAGTGAAGAAGTAAAGGCTTTGAAAGAAGAGGTGAAAAACTGGATTCAGAATAATCTGGAGACAGTCAGCATTGAATCAGACGGAAGAATTATATCTTTCGACGGAGAGCATTATGCCCGTGAAATGTTTATAGAAAACCTGTCACAGTTCGAAAAGTCTCCGGTTCCTTTTTCTGTTTATGCTGCGGCCTTTGATGACGATTTCAACGAAGCCTCGCTGTGGGCCAGAAGAAGTGAAAAAGAATCCTTCGAAAGAGTTGAATACATTGATTACGATGAAGAATTCAGAATGGAGGAAGAAGGCCTTTACCGGGATGAGGATGGAACTATTCGTACAAAAGGGATATCAAAAGACTGCTGGGGAAATTATGTGGAGAGTTTCTATGATTCTGTTTGTGTAAGCATTTTAAAAAATCCGGAAACCGGAGATTATATAAGACTTAGTTTTATCAGTCTGTGTACTGATTTGGATGCTGAGGAAGTACGTGTTCAGAGTACAGTTTTCCAGTATACAGAAAGAGATTCATATTTAGGAACCAGTCATGGAATCAGGCCGGTTGATAAGGACGGAAATTACATTACATTTTATAAAGATTTTGCTGATTTTGAAAATGCAGTTTTTATTCAGCCGGAAGACCTTATTGAAGTTCCCGATGAAAACGATATTTTGAAACCTGAAGCTGTAGCAAAATACAAGAAAATTCAGGAAGAGAAAAAGGAATAAAAAATAGCTGCTATTATTTCAGGAGAAATTATGCGTTCCGGGAACTTTAAATTTGTACGAATCGAAGAAAGAATGATTACTCCTGAAATTGCTGAGGCGCTGTTAAAAACAAATGTTGATAACAGACCCCGCAATGTAAACAGAGTAAAATATTTTATTTCCCTGATTGAAAATGGAAAGTGGGATAAAAAAAACAGTATTCTTCAGATTCAGTATGACGGTAAACTACTGGACGGTCAGCACAGGCTTACTGCAATTCTGAGAACCGGCAAAACAGTTGAATCTCAGGTGATTGTGGTAGAAAAACTAGATTAGGTGATTAAAGAAAAATTGACAAACCTTAATCACACACCTATATTATAAATATCTTGATGATGAACCAACCCCTGGCGGAGACCTACTTTTTAACTCATAAGAACCAGGAATGACGTTCAAGGTGGAGACCTACTTTTTAACTCATAAAACCCTACAATCATCAGGAATTAGTGAAACCATCCGGATCTTTTCCGGATGGTTTCTTTTTTGGGGAGGAAGTCTGGTTGTGCCTGGCGAAACCAGTCTTTCTCATATTATGAAAAATAAAGTAAGATATAGAAAAAGATGAAAATTTTAGCTTTACCCGACAGTCATGGAAATCCTCAGCCTTATGAAACTGCAGTCAAATTATTTGATTCGGTTGATAAGGTTATTTTTTTAGGTGACTATTTTGACCACGGGACTATTGCAGGTTTTTCTTTTGACGACCAGTTTTCCAATTTTCTGAATATTCTGGAACTTAAAAAGAAAAATCCGGACAAAGTAAAAGTGCTTATTGGAAATCATGATTTCTGTTATCTTATTGAAGGAATGGCACGAGAGCATGCCGACCGTCAGGGGGAAATAAAAAAAGTAATAGATGATAATTCCGCTCTGATAGATTTTGCTTATTTTGAAAAAGACTGGCTGTTTTCTCATGCAGGTTTTGCTGCCAACTGGATGATGACTCAGGGAATGCAGGAATTTTCAGCTGGAATAATAGAAGAATTAAACAGACTGTTTCATGAACAGAAATATGATTCTTTGGGTATTCGGGGGTCTGACCTTGTGGGATTTGATCCTCTGGAAATCAGAAGTGAAAGCCTGAAGGAACTTGCAGAATATCTGAATGTGAACCAGGTTGTGGGCCACACAGAAATTTTTGAAGAAGACCGGGTTCATGAAATGCCTGGCGGAAAGAAGCTTGTTTTTCTGGATTCACCGGAAAGAAATGTGTATGGGATTGTGGATACAGAGAAATCTGAAAACGTCGTAATAAAGTAATAATAAGGAAAATAAACATGGAGAATTCAGAATTTGAAGTTTTTTGTAAAGATATAAATATGCTTTTTTCTACTTATGTACAAATGGAAAAAAAAGGAAACAGCTCTCTGGTGAAAAATAAAATAAAAAAAGTTATAGGCGAGATGCTGGCATATAATAATAAAGAGGTTTGTATTGACCCTGCGAAATTAATGCGGGGAAAAACACACGAATCTTATGCCGGTTATTTTATTTCTGAAGGAGTGTGCAAATTAGAATTACTGGAACCTTTATCAGAAAAGGGATTGTCTGATGAGCATATAATGCCTAAAGAAGTTGTTTTTAACAAAATGCTTGAAATGAAGAAAGAAAAGAAAAATGAAGGCTTTTCAAACGAAGAGATTTTATTTTTCTCAAAATTATTGAGCTATTCGTGTATTGTAACTAAAGAAGAAAACGATAAACTTAATAAAGGCAAAAAGAATTTGAAATCTGCTATGCCTGATAATTGGAGTCCTAAGTGGCCTGAGGATTTTTCAAAGGAACCGGATTTACAGGAACTGCAGTTTTTTAAAAGGTATGAGGAAGCTGGGATTAAATGTCAGGTCAATGATAAACAAAAAGACCTTCTTAAAAACAAGTCCGAGTTGAAGCTTATCAAATTTACACAAAAAGATATCCCTAAAAGAATAAGATACGATGGAAAAAGAAATTTCTAGCTCAGGCTTTAATTTTATATCTTCTTCGTATCAAATCAAAGTATTTCTATCTGATTAATCTTATCCGGACACTTCTTTTTAGGTATAGAGGGAATCTGAGGCTCATCTACACCCTCTTTTTTTACGCACACATTCCCTGATTCTGAAGAACTCTTCTTAAATGTGCCGAGGCTTTCTTTTCTTTCTGATTGATTGTGGTTCTGTTTGAACCCATAATTTCTGCAACCTGCCGGAGAGTTTTGGGTTCTTCCAGATTTGTTCCGTAAGTTGTTCTCAGTGAGAGAATAGTTTTTTCTTCTTCGTTCAACTTATTCCAGGCCCCCTGTAGAATTTTTACTTCTTCTTTTCTGATTAAATTTTCTTCAGGACTTCCTTCCGGGAATTCAATTTCCTGGCAGGATAATTTTACATTCCCTGTTTCGTAATAGAGACTTTCAGGGTTGCAGCTTTTTTCTTCACGGAGATAATCATTCATTTTTTCAAGGGAAAGGCCCAGGGCTTCTGCAACACTGGATTCTTCAACTGAACCATTGGATTCAGATTCCAGATATTCCCGGTAATCTCTGATTTTCTTTGTCACCTTACGGAGGTGGGCAGGAGTTCTGGAATTTTTTTCGATTATGCAATTCTGGAGATGAGGCCAGATAAAGGTAGAAAGGGTTCCTTTTGAGGCATCATATCTGTCGATTTTCTCCAGAAATTCTACCACGGCATCCTGGAATGAATCTTCCCATTTTTCGGAATCATTTCCGGCATGGGCATACTTTGTTACGATGGTTTTGATTAATCCGAGATTTGCGAGTAACAATTCATTTTTTTCATTGATAGTCATAGACAGACTCCTTTTTACCAGAAAGATTTCAACCGGGACCCTGGAATATAGACAAACCGATACACCGATCCACCTGAAAATCTTTTGGATGACATCCGATTTTCAGGAATTATTAAAGACAGAAGATTTGAAAGAACCCGGGAATTCACCCATTTATCTGAAAAGATTTTTATAATATACAGAGTTTCCGGGCCCAGGTTATTTCAAAAACTTAGAAAATTAGTGATAAAAACTGTAAAAATTAGTGCTTTAGAGGATTACTTCGTTTCCAAATCCAACTACATCAACACCTTCTGGAAGAGAGAATTCCTGGAGATTTTCACATAAAGCGAAGGCAGCTCCTGCGATATATTTCAATCCTTTGGGGAAATCAACTTTCTTAAGATTCTTGCAACCGAAGAAACCCATGGATTCAATATAATGAACACTTTCCGGAATGGAAATTTCCCTGAGATTTTCACAACCAAGGAAACAGGAATATCCGATATATTCAACACCTTCCGGAATAGAATACGATTCCTTGGAATTATCCAGGACAAAGAGAAGGGAATTATTGGATTTATTGATAATGAATCCATTTTTTTCGATATAATTTGGATTTGATTTTAAGATTCCGGCTGTGGTTACAGAATCCCCGAAGGTGTCCGGAGAAATTCCATAAAGATTTCCAGGGATTTTTACGGATTTGAGGTTTGGACAGTGGTCGAAGGCTTCTGATTTTATGAATTTTACACTTTCAGGAATTTCAACAGATTCGATTCTGGAATCTCCCTGGAAACATCCCATATCGATTACTTCGAACTGAGAAGGGATTACAACATCTTTTGATTCTCCATTATAAAAATAGAGAACACTTTCATTGATTCCATCTTCATCTTCATAACAAACAAATCCTTTAATTTTCATAAAATCACCTCACTACATTTAATACTTGATCAATTTCCAACAGTATTAATATAGATTCGTCCGTGATTTTGTCAGGAAAATTTAAAAAAAAAGGCGGACAAAGATGTCCGCCAAGATATAAGCGAGTTTGCGTTAAGGTGAGCGTGCGCAACCAGCAAACTCGCAGAGCAGAAAAATCAGGATGATTTTTCTGCGACTAGTACATCATTCCTGGATCAGCAGCAGGAGCCACAGGTGCAGGAGGAGTAGGAATGTCAGTAATTGCACATTCAGTTGTCAGCAGTGTTGCTGCAATAGAAGCGGCATTCTTGAGTGCTGAACATGTAACTTTTGCTGGGTCGATGATACCTGCTTCAAGCATGTTGCACCATTTTCCGTTGCGTGCATCGTAACCGATCCCTTTCTTTTCGTTCTTTGCTTTTTCTGCAATAACTGCACCGTCGATTCCAGCATTTTCTGCAATCTGGCGGATTGGTTCTTCCAGAGCGCGGCGAACGATTTTGAATCCAACCTTTTCTTCTTCTGTAAGGTCTTCTGGAATTGCGTTCAGTGCTTTAGAAGCTTCGATAAGAGCAAGTCCGCCACCTGGAACAATACCTTCTTCCAGAGCAGCGCGTGTAGCAGCGATTGTATCTTCTACGCGGAATTTCTTTTCTTTCATTTCTGTTTCTGTGTTAGCACCAACATTGATAACTGCTACACCGCCTGCAAGTTTTGCAAGGCGTTTCTGCAGCTGTTCTTTGTCGTATGAAGAAGTAGATTTTTCAATCTGAGTTTTGATTTCTTCACAGCGTGCTTTAACAGCAGAAGATTTTCCGGCTCCGCCAACGATTGTTGTGTTGTCTTTGTCGATTTTGATTGAAGTTGCTTTACCAAGCATGTCGATTGTTGCTGTTTCAAGTGAAAGGCCAACTTCTTCAGAAATAACCTGTCCGCCTGTAAGAATAGCGATATCCTGGAGCATGTCCTTGCGGCGGTCACCGAAGCCTGGAGCCTTAACTGCTGCAACGTGGATTGTTCCGCGGATTGTGTTCAGTACCAGAGTTGTAAGAGCTTCGCCGTCAACATCTTCAGCGATGATTACAAGTGGTTTTCCGTTCTGAGCGATTGGTTCCAGAACAGGAAGCAGGTCTTTCATTGCTGAGATTTTTTTGTCGTAAATAAGAACGAAGGCGTCGTTGAAAGAAGCTTCCATTCTTTCGCGGTCTGTTACGAAGTACGATGAAATGTAACCGCGGTCGAACTGCATACCTTCAACTGTATCAACTGTTGTATCCATGTTCTTTGATTCTTCAACAGTAATAACACCGTCTTTTCCAACCTTTTCGATTGCATCAGCCAGGAGTTTACCGATTTCAGGATCGTTGTTTGCAGAGATTGTAGCAATATTTGTAATGTCATCTGCGTTCTTTACTGGTTTTGCGAATTTTTTGATTTCTTCAACAGCGATTTTAACAGCTTTATCCATACCGCGTTTGATTTCGATTGGAGTCATGCCTGCTGTTACAGATTTAAGTCCTTCGCGAACCAGAGCGTAAGCCAGAACTGTAGCTGTTGTTGTTCCGTCACCGGCATCGTCGTTTGTTTTTGAAGCAACTTCGCGAACAAACTGGGCACCCATGTTTTCGTATGGATCCTGAAGTTCAATTTCTTTTGCAACAGAAACACCGTCTTTTGTAATAACTGGTGAACCGTATTTTTTGTCCATCATAACCATGCGACCGCATGGACCAAGTGTAGTTTTTACAGCTTTTGCAATCTGTTCAACACCTGAAAGGAGTTTTGAACGTGCGTCTTCACTAAAAAGCAACTGTTTTGCCATTTGTAATACCTCTATATTTTGAGAATGGGGCAAAGACCCGTTTCCCTTAATTTACTTCTATCAAATTTAGTAAAAAAACTGCGAATCGGCAAGATATTTGTGATAATTTTAAGATCAGAGGGGACAGATCCTGAGGCGGTAACCGCCCTAAGCGACGCAGGTACATTGCGTCGTACCGCCGATAGACAGCGGAGCCAGTCGGAGCTGTCCAAGTTTTTATTTTAATAATTCATATGCGGTCTGGATTTTCATGAACATTTCCAGGTTTTCACCGCTTCCTGTATCAGGGTGATATTTTGCAGCAAGCTTTCTGTGGGCACGGCGGATTTTTTCTGCACTGGCACCCGGCTCCAGTCCCAGAACCCGGTATGCATCGGCTTTTTCATCTTTTATCAGGGAATACCGCAGAAGAGTTTTCAGATATTCAGAAGGTTTGTCCCCCTGTTTTTCATTCCACATAAATTCAGCGGCAGTGAGGGCTCTGAAAATCCCCGGAAGAAGGGCAGCAGATTCACTTTCATTCTGCTTTTTCAGAATGGAAACAAGGTTTTCAACAAGAAGGTCTCTGTTCAGGCTTCTGGCAAAGGACACCGATTTTGCCATGGACTGCCATTCATCTTTTCGGCGTCCAAAAACATTTTCCAGTATTCTGGCAGAAAAATTATTGTCTCCGGTGCAGCTTTGAATAAGTGCACAAAGGCAGAGTGCTCCGGGGAAAGGTTCTTTTTTTACGTCTGCAAAGGTTCCGTTTTCAGCAGCCTGGCGCCATTTTTTCTGGATGAGGAAGGCCTGAACTCCGTAAAAGATGCCCGCTGCTGTAATCAGAAGCAGAATTAAACTTGGAATCATTTAATCCGCTTTTTCAGAAAGGAAGAGTACTGATGCAATAAAGATAAAGACAAAATAAATGCCGAATCCTATGAAAACTGCTGTAAAGGGTTTGCAGATACTTAAGAGCCCGTAATTTCCCAGCTTGAAGGCGAAGGTAATAACCTGATTGAAGAACTGGCATACAAGGGCAAAAACCGGGAATACCAGAATCCAGGTTGCCTTAAAGTACTGGTTGGCACCCAGTCTGTTGTTCCAGGCGATAATGGCCAGAATGATAAAAATCAAAAGAATGAACAGAGGATAAAGCAGTCTGTTCAGGAGAACCTGACCATAAACTTCCGGTGAATAACCGAAGCTTTCGGCTTTGGAAATAATGCGCCACAGGCTTGAAAGAGGAATTGATTCCGGATTCAGGGTTGCAGTTTCCATCAGCTGGAAATCGGTAAATTCCATTGGAAGCATTGTATAATCCGGCCCTGTAGTTTCTCTGCTGCCAGCATATTCATATGTTGGTCTTGTTACATTGTTTTCGTTTACACGGTCTATACTCTTCAACAGAATATATGGAACAAAGTTGATGTTTCTTGCAATTCCCAGGTTGTCCTTTGTGAGCGGATTCAAATCTTTTACAGAAACAGCCAGGACTTTTGCATAAGGAACTTTCATAGAGCTGTGGAAGTCACCTTTATCATCGATAGTAATAATGAAAAGGTTTCTCAGGTATTGAACCATTCCGCCTGTAGTTTTAATTTGTGTCATTCCCTTGAAGAAAATCAGATCCTGCCAGCCGTCTTCGTGCTTAAGCGAAAAATAAACATCGTTTGAGCTTTCAAAGCTTTTCAGATTCCAGGTTTCATCTATAAAGAAAGAACGCTCGTTAACCTTGTCTTCAGCAATTTTTTCATAGAAATTCAAATCAGAATCATTTTTAAGTTCCGGATGATCAATCTGAATATTTTTCAGAATGTAATAAGCCTTGATGTAATCTTCTTCCATAAGAGCTTTATAGCCGTCGTACTTTTCCATGAAAAGGTTCTGGTCGTCTGAACGGGCCAGTTCATGAAGTTCACCAAGTTTGTTCCAGGAAGTGGCTGAAAGTTCTTTGAGCCGGGATATGTTCGGGTTTTTGCCCGAAGAGATTTTCAGGGCACATTCAGCATAGTAATGGGCACCAAAATAATCTCCCTTTTCCCAGCAGCTGGTTGCTTTAAGGTAAAGACTGTAAACCTGTGAAAGATTTTCTGTATCAATATCGCTGGAGGTGTCTGTAAAAAGTTCATCCAGATCAGTTTCATAAAGAATACGGACACTTTTTGTTTCCTGCAGGTTCAGCTGAATATCAGCCTGGTTTTTCAGTTCGGCAGCTTCCCGGCTGTTTTTGTCCAGAGCCAGGGCTTCCTTTGCGTAAGCGGCCGCTGATTCCGGTTTTTTCTGGAACAGGAAGTTGTTTCCGGCGGTGATGTAATCATGAACAAGAGAAGGCTGATTTTTCAGATGTTCCATTCTGCGTCTTGCAGCTAGAGAAATTACTTCACTTGAAAAGCTTAAAATAAAGGAACAAATCAGTGCAGTGATGATTACTGTTTTATAGCGGCGGAACATTGCCCGCGAGAAACGGTTGAAGCTGCCTTCAGCATTGCGCCCGAACTGAATGGAACAGCTTAATACAAAACCTGCAAATACCATTGCAGGGAGAATTTTTGTAAACAGGTTGATTCCTGTGCAGAATTTATAACTTGTAACCGCACCTTTCAGCAGTTCAACATCAGGAGTCTGGCAGAAACCGATAATGAGGCAGGTAATGAATCCCACTCCAAGAAATGAAAAAAGAATAATCAGGATTTTTTTCATATTAGCGGCCTCTCTTTTTCTTGATGATAAATGCAATCAGCCCTGTAACAGACAGTATTAAAGCCAGAACCAGGTTGCAGAATAAAAGGAATGGAGAACTGAACCAGGTTTTGAAGTATCCGAAAGGTCCTGTCTGAAGGAAGTTCAGGTTTCTGAAATCTCTCATAGCCGGACTCCAGAAATATCCGTTGCAGAATAAAATCACACCGTAAAGAACACTGCATATTGAATAATTGGTGATTCGCCATGCGGTATATCCGGTCATTCCATAGATTGAAGTCAGAACAAGAGCCATTGAAAGGAATCCAAGCCAGTAAGTCCAGCCTTTTGTCAGCTCCCGTTTTCCGCTCTGAATTAAGGTTCCGAAGAATGAGTAAGAGGAATATTTTGCCTTGAAGGAGTCCTTTATAAGAACATCCTGGTAGGGAAGGGCTTCACGGGAAAGTTCTGCATATCCGCTCCAGTCTTCTTTCAGGATTTCAGCATTGCCTTCATCCCTGGTATCGATTTTTAGTGAACTGGTGTTTTCTTCATTCAGAAAATAGTAAACTTTGCCTTCTGATTCACGGAAATAGCCTGTTGAAAGAGGAATACTTTCCTGCTCAAAAATAGAAGGATTCGAAGAAATATAACGGGTCTCAAAATGAGCAGATAAAGGGAAGATTATACACCAGGAAATGAACTGGGTGATAATGAAGAAAATCAGCTGCAAAAAGTTTCCGGGATGTCTGATTCTCCAGGCGATAAGGAGAAAGCCGGAAAGCATGGCCATTACCTGGGTTACAGCAAAGAAAGAGATAATTACATTTTCCCGGGTAAATGCGTGGGATTGTCTTCCAGCAATGAGCCCGAGTGAGTGAAGATAAAGAGTGTAAAAAAATGTTCCGATCAGGATTCCTGCTACGAGCCATAAAAAGTAGGCCAGGAACATCTTAAGCGCTTTTTTCATGAGAGACCTCTGTGTTGATTATCGGAAGAAAAAAAACAAAGTGAAGAGCTTTTTCTTCTCTTATTTATTTGAAAAAGGCCTTACACAAGTTATCCACAATGTATAAACAAAAAAACTGGATTTTGTGGATAAATGTGGATAAGTCACTATACAAAAATAGTAGTATAAAAAATCATACTTAAAGCGCTAATTCTTTATATTATAATAAATTACATCGTGAAACACGAAAAATACAGATGTTTCACGAAAAGGTTTTCGGTAGAAAATACCAGAATCTTTGTTTTTTTCAACAAAATAAGGAAAGTTATCCACAATGTATGAACATTTAATTTAAAATAAAAAAACCGGAACTTTTATTCCGGTTTTTCTGAAAACATCCGGTGTTTGAACTTGTCAAAACTACCGTTTTATTGGTGATTTTAGAGATTCTAGCCCAAAGATACTCTTGCGCTGTTATCAATTGCAAGAATAGATTTACATTCTGAACAGCGGAATCTGCCTGCACGGGTTGCACGAAGCTTTTTGCGGCATACCGGACATCCGAAAACCTTTGGGAAAACAGAATTTTCTGAAGGAGCACCTGATTTGAAGAAGTTTACTGCTTCTTCTGTATTTGCCTTGATATTGAAGAACTGTGAAAATCCAAGAAGCTGGAAAACTTCGTAAACTTTTGGCTGGATTTCAAGAAGAACTACATCACCGCCTTTTGGTTTTACCAGTTTCAGGAAAACTGTGAAAGATCCGATACCTGTTGAAGAAACATAGTTAAGTGCGGAACAGTTAAAGATCAGGTTGATGTAACCGGCTTCAACAATTTTGGTGATTTTTTTCTGGAAGAAGGTGGAGTTGTATGTATCGATATAACCGTTAAGATAAATGAAAATTCCTTTGGAAATGCTGTCATTTTTTTCGAGAGAAATTTTCAGGCTGTCATCTTTTTCGTCATCAAATCCAGGAATGATGGAGTTACTGTTTATCATACTCACCTACTTTTTGATAGTTACATAAAATTATACGTTATATAACTCTAGAATGTCAAATAAAAATAAAACGTTACAAGTGGTCTATTTCTTATTATTCCTGAGATTCAGAAGCAAACCTTTCTTTTTAGCTCTGAAATAAAGAATAAGACCCAGAGTCAGGGAACCTGCCATCATAAGGAAACATAAAATCTGTCCTGTAGAAAAGTTCAGCAGGGAAGTATTCATGTAGATTGGTGCTCCTGAATCTTTTGCAATGCGGTAACCGATTTCTGCATCCGGTTCGCGGAAATATTCTATAATAAAGCGTACAAAACCATAACCGAAGGTATACATGCAGGCAATCTGGCCGTCAAATTTCTTGAATTTGCGGGTATTCCAGAGAATTACCCAGAGAACCAGACCTTCAAAGAAGGCTTCATATAAAGGACTCGGGTGACGGGGCAGGTTTACTACTTTCAATCCTTCAATGTTCATGCCGATTTGGGCACAGAATTCCTGAACCCAAGGAAGACTGGTGCTGAATTTTTCCGTAGTAGGGAACACCATACCCCACGGCATGGTTGTAATTCGTCCGTAAAGTTCTGCATTGAGGAAATTTCCAAGACGTCCGAAGGTATATCCCAGTGGAATTGAAATGGCCATGGCGTCTATCCATTTTCCCGCCGGTTTTTTGTTCCGGATACACCAGAAAATCATTCCCAGAAGGCCGCCTATAAAACCTCCGTGATAGGACATGCCTGCAAGTCCTGTAAAGTGCATGTTCTTGTCAAAAGGCCAGAAAATGAGCCAGGGTTTACGCCAGTAATCACCAGTGGTGTCATAAACCAGAGTAGAAAAGATTCTTGCCCCAAGAAGCAGGAAAAGAATACCTGTTCCGATAAAGCTGTAAAGGTCATCTTCCTTTACAGTATAGCCTTCTGAATCCAGCATTCCTTCCTTCGAAACTTTTTTAAGAATGCACCAGGCTGTTGCAAAAGCACAGACATACATAAGTCCGTACCAACGCAGAATTCCTAAAAAAGGAACTGACGGAAAAACCTGAGGGTGAATCCAGGACGGATAATTAATATAGAGAAACATTATAACTGGAATCCTTGGCTGGCAGCCTTAAGCAGTTTAGATTTAAGAAGATTATTCTCTTTTTTGAGCTGTGTAAGTTCATAACTCTGAGTTTTAATCATTTCAGCCATTTCGCCCATTGAAAGGTTTCCGCCGGAAACCAGATCATCAATTCCCGAAAGCTTGTAGGTAAAGTCTGCATCAGCTTCTTCTTCTGCTTCATGGAAATTGTCATTGAAACTGTCTGGTGTGAATTCAGAGTCGAATTTATGCATAGGAGTAGAAATAACTTTATCTGCTATGCGGTAAATTGCCTGACCAAGAACTGACTGTGGTTTGTAAACGACGATAGGAAGCTGTGAAGAAAGGGCCTTGTCCTGAAGCATGTCACGGAACATAACCCCTAAGTATTCCAGGTCCAGTCCCAGATACTGGTTGCAGGAAGCTTTGATTCTGGAAGCCTTATCTGCATCTTTTGGATCTTCTATCATATTCATGACCAGACGAGGTCTGAACTGAGACATACGGGTTACAAAAAGCTGTGTATTCTGAGGGTCAACAAGGGAAAGCTGCTGAACCAGCTGAGGAATGTACAGTTTCTGCATGGTTGATGAGTCTTTTTTCAGGTTATCCAGATACTGTCGTCCCGGTGTTCCGCGTTTGAAAGTGGTATAAAGCAGGCGGAATACTGCATTTTTAAGGAAAAGGTATCCGTTGAGGGTTGCTGTAACAGCCGGTGCTGAAACGATGATTCCCTGTGGGGAAAGGAGGAACATATCCAGAATAAACTGGTGGGTTCCTGCTCCCAGGTCCAGAATAACGTAATCTGCGTCGATATTATTCAAGTTGCGGATAAGCTTAACTTTCTGAGCGTGTTTGAGAGAGGTAAGGTCAGGAATCTGGTTGTCGCCTGCGATGAAACTGACATTTTTATAGTCGGTAGGTACGACAATATCTTTGAAATCACTTTTTTCTGTGAACCAGGATCCAAGACTTGCTGTTCCGGGATGCTGGCCGATAACCAGGTGCAGGTTTGAGGCACCCAGATCCAGGTCTACCAGAACAACTTTTTTACCTGACTGTCCCAAGGCAATAGCCAGGTTTGCAGAAAGCAGGGATTTTCCAACACCTCCCTTTCCGCTGGCGATAGGTATAATTTGACTCATAGGGGTATTTTACCACAAAAAACGGGGTCTGTCCCCTTTTATCAGGATTCCTTCCGGCGGGTTCAAGAGGGGACAGACCTTACAAAAGGGACAGGGACAAATCCCTGTGGGGACAGGCCTTACAAAAGGGACAGGGACAAATCCCTGTGGGGACAGACCTTACAAAAGGGACAGGGACAAATCCCTGTAACGCCTTCGGTCTTTTCATGTTCTTCTATAAGAGGTAAAATAGAATATTATGAGAAAAACCCTGCGTTCAATAATTGCTTCGGGACTGGTTCTTTTATGCAGTACCCAGTGTTTTACACAGTCAAATACAAAAGACAATAAGATTTCAGCCTATCAATACATGAAAAAACTTAATTCTGTTTTCGATTATGTAGAACAGAATTATGTTGATGTTCTGGATCCAAAGATTCTTTACGAGGGAGCCATAAAAGGAATGCTTGATGCAATCGGTGACCCTTATACAGTTTATCTGGATCCTGATTACATGCGTGATTTGAATGACACTACTGAAGGTTCTTTTGGCGGTGTAGGTCTTTCTATTTCAAAGGCAAAGGAATCTACTCCGGAAAAACCGGCTTATGTTGAAGTTGCATCTCCTATCGAAGATACTCCGGGGCAGAGAGCAGGAATCCAGGCAGGAGACCTGATTACAGCAATCAACGGCATGCCGACACCGGAAATGACAATGAATGAAGTTCTTGGTCTTCTCCGTGGAAAAATCGGGGACCCGGTTACAGTTTCTATTCGCCGCGGTGCAAACATGAACTTTGACGTTACTCTCATTCGCGCACTTATTGAAGTTCCAACAGTAAAATACGGCATGATCGGAAAAACAGGTTACGTTCGCCTTATCCAGTTTACTCCGGAAACTCCTCATCGTGTGCAGGAAGCTCTGGAAAGCTTTGAAAAATCAAAATACACTAGCCTGATTATTGATCTTCGCGACAATCCTGGCGGACTTATTACAAGTGTTTCGGATATTGCAGACAAGTTCATCGACAACGGTCCGATTGTAACAACCAAAAGCCGCCTTGTTTTCGAAAACCAGGTTTTCAACGCAACAAAAAACAAGACAGTTCAGTCTGTAAAAAATAAACCGATTGTAGTTCTTATTAACCGCGGTTCGGCTTCAGCTTCAGAAATCCTTTCCGGGGCTCTCAAAGACAATCACCTTGCATTGCTGGTTGGTGAACGCACCTACGGAAAAGGTTCTGTTCAGCAGGTTATTCCGTTAAGCGACGTAGACGGAATGAAAATCACTATGGCACGTTATTACACTCCAAGTGATACAAATATTGATAAAATCGGAATCCCGCCGGATGTTGAAGTAAAATATCCGGAACTTACAAAAGAAGCTGAAGCTGCCTATGTTGAAATGGTTAAAGCCAATGTAATAGAAGATTACGTTTCAAAGAACGGCAAGTTGTCAGAAAAAGAAATTGCTGCTTACGCAGAAACCCTGGCCAAAACCTATCCTCTGGAAGAACGCCTTCTGCGCCGCCTCATTCGAAATCAGGTAAATAAAACAGAACCAGCAGCTCTTTATGATCTGGATTACGACCTTCAGCTTGGAAAAGCACTGGAACTTCTGGAAAGAAAAGATTTTGATCTGATGGTTCAGAATGCAAAAACTCTGAAAGAGCTTCAGGAAGAAGTGAAGTTAGAGGAAGAAAAGAAATAAATGCGTCAGTTTATCAGTGAAGCTTTTCCCGATAAAAACGGATATCTTTTAATCAGCGGAAAAGATTTCAAATATTTCAGGCAGGTTCTCAGAGTTCGTGTTGGAGATATGATAAGCGTAAGGCTTCCCGATGGAACTCTTCAGAATACCACTGCCTGTGAAATTGACGATAAAGCAAAAAAACTGACACTCCAGATTTGTGCTTCAACTGATATAGAAGAAAAAGAAGTTACCCGCGGTGTAAAAGCTGCAGAAATCAATAAAAAATTAAAAACAGAATACTGGTTGTTTCAGTTTCTGCCGAAAATTCAAAAACTGGAACAGATTGTGAAGCAGGCAGTTGAATGTGGTGTTTCTGTAATTGTTCCTGTTATCGGCGAATATACAGAAAAAAGTTCTGTTCTTGCAATGGACAATGCAGGAAAAATGGAACGCCTGAACAAGATTATCCGGGAAGCCAGACAGCAGAGCGGAAGTCCTGTAGATACAAAACTTTATATGCCGGTTTCCCTTTCTGAAGCCTGTAAACTGTGGAAGGAACAGACAGCAGATCAGAAAGCGCAGGGATTTGTTCTTTATGAACGCAATGAAAAATCCCGGACAATGCATTCTGTTTTATCAGAGTGTCAGATTGATGTGGGTGCTGTAGTTTGTGGCTGTGAAGGTGGAATCAGCGTATCTGAAATTGAAAAACTGACAGAGGATGATTTATTCATTCCTGTTCATTTTGAGGGGAATATTTTGCGGTGTGAAACTGCTGCACTTTACGGAATGGCAGCACTTCAGGTAATCTGCAATAAAGGGTAGGGGAAAATGATAGAGCGTATTGATGTTGCCGGAGTTCCGGTTGATATTTTAAGACCTGAAAATCTTGATCAGGAAATTCTGGAAATTCTTTCAAAGCCTGGAACAAAACAGATTGTTTTTCTGAATGTCTGGAACCTGTTAAAAGCCCGCGGAAAAAATGATTATGCTGAATGTGTTCGGAATGCAGACCTGGTAATCCCGATTTCAAAAAGCATTCTCAAGGGTGCAAAATTCCTGAAGCGGGATATTCCTGTCCGCTACAATCCTTTTGATACTGTAATCAATATTCTGTCTGTCCTGGAAGGTCATTTTAAAAGTGTGTATCTTTTAGGCGGAACCCGTAAGACTCTTCTGCAGGCAGAAAGCAACCTTAAGGCCACTTATCCTGAACTTCACATTGTTGGACGCTGTGTTGGTTATTTTTCTAAAAATGCTGAACCTGATGTTATCCAGGCCATTTATAAAGCACAGCCAAGTCTGGTTCTGGTGAGTGAAGGAATCAAGGAAAAAGATTTGTGGTCATTCCACAGAAAAAATCAGTTCGCTTCAAGTATCTTCCTTTATTATCGGGATGCCTTCGGAATCTTCAGTTCCCGCATTCAGCGTGTGAACCCTAAGACTTTTGAAAAAGGCCACGAAATGATGGTAGAACTTGGACACAATCCGTTCAAGATTTTCCTGATTTTCCCGTTCCTGTGGTACAATCTGGTACTGCTCTGGTATAAAATCCGTAAGAAGTAAATTGAACTAAATCGAAAGACTTTTAGTTATTCTCTTCTGAATTTTTCCCAACCAAACCTGCGGCCTTGTTGAAAACTTTTTCCAGGTACTGGGCTTCCCCTTCGGAAAGGGCGGCGCGACTCAAAATACTCCGCCAGAAGTTTTCCATATCCGGTCTTCCGGTTACTTTGAAAAATCCTATTTTCTGCAGGTCATCTGCAATGGTGTTTACTGTCTGGTCCAGGCGGCCTAAGGTAAGTGGTGTGTATCCGTTCTGACTTTTGTGGTTTTCACGGAACATATGATAACAGAGAATCTGAACTGCATGAGAAAGATTCAGGGAACCAAAATCGTCTGAGGTTGGAATTGTAACTCCCATGGTACATTCAAAGAGCTGTTCATCAGAAAGACCTGACCGTTCGTTTCCGAACACGATGGCAACTTTTCCGCCTTCTGATTTTTTGTCACCGGTAATCTCGCCGGCTTTTTCTGCAAACTCTTCAGGAAAAAGCAGCTTCCCTTTGCGTTTCTGGCCGCGGCGTCTTGTAGTTCCGGCGCTCATAACACAGTCAGCGGTAGCTTCCGTAATTGAATCAAAAAACTCTGCTTTGTCAAAAATATAGGCGGCGTGAATTGCAAGGACGTGAACTGTTTCAACGTCATAGTGTTCTTTGTCTCCGACGATTCTTAAAGTCTTGATGTCATTATTTGCCATTGCGCGGCAGACAGCGCCTACGTTTGTACTTTTGTCCGGATGATCCAGAACGATAACAATGTTTTCTGTATTCATGTTTTCATTTTAGTGAAAAAATCATGTTTTTATAATATACTCCCACAATAGATTTTTTAATGAAAGGATTTTTCCATGAATAAATTCCCTGAATCCAAACTTGACGTAAAACTTATGGCTTTTGACCTGGATGACACTCTGCTGACCAAGGACTGTACCATCTCTCCAAAAACACAGGAAGCATTGCGTGAAGCAGCCCGCCGAGGCATTTACATTGTTCTCTGTTCAGGCCGTATGGAATACGGAATCCTTCCTCATGTAAGAACTCTGGATATTGCCGGAATGGAAGCGGGCCGCTACATAATTGCAATGAACGGTTCTTCTATTTTTGATCTTCATACAAGACAGCAGGTTTTTGCACGCAAGGTTCCTGAAGACGTTCTTCTTGAAATCTACAGTGAATGCAAAAAGCGCAATCTTCCGGCCCAGGTTTATTTTCCGGATATCATTTATTCAAACCGCATTGATGAATGGACAAAACTTGATGCAGAACTTTGCGGCGTAAAACTTGAAGCCGTAGAAAAGTTCGAAGAATTTATGAAAGGCGGCCATTCCAAAATGCTGGTGCCAGGTGAACCTGAAGTACTGAAAGTTTTTGAAAAAGAGCTTAAGGAAAAATTCAACGAAAGGGCAGAGGTTTTCACAAGCAAACCTTTCTTCCTGGAAATAATGCCTAAGAATGCAGGCAAAGGTCAGGCTCTGGAAGAGCTGGCAAACAGACTTGGAATCAGTCTTTCCAACGTTATGTGTTTTGGTGACAGCTATAACGATGAAAGCATGATGCGTAAAGCAGAACTCAGTGTCTGCATGAGCAACGGTAAGGAAGATTTGAAAGAGGTCTGCCGTTATGTAACCAGATTCGATAACAACAACGACGGTATCGCGGATTTTGTGAATACCTGGGTTTTGTGATATACTTTCCCCATGCAAAATTTTGACTATATCATTATCGGTTCGGGACCAGCCGCTCTGGCTTCAGCCCAGTATGCTGCCCGTGCCGGACTTAATACACTTGTTCTGGAAGGCGACGCACCTGGCGGTCAGGTAACTCAGATTGCAGATCTGGAAAATTATCCTGGTGTTTTCCCAATGGTAAACGGAACTGACTTCATTATGAATATGAGAGATCAGGCTGAAAGCTTTGGTGCAACTTTTGTCAGTGCACGTGCTCTTTCTGTAGATAAACCCGGAACCCTGTTTTCTGTAAAAACAAGAAGTGAAGAATATCAGGCAAAATGTGTCTGCCTTGCAACAGGTGCTGTTCATAAAAACCTTGGTTGCAAAGGTGAAAGCGAATTTGCAGGCCGCGGAGTTTCATATTGTGCAGTTTGTGACGGACCTTTCTTCCGCAATAAAAAAATCTATGTTGTAGGCGGAGGAGATTCAGCCTGTTCTGAAGCCATTTACCTTGCAACTCTTTCAGGCGATGTATCAATCATTCACCGTCGTGATGCTTTCCGCGCACAGAAAGCGGTTGTAGACAAAATGCTCAGCGTTGGAGTAAAGCCTGTTTATAATACTGTTATCGAAGAAATTGCTGGTGGAACAAAAGTTGAAAAACTGGTTTTGAAAAATACTCAGACCGGTGATATTTCAGAAGTTGAAGCCGATGCAGTTTTCATTTTTGCAGGTATGGCTCCAACCAGCGATCTTGTTGATATGCTGAAAAAGGACGAGGGTGGATACATTGTTACTGATGAAAAAATGCAGACACTGATTCCCGGACTTTTTGTTGCAGGTGATGTAAGGGCTAAACCTTTCCGCCAGATTGTTACAGCAGTTTCAGACGGTGCAATTGCAGCAAACTCTGCAGCCGAATTAATCCACAACTCCTGATTTACGACACTGAATAAAATGAAATTTGCCGCAAAAAAAATTAAACAGACAATCTTTTGTTTATTGATCAGCATCAGTCAGATTTCTCTTTCCGCTCTTTCGTTCTGGGACAATAAACCAAACGAACAGCTGGCACGGGAAATTGTGGATGAAATGACTCCGACAGAACTTTATTCCCAGATTCTTATGTTCGGATGGGCCGGTGCAGAACCGGAACAGATTCTTTATGACTGGGTCGCACGTGGTCTTGGAAGTGTTAAAGTTTTCGGCTGGAATACTGACGATATTCATCTGGTTGCAAAATCCATTACATCACTTCAGACTCATGCTGCAAAAAACAGATTCCAGATTCCGCTTTTTGTTGCTACTGACCAGGAAGGGGGCTGGATCCGCCATGTAAAAGGGGATACAGCCATTACTCCGGGAAACATGGCAATCGGTGCAAGCGGTTATCCTTCGGATTCCTATTACAGTGCTTTCTATATTTCCAGGGAAATCAAAGCCCTCGGAATCAATATGAATTTTGCACCGACAGTTGATCTTTATACAAATCACAAATCGACAATTATTTCTTCCCGATCTTTCGGGGAAGATCCTGTTAAGTCAGGGATACTCGGTGCAGCCTGGGCTAAAGGAAGTATGGCAGCTGGTGTCATTCCAACAGTTAAACATTTCCCGGGCCACGGAGATACCGAAAACGATTCCCACATTTTCCTTCCAAAAATCGATGTAGATTTTGAAACCTTTACAAACCGTGAACTGGTTCCTTTCAGATATCTGATCAATGCAGGTGTGCCGGCCGTAATGTCAGGTCACCTTTCATTCCCTCAGATTGATCCAACAGGAACTCCGGCCAGTCTTTCAAAATATTTTCTTACAGATCTTCTTCGCGGCCAGCTGGGATACCAGGGACTCATTATTACAGATGACATGATGATGAATGGTGCCACAATGTTTGCAGGTTCAGTATCGGCCGCTTTCAGAATGGCCATTCAGGCCGGGAACGATATAATCATTTCTTCAACCTGTGCCAAACTTCACGAAGCTTTGTGGACCAACAACCTGAACCTTATGGACACTGATCCTGAGTTCAGAGCCAGGGTAGAAGATGCCGCTTATCGTGTAATCAAATCAAAGCTTGATTATTTTAAGGGTGGAAATGCGGCACCTCTTTATCCGGATCCTTCTTCTGTTGACCAGGCAATTCCTGATAAGGACGGAGAAAAATTCTTCCTGGAACAGGCCTGTCGTTCCATTACGGTTTACCAGGGGCAGGGCCAGTTAGACCAGAATGAAGCAGGCCGCATTCTTCTGGTGGGTGGTCTTCCTGAGTTTTTTACTTACATGAAAAAGCGTTTCCCTCAGGCCGGCGAATTCCGTTTCCAGTATGAAACCGGTCCAAACCAGACTCAGTGGGTAATTGATAATCTGCCGGCAACGGCTTCAGGATACGACACTATTGTTCTGCTTGTGGGCAGCGAGCGTCATGCACGCATTGCAGAATCCCTGCGCCGGCTTGGTAAAAAAGTGGTTATCTGTTCGATTATGTATCCGGTTTATTCTGAAAAACTGACCTGGGCCGATTCTGTGCTTATGGGTTACAGCTGGAGCGGTTATACACTGGATGCCATGGCTGCGGTTCTGGCTGGAGAATACAAGGCAGAAGGTTATCTTCCGTTTACAAAAGAGTAGGGGAAAAGCTTTTCCCCTGCGCCGCACTTCGTTGCGGCGACACCCCTTTCTGCGGGGAACTTCAATCAGTTTTCTTCCCCGCAACGCCCCGCTTTTATTTGAAAAGAGAAAAACTTCCCGGCATTTTTCCGCCGGTTTTTACCCAGCAGACAGCCTGTTTTGAAGAAGGCTTGTTCTTTAATTTTTCCAGAGCTTCAAAATATGAAAGAATCCATGCGCCGGTTTCGCGGTCACTGGAATAAAGTTCGTTTCCAGGTTCTGACTGACAAAGGAAAACCGAAACATCCGGAATTTCATTCATTACTGCACAGTAGTTTTCTGCCAGGGCTTTGAAGGCAGCCTGTGCAATAGCAACATTGTTTGTACAAGGTGCCTGTGTAATTCCTTTTGCAGAAAGAATATCAGCTTTTGTTGGTGCACTCTTCAAATAGAAAGAAATGCTTACGTTTTTATTTTTCTGGGTTAATCTTCCAAGAAGAGTCTGGCAAAAGTAAATGTACCCTGAAATCATGTTTTCAACTGCCTGTGTACAGTCTTCAATTTTTTCGCTTTCAAATTTTTTAGCGTAAGAAGAGCCGTCAAAAACAATCAGAACCCGGTCAATTGTAACCAGCCGTGATTCAGCCTGAATAAGCAGGGTTTTTGCCGAAATGGAAGAGGCTTTGTTCCAGGAAAAAGTAAAAATATTTTCGTTTGAAACAGTTGTCCCGATTTCGGTACCGGAAGTTGCAAAGATTTTATGTCCCTGCAGTTCAAAACTTTTGATTAAATTTTCAGATTCAGGTAAATCCTTACCCACCATTAAGATATTTGCCATACCAAAATAATAGTGTGGATTTGAGGAAATTTCAATTTTAAGCTAAAATATCTGTATGAAAGTTTGGATCAAATACCTTATTGGTGTAGCTATCGGATTGGCATCCGCCCTTATTCTTCCTACAGATATCCCTTCTGTAAGCGCTGCAATTTCTTTTGTTCTTGATATTTTTATTCGTTTTGGTCGTTATATTGTTGTACCACTTATCGTATTTACCGGTGCAGTTGCTGTAAACAAGCTCCGGGCTTCCAAATTGATTCTGAAGGCATCAGTGTGGACCGGTTTGATTACCGTTATTTCTTCACTTCTCCTGACTTTAATTGGTATTCTTTCAATTGTAATTGTTAAGCTTCCTCGTATTCCGATTACTGTTGATCAGGTTACAGAAACTTATTCACTGGGAATTGCAGATATGATCCGTTCTCTTTTCCCTGCATCTGCTTTTGAAGCTTTCCTCGAAGGTTCTTTCCTTCTGGTTCCTTTCCTTCTGGCATTTCTGGTTGGTTGGGAAAGTGCCGCAGATGAAACTGCTTTCCGTCCGGTTGTAAATGTGCTGGACAGTCTTTCAAAACTCATTTATGGAATTTCAGTTTTCTTCACAGAAATAATGTCTGTTGGAATGATTGCAATTATGTGCAACTGGACAATCACTTTCCGTTCTCTTTGGTCTACCGGAATTTACACCCCGATGATTATCATGTTCATTGTTGACTTTGTCCTGATTGCCGGCGTTATCTATCCGTTGATTCTTTACTATGTTTGTCACGACCCGCATCCTTACAGAATTCTTTTTGCAGGTCTTACTTCAATGATTACAGCTTTCTTCAGCGGCGACACAAATATTACTCTGCCACTGAACATCCGCCACGGTAAAGAAAGTCTCGGAATCCGCCGCCGTGTAAGCGGTTTTACATATCCTTTGTATTCTATTTTTGCCCGCGGTGGTTCGGCTCTGGTAACAGTAATCAGTTTTGTTGTTATCTGGCGTTCTTATTCAAGTCTGGCAATTTCCTTCAAGGATATTCTCTGGGTTTCTGTAAGTGCCTTCGGACTTTCATTCCTTCTTGGAGGACTTCCTTCAGGAGGTGCATTTGTTCTTCTCGCAATTCTTTGTACAACTTACAGCAAAGGTTTTGAAACAAGCTTCCTTCTGCTGAAACCTGCTGCACCAATCATCTGCTCTTTTGCTGCTCTTTTTGATGCCGCAACAGCAATGTTCGGAAGCTATATTGTGGCAGTAAAAACAAAGATGATTGAACATCATAATATTGCACACTTTATCTAGAATTTGATTATCTTATAGACATGAACCTTTTTGAAAAGCTGAAAGAAACTGTTATTTCAGTTCTTCCGGTTATTGTAATTGTTTTGTTTCTGGGATTCACCGTTGCAGATTTGCCAGGTCTTGTTTTGGGCAGATTTGTTTTCGGAGGAATTCTTGTTATTATCGGGTTAACAGTTTTCCTGGCCGGCGTTGATCTCGGAATCCAGCCTGTGGGAGAACGAATCGGCGCAGAGCTTACCAAAAAGAGAAAACTCTGGCTGCTCCTTGTTTCTGCTTTTTTTATCGGTTTTCTTGTGACTGTTGCCGAACCTGATATTCAGGTTTTCGGAACACAGGTAAAATCAGTTTTCCCCTTCGTGAACAAAAATATTTTTGTTTTTACAATTGCCGGTGGTGTTGGAGTTTTCCTGCTTTACGGACTTTTGCGCAGCGTCCTGAATTTTTCACTAAAGCTGACTTTCCTGATTTTATATATTCTGGTTTTTGCTGCAGTAGTTTTTGTTCCCGGAAATTTTATCGGGGTGGCTTTTGATTCAGGCGGTGCAACTACAGGACCAATGACAGTTCCTTTTATTCTGGCCCTTGGGCTTGGGGTTTCATCGGTAAGAAATGAAGATAAAGAAAGTTTCGGACTTACAGGAATCACTTCTGTGGGACCGGTGCTGGCAGTTCTTCTGTATAGTCTGTTCTTAAATCAGAAGGTTGTAGAAATCAGCGGAACATTAATTTTGCCCGCTGAAGAAATCGCTGTGGAAGTGACAGAAGCAGTGTCCGCTGTGAAGGAAAATTTCTTCAGTTCATTTACTGCTATTATTCCAGATTTATTGAAGGAATCTGCCTTTTCACTTCTGCCTCTGATTTTCTTGTTTTTTGTATTTCAGTCTTTCCTTCTTCATATGACCCGTCGACAGACAATTCGGGTTATTATCGGATTTGTTTATTCATTTATTGGACTTTTTATTTTCCTGGTTGGAGTAAACGGCGGCTTCATGCCGGCAGGCCGTCAGCTGGGAATGGTCCTGGGACAGAAAGCTTTTTCTTTCGGAGGCCCATGGCTTGTACTTCTTGTAGTTACAGGTTTGATTCTGGGAGCCATTGTGGTTTGCGCTGAGCCTGCAGTCTGGGTTTTGACTGAGCAGGTAGAAAATGTATCCGGCGGTACAATAAAACGAAAGCTTCTGCTTATTTTCCTTTCTGTTGGTGCTGCCGTTGCAATCGGACTGGCAATGGTCCGTGCAGTCTACGGGTTCAGTATAAAATGGATTCTGATTCCGGGATATCTGCTGGCTTTTGTTCTGATGTTTTTCTGTCCGCCTCTGTTTACAGGCATCGCTTTTGATTCAGGCGGAGTTGCATCAGGACCGATTACATCAACTTTTGTTCTTTCCTTTACTCTTGGGGCTTCCGGTTATGCCGGCTCAAGTGATGTGTTCGGAGTAATTGCTCTTGTAGCCATGACTCCTCTTATTGCTATCCAGCTGCTTGGAATTATTTATAAACTGAAAACCAGTTCTCATAAAAGAACAGGGAAGGAGGTAAAATGAGTTACCGACTTATTATAAGTATTGTCTCTCATGACTGCGGAGATGAAATTGTAAAAGTGGCAGCCTCTGCCGGTGCTACAGGTGGAACGGTTCTTATGGGGAAAGGTACTGCCGCAAACAATATTCTTTCGCTTCTGGGTTTTGGTTCAGCTTCAAAAGATGTTGTTCTTATTCTTGTACCTGAAGAAATTTGTTCTGATGTTGTGACAGCTATAACCGAAAGCTGCAGAGACAGAAAAAAACATTTTGGTGTGTTGTGGTTGATTGACGTTACTACTCTGATGAAAGGCGGAGTTATTTCCGGAGGAAAAATTATGGATAAAGAATGTGAACATCAGATGATTACTTTGATTGTGAATAAGGGCTATGCAGAGGATGCCATGGCTGCCGCACGAAAAGCAGGTGCTGGTGGTGGAACTGTAATAAATGCCAGAGGAACAGCAAAAGAAGGGGACGCAAAATTCTTTGGGATGGAAATTGTTCCAGAAAAAGACATGCTTCTGATTCTTGTTCCAAAGGATAAATGCGAAGCCGTTATGGACGCACTGAAATCTCTTCCTTGTTTACAGACTCCCGGAAGCGGTATTTCCTTCTGTCTGGAAGCAAGAGACTTCACTTTGCTGGGATCAAAATAATGGTTTTTGAATTTCACAGGACAATTGATTCGACAAATACAGAAGCTTCCCGTCAGTTAGAAAATATTTTTTCTGAACTGGAAAGTTACTGCGGCCTTCACAAAAAAATCATATGGAGCCAGAACCAGAGTGCAGGACGGGGCCGTTTGGGACGTTCTTTTTTTAGTCCGGAAAGCGGTATTTATATGAGTCTTATTTACTGTCCTGAACAAAAAGGCAGTTTCTTTGATCCCGCTGTTTATACTGCAGCCGCAGCTGTGGCTGTAAGCCGTGCGATAAAAAAAATATTCCAGAAAGACTGTTCAATCAAATGGGTCAATGATGTTTATGTTGCCGGAAAAAAAGTCTGCGGTATTTTGACTGAAGGAAAGATAAATCCGAAATCAGGAAAAATTGAGGCTCTGGTTATCGGCATAGGTGTAAATATTTACACACCTAAAGAAAGCTTTCCTCCTGAAATTCAGGAAAGGGCAGGTTCAATTCTGAAGGAAGTAAAAGAAGTTTCTGAAATTCCTGTACGTTTGTTTGTTGAAGAAATTGCAGGGGAATGCTGCAGAATTTACGACAGCTTCAGAAATCCGGAAAATAACTGCTTGAAGGAAACAATGGAAGAATACAGAAGCTGTTCCAATTTAATCGGGAAAAAAATAACTGTAACTCCGGTAATTGAACAGAAAGAAGGAACCTATGAAGCTCTGGTAACAGATATTACAGAAGATGCCAGACTTGTGGTTCAACTGGATGACGGAAATATTCGTGAGCTTTCCAGTGGCGAAGTAACACTTCATTCCTGACCGGAAAGAGCCAGATTATAAATCATTTCGCTTTATCATTAAATATATGGTATAATTTGAATTCAAAATAAATTCTTTATGGAGGACTTATGAGCGACGAACTGGATCCTGAGATTGCGGCACTTTTAAATTCAGCAACATCAGATGCATCGGAAGAAAGATATGATTTGAAAGCCGCTGAGCTTAAAATGAAAGCAAAGGAGGATTACGAAAATCGTACTTCTGCAGGCCGTTCTATTCATGAAGTTGATTTAAGTCTTACAGAATTTGCTCCTATAGAAAAACCTTTCCTGGAAACTCCTTCGGAAGTTTTTAATGACCCTGCTTACTATAAAACAGCTCTTTCAAATGAAAATCAGTCTGCACAGCGTGTTCATCAGATTCTCTCAAAGTATTTGACCTGCAAAGATCCAAAAGACAGAACTGTTTACCGCCAGCAGATTGTTACTGCTTACTGGGAACTGCTTCGCGGTATGGCAGGAAAAGCAGGAGATCCAAATCTGGCTATGCCAAAGAGAATGATGCTTCGTTATGCAGTTTTGCTTCCTTCTCTTTTCCGTCCGGAACAGAAGGATTTCTTCAGCACCTTCAAAATTAAAAATGAAACAAATGAACCTGTTCTTTACGTAGATGAATGGTTCAAAGAAATTGCCGCCGGTCGTATGAACAATTCTATGACTGATGAAGCAAAAGCAGTTCACACAAAGAACATGAGTGCAGATGAAGCGGCTTCTGCAGAACAGTCCCGCTTGATGCAGCTCCAGTCAAAGAACAGCGGAAAACTTCAGAATGCAGAAAATATCCTGAATATAAAAGAAAATGAACGTGCAATGCTCGAAACTGAGCTCAGAACAAAAATTGACAACATTATGGATCATCCGGTTGTAATGGGGTATGAGCCACATAAATCAGCACTTTCAGAATTCCAGAGAAAGACTTTTGCAGAAATCACAGATTATCTTCATCGTCTTTCGAAGAATGATAAAGAACTGGCAAAAGCTTTTTCTGAATATCAGGAAGCAAAAGAAGTTTTTGATAACGTTCAGAATAAGATGCAGTCAGGTGGTCCTGCAATAACCATTACAAATGATACAGAAGCGGTAAAAACAGAATTTGATACAGTCCGCCAGATGGCTAAGATGACTATCGGACGCCAGGGAAATCAGTTCCCTGTATTCACACGCGAATTCTATCACTGTACAGAAAAGGGAACCGGTGTTCGTGAAAACGTAATCGAAGTTCTCCGTTGGATTGAAAGTCTGGATCCTGGTGTTTTCCATCGTGTTCATAAAAATGTTCCGAACCGCATTGTTCCATATACTCTGCTGGTTCCAACTTACGGTGACCGCGGATTCTGTTGGGAACCATTCGACCGTTACAATCGCGTTACTTCACGTGGACGTATTGTTGTTCCAATGTATCCACGCGATTTGCAGATTGCTGTTCTTACAGCCGTTGCCGATTTAAGATGGCAGGTTGCAAAGGAAAAAGCTTCTTATTACTGGATGGAAGAAGGTCTGACAGGACAGTACTTCCAGCACTTTGAACAGAATAAACTTAAAGGTGACGTAAAGGAATATTTCATCGAAGATTACATTCTCTGGATGACAAAGGAATCTACCGGTGTTCAGCGCCTTGACCGTGATGTTCGCGGAATCTTCTGGCGCAACATTCCTTTCCCAAAAGCGCTGAAGGAAGATCTGCGTAAACGTTCACTTGTTTACGATGAGCTCTGTAAAAAAGACGCCAACCGCGAAATGAGTGATGGTTATTAATGCTGTAGAATTGTTCTACAGCATTAAAACGGACGAGTCAAGGTTTTAAGCGAAGCGTGCCTTGACCGGCCCTATTGATTTAAAAAAATGAACTATAGTAAAAAAAAGTGTCTGCGTTTTTGTCTCCTCTACGGGATAATAATTGCTCTTGTTAATTACATGGGGTTTCTGCTTCCAGGAACAGGAAATGTTCCTCTTCAGTCATCCATTAACTGGAATGAGTGGCTTGATTTTATGGACAGGAATTCAACTCTTATTACTTCTCTGACAATATTTGTGTTTGTTATTCCGGCCCTTATTTGTGTGCTCTATATCCGCCTGGCTGGAAATAAACTTGAAAAACGCATGATTAATCTTCCCCTTGCTTATTCAGTTTTTGGATCTTTGGGTTGGGTGCTGAGTTTCCTCCTTGAGACAGTAACTCTGCTGTTTGTTAAGTTCAAATATGGGGTAACCATTTCTGACATAATCATTACATCAGGAATGTATATTATGCAGGAAGGACTTTTTATTTTTACTCTGGCATTTTTAATTCTGGATACAATTCACAGAAAAGTTTTCCTTCCGAAAAACTATCCTCAGGGAAAACTTACAAAAATCAACGGATTAAAGAATCCTTCCGTGAAATTTCTTTTTATTGTTTTTTATATTTCCGTAGGAATATTTCCGGTTTTCTTTTTGACTTCAACACTGTTGAATATTATAAAAAGCGGCAGCACCAATATAAGCAATGCAGTTTTTGTTCTTGTCGCTTTTATCATTGTTTTCGGAATTGTTCTTCTGGTTATTTTTATCCAGGAGATTTCAAGTCCTCTGAGAAAGTTCAAGAAAACTGCAAAGGAAGTAGAAAAAGGAAATTATAATGTTCGCTGTAATGTGATAAGCAACGATACTTTTGGTGATCTGGCTGATTCCTTCAACGATATGATTTCTTCACTGGATGAAAAATCCAGAAAAATCAGTGCAATTCAGGATTCCATTATTCGCGGTATGGCCGTAATGGTTGAAAGCAGGGACAATAGTACCGGCGGCCACATTAACAGAACCAGCGACTGTGTAAAAGTTTTTGTCCGCAGACTGGTTGAAACAGAAAAATATAAAGGACTCTCAGATTCATTCTGTAAAAGTGTTGTTAAGGCAGCTCCTATGCATGACCTGGGAAAAATTGCGGTTGATGATGAAGTTCTCCGTAAGCCCGGAAAATTTACTGACGAAGAATATGAAAAAATGAAAGCCCACTCTGCAGAAGGTGCTCGTATTGTTGAACGGGTTTTGAATGAAGTGGACGATCTTGAGTTCAAGCAGATTGCAGTGAACGTGGCACATTATCATCATGAAAAATGGAACGGAACCGGTTACCCTGAAAAAATCAGCGGCGAGCAGATTCCTCTTGAAGCACGCATCATGGCTCTGGCAGATGTTTTTGATGCCCTTGTAAGCAAACGGTGTTATAAAGACAGCTTCACTTATGACAAAGCTTTTTCAATTATCGAAGAATCTTTGGGAACACATTTTGACCCGGAACTGGGCCAGGTTTTCCTGGATATAAAAGCAGATTTAATCGAACTGTACGACAGGTATTAGTGCCGGCAGCTTTAGTCACTAAAGACAAATAAAACCAAAAACTGACAGGATAGATTTTATCTCCGGAACTATACTGTAAACATCAAAAGGAGAAAAACAGATGGAATGGCTTTCGGCTCTGGGAAGAGCAATCGACTACATTGAAGACAACCTGAAAGATGAAACACTTTGTGCAGACAAACTTGCAGAAGAAGTGGCAGTAAGTTCTTTTTATTTTCAGAAGGGCTTCAACATCCTTACAGGTTACTCTGTAGGCGAATACATCCGTAACCGCAGACTCTACTGCGCGGCACTTGATATTGCTAACGGTACCAAAGTAATTGATGCTGCCATGGACTACGGCTGGGAAACTCCAGAAAGTTTTACAAAGGCTTTTTCCCGCTTTCACGGAACTTCGCCTCAGAACGTAAAGAACGATTCCCATCTCATAAAGGTTTTTCTCCCCTTAAAAATCAGTGTTACAGTAAACGGAGGTAACAGAATGAATTATCGTATCGAAAAAATGGATGGTTTCAAAATCATTGGTATCAAACGTCAGTTCAACGGCGAAAATGCTTATCAGGAAATTCCGAAATTCTGGAGTGAGATTTACGAAAAATATTATCTTACTTTCTGCGACAAGCCTGAATACAAAGACGGCGTTCCTACAAATCCTGTGGAAAAAGCTTTTAAGGAAAACAACGTAGGTGCTTACGGAGTCTGTGTTGAACCTCAAGGAAGATGCGGAACTTTCGACTATTACATTGCAGGTGAATACAAGGGCGGTGACGTTCCTCCAGAAATGGAAGTGTACGAAATGCCTTCTTTGCAGTGGGCAAAGTTTGAATGTACAGGTCCAATGCCCGGAGCACTGCAGAGTGTGAACACCGAAATCTTTAAAACCTGGCTTCCAACAAACGGAAAGTATGAAATTGCTGCAGGCTTCAATATCGAATGGTATTCTGATGAAGGAACTCCTGATGATGCAAATTACAAAAGCGAAATCTGGATTCCTGTAAAAGAAATCGGAAAATAAACCGCAAAAGGAAACCATAAACTTCCCCTTGTGCTATAATGAGGGGGAGGTATTTATTATGGTAAAACACATCATTTTATGGACATTAAAAGAAATGTCTGACGAAGAAAAAGCAAATGTAAAAGCTGAAGCTAAGGCAAATCTTGAAGCACTGAAAGGAAAGGTTCCTGGAATTGTTGATATAAAAGTTTACACAGAAGGAAGACTGGGATCATCAACCGCAGACATGATGCTGGATTCCACTTTTGAATCACCAGAAGCACTTCAGGTATATTCAAAACATCCTGATCATGTTGCTGTTGCATCTACAAAGGTTCGCCCTTATACAGCCAGCCGTTCATGTCTGGACTTTGAAATCTAGAAGCTTTTTACAGTCTGAATTCCATAATGTAATCGTCCATGACAAAGCCTTCACCAATGTCGGCTTTGTCTTCGCGGACGATGTTAAAACCTAATTTTTTATAAGCCTGAACTGCAGGATTTTCTTTGTTTACACGCAAAGTTATATTGTGCAGATTCAGGCTTTCTGCATTTTCTGCAACAAAGCGAAGCATGTAGCGGGCGTAGTCTTTTCCCCGTTCTTCCTTTTTCAGGTAAAACTTGCTTAAGTACATTTCGCCATCTTTTTTTACAAAGGCCGTAAAGCCTACTGTTCTGTCATCGTCTTTTACAAAATAATAGCGGTAGCCGTGGTAAAGGGCATCTGCAATGGCTTCGGGAGTCTGGAACTTTGAAATCATGTAATCATTCTGGGCAGCTCCGATAATCGGATCAAAATGTTCTTTTACAATTGCGGTAGCCAGACGGGACATTTCTTCAATGCGGGGTCTGTCCCCTTTTTCAAGTTTTTCAAAATTCAAAGGTTTGTATGCAGGATTCCTGCGGCTCACGGAGACTCCGTCACCTAAATCGTAGAATTCTGTTTTGAACTCAGGATTTGACTTCAGGAAAGAAACATATTTTCTGATTTTCCGCAGAAGCTTGATTGTGGAATAATTGTGGGTCAGACTGAAATCTTCCACCATGCCGTGGAATGCCAGATTGTCGCTTACGATTACACCGTCCACAGCAAGATATTCCTTGAACTTCTGGAAGAATTTTACATACTGGGCTTTTGCCGCATCAATAAAAATAAGGTCAAAGCGGGCCTCTTCCGGCAGTTTCCAGCGGAGGGCATCTTCACAGGAAATGTTAATTCGGTCAGAAAGACCGCAGTCCGAAATGTTCTGAACGGCCTTTGAATAACGGTCAATGTCAATTTCTACAGTGGTAACTTTTACGTCAGGACTTACTGATGCAAAGCGGATGGCCGAATAGCCTATGGCAGCTCCAATTTCCAGCACTCTTGTATAATGATTTTCCCGAATCAAATCACACATAAAATCGATGCCGCCGTCTTTCATAATAGGCACATCATTTTTTGAAGCATATTCTTTAATCTCGGAAATCTCATTCATGGTGTTGATTCTACTATTATTTCGGATTTTAGAGTATACTGAGGGTCTCTGCGTGAAGCAAAAGGAGATATTTATGGGAAAAGTTTTTCAGTTGGAGAGTTTTGGCTCTGTAGACGGACCTGGAGTCCGCTTTATCATCTTTTTTGCAGGTTGTCCTTTGCGCTGCAAATACTGTCACAATCCTGATTCCTGGAATATGGCTGACGGAAAGGATTACACTGCTGATGAGCTTATAAAGGAAGCACTGAGCTGCAAAGCCTACTGGGGCGATAAAGGCGGCATTACTGTAAGCGGCGGTGAACCTCTCATGCAGCTGGATTTCCTTCTGGAACTGTTTACAAAGGCCAAGGAACAGGGAATTAACACCTGTATAGACACTTCCGGCGCCTGTTTTACAAAAGAAGGGGACTGGTTTGCCAAATTTGAAAAGCTTATGGCTGTTACAGACATTCTTCTTATGGATATCAAGCATATTGATGAAGAAGAACACATTAAACTGACCGGAAGAACCGGTAAAAATATCCGTGAAATGTTTGCTTATCTGGATGAAATCAACAAGCCTATCTGGATTCGCCATGTTCTGGTTCCAGGCATTACAGATAATGACGAATATCTGACAAAAACCCGTGATTTTATCCGCACTCTGCACAATGTTCAGCGTGTAGAAATCCTCCCTTATCATGGTCTTGGAGCAATCAAATACAAGGATTTGGGAATAGATTACGTTCTTGCCGATTTGCCTTCTCCAGAAAAGGACAGAGTAGAAAATGCCCGTGAAATTCTAGAATGTAAGAAATATGACGGATGGACTAAATAGGGGAATTCCCTATATCTAGTGTGAAAATATAAAAAAAAGTGAAAAAAACACTAAAAATTTGCAAAAATAGTAATGATTCCTGATTTTATTTGTTGTTTTTTTCATATCATTGTATTATACTTTAGACAACTTAGATAAGATTTCATTATAGGAGATATATTTATGGAATTAAGAGAAGAATGGAAAGGCTTCAATCCAGCAGGACTGTGGACTTCAGAAGTTAACGTTCGTGACTTCATCCAGGCTAACTACACACCATATGATGGTGATGCAAACTTCCTTGCAGGTCCAACAGACGCTACAAAGAAACTTTTTGATGAACTGCAGAAACTGCAGCGCGCAGAATATGAACACAAAGGTGTTCTGGACATGGACACAGATACTGTAACAGGTATCACAGCACATGCTCCTGGATATATCTGTCCTGAAGGAAAAGACCTGGAACAGGTTGTTGGTCTCCAGACAGACAAACCTCTGAAACGCGCATTCATGCCTTACGGTGGAATTAACATGGCTGTACAGTCTTGTGAAATGTACGGTTACAAAGTTGATGATAAACTTAAAGAAATCTTCACAAAATACCACAAAACACACAACGACGCTGTATTTGATGTATACACACCGGAGATTCGTAAAGCACGTTCAGCTCACCTCCTTACAGGTCTGCCTGATACATACGGACGCGGACGTATCGTAGGTGACTACCGCCGTGTTGCTCTTTACGGTATCGACTACCTTATCAAAGCTAAGGAAGCTGACAAAGCAAACACAGGAAACGGAACAATGACTGAAAAAGTTATCCGCCTCCGTGAAGAAATCTCTGAACAGATTAAATGTCTGAAACAGATGAAAGAAATGGCTGCTTCTTACGGTTTCGATATTTCTAAACCAGCTACAACAGCAAAAGAAGCATTCCAGTGGCTGTACTTCGGTTACCTGGCTGCTATCAAAACACAGAACGGTGCTGCTATGTCTGTAGGACGTGTTTCAACATTCCTGGACATCTACATCGAACGTGATATTAAAAACGGAACTCTGACAGAAGCTCAGGCTCAGGAACTCGTTGACCATATCGTTATGAAGTTCCGCATGGTTCGTTTCGCTCGTATCGAATCATACAACCAGCTCTTCTCTGGAGACCCAGTATGGGCAACTCTCGAAGTTGGTGGACTTGGACAGGACGGACGTCACATGGTTACAAAGAACGACTACCGTTTCCTCCACACACTGGAAAACATGTCACCTTCTCCAGAGCCAAACATGACAGTTCTTTACTCTAAGAGACTGCCAAAAGTATTCCGTGACTACTGTGCAAAAATCTCTATTGATACATCTTCTATCCAGT
>DCHR01000008.1:0-9410 GCA_002315375.1 Treponema sp. UBA1747 | reverse complement strand
GAAATCATGCGCCCAATCTGGGGTGATGACTACTCAATCTGCTGCTGTGTTTCAGCAACTCAGACTGGTAAAGAAATGCAGTTCTTCGGAGCTCGCGCTAACCTGGCTAAAGCACTCCTTTACGCTATCAACGGTGGACGTGACGAAGCTGCAGGTCTCACACCTGGTGTACAGGTTGGACCAGAACTTGCACCAATTACTTCAGAATACCTTGATTACAATGAAGTTATGCGCAAGTACGATCAGATGCTGGAATGGCTTGCTGACCTGTATGTAAATACACTGAACGCAATCCACTACATGCACGACAAATACTACTACGAAGCTGCAGAACTTGCTCTTGAAGATACAAACCTGAAACGCACATTCGCTACAGGTATTGCCGGATTCTCTCACGTTGTAGACTCACTTTCTGCTATCAAATATGCAAAAGTTAAGGTTATCCGTGAAGATGTTCAGGTTAAGAACAAGAAAACAGGTGAAGTTATTGAAACAGTTAAGGGTCTTGCAAAAGACTTCGAAATTGAAGGTGACTTCCCACGTTACGGACAGGATGATGACCGTGCTGATGAAATCGCAGTAAACCTGCTGAAATCATTCATGGCAAAAATCGAAAAACATCCAACATACCGCGATGCAGAACCTTCAACATCTATCCTTACAATTACTTCAAACGTTGTATACGGAAAGGCTACAGGATCTCTGCCTGACGGACGTAAAGCAGGAGAACCATTCTCACCAGGAGCTAACCCTTCATACGGTGCAGAAACAAAGGGTCTCGTAAAATCTCTGAACTCTGTTGCTAAAGTTCCATACAAGTATGCTCTTGATGGTATTTCTAACACACAGACAATCAACCCAACAGCTCTCGGACATGACGAAACTGAACAGGTTGCAAACCTCGTAAACGTTTTGGACGGATACTTCTCACAGGGATCACACCACCTGAACGTAAACGTATTCGGTGTTGAAAAACTTAAGGACTGCCAGGCTCACCCTGACAAACCAGAATATGCTAACTTCACAGTTCGCGTTTCAGGTTACGCAGTTCGCTTCATCAACCTTACAAAAGAACAGCAGGACGACGTTATCGCACGTACATGTCACGCCGCTCTGTAGAGTGCGGTCTGTTAGTATAGGCTGACGGTGGTTGAGCTTGTCGAAACCACCTGAATATTCCCCGGTTTTCATTCGAAGGCCGGGGATTTTTTTTTATCCTTTGGTGTACAGAGGGGACAGACCCCTAAATTCCCCCGCAGAACCTTAAATTCTGTAATTTTGTTATAAAAAATTAAAATTTCTCTTTTCTTTTTTACAAAAAATCGCATATATTGATAGTATGAGTGTTCAATATCAACAATATTTTCCGAATGTGCAGGATGACGGTTCAGAAATTGTCCGTTATGAAAATGAATCTCTTCCGGTAAAGACAATCTGCTCCAGCTGGTACAGCCGTCCCCGTGCTTATATTAATCACTGGCATACAGATCTGGAACTGGCTTACTGTTCAAAAGGACATATGTATTACAGTGTAAACGGTGAAGAAGTAAAAATCAGCGAAGGCGAATTGATTTTCATCAACTCACGGCAGATGCATTACACCTATCAGAAAGATACTGTAGACAGCGAGTTTTATTGTCTTATTGTTCATCCGGGGCTTTTTGACTGGCGTGTTTCTGAAAAATATATAAAAGAAGTCAGCTCTCCAAAAGTGCCTCCTTATATTGTTATGTCCATAGATAACATTCGCGAGAAGCAGATTATTGACTGTGTTGTAAATTCAGTTCGCGCAAATTCAAAAGACGAAAACGGTGAAAAAGCCTTTGGCCATGAACTGGAAATAAAAGCTCTTATGTATAAACTGCTTATGCACCTGGCCCTTCGAGTTCAGAATATGGATAATCCTCTTTCTTCGGCCAGTAAGAAAAAACTGGAAACAATGCGTCGTATGACAGGTTTCGTTCAGAAAAATTATGCTGAAAAAATTACTCTTGATGATATTGCAGAAGCCGGAATCGTGTGCCGTAGTCAGGCCTGTGAACTTTTCAAGCGTTATATGAACAAGACTCCTATTGAATATCTGAATGATTATAGAATTACTAAAAGCACAGACCTTATTGCCCATACTGATATGAGCATTACAGAAATCTCTCTGGCATGCGGTTTTGAAAGTTCAAGCTACTTTACGGAATTGTTCCATCGCCGCATGAACATGACTCCAAGAGATTACAGGAACATGGCGTAAGTGATTTTCAGGAGAAATTTAAATGAAAAAAACTTTGGACTGGAATAAATATATAGAATGTGCAAGACAGGCGGTTGCTGAAGGATGTGTTCTTCTGGAAAACAACGGCGTTCTTCCTTTGTCACGTGATGCAAAGGTTTCGATTTTCGGGCGAATTCAGACTCATTATTACAAGTCGGGAACGGGTTCCGGGGGAATGGTAAATGTTTCTCATGTTACAGGAATTCCTGAAGGGCTTAAGGAAAGCGGTCTTGTAAAAGTTAATGAAAAACTGGAAGCAGTTTATGCTGAATGGGAAAAACAAAATCCTTATGATACCGGGCTTGGCTGGGGAATGGAGCCCTGGAGCCAGAAAGAAATGCCCCTTACAGAAGAGATTGTTTCTGATGCTGCAAAAGAATCTGACGCTGCAATTTTAATTATTGGACGAACAGCAGGCGAAGATAAGGATGCCAGTGAAACTGAAGGTTCTTATTGTCTTACAGATATTGAAAAAGAAAATCTCCGCCTGATTCGCAAGGCATTTGGAAAAGTTGTTGTTCTTCTGAATGTTGGCGGAATCATTGATATGAATTTCTTTGGCGAAGTAAAACCGGATGCTCTGATGTATGTATGGCAGGGCGGAATGGTTGGCGGTCTGGGAACTGCAGATGTACTTACAGGAAAAGTGAGCCCTTCAGGTCATCTTTCAGATACTATTGCTTATTCGATTCACGATTTTTTAAGTGATAAAACTTTCGGGGACCCAGTCCGCAATAAATATGAAGATGATATTTTTGTAGGTTACAGATATTTTGAAACTTCTGCCAGAGACAAAGTTTGCTATCCTTTTGGTTACGGACTCAGTTACACCGATTTTGAAATGAATTCTTTTGATGTGAATGTGAAGGAAAATGAAAAGAAAATCACATTTAAAGTTTGCGTGAAAAATATCGGGAAAGTTTCAGGAAAGGAAACTGTTCAGGTTTATGTAAAAGCTCCTGAAGGAAAATTGAAAAAAGCTGACCGGGTTCTTGCAGATTTTGAAAAAACCTCTGTACTTGAACCGGGTGCTGAAGAAATCATTTCTTTTGATATTCCTTTCTACAGTTTTGCTTCTTATGATGATAAGGGGCTTACAGGAAATAAGAGTGCATGGATTCTTGAAGCCGGTCATTACGATTTCTTCATCGGAAACAATGTTCGCGAAGCAAAAGTTGCCGCAAGCATTCAGCTTCCAGAAATTGTAATAGAAAAGTGTAATCCTGTTTTTGAAAATTCAGATAATCTTGAAGCACGTATTATGGCAGAACTTCCGCCAGAAATTCCTTTCACTGGTGATAAAGGTATAAAACTCAAAGCTGTATATGACGGAACTGCTTCTCTTGAAACTTTTGTTGCACAGCTTAATGATGATGAACTTGCTTCCATTATTCGTGGTGAAGGAATGGGAAGTTCGCTGGTTACTCCGGGTACAGCATCTGCTTTTGGCGGTGTTTCTAAAGCTTTGAGGGAGAAAGGAATTGCGGTCTGCTGTTGTGACGACGGTCCTTCGGGAATGCGCCTGGACTGCGGAACCAAAGCCTTCAGTATTCCAAATGGAACAATGCTTGCCTGTACTTTCAATAAAAAACTGAATGAAGAACTTTTTGAATTTCTTGGTCTTGAAATGGTAAGCAACAACGTAGAATGTCTTCTTGGACCAGGAATCAATATTCACCGACATCCTCTGAACGGTCGAAATTTCGAATATTTTTCTGAAGACCCGGTTCTTACTGGTTTCATTGCAGATGCACAGCTTAAAGGAATGCGCAGAATGGGAGCGGGGGGAACTCTGAAACATTTTGCAGGGAACAACCAGGAACTTAAGCGTCGTTCAGTGGATTCAGTTATTTCTGAAAGGGCACTTCGTGAAATCTACCTTAAAGCATTTGAAATCTGTGTAAAAACCGGAAGCTGTGATTCAATCATGACAACCTACGGACAGCTGAACGGAACTTATACTTCTGCTAATTATGATCTTTGTACCACAATTCTTAGAAAAGAGTGGGGCTTCAAAGGTATCGTAATGACTGACTGGTGGGCTTCAATTACCATGGATGAAAAGGGAACCATGGGAAATACAGACTTTGACAAAATGGTTCGCAGTCAGAACGATTTGTACATGGTTTGTCCGAACGGAGAAACAAATGCTTCAGGAGACAATACAATTGAAGCCCTTGCAGCAGGGACTATTACAAGAGCTGAACTTCAGCGTGCAGCAATGAATGTATGCCGTTACGTTCTTAAGTCAGAAGCCTTTAAGCGATCTATTGGAGAAAAAACTGAAGTAGAAATTTTGAATAAACCTGAAGACGCAGATGATGTTGATATGAGCAATGTTGAATATCAGGTTCTTGGAAAAGAAAAGACAGTTGATCTTTCAATTCCGGAAAGCGACATCGGAACGACTTATGTTTTTGCTTTCGATGTAACAGAACCTGGATTCTACAGATTAACTGTTCGTGCAAGTTCCGAAATGGGTGAAGTTGCTCAGCTTCCATGTACCTTAATTTTTAACGGATTCCCAATCAGTACAATGACCTTCCACGGAACAGGCGGAAAAGTAAGTGAGATTTCAAAAGTCGTACGCTTCCATGAACGCTTTACTGTTCTGAGACTGGCAGTAAATGCCAAAGGTCTGAAAATGAAAGACATTACTTTCAGAAAACATGAAGGTCCTGTTGATCCAAGTGAAAAAATTAAAACCTTTGATGATTAATAATTCGGAGCTTTTTTTAACCGAACAAGGCGTTGAATGCATCCTTTGCTGAATCGGCTTTGCTTTTTTCTGAAGAGCTTCCGTCTCCGGCAGAAAGGTTCCCGTATTTGAACCAGTCACAGAAATTACTGCGTTCCTTATCTGCTACAGGATCCTCTACAGTTTCCTTGCAGTCATAATGATTTCCCGGTGAAAAAAACTTGCAGGCTTTGCAGACATGCAGGTCTGCTTTGCAGGAAGGACATTCGGTTGAACGGGAAACTGTAAGTTCTCCGATTTCTTTTTTACATTTCCAGCAAACCATTTATCAGCCTTCGAAAGTTACTTCTTTTCCGTATCCGAAAATTGCAATTCCGGAAGGTCCGATTGAAGCACCGATAATCGGTCCGATGTAACTCAGGTGAACATTTTTACAAGGGATTTCCTGCATAAGATATTCAGCAAACTCCATTGCTTCTTTTCCGCAGTCAGCATGTGTAATATAAATGTACTGGTTTTCAGGACCAATCAGAGCTTCTTTCAGGAGTTTTACAATTTCCTTAAGAGCTTCAGGACGTCCTTTAATTTTCTTAATTGGAACCTGGTCACCGTTTTTGTCAGAAATAATAATCGGCTTGATGTCAAAAAGATTTCCAAAGAAGGCTGCACCGGCTTTTACACGGCCACAACGGGCGAGACAATCCAGATTCTGTACTGTACAGAACTGGTTTACTGTTTTGGTCTCATCTGTGAGGCGGAGGGCAATGTCACGGGCGCTCATATTCTGATCACGATAGCGGGCAGCCAGAATAGCAACAAGGCCTTCGCCCATACTTGCATTCTGGGAATCTATACAATAGATTTCTGCATTCGGGTAATCAATCAAAAGTTTTGCTGCAACTCTTTGTCCGTCTTTTACTGAAGTAGACTGTTTCAGGGAACAGCCGACATAAACAATGTCATAACCTTCAACAAGATATTTCGTGAACACACGTTCAAATTCATCGGCAGGAACAGGAGTAGTGTAAACGCGTTCTCCATTACGCATGATGTCATAAAGAGTTTTTGGTGACATGTTTTCAAAATCAAGACTTGCCCAGTTTTCTTCTCCGTTGTAAATAGTCTTCATTCTTACGTAATCAATTTTGTAAGTCTGGCGCAAATCCCGGCTCATGTCCGAGCATGAGTCTGTTAATATTTTTACTGGTCTCATTCTTATAATTTTCTGCTAAAAAGACGCTGCCGTCAATAAGAAAAACATTTTTCAGAAAGTTTGCCTATGCAGTCTGCTGGTTGTCTTCAGAGTGACGTAATTCCCAAAGGTGCCACATTTTACGATTTAAATCCAGAAAATAATTTTCAAGAAAACAATAAATTCCAATAACTGAAGTTCCAATCAAAAAAATCGAAATAAGTACTGCTGCCATAATTTTCTCCCGGGAAATCCCTTTTATCAGTGTTTATGGTTACAGTATAAAAGGGGTAGTGTATCATGGAGTGATACACTGAAAAAAAATAAATTTATTTTTACATTTTTCTTTGCTAAACTGAAGTAATAAGAGTTATAAAGGCAGGAGAAAAATATGTCTGTATTAGCAAGTTATTTATTAACTTTTGTTCCGATTTCATATGTCGGAGTTCTTTTTTTAAGCTGGATTCAGGTTGCATATATCCACAGTTATCCGGAAACATATCTTTCCGGGTTAAAGATTACTCTTTCAGTTACTACAATTCTGATCATTATTGTTTCTGTTCTTGCATGGTGGTTTACAAAGCCTTTTAATCAGATTGTGAAACGTCTCCAGAAAGAAGGCGGAAAATCAACAGAGGAAGAAAAGAAAACTGTTATAAGTACTTACCGCAAGCTTAATATTCTTACGGCGGTTGGTTGTGTTCTCGGTTTTCTGGTTGGAAATACTGTTTCGTTAATGTTGAAGATTAAGAGTGGAGCAGTTCCTGCAGATCCATCAAGAATTCTGCTTGCAGTTATTCATTCAATTCTTTTTGGAACTATGGTTTGTTTTTATACAATGTATATTACCAATGAAGTGTTTACCAAGTATCGAAAACTTCTTCAGATTCATGTTGTAGAAAAAGTTAGTACTGTAAATACAAACAGTTCTTCCATTTATTTTGCTGCTGTTGCAGGAATCGCTTTTGTTGGATTCAATATGTTCCTGGTTCCATACGGAATGATTTTACAGAATGGGGCGGAAGCTTTAGGTAAATTCTTAAAGAGCGGAATCTTCGTTCTGGTGGTTTCTCTGCTGATGGCGATACCGCTTATTGGTGTTCTTGTAGTTGGGTTATATAAGGAAATAAATGGGACTAAAAAAACTATTGATGAAATTCGGGACGGTTCCCTTCAGAATCGAATCAATATTGTAAAGTTTGATAACTTTGCTCTCCTCACAACTTCTGTAAACCGCCTCATTAAAAAACTGGGGACAATGATATTGGATTTACGCGTTGAATCTGAAGTGGTTATCAATACTGCGGGAAAACTGGCTGAAGTTGCAGAAACTGCAAATATGGCTCTTGTTTCAATGAAGGATAGTATTTCAAAAATTGAAACAGAGGGGGCTCGCCAGAATGCTGAAATCGGAAATGCGGGCCAGAATGTTTCAGGTCTTACAGCTTCTGTTCGTGATGTTGAAACCCATGTTCTTGAAGAAACCTCAGCTATGACTCAGAGTTCGGCTTCTATTACAGAGATGACTGCAAATATTAAATCTGTTGCAGATATGACAAAGAAAGCGGATGAAGTTTCTGCTATGCTCAGTGAAACCTGTAATGTAGGAAATGCAGCGCTCCAGAATACTTCCGAATCCGTTAAGGCTATTTTTGAAGCCTTCAAGGAAGTTCAGGAAATTGTAAAAACTATTCAGGATATTGCAAGCCAGACAAATCTTCTTTCGATGAATGCAAGTATTGAAGCGGCTCATGCCGGTGAATTCGGAAAAGGATTCTCTGTTGTTGCGGATGAAGTCCGGACACTTGCTACAAGTTCCTCAAAATCAGCAAAAGATATTCAGGCTCTTATCGGATCAATGGTTGAGAAAATCAATCAGACTGTTTCTTCCATTTCTGAAACACAGAACAGCTTCAAAAAAATTCAGGATTGTTCTGAAGAAAACTCAAATCTTGTACGTACAATTTCCAGTGCAATGGAAGAACAGAAAATCGGAGCAGAAGAAACTATGCGTGCAACAGAAAGTATTGTATCTGATACACAGGTTATCAAGGAACTTGTTAACGGACAGAACACAATTACAAGTAATGTTGAATCCAGCATGAAAACAGTCAGCGATTCTTCTGCAGTTATGATGGAAGCAATTCAGGAATCTTCTGAGTCTTCACTTTCTGTTCAGGAAGTTATTTCGGAAATCAATACTATGATTGTCCAGAATAAAGAAGCGGTTGCCCGTATGAATGCTGTATTGAATCAGTTCAATGTTTAAACTATAATGCCTTTATCTGACAGAGCAGGCAGCTCTGTCAGGTGGCAGTTCGAAGTCCTTCCTGCCTTATCAAAACCAGGTCAATTCTTTATTTAAATCGGGGTTTTAAAATGCCTAACGAACTTCTTCTCATTATTTCACTGGCAGCATCATATTGTCTTATGCTGGTCGCTTACAAGCTTTTCGGAAAGAAAGGTCTTTTTGTCTGGATTCCAATCTGTACAATTCTTGCAAACATTGAAGTTACAGGTCTGGTAAATGCATTTGGTCTGGAACAAACTTTGGGAAATACTTTATTTGCTTCAAGTTATCTTGCTACAGATATTCTTTCTGAAAGACACGGAAAGAAAGCAGCCTCCAGAGCAGTTTGGGCCGGAATCTTTACAACAGTCTGTTTCATTTTCTTTTCCTTTATGTGGCAGCTTTATACAGCAAGCGAAAATGACTGGGCTTTTGAACACATTCATTCGCTTTTTTCAAACACACCGCGTATGCTTTTAGCAAGTCTTGCAGGTTATGCCGTTTCAGAAATCCTCGATGTTAAGCTTTATCATGCATGGTGGAATTTTACAGAAAAGAAATGTGGTGATAAGAACAGATTCCTTTGGGTCCGCAATAACGGGTCAACCCTTGTTTCTCAGTTTGTTAATATTGTAATTTTCAATTTCGGTGCATTTATCGGAGTTTATGATTTCCCAACACTGATTTCAATTACCGGTGCTTGTTATCTGATTTACGTATTCACTTCACTTCTTGATACACCGTTCATTTACATTGCCCGTAAAATGAAAATTGCAGAAGACGAGGTAGATGAAAAATAACCGTTTTCTCTGAAAAAAAGTACGTTTAATTTAAACATTCATTTACTAAAATAAATAAAAAACTTATTCCCGGTCACAATCACGGCAGTCTGTAACGCTAGCCTGGGGAGACCCCAGACCCCCTTCAAGGAAGCTGCTACCCGCAGCGATTAACAGCTGCCTGT
>DCHR01000046.1:10533-73743 GCA_002315375.1 Treponema sp. UBA1747 | reverse complement strand
TAAAAAATCAATCAGATTATGCCTTCTCTGATTTTTTTGAAACTGATATCCAGATAAACTAGCGCTTTACATCAGTTTCAAGCAAAACCGTTTTTTTACCGTCTGTAACTTCAGTTTTTATCGAAATAATATCAAAATCAGTAATAACCCACTGAACTTTATCTTCTTTAAAATCAATTAACCTGGAATCAGAAAAAGATTCAGCAACCTGATTATTTACATCGATAGCAGAAAAGGTATAATCCAGAATACAGGGGTTCCGCTCGGAAACTTCTTTTTTACTCGTATCGGAAATTTTCATAGTTGAATAGATTTTGTCTTCAAATGAAAAAGATGAAAGTTCCAGTTTAAAATCGCCAAGATCACTCTTGTTCCTGGTCCCTTCTATTTTTGTATAAATCATGGCAAAAGCAGTCAGTACTACAAGGGTAATAAGAAGAAACCTGTTGGTTTTATTTTTGAAAAGAACCTTAAAACCTCTCTGCAACTCAAAATTGCCGTTATATAAATCCCGGACATTTTGGGGCGCACTTTCCAACCGATGTTCGCGGGAATAATGAAAAATTACGTTTTCTTCCGGTTTTTCCGATTTGAACTCATTATCAAACATACTGTTCGTCATTTCTTCCGCTTATTCGGAGATTTCCATTTTCATAAGCACGTCTTAAATCTGCCACAAAGGCATTTGTAGCTTTATCGACATCACTTTTTCTGAAGGGCTTTAAAAGTTCTTCATCGCTGAGAATCTGGGTCTTGCGGTTTACGGATACATTAGACAAAATCTTATCACGGAAAGCATCTGTTTTACCCGCAATAAGGTAAACTACTTCGGCATCTGCCATATCCCTGAGTTTTTCCTGAATAAAGCGGTCATCAGCACGCAAAACATCATCAAAAGTAAAAAGTCGGGATCTGAGATCATCACCAAGATTAGGATCATCGTCTGAAAGCTGATTAAGAATATCTTTTTCGGTTCCCGAATCAATGCGCTTAAGAATTTCAGCAAGTGCATTTCGTCCGTCAATATTTTCAGATTTTTCTGACGAAAGACTCAAAGCTTTTTCATGAAGTGATTTATCGATTCTGTGAATAACTTCAGGCGAAACTGCTTCCATTCGGGCAAGATGAAGAACAACCTCTTTTTTTTCTTCAGGATTCATCTGATTGATAACAGAGGCAGCCTTTTTAGGATCCAGATGTGAAAGAACAATAGACTGAACTCCGGAACTTTCCCCTTTAAGGAGAAGATAAATACGTTCGTTATCAGCATCAAAAAGATAATCAAAAGGTTTTCCGCTTCCATAAGGGACCGCTTTCTGAAGCATTTCTTCTGCTCTTTTTGGTCCATATGCTTTTTCGAGCATTTCACGGGCAGTACTTACTCCCCCTGACTCCCGGGATTTTTGAAGAAGTTCATTGAATTCTGCAAGAATAACCGACTGCTCTTCTTTACTGACATTTCGAACCGAAGCAATTTCCGGAACGATTTTCATTATCTGTTCTTCAGTAAGATGAGGAAGAATTTTTGCAGCCTCATCTTCACCTATCATTACAAGAAATTTTGCAACCCGTCGATAAACGGATTCTTTATCCTTTGGAAGCTCAGTCTGAACAGTTTTTCTGAAAAAACCATTTTCAGGAATAGCATCGGAAAACTCCTTGAATCCTTTCCCAGGCTTTTCCTGTGCAGAAGTCTCTTTATCCTGACTGTCTGATTTTTTATTCTGGGCAAGATACGCATTTGCCCTCATTTCTTCAAGAGTCATCAGATCCTCCTACTCTGTCTGTTTCCAGGCATCTATAAACTCAAACATATACTGCTGAACATCATTAAAATATTTTTTCTGTAATCTGCATGCAGGAATTCCTATAAAACGAAAGTGCCAGCTTTCCCATCTGTAGCCGGTTATATCTTCATATGCCTTTGGGAAACTTAATGACCACCCAAAATCAGCAGCATTTTCATACATCCACTTTCCCATTTTTGTTTCAGCAAAAGAATCATCAATAGAGCCGAAATCTACAGCCAGTCCCAGTTGATGCTGACTTGTACCTGCCCGAGCAGATTCTCTTTCGGCTTCTTCAAGACCATCTACATCAACCCAATGTTGAAATAATCTTTTCTGATATTGATACGAACGGTAAGTAGAACTGACAAGAAGAGTAATTCCATCCGCTTTTGCAGCCCGTCCCATTACCCGTAATGCTTCCTCGGCATCAGGGCGCAGAGAAAGATCTTCTTTCCAGAAATTATAGTCCGTTTTATCTGTAAGCTTTACAAGGCCGTCAGGAATATAATTTTCGCCGATATTGTGCTTTTTATCGATAAGATAATAAAGAGGAACATCATTCGGATTATATTTCTTTTCTTCTTCAAGAACGATTTTCAAATCAGAAAGGAATTCTTCTTTATCAGTGAACACAATTTCAGACTTAAACCGGTCCCCCATTTTTCCAAACACACGATCAATTTTTTCGATCTCTGGATTCACTTTCACTACAGAAACCTCCTCGTTTTTCTTAAGAAAATTTTCTGCATGTGCCTTTCTGGAACAACTGGTAACAAAAAAAAGAATTGAAAATACAAGAAAAGAAAACTTTTGATATCTCATAGGTCCCCACCTGCCTTTATTATAACATACTAAAAAGTAAAAAAAAAGGCAGATGATTGTTACATCATCTGCCCCATTTTTCGGCTTTATTTACGCCTTAAAAATCTTAGTTATCCTTTTCGATAGCGTTTGCAGCTGTACGTCCAGAAACAAAGATTTCAACGATTGCATTACCACCAAGACGGTTACCACCATGGATACCACCTGTAACTTCACCGGCAGCGTAGAGTCCCTTAACAGGAGTTCCATTAGCAGCCAGAACACGACGGTCAGTATCAACTGAAAGACCACCCATTGTGTGGTGTGTAGATGGAGCCATAAGGCGAACCTTAAGTTTAACTCCGTCCAGTGTGTAAGAAGATACATCGTAACGTCCGTTTTCATCACGGTTAGCATTACCAATCAGGCGTGACCAACCAGTCTTTTCAACATCCATCTTGTCTTCTGTACCTGTCATACAAGCCATATCGTAAGCTTTGATTTCTTCAATAACAGTATTTGCATCAGCTGCGATTCCAAGCTGTTTGAAGAGATCAGCGAACTGGTCGATTGTACGTGTGTACTGACGGTTTTCAACATCAGCTTCCCATGTTTCAGGAGTTTTTGGTGTTCCGTATGGATATGGACCTGGAATTGGCTGTGCAGAGTTAGCGATTTCAAGGAATACACCTGAAACACCGTTCTTTTCGATACCGTTTGCAAATTCTGCAAGTGACAGAACGTCACGTTCAGAAGTTTCGTTTACGAAACGTTTACCTGTTGTTGGGTTGATGTAAACAGCATAGTTTCCGCCACCGAATGCCAGCTGACCGTTGTCGATCCAAGAAATTGGCATAAGCTGTGTGAATTCCATACCTGTTGAAGCAGCACCAGCTTTGTTACCCATTGTAATACCGTCACCCTGGAGAGAGTTGCGGTTTGTTGTCTGTGTTTTTTCTGTGATTGCAGATTCAACCCAATATTTGTTTGTTTTGCGAACCAGGTCGATGTTAGCTGCGAAACCACCAGTTGCAAGGATTACACCGCATTTTGCATGTGCTGTAACTGGAGTTCCGTCGTACATTACAGCCTTAACACCTGTAACACGTCCGTTTTCTACGATAAGTTCTTTTGCATCTGTACGAGTCATGATTTTGTTCTGTGCAGCTGTTGAACTTGTCTTCAGAAGTGTGCGTTTTGGTGGAGCAAAATATGCACCCCAGCGTCCTGTTTCGTTTTTACCGTCACCGTCATCATCAAATGTTGCACCAATGTATTCGTTTTCACGGTTCCAGAGAGCACCAATGAGAGTTGGCTGTGTATCTTCTACGAAAAGAGCACCCTGAGCTTCGAGCCAAGGTTTAAGTTCCTGTCCACCTTCGATGAACTGTTTAACCAGATCATAATTTCCGTAGATCCAGTCAGAGTAGTCAGCGTTTGCACGGAGTCCACCGTAGTATGTCTGGAAGATATGGAGGTTTACTGTAGAGAACAGTGTAAGAGCACCTTCGTTTTTACCTGCTTTAAGCTGTGGTTCAGCCCATGCCAGGTAAGCAGCGATTTCTTTCTTCAGTTCTTTCAGAGTTGGCAGGTATTCCTGGTGAACACCATGTTTTGAAAGGTCTTTGATATCACCGGCAACGAACCAGTCTTTAGCATTTGCACCATCAAATGGTTTTTCATCCCAGTTCAGGATTGTCTTAAGAACTGTGATGTTTCCGTTAGCCATCTTAACTTTTTTGTAAGATTTGCCGTCGAAAGGATAGATACCTGTTGTTGCATCAGGATCTTTTGCATCCCAGCAGAGGTAAGGCATTACAGACTGGAACTGACCACCAGAAACCAGAGTGTTACCACCGATTTCAACGTTCTTTTCAATTACCAGAACTGATTTACCATTCTGAGCAGCCTGAGCTGCAGCACCCATACCAGCACCACCGGCACCTACAACAACAACGTCATAAGTTTCTTCGATTGGAGCCTGAGCTGCGTGAACAACCTTGTTCTTTTTGAATGCAGCCATGTCAGATGCATTTGCTTTTGCAGCAGCGTCATTCAATGCGTTCTTAACTGCAACACATGTGAATGTAGCACCAGAAACAACATCGATTCCAGAACCGTTTGCTTCTTTTGCATCTTTAAACAGAATATCATATGCAGGAGTTCCTACATATGCTGTTTCGCGTGAAGATTTTACTTTGATGTCAGTAATAGCATCTTCGCTGAATGTAACATCAAGCACTACAGGACCGTTCATTCCGGCACCCTTTCCTTCATATGTTCCGGCTGTATATTTTACAGGAACATTTTTCCATGCTGCAGCAGCACCAAGTGATACACCTGCTTTTGAAAGAGCGTCTTTAACGGCATTTTTGATTGCCTCAGAAGTAATTGTTGCTCCAGAAATAGAATCAACATCTACACTCTGGGCATTTACCATTTCTTTTGGAATATCGTTGATTGCAGGATCAGCGATTCCAGCAGTTTCTTTATGACTTACAACCTTAACATCTTTAAGTGTTGTACCATCCAGAGTTACTTTTACAGTAATCTCTCCGTTTCTACCGTCAGCTTTTCCAGTGTAAGAGTTTCCGCCTTTTCCAGAACATGTGATTAATGACAATGCACAAGCTGAAGCTGCAAGGAAAGCAACGATTTTAATAACAGTACTTTTCATAATACCTCCATCCGTTATCCTGTAAATTATATAACAGATTATTAATCTGAGAAAGTTTTTTAAAAAAGATAGGGAAAAAATAGGATAGCACCCGAAATGTTCGGCAACGCGCCCCTGCGTTGCCGTCGAAACAGCCGCGCGGCTGTCGATGGTTCGTCGACTTTCAGACATATTACGTTAAAACAAAAAAGACTTCTGTTTCCAGAAGTCTTCCTGAGCTATGATGGACTCGAACCATCGACAGCCGCCTTAAAAGGGCGGTGCTCTACCACCTGAGCTAATAGCCCATTCATTGTCACTCAAGCTTTGCGACTTGCGTTTGGCTTTCGTTCGAATGTGTTGATAATATATAATTTATCAGGAAAGTGGTCAATAGGAAAAATGAAAAAATAATGAAATTTTTCTTTTTTTTCAAAAAAAAACTTCCTGCATTTCAAAGCAGGAAGCTCTATTTTGCTAACCTTTATTTAATTCTGAATCAGCTTGTCAGTTCTGTACCACACTACCCTGGCGCCTTCTTCATCGGCATACAGGGCAGAAATTATTCCATCGCTGGATAAACTCATATTATGATAAAGCACATTACTCTTGTTTACATCAAAATGTCTGTGAAGAACTTTCTGACTTTCGGAATGAATCATTTCAACATCAAAGCCGCTTACCGTACTTACAACAAAGAATTTCCATCCGTTTCTTGTAATTCCAAGAAAATCATACGGGATTTTATAGACAAGACGAGAATAATCAACGGTTACTGACTCTTCATAAGGCGGAATTGAAACCGGATTGCCATATACCCCCGTATTCAAATCCAAAGGATAAAGAAGTGTATTCATGTAACTGATTCCGGCCTGAGCCTTGGAAGCTTTATCTGAATATGAAGAATAATTGTCGATTTTTACATAAAGCTTATATTCACTGAAATCAGGAACGATATTTTCGATAGTTACATAAACCTGGGAATCTTCATCAATTCCAGAAATTCTTGGAACTTCTGCTGAACTTACAGGAACCATAGACTTCAAAAAGCCGTTATTATCAAACCAGTAAACCATTAATCCGTCATTGGCAGAACAAACCGCAACAAACTCATCTTTTTCATTTACATAGACGTTTCGAATGAATGGGAATGGAGTTCCTCCAGGTCCCTGCTGTCCGATATAATCAATCTGATTTCCGTCTCTTGGAACGCGAAGAATTACCTGGCTGTAAAGTGTATTCCGGTCAGAGCTCAATTCCTGTCTGTCCCGCGGAATTGTACAGACTACATACATACACTTTTGAGAATCAACAGCTATCTGTCCTGTATAACCAAAAGGATAAGCAATTTCTTTATGTATGCTCAGATTTTTTATCTCATTACTTTCAATGAATTGTTTTGTCTGAGAATCTTCGTTGTAATAAAGAGTAAGAAGATCTCCATAAGAGTTCATTTCCATTATTTTGTAGTTTTCGCCGTTTACAAGATAGAAAAAACCATCCTGCATGAATAATCCGGTCTGAATATTTCCGATTTCATTTAAACTGAAAATATTCAGCTGTTCTTCAAAATTCCCGTATGAAACGGTAAAAAGCTCATCTTCGGAAATCGATTCTACGGTATTTTTCCTCAAACAGGAAACAAATAAAACAGGAATAAGAAAAAGTAAAACCGAAACAGAAATCTTTGAAAATCGCATTTTTTAAACATAAAGTTTCAATAATTACTTGTCAACTCACAAAGATTTTTTTTATATTTGACTATATATAATAGGAAAATTCCGTTATAATTTATGAACAAAATTTAAAATAAAATTGGATTTATTATGTTAGACAAAATTCTTACCACTCTTTTCGGTTCACAGAACGAACGAGATGTAAAAGCCCTTAAACCACAGCTTGAAGCAGTAAATGCAAAAGAAGAATGGGCAAAAAGCCTTTCGGCAGAGCAGTTTCCTGAAGAAACCAAAAAACTTAAAGATAGACTTAAAGCCGGAGAAACACTCCTGGATGTTCAGGCAGAAGCACTGGCTTTGGCCCGCGAAGCTGCATGGCGTGTTCGCGGAGAACGCGCATTCGATGTACAGATAATGGGTGCAATCGTTCTTAATTCCGGACGCATCACCGAAATGAAAACAGGTGAAGGTAAAACTCTCGTAGCAGTTCTTGCCGCTTACCTGAATTCCCTTACAGGGGAAGGCGTACATGTTGTAACAGTAAACGATTACCTTGCTGAACGTGACGCCGACACAATGCGTCCTGTATTCACATACCTGGGACAGACTGTTGGTGCAATCATTTCAAGTATGGACAACGACCAGCGTAAACTTGCATATGATTGTGATGTTACATACGGAACAAACAACGAACTTGGTTTTGATTATCTTCGTGACAACATGAAAGTTACCCTTGCCGATAAAGTTCAGCGCGGATTCAGTTATTGTATCGTCGATGAAGTTGACTCGGTTTTGATTGATGAAGCCCGTACACCACTTATTATTTCCGGTGCCGGAGAAGATGACACCTACAAATATCATGAAGTTGATAAATACGTTGGTCAGCTTACAGAAGTTCAGAAAGATCCAAAAACAGGTGACTACCCTGATGAATCAATGATGACTCCTGAAGAAAGAGCAGCTATTGAAGGTGACTATACAGTTGATGAAAAATCAAAACGCATTTCCTTCTCTGACAAAGGTATGGCAAAAATCAACAACATCCTTCACCAGCACAACCTTATTTCTGCTGATTCAAATCTTGAAGATGAAGAAAACTTTGAGTATGCACATTATTTCACTCAGGCTCTCAGAGCTCACCTCCTCTTCCACAACGATGTAGACTATATCGTTCGTGACGGACAGGTTCAGATTGTTGATGAATTTACAGGACGTGTACTTGAAGGCCGCCGATACTCAGACGGACTCCATCAGGCAATCGAAGCAAAAGAACACATCAGAATTGCACAGCGCAACCGCACAATGGCAACAGTAACATTCCAGAATTTCTTCCGTATGTACAAGAAACTTTCGGGAATGACCGGTACAGCAGCAACAGAAGCAGTTGAATTCAACAAAATCTATAAACTTGATGTTGTTTCAATTCCAACAAACCGTCCGGTTGCCAGAACAGATGAAAATGATGAAGTTTATCTGAATGAAAATGAAAAATGGGAAGCAATCGCAAAAGAAATCAAAGCAGCTCATGACAAAGGTCAGCCTGTTCTGGTTGGTACAGTTTCCGTTGAAAAATCAGAACACCTTTCTGCAATCCTTACAAGAAAAGGAATCAGACATGAAGTTTTGAACGCAAAAAACCATGCACGCGAAGCTCTGATTATCGCAGAAGCCGGTGCAAAAGGTGCCGTAACAATCGCCACAAACATGGCTGGTCGTGGTACCGATATTAAACTGGGTGGTTCGCCTGAATTCCGTGCAAGAAAACGTGCTGGAACAAATGCTACAGAAGAACAGTACAAAGATGCACTTAAAATCGAAAAAGAACTCTGGCTTAAAGATTACGAAGAAGTAAAAAATGCCGGTGGTCTTTACGTAATTGGTACAGAACGTCATGAATCACGCCGTATCGATAACCAGCTCCGCGGTCGTTCAGGACGACAGGGAGACCCTGGACGCTCTAAGTTCTATATCTCAATGGACGATGACCTTATGCGTCTTTTCGGCGGCGAAAAAATGAAAACAATGATGAGCCGAATCGGTATGCAGCCGGGAGAACCAATTGAACATCCATGGCTCAACAAAGGAATCGAAAAAGCTCAGACTAAAGTTGAAGACCGCAACTTTGAAATCCGTAAACACCTTCTTGATTACGATGATGTTCTCAATGAACAGAGAACAGTTATCTATCAGAACCGTGATGAACTTTTGAGTGATGACAATCTTTCAGCCCGCGTAATGGCTAATGCTAAAGATTCTGTTGAAGAACTTTTCGAAACTTATGAATCAGAAAAGAAACATAAAAATGAAAATGCATTACAGAATCTTACTGAAGCAATCCGCGAAAAGTTTGCCGTTCAGCTTCCTGCAGATCGCCTTACACGGGAAGCACTTATTGCAGAACTCCAGAATGACATTACTGAAAAAGAAACTCTTGCGGGAAAAGACAATTTCAACATGTTTATCCGTTATCAGTACATTCAGATTATCGATAAAAAATGGCTTGACCAGCTTGAAGCACTGGAAGGTCTTAGAGAAGCAGTTTCTCTCCGTTCTTATGGAAGTAAAAACCCTCTTACAGAATACAAGATTGACGGTTTCAATATTTTCTACGATATGCTTGATTCTATCCGTGATTCCGTTATGAGCCGTGTATTCCGTGTTCGTGTTCAGCTGAGTCCGGAAGCAGCTGCCCGCAGACAGGCAATGCTTGCAGCACAGGCAAACCAGAATATGAATGCACAGCATTCTGACGCTGGAAATACAGCTGCAGCTATGGCACAGAACCAGGCAGAAGTAAGTGCAAGAAGCCAGTTCAACGGAGATGCTCAGCGTCGTGCCGCAGTAAACAGCGCAATGAACCAGCGTTCACAGGGTGACAATGTTACAGTACGCAGAACAATGCAGAAAGTCGGAAGAAATGACCCTTGTCCTTGTGGAAGCGGAAAAAAATACAAACAGTGCTGTGGAAGATAATAAAACTTCCGGCAAAAATAATGCAGATTAAGTTCTGACAAAAAAAGCAGCAGATTTCTCTGCTGCTTTTTTTTGCTCATAAAAGTTTACGCTTTATGAATAATCTTCAGATCCATAAATTTATTCCAGTCTCCATTTCCGACAGCATAAAGGCCGTTATAAACTCCTGTAAAACCGCAGGCTACCTCACTTGAAAGATATCTTGTGTCAGCAGTTCCAAGACAGACATCATCACAGAAAAAACTGTAATTATAATTACTTGAAAGAATTCTGAGCTTAACAATATTTGATTTCAACTCAATACTTTTTTTAATGTAATCGCAAGGTCCTATTCTTAATCTAAGGCCTGCTGAAATCTTTCCACCTTCATTTAAAATAAATACTTCATAATGATGATTTTCATCCATCATAATTGAAAGACCGGCTTCTCCCCCATTACATTCAACAGATACACTAACATCTTCTTCGAACTCACAGGCCCGAACACCAATCCATGTAGGACTTTTGGCTTCACTTAATGTGACCGAAGTTCCCTTCAATTCAATTCCCTTTTCTGAAACCTTGTAATTTTCATAATCAGGATTCCTAAGATAATTCCAGTCGTTTTTCAGTGTCAAATTTCCGAAAGTTTTTTCATAACTGAAATTCTGTACTGCCGCATTGTGTTCGATGTCGACTTCTGTTTCAAGAAGAGCCCGGCCTTCTGTTCCGATATAAAACCAGTCATCCCTCCAGTAAACAGGCTGAATGCAGGTTTCACGTCCAAGATGATGAAAAGGCATATAGCGGTCAATCTGACGGAAAGCCAGATGACAGAACCACCAGGAACCGTCCGGAGCTTCCACCAAATCTCCGTGACCAGCTCCCTGTAACTGATAACCACCCATATCACGATTGGTCAAAACAGGATTTGCCGGACAAGGTTCATAAGGTCCAAAAAGATTTTTACTTCTTGCGTAATTTACCATATGGCCGTATTCTGTTCCGCCTTCGGCATCAAGGACATAATAGTATTCACCAAACTTATAAACATGAGGAGCTTCAATGTATCGTCCTCCGGTTCCATACCACAAAGGCTTGTTTTCGGAAAGCTTTTTTCCGTTTTCAATATTTATTTCTGAAATCTGAATATAACCGGTTCCATTCTCATCGTTACCGTTAGAAACAAAATAAGTCTTCCCGTCATCATCGAAAAACAAAGTTGGATCTATTCCACTCTGTTCAACGCAGATAGGATCTGACCATTCTCCGTAAATATCATCAGTCCATACATAGAAATTTCCGATATTTGAAACATTTGTTACAACCATATAAAAGCGTCCGTCATGATAACGGATATTAGGTGCATAAATTCCACCGGACGCTCCGATATCTCCCAGAAGAAGCTGACTTTTTCTTGTAAGTACATGGCCAATCTGATGCCAGTTGATCATATCATCACTTTCAAAAAGCGGAACACCTGGAAAAAAATGAAAGGTTGAAGTTACCATATAGAATTTATCGCCTGCGCGACAAACTGACGGATCGGGATACATTCCCCTTAAAACAGGATTCTGATATTTCATGTTTTCAGTATACACAAACAGGTTATAAAAAAAAGGACTTATTCATTTTAAGAATTTCACAAGTTTACTATATTTTTTGGACAGTATATAATTCAGGAGTGATTCCGGTAAAACAAAACTCTGATTTTCATGATTTCATTTCGCTTTCCTGCGACCGTGTTACTTTTATCAGGAATTTCTTAAAAAAAAGAAATATCGAAACTTCCTTGTTCAAAACCGGTGAAAAAACTCATATTTTTGTCCGGTTTCCTCAAAATCAATACGATCCCACCTTTAAGACAAAAACTGTTATTGCTCATTATGACAGAGTTTACGGATCCCAGGGTGCCAATGACAACAGTTTTGCAGTTTTCGTTCTGATGGAATGGGCTGAAGAGCTTTCAAAAGCATCGCAACCTCACAATATCAGACTTATCTTTACAGATGGCGAAGAAGCCTCAGAGGGAATTAAAAGTCAGGGTGCCTTCGAGCTTGCGGCCTGGTTCCGGAAACTGCAGATCGACAAAGGAGATGTTTTTGTATTTGACTGCATGGGCCGGGGAAACACTCCGGTTTTATGTCAGACAAACTTACCGGAAAAAGTTTCAGGTCTTTTCAAACAGAGTTTTTCCAGCTTAGAAAAAAAAGGTGTAAATATTCTTTCTGCAGCTTCAGACAAATGGCTTACCCTTCCCACAGCATACAGCGACAATGCAGGTTTTTTGGCCGCAGGAATACCCGCCATTACCTTCACTATGCTTCCATCCAGAGAAGCAGAAAACTATCTGAAGCTTTTGATGAAAACGAAAGCACAGAATATGGACGAAGTTTATAAAGCTGAATACAAGGAAGATTTGAAACAACTTTACCCGCCTACCTGGTTCCTGATCAATTCACACCGGGACAGTCTGGAAACCCTGACAGAAGAAAGCGAAGAAATCACAAGAAAAATACTGGAGAGAATCTACACCTTAAAATCGCTTGCCTGATCAGCGGCCGCTTAAAGTTTTTTTCCAGCGGGAAATAATCTGAAGGGCAGCCATTGGTGTCATATTGTCTGTATCGCAGGAAAGGATTTCATCAAGAATTATTTCTTCATCACAGAACAATCCTGGAGTTGTAAATTCCGGAACAGGTTTCTTTTCAGGAACCACAGTTTCTGAAATTTCCCCGATAACAGGTTTGTCGGAATTCAGTTTTTGAATATGAGCCAGAACAGTTTTTGCTCGTTCAATTACTACGTCAGGCAATCCTGCAAGACCTGCAACATGAATACCGTAGGAATTTTCTGAAGCACCTTCTTTTATCTTTCTGAGGAAAACAACAGAACCTGCATTTTCTTTTACATCCATGCAGAGCATCCGGATTGAAGGATGTTCCATTCTGGAAAGTTCATGATAATGTGTAGCGAAAAAAGTCCGGCATTTAATCGTATCCAGAAGATATTCAGAAACTGCACGGGCGATTGAAAGTCCGTCTTCTGTAGAAGTTCCGCGTCCAACCTCGTCCATGATTACCAGAGACTTCTGTGTACTTGAACTGAGGATATTTGCAGTCTCAGTCATTTCAACAAGGAAAGTTGATTCGCCGCGGGCAAGATTATCACTGGCACCAACACGACAGAAGATTTTATCAATTACACCGATATGTGCATTCTTTGCCGGAACGAAACATCCGCTCTGAGCAAGCAATGCGATAAGTGCATTCTGGCGAAGATAGGTACTTTTACCAGCCATATTCGGACCTGTAATAAGGTTGAATGAAGGAAGGCTGTCTTCTTCGCAGGAAAGTTCAGAGTCATTGGGAACAAACTCCCCTGTTGGAAGATGAAGCTCAACTACAGGATGACGTCCTTCTTCAATTCTGAATATTCCGCTGTCATCAATTTCAGGACGAACCCAGTCATGAAGCCGTGAACTGTAAGCAAAAGCCGAGGTAACATCTGTATTTGCAATTTCTGCAGACAACTGAAGAAGATACGGAACAAACTGCTTCAGAGTATTTCTGATTTCCAGAAACAGATCCCGTTCAAGTTCTAGAATCTTTGTACCACTTTCATTAAGCTGCTGTTCCAGAGCCTGAAGCTTTTCTGTTGTAAACCGGTCCCCGTTCATAAGGGAACGGCGGCGGATAAAATGGGACGGAACATTATCAAGTTTTCCTTTGGAAATCTCAATAAAATATCCGGAAGCATTATTGTATTTTATTTTTAGTGTTGGAATACCGCTGGATTCGCGTTCTTCTTCTTCATAACTTGCAAGGATATTATTAAAGTTATCCCTGATTCCTCTCCACTGATCCAGTTCTTCAGACCAGCCTTCGCGGATGATACGTCCTTCTGTAAGGCTTGTAGCCGGATCATCAAGAATACTCTCAGAAATAATTTTTATTACCTGTTCGGCAGATTCACGTTCAATAAATGAGAAATCAAAAGCCAGAAGTTTTTCCCGGACAGAAAGCCAGGACTCAAGACTCAACCGTAAAGCCTGCAGATCCTTTCCATGAGCGCGGTCCATAGCAATGCGCCCTGCAAGACGTTCAATGTCGAGAACCGGAGAAAGACATTCGCGGACTTCATCAAGGAGACTCTGATTATCATAAAAAGACTGAACCCGGTTCAATCTTTCCTGAATCTGATTAACATCGGTCAAAGGAAACAAAAGCCAGTTTCTGATAAGGCGGCTTCCCATGGCAGTTTTTGCATGATTAACACATTCGAGAAGCGAGTACTGTACTGAGCCGTCGCGAAGATTTTCTGTTATTTCAAGGTTTCTACGGCTTGAATCATCCATTACAAGGAAATCTTCATCATGATAAATACGAATAGAAGAAATATGAGGAACCTGAGAGTTGGTTGTTTTTTCCAGGTAATCAAGAAGAAAACCTGCCGGAACAACTTCCGGAGAATCTTCCTCAAGACCGAAACCATGAAGATTAACTGTCTCAAACTGACGGTTTAATTTTTTGAAAGAAAGGTCAGCATTAAAATCCCAGTCGGGATAATAAGAAACAGAAAGATCTGAAAATGATTCAAGGGCTTCCTGGATAACATTATTAGTCCGCAGACTCTGTGGCAAAAGCAATTCCCTTGGACTAGCACGCCCCAGCTCTTTGGCAAAATTTTCTGCCATTTTACTTGCCGGCCAGGAAGTTGCTTCAAAATCTGAAGTAGTAACATCGATAAATGCAAAACCGGTTTTCCCTTTTGTAATACTCAATGCTGCCAGGAAATTGGCTCTGTTACCTTCAAGGTATTCACTTTCAACAGCAGTTCCCGGTGTTATTATTTCAACAACTTTTCTTTCGGTAAGTCCCTTTGCTTTAGGATCCCCAACCTGTTCGCAGATGACGATTTTTTTGCCAAGCCGGAGAAGTCTGGCAATGTAGATTTTTGCTGCATGGTAAGGAATTCCGCACATAGGCTGCTGTGCACGGTGTGTAAGGGTTAAATTCAAAAGACGCGATACATCAACCGCATCTTTATTGAACATTTCGTAGAAATCTCCCAACCTGAAAAAAACGACTTCATTGGGATACTGTTCTTTGATTTTATTATACTGAATCATCATGGGCGACAGCGAAACTGTGCCCGATGAAGAGTTCTCCATTTCTGAATTCATTTACAGCCCCAGACGTTTAATTACATCTTCTGTAATATCTACCGAGTTACTGTACCATAAAATCGCATTGGATTCCTGCAGAGAAAGAATCATTGAATATCCGTCGCTTTCTGCAATCTTTGAAAGAACAGAATAAAGCTTTTTATAAAACTCATCTGAGTTTTTCAAAGATTTTGCCAGAGAATCAAGCTCAACGTTCTTTGCATTTGTATATTCAGTAAGATAATCTCTTTTCTTTGTAATTTCGGCTTCAATCTTTAAAGCCTGTGCTTCATTTCCATCTTTTTCGTAATCAAGTTTTTTCTGCTGAAGTTCACGAAGTTCATCTGTGGTTTTATCAATTTCGTTTTTATAATCAGCTCTTTTTTTGTCATAGTTTCTGACAGCTGTGGACTCTCTGAAATAAGCATTATAAACTTTATTTGTATCAACAACTCCAAATTTTGTAATATGCTGAGCATACAGTCCTGAAAAGGTAACAATTGAAACAAAAATTGCTGCAAAAAATTTCTTATTCATATAAGCCTCTTTTTATCTGTTAGTCATATTAATTGACAGTACGAACTGGAATGTATTTCCATTATAATTATTACAATCTCCTGCCCATTTCAGCTGACCGTCTTCAGGTTTGAATTTCCATGCAAAAAGCAGGTGAAGCGGGAACTGTGGAATAAGGAAGCGTATACCAGGTCCAAAACTGAAATAGAAATCATCAGCCTTAAGAGTTGTACACATAGATTTCAAATCATCTTTTACTACTACAGTGTCAAAGAATAAATCTCCACCAAGGTATCCTGGAACGATTGGAACGCGAACTTCGACATTATGAGAAAGAAGTGCTTTTCCGCGTGCCACACCGTAAAGATCATTCCATCCGCGACCATTGAAAATACCATCAATATACAGTTTATTTGTATCGCTGAAGAAATCACTCACATTATGAATTGTGCTGAAGTTTGTATAATTGGAAAGAACACATTTGAACTGATAACTTTCTGATACCGGAATAGAGAAAAGAGTCAGATAAGTTTCAAGTTTTGTATTTGTCTGAAGATAGAATTCCTGTTCAAGCTGTGGAATAAATCCGAACCAGGAAATACGTTCGCTTGTGAACCATCCTTTTGAAGGATCATAACTTATATCACGTCCATCCATTGCAAAACTTGTCCAGAGGGAGTTTGAAAGTCCCCATCTGTTTGCATAAAGACCAATTGCTGAGTTTACAGGAATATCAACTCCTTCGTCATAAACATAGTTAGTAAGAGAGTTGTTGATTCCCCCAGTCAAAGACAGAATTGCAAAGTTCGGATACCATCGCTTACCGACTGCCGAACCAAGACTTGCTGTCCAGGCTTCATAGTTGAAGTAGTTATAATTTGTATTGATTGCACCGTCTGAATCAAAATCAAGTTTCAAACCAGTCAAAGAAGAATGCGAGAAAGATAAAGACTGGTTGAAAGAAACAGGAAGGTTTCCAATCCAGCTCTGTCCATAAGAGAAATCTACAGACTGTTCTGAAGGCGACAGATTTGTTGATGCAGAAATTGAACGGCCTTCTCCGAACAGATTTGAGTTTTCAAGTTTTCCGTAAAGAGAGAATGGAATGGCAACGTTTTTGCTTGAAGAGTTTGCACCGATTCCAGAGAATGTAAGTCCGAACTGGAAGGTGGTTGTTGACTGTTCTTCTACAACATAAACCAGATCAATAAGGTTTTCTTCTGTACCAGGCTGATAATCAGGCATAACAGAAGAGAAGAACTGAAGGTTATAAAGATTTCTGTAACCATTCATGATTTTATCGCGAGAGAAAACATCACCTGATTCAACAGGAATCTCACGGCGAATTACATAGTCTTTTGTTTTGTTATTTCCCTTGATGATAACATTTTCAATGTGACTTCTTGAATGTTCGCGAATGTTAACACTGTAAGAAATTTCATGTCTGTCAGAATCTTTAACCGGAAGCGGAGTGAATTCAAGAGTCATATAACCGCTTTCATAATAAAGACCAGTAACGTTCATCAAGCTTTCCTGGAATTTTGTGTAATTGAAAACACTTCCCTCTTTAAGCTTGATAAGTGAAGACAGTTTTTCAGTTGTAAAGATTTCGTTTCCAGAGAATGTAGTACCCGTATAAATATACTGTGGTCCTTCCTGAAGAATAAAATTGATTGTCAGTTCGTTTCGTTTTTTTGCCTGGTTTTCTGCTGTTGTCATTACAACATCAACAAAAGCAGCGTCCATGTATCCTCGTTCATTATAAAGGGACAGAATGGTCTGTTTGTCTGCTTCAAGAGTTGAACGCTGGAATGCACCATCTTTCAAAAAACCAACTTCTTTCAGCTTAAGTTTTGATTTAAGTGTTCTTTCCGAGAAAACAGTACAGCCCTGAATGTTAATTTTTGAAATAACTACATGGGAACCTTCATCAACAACATAGATAATTTTTATTCCGTTGTCGCTGGTTTCAGTTTTATGACTGATTTTTGCATCTATAAAACCTTTCTGAATGTAATATTCACGAAGAATACGTTCATCCATAAGAACCTTACTTTCAACATAAACATCGGAGGCTTTCAGGTTTATTTTTTCACGAAGCTCACCGTTTCGTATTTCCTGATTTCCCTGGAATGTAACAGAAAAAACTACAGGACGCTCTGTAACCTGGAACACCAGAAGGACTTCATTTTCTTTTTTTGCATGCTTTGCATAAGGAGTTATTTCTTCAAACAAATCCATAGCATAAAGACGGTCCAGCATATCTGTATAATTTTCATCATTAAACGGAAGACCGATGAACCCATCAATAAATCCGTTCAATTCAGATTTCTTAACGTTTTTCAGTCCTTCGAAAGAAATTTCCGAAATCGGTTTTTCCCAGAACCACTCATCATCTTCACTCTGAGCATAAAGAGCAAAAACCTGAGCAAAGAAAATCATTAATACAAACAGTTTTTTCAATATTTTTTTTGTCATTTATTTTCCACCCGTTTTTATAGAGAAAATTTCCAGGAAAGCGAAAGAGACGTGGACGGAATATACTGCTTATGAAGCATAGCATCTATATCCGGTGCAACGATCCATCGGATATTTCCAAAAGGCGATTCCAATTCCATACCGAATTCCGGTTTGAAAAGAATGCCTGCATTAGAAAATTTGACACTTCCCATCGTATCAGGAGCTCGTTTTTCGTCATACTGCATGCTAACCATAGCATCTATATACAACGCACTTCCCAGGTATTTACCTATATAAACCGTTGAATTGTCAAAAAAGTTACCTGCATTCAGAACTTTTGACTGATTCTTATTGGTTAAACTAAAATTCAAAGTATTCTGAATAAAATTAGTTCGTAGTGAGAATATATCAAAATTAAAGAAATCCCGCAACTTATTCTCAAATTTACGTCCAACAATAGACTGCAAAGCATAGTCACCGGCGGCAAAAAGGAAATTTCCAACATTCTGAGAATCAGCTACGGCAATCTGGCCCAAAAGTGACTGAATTTCAAGTTCCGACTTGGCAGGAACCGAAGAAAAACGAGGATTAAAATCCTTCAGGAACTGATTCTGGGCTGAAAGAATAATAGTTACCGTGTCTCCGTCTTCGTCCCGTTCACGGGTTTCGGCCCTGACGTTCATAACCGGATTTATTTCCCGGTCTCCAGGAGAGAATTTAAGACTTCCTTCCTTTATATAAAAGTTTCTGTTCAAATAGCTGATATCACCGGATTTCAAGGCAAGTGTACCATCAATGGAAAGCTGTTCATCTTCCAGACCAAAAGCAATTTTCAAGGATCCGCCAGGTACGAAAATAGCACGAAGCAGAGGATCCACATTTACCCGGACATGAGTTCCCATACTTAGATTCAGATTACAGCGGACATCGAAAGGAACTGAGGAATCTCCTGATGGCACCGAAGATACAAGTTTTGTCAGACCAACAAAAAGTTCTGTTTTTTCAACAAGAATATCCCCGGTGAGCTCAAGTTCGTTTTGGGTAAGAAGCATTTTTAAAAGAAGACTTACATCCCCCGTAATATTTACTCCCGGAATTACGTCCATCTGAAGAGGTACATATTTTCCCTGGTTTGTTCTTACCTGGAAATCCATTTCATCAAAACGCCATTTGTCAAAAGCAAGCTTACAGAGAACAAAAAGTTCACTGGATTTCTTTACAAGCAAACGGGTTTCAGGAATTGATATTTCTCCGTTGTCAAAAAGAATATTTATTCGGTCGCAGGTAATTTTATCTTTTATAACCATAGGAATTGTAAAATCAGGTTTTTCAAGTGCCAGTCTTCCGTTTACCAGAGGACTGTCCATGGTTCCTGACAATACCAGGTTTCCTGAAATTTTACCCGAATTAACATTCAATATGTTATCCATATTTATGAGATTCATTACGTTTTTCAAATCAACATTAATCTGGGAAATATTTCCATCTACAGTCCCTGCTTTTTTATTGTAGAAACCGTCAAATTTCATTGATGCATAACCTTCACTTGCCATTACTGCGTAAAGGGCACCGTTTGGAGAGAAGGAAGCAAACAAACCTAAATTATCCGAAGAAATAATATTGATTCCGTCTTCTGAATAAAAACATGAAAGAGAAAATTCCGACGGTTTCTTTATGAATGAACCACCAAGTTCATCTGTATGGAGATTCATTGTAAAGGCTGTCGGAATGCTGAATCCAGGTTCTTTTTTTACATCACTAATTTCAAGAACCATGGATGAATGAAGGTTATCTTCCATCATTTTCGCATCCAGAACTGCATTTACGAAACCGGTATAATTTTCCAGAGAAATATTTCCGGATACATTATTGATTTCAAAAGATCCCATTTTGAATTTGTATTCATTGACAATGATGTCCCTGTCTTCAAGAATTGCAGAACCGGACATTCGCATAACTTCACCAGAGGCCAGAAGAGAAAGATTATCAAGTCCGGCAGAAATGTAAGGATGCTCCGGAGTTCCACTGATATAAAGGGAAGCTGTCATTTCATTATTGTTGGATTTAACACGGGTGAAGCGGTTCATATTGAAATGATTGAGGTTAACAGAAGAATCTATATAGAATTCCTTCAGGAAAGAGTTCAAATCAAAGGCAAGTTTTCCGGGATTTGCAACATCCGCATTCAGGGAAACAGATTCTTCTGTTAGAGGATTTTTCAGGCTTACTTTTAACCCCGCCCCTTCCAGAATGTTTTCAGACATTGTAACAAAAGCGTCAGCAGAACCTTCCAGTTGTGAATACAAATCAGAATAAACTATTGAATCCAGACGAGCCCCGATGTTGCTTACATTACCGCTCATTATTAAATGAGGCTTAATTCCAAGCTGATTTCCGGTATCTTCAATTTCTATTCTGTTCAAATTTACAGAAATACCGTCCGCTTCTGAATAAGAAATATCACTGTTCAAAGAAGTAAGGATTGAGTTTTCATTTATGGAAACCGGAAGATTATCAAATGCAACCTGTCCTTCGAAAAGTTCTTTTTTAGAAAAATCCAGCCGGAGTGAAGTATTGTAATCACCATTCAGATCGAAAACCTTGTTTGCAAGAGTCCCTGCAAAATGGTACGGAATGTCTCCGGCGTTCAGATCCAGGATCATGAACATTTCCCCCACATCCTTGAGGAAGTCTACAGAGCCGGAAGCATGGTATGCCTGTTTTCCAAAAATCAAATCTGCCTGACTTAAGGAAACACTTTTATCTGTTCCATCAAGAGAAACCAGCAAAGCCTGGCTTTCTTTCTGGGTATTAGCCAGAAGAATATACGGCACATTATAAGAAACCGATGATAAATCTGTAGACAGATAAGCATCAGCCGAGAACATGAAATCTGAAGTCTTTGAAACCATCTTTTCCATCTGATTTCTTGTTTCCGGCGGCATGAAAGACAGACCGAATTTTAATGCACTGTCAAGAAAGAAACTATTTGCAGAAAGAGATGTCTGCAGAAATTTTTCGTCAAACAGGAAACTTCCGTCAGCTGCTATCTTTCCCGGTGTATCTGCTTCAAAATGAGAGTAATCATATCCTTCAATATTAAAATCAAAAGAATCTTTATTTGGAACTGCCATAAGCTGAAGAGCAGTCAGAGCATTTTCATCAATAAAAAGCTGGGGAATAAATGCCAGGAAGCCTTTATTCAAAGGATCAATATAGATTTCTGAAGAAATAACCGGCCCGCCAGGAACCTGCACTTTCTTTACATCAACATACCCTGACAGATTCATATCTGTAAAATCAAAATTCAAGTCCCCTGCCAGATCAAAATCTGGTCCCAGAAGAGACACATTCTGGATTTGAACCGATTTGTCGTTTCCCGAAAGAGTAACTGAAGCCAGAGCTCCGGAAGGTACCAGATTCGAAGGCAGCATAGCACTGGTTTCGGTAGAATAAAACAATTCTTTTGTTGCTGGATTAAAAGTTGCTTTTGAATCTGTTGTGAACTTTAATTTTCCGTATTTTTTGTAAAGCTCCGTTCTTCTGGAAATCTGGAAAACTTCAGAAAAAGACAGATCACTTGTTTTAATTTTTGCATTAATTGATCCCGTATCAAAACTGTAAGAAGCAAAAAGACCAAGGGGAAATGTACTTTTTATTGAAGAACAGGAAATCTGATTATTACTGTACGAAAAAAGGAAATTCATTTTGTTCAGTTTCAGATTCCCGTCAGTAAGTCCATTAAGAGTAAGACTTGCATTTGAACTTTCAAAACCTTCAAAAAGTTTTCCTTCGAAATCCAGATTGCCTGAATATTCCTGGTTTTTATAGCCCAGTTTTGCAAAAGCATTGGCATTAAGGTTGAACTGCCGGGTTTTATTGTTATAAACAAAATCCATTTTCCGGACAGAACCCTCGCCCTTTATATCTCCCTGTTCATAAGTAGCATGAAGATTTTTAAAATGAATATTGAAAGGAAAATCTGAAAACACCATTGAAGGATCAAATTTGAAATTATCAGGATTTGATTTTTTATCCTGATTACCAGCACCGGTTTTCTGGTTCCTTTTTATCAGTTCTGTCAGATTACTTCCTGAAACATCAACGCCGTCAATTACAAGGGAACTGAAACCTCCGGCAAAATCTCCTTTTAAAAGTCTCAGAAGTTTATAATCAAGACGGATTTTATTTACAGAGGCAATCTGTTCATCATCAGTCGTAGTAATATAAACTCCGCGAACATTAACAGAAGACAAAACTGAAGGTGAAAGCGATTTATAGGAAATTCTGATTGAAAACTGATTTTCAACATTTTCTTTCAATTCCCGGGCATAAAGCAGAACTCCACGTGAAATTTCTTCGTACACAGGGCGTACAAGAAATGCCGCAGCAGAGACGAGAATGAAAAAAATGCCAATAGATACAATATCCCTAATTTTAGTTTTCAATACCATGTATTGTAATAAATTTTCAAATAAAAAAAAATCATCTAAGAAAAAGGTTATAAAATTCCGAAAAATAGATGATGAAGAAGTTTTTTCTTACTGTTCTGATGTTTTTTTTAGTTTTCTCACAGGCTTCAGCCTACATGGTAAAATACAAGGAAGATTTTTATAAACTTTACCATGTTCACTACCAGCAGTACCCTGACGATTGTATCGAAAACATATACTGGCTTGAAAAAGCCGCCCAGGCTGACTTCTGCAACCCTCAGTTTGCCGATTTCAAGGTAACCGATGAGAAACAATGGGAAAAATACAGATATCTGTTCCAGATGCACATAAATCTTAAGCTCATTGAACAGCATCTGCGCCTGGGCAGAACTTATGACAAAAAAACTGCAAATTTTTATGATGCCCCCTGGAAAGAAGAATACCTCCGGAACATTGAAAAAGCCCTGAGTTGTTATAAAGCCGGATTATATTACTGGCAGGAAGCAAAACTCTGGTGCGAAAAAGCAAATGAAACCAAATTCAATTTCCTTTTTGTTACCGAAAAACAGAATTGGGAAGATGAACGGGAAAGAATCAAAACCGGCGAACTGAATTACGAAAAAATGCTGAAAAGAGAAATCACCCGTCTGGAAAAAGTTCAGGAAGAACTCAAATCCATGGATTCTACCTACTAAGTTTTATTGTAAAACCACATTAAAAACATTAAAATGATTCCATTATGGAATCATCAACTTTTCAAATCAATTATCCAGCTATTTATTCGGGTACTGAAAGTTCAAAAATCACTTTCTATGACGGAATTCCTGACCTTGTTTCCCTTTACAAACCGGGAGAAGACAAAGGAGCCCGCTATTTCTTTGTCACAGACTCAACAGTCGGAACTCTTCCCTGTATGGAAAATTTTGTCCAGAAATTTGATGATGGCAAATGCGGAAACGACAGTCTCCTTATTCTCGGATCCGGAGAAAAATACAAAACAATTGATACCGTTCTCGAAATAATTACTACTGCCCTTTCATATGGTTTCAACAGAAAGGACATCTTTGTTGGAATTGGTGGAGGAGTTATCTGCGATATTACCGCTTTTGCCGCTTCGATTTTCAAACGCGGCGTAAAAGTTGAATTTGTTCCAACAACCCTTCTTGCTATGGTTGATGCTTCTGTAGGCGGAAAAACCGGTTGTGATCTTTCAAACTACAAAAATATGATCGGAACCTTCTATCCGGCAGCAAAACTTTCATATTTTCCTGAATTCATTCAGTATCTTCCTGAAAATCAGTTCAAATCAGGGCTTGGAGAAGTCCTTAAGACCGCTATTCTTTTTGATAAAGACCTTTACAAAATCCTGAAAGATGAAAGCGAAAAGGTTCTGGCAAGAGACAGAGAAACACTTATGAAAGTCATTCCTGCCTGTGTAGAAGCAAAAGGACGCATTGTAGAAAAAGACTTTACAGAAAAAGGTGAACGCGCTTTCCTGAACCTGGGACACACCTTCGGCCATGCCTATGAAACCATCTGCGGACTTGGAAACATTACTCATGGGGAAGCTGTTGCATGGGGAATCGGACGCATGGCCGAATTAAGTGCCATTAAAGATTTCTGTATGAATTCCTATAAAGAAGAAATATTTGACCTTCTTCGTAAATACGATTTTGACTGTTCATCAGTTCCACAGCTTGTACGAGGCGGTGGCATCGGCGAAAGATTCATTGAAGTTATGCGAATGGACAAAAAGAATGAATCAAACAAAATTCGCGTTATCCTTCAGAAAGGACTCTGCGATACCTTTATTTCCGAAATCGAAGACAAAGACATTCTTCTTGCTTTTAAATAATCATGACTGATATTTCACGCTATTTCGACTGGGCTGCAACAAGTCCCCAGGATAAACAACTTCTTACCGAAGCTTTGAATGAGACTCTTGAAAACTGGGGAAACCCGTCAAGTTCACATAAAGCCGGAAAAGAAGCAAAAGATCTTCTTGAAAAAGCCAGAGTTTCCTGCGCTGCTACTCTCGGTGTAAAACCTGAATCAGTTTTCTTTACATCAGGCGGGACCGAAAGCGACCAGATTGCACTTCTCTCTGTTTTAACAAAACCGGTAAAGGGAACAGTTCTTATCAGTACAATCGAACATCCTGCCATCAGAGAACAGGCCCAGATGCTTGTAAAATGCGGATGGAAAGTTGTACCACTCAAAGCAAATAAACTTGGCATTATTACACCGGAAACTGTGGCAGATGCCCTTACAGAACATGAAGACACTCATCTGGTCTGCATAATGGCAGTAAACAACGAAACCGGAATCATTCAGCCTGTAAAGGAAATAGCGGACATCATCGCAGAAAAAACAAAGGGAAAACGCCGTCCAAAACTTCACATAGACTGTGTCCAGGCTGCCGGAAAAATACCTTTTGATATCTCCTATCCGGGAATTGACAGCGCCGCTTTCAGCGCCCATAAAATCTGCGGACCAAGAGGGATTGGAATTTTGTATCTTAAAGACGCGCAGGAATCTTTCCTTCGTGGCGGCGGCCAGGAAAAAGGCATAAGAAGCGGAACCGAAAATGTTTTTGGTGCCCTTGCATTTTCCAAAGTCCTGGAAAAGCATTTCATCAAAGAAAGCAACAAAGAAGCCTTTGAACACTATTCATTAATGAAAAACAAAATGACTGACCTTATTGAAAAGCTGTCAGAATTGAAAGGATGTTCGATTGTTCCGGAAGGAAGAACAAATCCTGAAAATTCCGGTCTTTTTTCTCCATATGTGCTTCAGGCAGCCTTCAAAAATATTCCGGGTCAGGTTATGCTCCGTGCACTGGATGCAAAAGGTTTCTGCATTTCAACAGGAAGTGCCTGTTCAAATAAAAAAGCCAGCAGGCCGGTTCTTGAAGCAATGCAGGTTCCAGCCGACATTCGTGAAACAGCAGTAAGGTTCAGTTTTGGACCGCTTACCAGAACCGAAGACATTGATGCACTTTTTGAAGCTGTAAAGGAAATAAACAATACTTTTAATGGAAATAAATAACCCGCAGGAATATGGTTTTCTGACAAACAGAACCCTTACTTGTTGCATTATATTTCATTAAATGATATTGTTTTCATACTATTTCAAGGGAAGGACTTCGCATTTTAAGACTTTCCCGTAACTTTATTTTATAAGGAGACCACTATGGGAGCTCGCGGAGAACTTTTCACCACTCAGGTAACATTAGACAACAGATCTTATTTTTTCAACGTTAAAGAAAACAGAACTGGAGATGTATTTCTTCAGATTGTAGAAAGCAAAAGCAAGGACGGCGGAGATTTTGACCGTCATCAGATTGCTATTTTTGCTGAAGATATGCAGAAATTCTTCCAGGGAATGGAAAAATCTCTGAATTTCATTGAAAAAGACCACAAAAACCGTCAGAAAGCAGCACGCGAAAAGAAAGAAGCAAAAGAAAAGAATGCTGCAAAAAAAGTTTACCGTGTAAAAGCAGATGAAGCTCCTAAAGCTGAAGGAGCAAAGAAAACAGGACGTATCCACGTAGTTTCAAAAAGAGCTGCTGCGGAACCTGTTGAATCAGAAAACTCAGAAGAATAATCTTTTTAATATTTGAAAGTAAGGCGCTGAATCGGTGAAGGACCGATTTCCCGGCAAATATCCATGTGAGCTTTTGTCGGATAGCCCTTATGTTTTGCATATCCATAAAGAGGATAAAGCTTATCGTACTCAAGCATTATCCTGTCACGACAAGTCTTTGCCAGAATGCTGGCAGCCATCACTTCATAATACTTTCCGTCAGCCTTAGGTTCTGCCCTGCATTTAAAAGAAACATCCGGAATCTTTGTTCCGTCAGTTATTCCGTCCAGTTCAATTTCCCCGGCAGGAATATTATTCTGACTGCACCAGGAAGGAAGTTTTTCATTTAGTTCGATAAAAGCCAGTTTCATTGCAAGAAGACTTGCCTGAAGAATATTGATTTCATCAATTTTCTGGTGATCTACAAGTCCGATTCCCCACAAGGCTTTTTCTTTTATTTCTTTTTCAGCCGCAATCCGTTTTTTTTCGGAAAGTTTTTTTGAATCGTTCAAAAGCTCGAAGGGAAAATCAGAAGGTAAAATAACACAGGCTGCAGCAACAGGACCTGCCAAAGGACCTCGCCCCGCCTCATCAAAACCAATTGTCAGAACCACCTAGAACCCCTGAACTCTGTTGGATACTTCTGTAATTTTGGAATTATCGTCAATAAAGAAAGGCTGCACTGCATCAGAACCACGTTTTAAATCCGCGCTAAGGACACAATTATTCACAGAACCTTCTGTCCCGAAGAATTCGGCAATGCGACCAATAGTTCCTGTAACACGGAAAGAGTTCTTCTCTGAATTGATTTTTGATTCCCTCAAAGAAAGACAGACAGCAGTATCTGCAACCACAGCAATCCGGTTATCTTTTAATGACAAACGGGACTTGCTTGCAGAAAGGAAGGAAGCATAAACCTGCGAAGTAACAGTTATTGCTGAACCTGAAATCATCAGTACAGAATTCTGACAATCAGCAAAGGTGGCATTTCTACCTCCGGCATAATAAATGTCGCTGTTTTTTATGGAAAGAACGCTGTTTTCAAGCTTAATAAGAGTATTGGTTGCCTTGGAAGGAACAGAATTACTTGTAATCCGGCAGTCTGTAACCTGAAGCGTTGAATTCTTTACTACAAAGGATGCACCTTCCTGGAATTCCATAGAAGCACCATCTAATCCCTGAATATCACAGTTGAAATCAATCTGATTTTTACCTTTAGGGACCTTAATATTTCCCTTTATGAAAATATTTACGGAACGAGATTTTCTCATCAATTCCAATCCCTGTCCGAACTCTGTAAAAGGATGATCTTTGGAACCGTCAGCTGCAAGTGCATCTGCATCGGAATCGAAATAGAAACTGTAGCTGTCCAAAATAACTTCATATTCAGATATGTCACTTATATGAGTTCCTGAAACTGAATATGCCCTTACTTTATAATAAACAGGTTTATCACTGTTGGACTGTAAAATAAGGTCAACGTTATTTTCCATTTTTTTGAAGACTGAAGGATTAACCGATGCAAACAACGGATTTCCCTGTTCATATTCAGAATTATCCAGCTCAAAAGGATCGCTTAAGGCCACATATAAATCTGCTGATTTCGAAGTACTTATATTAAGACTGACCGTTCCCCTTGCATGGAAACCGAAATTTGAAGAAGTAAAAACCGGGAAAGAAGGAAGCCTTTTATCAATTTCATAATCAGCCTTCAATTCACCCTGATATACAGAATCAGCATATACTGCAATTCTGAAAGAATCGGACAAATAGTCTCCGGTAAAAGTATCTGCACAAAGTTCCGTATACAATTCGTAAAAGAAGGAATCCTTTTCACTGATGGTCATGGAATAAGAATCATCCCCGTCAAGGAAGAATGAAACGCTTCCATTTTCATTTGTTTCTTTCCTGAGAGAAGGAACCGGAGGAAGTTCAAAAAATTCTACAGGATTATCCGGCTTAAAATCCATGGACTGCCAGTAAACAACATGACTGACAGAACGGTCTAAAGTCCGCGGAGATGAAGGTATAGTCCAGTATTCGCTGTCTATTCTGAAAAGCAGATTCTTATCATCAAAAACAATAGTATTCCAGTCTTTTACAGAAAACGGCAGGTCGCGGCGGGAAAAGCTTCCGGTTGCTTTAGGATTAGCCCTGATAATAAAACGCCAGAAAAGATTTCCGTCAGTTACTGTACAAGGCAGAAAACGTGAAAGAGAACATTTCTCAGAATATGAAAGTTTTTTTCCAGGATTATAATTTTCAGCCTTTTTCTCAAAAGAGTAACGCATTGATGAAGGGATATTAATTTCTGCACCTGAAAAATAGTTGAAAATGCCTGTGTCAAAAAATGAATAAACAAAAGCCCTCTGTTCATCTTCTTCCGGGAACGCCGGCAGAACAGAAAAAGAAACCTCAATTTTTTCTTCAAAATTCCGGGTTATTTTCAAAGTTATGTCCCCTGTCATATCAATAAGGACAGGACCATCATATGCAAAACCAGAAATCTCCGGATCATCACCATTGAGGGAATAAAAGTAGTCAGCGCCGTCATCTGATTCAATTACAAGCATCTGCCGGTTTGCCCATTTTCCGGGAACCGGACTTAATACTTTAATTTCAGAAAACAGAAATGATGAAAAAAGTACAATAAAAAAGAATGATATAATTTTTTTCATTTCAAATCAGAAAGCACTGAAAATCCAAATAGTTTCAATAAATCTATTTTTTCAGAATATTCAGAATTTCTCTTAATTCAGGGTCATCTTTATAATAATATTCTTCAAGCTCATTAGTCTCCAGACCAACCAGTTCATGACTCATATAATGAATCCAGCGGTTTTCATCAGGATTATTGATTACAAACTTGCGGCAATAATAATCAGGCTGAATTGGAAGCTGTTTTTCGTGGTATGAGAAATATTTGTAATCATGAACAACAACTTTAATATCTTCACGTGGCATACCACGGCTATTGATCAAAGTTTCAACGAGACAGTTGATTGTATTTCCGGAATCAAAAATATCGTCAATGAGAAGAATTTTATCTCCAGGACGAAGGTTTTCAGGAGGATATGTCCACCCATCAATATAAACTTTTGTATGCTGTGAAATATCTGAATAAGAACGGGCTACAACACCGGCATAAAGAACCGGATGAAATTTTTCCTTTTTTGAAAGAATCTTAAAATATTCGCTGATGACATTTGCCATGTAAGCTCCACCACGAAGCGAACAGTAAATAACATCAGGAATAAAACCATCCTGATAAATTTTGTGAGCCAGTTTCAAGGCATTGTTACGAACTGTATTGTAAGGTAAAAATTCTTTAATCATACCTTACATTATAAATCATTTCTGATTTTCCTTTCAAGCATCGAGGAAACGGCCAATATTTTTCACAGTATCTGAAAATGAATCGTAAGTCCTGATACATTCAGGAACACTTGAGGTAAAAATAGTTCCATAACGTTTTTCATAAAGTCTTCTATCCAGGACAACAACTGCACCTCTGTCATCACAGGTCCTTATTAAACGTCCTACTCCCTGACGGAACTTAATTACGGCTTCCGGGACGCTAAGTTCCATAAATGGATTTCCGCCCCGTTTTTCAATAAACTCACTTCTGGCCATAAAAACAGGATCCTTTGGAACACTGAAAGGAAGTTTTACAATAATTACCTGCGAAAGGGAATCTCCGGGAACATCAACTCCCTGCCAGAAAGAATCCGTAGCAAAAAGAACACTTTCTGTCTCTTTTTTGAAAGTTTCAAGAATACGGGCATTATCATCATCACCCTGTTTCAGAAATCGTCCTGTAAATCCCCGCATCTGAAGAGAAACTGTATTAAAGGCGCTTTTCAGAGATTCATAGGAGGTAAACAGAACAAGAGTTCTTCCTCCGGCAGTTGTAATCAGTCTGGAAATTGCCATTTCAATAAACTGCTGGAACTGAACGTTTTCCTGCATAGGAGCATCATTTGGAACTGCAAAAAGCATATTCTTTTTATAAGGAAAAGGAGATTCAAAATCTTTAGTAATAATGCGGTCAGGGTCCGAAAAAGCAAGACCGGTACGGTTCATCCAGTAGGTGTAGCTGTTTCCGGTCCTGAGTGTTGCCGATGTAAAAATAACTGATTTCATAGGGTCAAAGACACCTTCATTCATCAGCCTTGAAATATCAAGAGGTGTGGAAGTAAAAACCGTGTACCATGGGTTTCCGTCTTTTGCCATATCAGCTGGAAGCCTTTTTCTCTGAATCCAGAAAACATTTCCAGGATGTTCATTCCAGATGGAGAAATCATGTAACAGCTTCAGAGTCAGTTCAAGATTCCGCGAAAGAGATTTTGTTTCCCAATATGAAGGAGTGTCCTTATCTTCATCAGCCACCCCTTCCATAACAGAATTGACAATATCCGAAAACTTTCCGAGGCTTTTCATCAGATTCTGCATGCAGCTCAGCAAAGGACCAAAATTTCTTTCTGTAGCATAATACAACCGCATGGAGTATTCATTCTGAAGTAAATCCAGGGCTGCAGTTTCAACCATGGACAGGTCATTCTTTATCTGGGTGCTTACCTCATAGGCCTGTTCAACTTTATCTTCATTGCAGGACATAACTGCAACATTGAGCAAATGACCTGATTCAGAATTTTTACGGTGCCGGTAAAGCTGATTCAATGTTTTATTCAGTTTAAATCTGTTAAAACTTTCACTGAAAAAACTTGTAGCCGCACTTTCAATTCCATGAGCTTCATCAAAGACAATCCGGTTGTAAGGAGGCAGCACCACCTGATTTTCATATCCCGCCCCGTTCATTCGGGCTTCAATATCAGCAAAAAGAAGGTGGTGATTAACAACAATCAGATTTGCGTCTGCAGCTTCTTTCCTAACCTTCATTACAAAACAGTCACTGAAAAACGGACATTTATTTCCCATACAGGCATCACTTTCAGAATTTACTCTTATCCAGACACTTTCTGACGGCATGTAACCTAAATCTGTTTTACTTCCTGTTTCGGACGTTTTAGCCCATTCTACGATTTTATTTACCTTATCAATATCTTCATCAAAAAGATCCGGCATCAGACTGGCATCCTGAAGACGCCGCTTACAAATGTAATTCTGACGGCCTTTCATAAGAATATATTTTATTTTTTTACCGATAATGTTTTCCACCGCAGGAATATCCTTGTCACACAGCTGACTTTGAAGATTGATTGTTCCTGTTGAAATAATTACTTTTTCATTATTCTGCAAAGACCACAGTGCAGATGGAATAAGGTAAGCATAAGATTTTCCAACCCCGGTTCCTGCTTCAAAAACCCCAAGCTGTTCATTATTAAAGGCTCTGGAAATGTATTTTAATAATTCAATCTGACTTTTTCGTTCTTCGAAATTTTCGTATTGAAGAGAGAGAGGCCCGCCTACACTTATAAAAGCTGCAGTTTTTTCAATGCTCAAATCTTTGTATTCTACTGGTTCCCCGTTTCGTTCCACTTTTCCACCCTTTGTAATTATACCTGAAAACAGAAACAAATAAATCCAAAAAGACAAAAAAAAAAACCTGCTTTTTCAAGCAGGTTATTAGCATCTCCTAGCAGAATTGAACTGCTGTTGTCGGGATGAAAACCCGATGTCCTAACCACTAGACGAAGGAGACATAAGTCATTTCTGACTGATGTTTGTATATTATATGAATACACATTTTGTGTCAACAGGAAAAACTAAAAAAAATCAAAAGTTTTTAACTTTCTTACATTCCCATACCAAACTTTTTTACCAGTTTTTCTCTCAATCCCTGAATTTCTTCTTCGTTTATTCCCAGTTTAAGGGCATCATCAACGTCTGCCATTGATTTTTCATATTCGCCCATTTCATAGTAGCTGAGTGCCCGTCTGTAATGGGTATGAGCCTGAAATTCATTCAGTTCAAGACTCTTTGTAAAACATTCAACAGCAAGGTCATATTTTTTGGAAATCGAATAGACAATTCCCTTGTAATAATAAGTTCTGAAGGCTTTCGGATCATAACCAATACTTTTTTCAAAATCTTCTATAGCTTCTTCATATTTATTCAGGGCAAAATAAGCCATTCCGCGATGTTTATGAATTACTGCCAGAACCGGCTCAGGAGGAACAGGATTAGCCTCAATAATTCTTGAATAAATCGAAACGGCTTCATCTACGTGACCTTCATTATGGGCATGAATGGCACTGAGAATCATTTCATCGATAGTTCCCTGAACAAATGGTGTAATGCGGGAAATATTCTCTTTTGACTTACCTTCCTGACCGTCATCTGTAAGGTTATCTGCAAGAGCGTAAAAAGAATTACGGCGCTCTGAAATTTCTCTCTGAAGCTTATTCTGATAATCTCTGATTTCCTGGAAAGTAATATCAGCAAGACTTAAGGAAGCATTAAGGCTTGCAAGCTTTCTGCGCAAAGGAATATCCAGAGGTGTAAACTCTGTTTTATAAATCAATTCATGTTCAACTTCTGCCCAGGCATCCTGAAGAATAGTACGGATCTGGATTTCACATACAGCGTCTTCAGGCAAAGGCTTTAGTTTTTCATAAATACCGGTTAATGGCGGAGTACATTCTTCAGGAATTTTTATAAGAACATGAACTGATTCATATCCGAATTCACTGAACTTCTGCCCCCCTTTATGCTCCACTTCAACAACATGAAACAGGGAACCTATCTGTTCAATGGCAAGATTAATATCTTCCAGAAATGCGCAGATTACACGAATTCCCATCATATCAGTAAGTGGAACCAGTTCCTGAGAAACCGAAGCTTCCCCGGGCTTTAACCTCAGCACCTTCTTATAGTAACTGTTAAAAGATTTAACACGTTTTTTGAAAGTTGGTCTGGAAGAAAGCTTCAAGGCAACTGCAAGAACATTAGTTATATTTGAAAGGATTTCTGTCAGATATGCATTGTAAGATTCGTATACAAGTTTTATTTGATTTTTTGAAGGCAGATTTTTTTCAGTACTCATATCTATATTTTAACAGAAAAACCTGATTTTTCAAGAAAACAAAACATCCGGTAGTTTCAATGCCCAACTACCCTCACCAGATAAAAAAAACGCCTTCTTCGTAAGAAGAAGGCGTTTCCTATTAGACATGCTGTTCAGCGATTACTTATTTGTCGCTTACTGTTGCTGAGTTTCCGCTTGTTTTCTGAGCGTTTGAGCTAGATTCAGCATTCAGTGAAGGTGAGAATTCATCTTCTGTTGACATCTTGATTTTTTCAAGGTAGCGGTCAACCTGTTTGTTTCCGAATCTCATCATTTCAGCATTCTGGCGAGCAGATTCTTTTTTACCAATGATTCCCCAAAGGTCTTCATCAGCAATGTCGCGGTCGCTTGTCAGGATAGCTTTGTCGTAAATGATTTTAACATCTTTGAAGTATCCGATGTAGTCTCCACCAATGTGAGCTGCATCACGTGTAATCTGGAATCCAGCGAATTTAACATATGGAAGTCCACGTGGATAGATTGGATACACACGGAGTTCACGTGTACGAACTTCTGTGATGTACTGTGGGTTGTTCCAGCGGAGTTCTCTCCAACCGTCGAATCCAAGGTATCCCATGAAGTAGCGTCTTTCGATATTGTCGTTGTCTGTAAGGAGAACATAGAGTCCGTGTGGGAAGTTCATACCCATTGTTGTTACAGAAATTGCTTTGATTGTACCAACGTTTTTAACGAGACCGTATCCACCTTCGAAGAGTGTTCCTTCGAAATCTCTGTTTACATTTTCATTTTCTGAATGAGCTGTATTGTAGCTTGATTTATCAGCACCTTCTGCCAGTGGCTGACGTACACCATTTTCATCCAGATCACCAAGTGGTTCGAATGCTGGAATTGTGAATGGAGGAACAATTTTTGCATTTGCATTTGAGTTCCATTCAGGGAAAACAATGCGAACACCCATAACTTCTTTTCCAGCAAATGGTACATCTGCTGTATCTTTTACAGGAGCTGCAACTACCTGAGAAAGACCAACGCTAGTAACATTACGGGCTGAAGTATTAAGAACTACTTCCCAATCAGGAAGAGCCAGAGATGTTTTCATCAAATCTTTCTGATTATCTGTAAAAGATGCTCCTGCACTTACAGAAAAGTCCATAACAGTTCTGCTGTTGAATGATACGCTGTCTTCTCCGTTTTCACCTTCTACAGTCTGATCAGCATTCAGATAAGTGAAATCAATGAGCACAGCTTCTTCTGCAAAAGCAACGCCAGTGAAAAGCAGCAGTCCAGCTGCCAGTAAACCTAAAGTCTTCTTCATTTTTTGAAGCTCCTTTTTATATTTGTCGATGTAGCCTTGTATATTTTAAGACTATTATCTTATAAGGGGGAAAAATTGTCAACTTGAAATTGTTAAAATCTCTACCCCAATCAATAACCTTCGTAAGCCGGATTACCCTCAACAAAAACTTCAACTGTATTTATTGACGGGAAATTCCGCAAAACATTATTCTTAAACAGTTCAATTGCCTGACGAACAGGAAGCATTTTTCCTTCAGTTTCAGGATTAACTATTTTTTTTGAAAAATTAATGTATAAAACTTTATTTTTCACCATTACACTGTTTACTTCTGTCTCTTTTGGAAAAATAAACCTGCATCTTTCTGTCTGTGGACCAAGCATCAGTTCATCAATGTAATATTCAACAGGTGACTTAAAGCTCTTTTCAAGTCTTCTTGTTTCTACAATAAATTCGCCTTTTTCTACAGACGGGAATACGAATGTATATCTTTTCCCTCCTTTCTTTACCATAAACAATGACAGGGAAAGAATCAGGGCCAGGATCAGAGTTCCTGCAAGAACAAGCATAAGTTTTAGTTTTTTTATTTCTGGAAGTATCATTTTACTGTTGTAAATCCTTTTGAGCGCTCAAAATGCGTTATAAATGCAGATATTCCATTATATATTCCTAAAGAAGCTTTTTTCAAGTAATCATCACTGGTTAAAAGAGCTGCTTCTTTTTCATTTGAAACGAATCCAAGTTCAATAAGTACACTCGGCATATTGGAATTCCGGACAACAAACCACTCTTCTGCCTTCATTCCGCGGGCATTTGACTGGTCTCCGATTTGAGCCTGAAGTCCATCCATAATGAATTTTGCAATCATTATACTTTCAGTTGTATATTCTTCTTCCATCATGGAATTCAGTATAGGGAACAAGGTTGCATTATTATCTGCATCAGCTTTATCAAGAACTGTTCTTCTGTAACCCGGAGTCAGATACCAGACTTCATAGCCCGAAGCAGTTTTATTAAGGGAAGAATTCTGATGTATTGAAATAAACAAGGTTGCTTCATCCTTTCCAACAGAAATTGAATTTGCTATATCGGTGCGCTGTTCGAGAGACAGGAATTTATCTGTATTTCTCGTCAGAATCACTTTTTTATTCGGATATGCAGCTTTCAGACGGTCATAAACCAGAATAGCAGTGCGAAGGTTTACATCTTTTTCAGTACAGGTAAATTTTTTGTTTCCTGTTGTGAAAGTTTTGCTTGCTCCAGGGTCTTTTCCGCCGTGACCTGCATCAATAACAATGGCACCAACTTTGAATGGAATTGAAAGATCTTCCTGATGAAAGAAGTTTTCTGCACTTTCCAGAAAATCCTTCGTAACTACAATCTGATTTGATTCCAGTTTTGGAGCGTCAGTTAATTTCATCAGGGTTCCGTCAAAAAGAATTATCTGTTCGTTTGTACGGAAAGAAACAAAATGACCGTTTTTTTCAAGCATTCCGCTTTCTGTCAGACTGTCATAATAAAGATTCATTCCATATTCTTTTGATTTTTCAACAAGAGAAAGAGAAAAAAGATTCGTACAAAAAATAAAAAAGATTAAGCTGAAATAAAAATTTTTTTTCATTATTTCTCCTTACTGTCCAATAAATATACCGAAAGCTGAACTGATCCGCGGAAAAAAGCCTTGAAAAACTTTTTCTTTTCAACTGCTTTATGTTCAGGCATTATTCCATCCACTCTGGCGAGACCTTCACGAATCGTAAGATAATTCCAGTCTTTTAAGGTCCTGAATTCTTCCGAATCAAAACATTCAGGAAGAGATTTCAGGAAACTTTCGTTTTCACCGATGACTCCTGATATTTTTTCAATAAGATTCTGTGGAACAGGAAAAGCCGAAGGAGGAAACTGATTTTCATCTGTTTCACTGGTTCCTTTCAGGAAACGGTCGGTTGCCTCGTCATCAGGTTTAAGTCTGATGAAAATATCGCTGACAGTAGTTTCTGCCGCCTGAACTGCTGCTTCCCAGCTTTCTGCGCAGGTAATCACATTTCCGCATTTCTGCACATTATTTCTTGGAAAATCAACTTTTCCGCCAAGTTTAACTGTTGCCCTTGGAAGAAAATCATTTACGAATTCTTTTTTCTCACACAGATTTACTTCGGATACTACTCCCGGAATAGAAATCCAGGCTCTTTCAGCGCTGGTTTTCTTACATGGAATCTCAAAAAGTTCATAAGGCTTTTCAGCATCCTTACACTGAGTTCCAGGATTAAAAGTTACTTCACTTCTTCTTGAAATCAGTTCTTCAGGAGCCCTGCCGCAGGCAATGAGAAGCCCCTGCTTTGTAAGGTTCATTTCTCCTGCATAAGGGAATGTCCAGCCTGACATATAGCCGCCGGAAAGGCGTCCTGCAATTTCTCCGATCATAGGACCGTTTTTTGTATATTTGATGTCAGCTTTAGCAGCACCACATGTTAATCCCAGAGCATTTGCACCCAGGGCAAAAACTGAAATTAATTCATCGTGTTCTTTCTGCGACAAAACGGCAGGCATTGTATGGCCCACTTCAATAAAATAAGGAGGATATTTTATATGCCTAACAGCAAATCCTGTTACAGTAAAAGTCCCGTTGTAAACCAGTGCGTCAATCGAGTATTCAGGACCTTCCATATATTCTTCAACAATGGCAGTTCCGCTTCTGGAGTTTTTAACGGCACTTTCAAGGGCCGGAATATATTCTTCTTTTGAACGAACCATGCGGCAGCCGCGGCCGCCCATATTGTCACAGGGTTTTACGACAAAAGGAAAATCAAAAGGCATTGCATTCTGTTCTGAAGAAGATTTCAGAGGAATGATATCATCTGAAGATACTTTGAAATATTTTGGTGAAGGAACTCCGGCTTTTTCAAAACAACCTCTCATAATTACTTTGTTTGAAGCATTAACTGCAGCTTCAAAATTATGAGAAGAAAGGCCTAATTTTTCGGAAACATAACTTACACTGGCAGAAAAATCTGTACCTGCTGTAAAAACCGCTTTCAGATCTGGAATTGTAGCTGCAAATTCAGCGATTTCTTCCTTGGCTTTAAGGTCGATTTTTCTGAAAACGTCTGCATCTTTTACACAGACAGCATTTTCATCAGCATCAATTACGTAAGCTTTGTATCCAAGTTCTTTTGCAGAACTAATGGCAGGTCCCTGCATAAGTCCTGCCCCTAAAATTAAAACAGAGTCCATAATCAAATTATCGGACTCTGTAAATTAAAATGAAGAATTATTAATCAAATGTACGTTTAATTCAAACTTATCTTTATTTTACTATTTCGCAGGCTCTTGCCAGGGCGGAGTTGATGTTGTCGTAAATGTTTTCTTCTTTCAGTTCTTCGAACATCCCCATTTTCTGGAGAAGTTTCCATGGCTGCGGATGAACTCCGGAAAGAACGATTGTAATGTTTTTTCTATCACAGGCAGATTTAAGCTGTTTCAGAGCCTGAATTCCACCGGCATCAAGATAAGAAGTGTTGCGCATACGGAGGATAATTGCCTTGCATTCAGCGCCTGCACGTTCAGCAGCGATTTCAAATTTGCGGACAGTTCCAAAGAACAAAGGTCCGTCAACTTCGTAAACCAGAACTCCATGAGGAATTTCAAGTTCTTCTTCGACTCCCGAGTCATTGTGTCCGTTATCTGTTTTTGTTTTAAGACCGCCTGTAAGGTTTTCACCATATTCATGAACTTCAGAAACATCAATCATTTTCTTGATGAAGAAGAAAGCTGCGAGTCCAAGTCCAACTTCAATGGCAACTGTAAGGTCAACAAATACTGTAATAAGAAAAGTTACTGAAAGAACAGCAATGTCTGATTTCTGTCCTTTAAGAAGAGCTTTGATTGCAGGGAAACCGGCCATATTCCAGGCTACATTGATAAGAACTGCTGCAAGAGCGGCCATAGGAATGTAAACTACAAATTTTCCAAGGAAAAGCATGATACAAAGAAGTGTTACCGCATGAATGATACCGGCAACAGGAGTTTTACCGCCGTTTTTGATGTTTGTTGCTGTACGTGCAATAGCACCTGTAGCAGGAATACCGCCAAAAACAGGTGAAGCAATATTGGCAACTCCCTGTGCAATAAGTTCCATATTTGAATCATGTTTTGTACCCATCATACCGTCTGCAACAACTGCTGACATAAGGGATTCAATGGCACCAAGAACTGCAATGGAAACAGCTGTCGGGAAAAGTTCAACGATTGAATTCATTGAAAAATGTGGAAGCTGTGGAGCAGGAAGTTTATTCGGAATTGAGCCGTAACGAGTCTGAATGGTTGCAAGTTCAAGACCGCAGAATTTATTCAGGAGAACTGTAATGACAGTTGCAAGAATGATTACAACAAGGGATCCAGGAATTTTTTTGCTGATTTTTGGCCACACAAAAAGAACCACAAGAGAAACAGCAGCAACAACAAATGCATAGACATTAATTGAAGAGGCTGATCTTGCAAAGCAGATTACTTTAGGAAGAAAATCTCCCGGAAGTTTTGAATATTCTTCTCCAAGAATCATCATTGGAGTTGAAAAATCAGGAGTGAGTCCGAAGAAATCCCCGATCTGACCTGAAGCGATTGTTACGGCAATACCTGCTGTAAAACCAGTAATAATTGTGTAAGGAATAAACTTAACAAGACCGCCAAGCTTGAAAACACCAAGAAGAATCATCAGGATTCCGGCGATGATTGTTGCAATCATCAGTTCCCCGAATCCGTATTTCTGCATGATACCGTAAATAATTACGGCAAAAGCACCTGTTGGCCCACCAATCTGAACCCGGGTTCCACCGAAAGCAGAAATAATAAATCCTGCAACAACTGCTGTAAAGATACCTTTTTCAGGTCCAACACCAGAAGCAATACCAAAGGCAATAGCCAGAGGAAGTGCAACGATACCAACAATAATTCCGGCAATAAGGTCGGAAACAAAAGTTTTTACTGAATAGTTTTTGAGAGTATTGAATAATTCAGGTTTCATCATAATTCGCATATAATGCGCTTTTTTAGCGTTTTTTGCAAGACTATGACAAATAGAGAAATAATGTCATAAATAAAAAAGGATTAAAATGCTTTTATATGAGCCAGAACATCATGAACGCGGATAAAAGAAGCGCCCTTTTCTATTGCTTTAAGATCAGCTTCTATAGTTCCCTGAAGACGGTCTGCATTCATATCCCCTATCATCTGTCCAATGCAGCGTTTTCTTGAAAGAGCCATCATTACGGAATATTTTCCGTCGCAAAGCTTTCCGCAGTTTTCTATCAGGTCCATATTTTCAGCAAAAGTTTTTCCAAAGCCGATACCCGGGTCTACAATTACTTTGTCCGGATTCAGTCCGAGAGAAAAAGGCAAAAGCAGCTGTTTGTCAAAGAAGGAAGACAGTTCTGAAACTATATCGTCACAACCTCTTTCTTTTCCCTCACCTTCGAGTTCCTTTTCCCGCCCGTGGGGATAAGCATGAGTCAGAATGACAGGAATATTTTTTTCCCCGCAGAAAACAGCTGTTTCCGGGTCGAATTGAAAGGAGGAAACATCATTAAGAATATCAGCCCCTTCCTCAAAGCAGGCTTCAAAAACCGCCTTTTTTCTGGTATCTATGGAAAGAGGAATATCTGAAATCTTTCGGATTTCTTTTATTACGGGAATAAGACGGGCAATTTCTTCTTCAACGGGAACTTCAGTGAAACCTGGTCTGGTAGATTCAGCCCCCAGATCAAGAATATCAGCCCCTTCTTCCATCAGTTTGACAGCCCGTTCAATTCCACCGCGGCTTTCGGAATAAAAAGAATCGGGAGTAACATTTACAATGCCCATAACAAAGGCTCTGTGAGGAGTTTCAATTATTCTTGTTTGTAATGGAAATGACTGCATATTTATGAACGCTTTTTAATAAAAGCAGAGGCACTTACTTTATTTTCGCGGTTTTTACAGAGAGAAAGAAGTGACTGAACTTCAAGGGTCGAAAGTTCACGGCTTTCTCCCGGAGGAAGCTGATTCAAGTTTACATCACCTATTCTCACACGGGTAAGGCTTCTGACAGGAATATTGTAATACTCAAAAACATTACGAATTTCGCGGTTCTTTCCCTCGACAAGGATTATCCGGCATTTTCTGTCGTTCATTTTTTCAACAAAACGGGCACGATAGAAAACTCCGTCGATGCGAATTCCTTTCTGGAAATTTTCCGGAAGTTCGTCAGGAATATCCTGTGTCGAAACTACGATATATTCCTTTTCAATTTCACTTGAAGGATGAGAAAGTCTTGCGGCAAAATCTCCGTCATTGGTAAAAAGAATAATCCCCCGGGAAAACATATCCAGACGCCCCACATTATAAAGCCGTTCCGAATATTTTTCTTTCAGAAGATCAGCGGCGACTTTACGTCCCTTTTCATCACTGGAAGAACAAACATATTCTTCAGGTTTATTGAGGACAATGTATCGTTTAGTTTCTTCAAGGGAGACTTTCTTTCCGTCCACTTCAACAAGATCTTTCACAGAAACTTTGGCTCCCATTTCTGTAACAACAAGACCATTGACTTTAACGCGTCCGTCAGCAATCACCTGTTCACTTGCACGGCGGCTTGCAACGCCTGCGTGAGCGAGATAAACCTGAAGACGAATTAAATCTGTATTCCCTTCACTTTGAGAACTAGCGGGCAAGTTCGAATCGTTCTGCTTCATCTTCATCCAGCTTTGGCAAATCTGCTATTGAGTTCAAACGGAAAAGCTTCAAAAATTCCTTTGTGGTTCCAAACTGTGTCGGGCGACCAGGTGCATCTTTTTTTCCTACTTCTTTGACAAGATTTTTTTCAATTAAAAGACGCATAGCATTATCAACACCAACACCACGAATTGCTTCAATTTCGCTTCTTGTTATTGGCTGGGAATAAGCAATAATAGAAAGTGTTTCCATGGCCGATTTTGAAAGCTTACCTTCCCGCTTGGAACCATAGTATTCCTTCAGCACTTCCCAATATTCCTTTTTAGGTGTAAGGCAGTATCCTCCGGTAATCATTGACAGTTCAACACCGCATGAATCATCCTTATATTTTTCAATAAGGTTTTCGATACATTTTTCTACTACTTCATCTGAAAGCTGTGCTTTTGCTGCAAGTGACCTTACATTCAAAGGTTCGCTTTCCAAAAATAAAATCGATTCTACAAATCCTGTTTCTCTGGCAAGTTCCATACTATAAGTCCAATTATTTTGTTGTTAAATCTTCTTCTTTTATCTGAATAACCTGTGAATCTTCCACTTTTACAAGTTTAATGTCACCAAAAAGCTTATTCTGATAAATTGTTATCATCTTAAATTTTACTGCTTCCAGAATAGCCATGAATGCACAAACCAGATCCATTGGATTTCCGCTGCGTGTCAGCAGCTCTGTGAACATACATTCTTTCTTATCTTCCAGAAGTTCATTCATAAGAGTAATTTTTTCATTTACAGATATTTCTTCATACATATTCAAAATCTTTTCATTTGAATATTTATTGATCATCTGCTTGAAAATACTCTGAAGCTGCTGGAGTAAATCCCAGGTATCAACTTCTTCCCACATATCATCGCCTTCTTCAAAAGGAAGAACGCGCTGAATCTTTTTACGTTCGAAATTCCACTCAGAATCATCTTCCTGCTCTTCCATCAGGGCAGTCAGTTTCTTGAATTTCTGATATTCAATAAGTTTATCTACAAGTTCCTGGCGAGGATCTTCTTCGTCCTCATCATCATAATTGATTTCCACAGGCAGAAGCATGCGGCTTTTAATATAAATCAGTTTTGCAGCCCAGCTGTAGAATTCTGAAAGGTCACCAAGATCTGTCTGTACTGCATAATCCAGATATTCCAGATACTGTTCTGTAATCTGAGCAATAGGAATATCATAAATATTTACCTTACTTTCACGAATAAGGTTCCAGAGTAAATCGAGAGGTCCGTCAAATTCTCCAATCTGGTATTTTCTTACAGCTTTTTTCTCTGCAACATCAGTAGTAACAGCTGTTTCTGTTTTTACTTCTTCCATGTTCGTTCCTTGATTACAAAACTACAAAGAAGAATTCCTTTTTCTGAACAATGTAACTTCATCGATATTCTGAAGCTTTGCCAGAGAATCGGAATACTCCTTCCTCTGTAAATCTTCGGCAGAATCAGTTAATAACTCAAGCAAAGGAATCAAAACAAAAGCTCTTTCTTTTATACGCGGATGCGGAACCGTAAGAACAGGATCTTCAGAAACAAAATCACCGAAAACCTCTATATCAATATCAAGGCTTCTTGGTCCGAACCTGATTTCTTTTGAACGATCCCGGCCGTATTTATTTTCTATTTTGTGGATTTTATCGAGAAACTGATATGGGTTCTCTTCATCTTCAACAAAACCGGTACAAACCATGTTATAGAAATCTTCCTGGTCAGTAACATACATAGCTTTGGAGGTATAAATTGAAGAAAACCTGGGTTCAAACAGTATTTTTTTCAGTTCTTCACATGCCGAATCCAGAAGCTGTACAGGCGATAAACTGTCATATTTACGGTTTGAACCAAGTCCAAGAATAACTTTTTTCATAAATGCCCCAGTCCCCTGGACCGGGGACAATTAATTAGAATAAGCCGTCAGCGAGACTTTTATCTCCTTTTGCTTCAGCCTTTCCTTTTTCTGTAAGTTCAACAGATTGTGATGTCTCTTCAATTTTTGGTGCAATACGTGGTTCACGTTTTACAGGAACACCTTCTTTATTCTTAAGAACCTGTCCCGGGAAAAGCTTTTCACGGAGCTGATTTTCAATATCTGCTGCAATTTCAGGGTGAGATTCAAGGAATGCGAGAGTATTTTCTTTACCCTGACCAATCTTTTCTTCACCCATTGAATACCAGGCACCAGCTTTATTGATAATTTCATATTTAACAGCTGCATCCAGAAGAGATGCTGTGTAAGAAATACCTTTACCGAAGTAAATATCAAGTTCACATTTTCTGAATGGAGGTGCAACCTTATTTTTAACAACCTTTACGCGTACACGGTTTCCAACTGCGTCTTCCGAAGTTTTTGAATCGATTGATTCAATGCGGCGGATTTCGAGACGAACCGAAGCATAGAATTTAAGTGCATTACCACCTGTTGTTGTTTCAGGATTTCCAAACATTACACCAATCTTCATACGAATCTGGTTGATGAAGATTACCATACAGTTTGATTTTCCGATAATTGCAGTCAATTTACGAAGAGCCTGGCTCATAAGACGAGCCTGAAGTCCCATGTGACTGTCACCCATATCTCCTTCGATTTCTGCCTGAGGTGTCAGGGCAGCAACAGAGTCAACGACGATTACATCAACAGCACCGGAACGAACCAGGTTTTCTGTAATTTCAAGAGCCTGTTCTCCGGTATCCGGCTGAGAAACCCAAAGTTCATCAATATTTACGCCAAGGTTTTTTGCATATACAGGATCCAGTGCGTGTTCTGCATCAACAAAGGCTGCAACGCCGCCAAGTTTCTGTGCTTCCGCAACCGCATGAAGTGCCAGTGTAGTTTTACCTGAACTTTCAGGACCATACATTTCAATTACGCGACCCCGAGGATAACCACCAATTCCAAGAGCTTCATCAAGGAGAATCGAACCTGAAGGAATACAGTCAATTCCATTAACATTTGCCTTGTCCCCAAGTTTCATCAGAGATCCGGCACCAAACTGCTTTTCAATTTGAAGTCTAGCAGCTTCCAAGGCTTTCATTTTGTCCGACAAATCCTTTGCCGGCTCACTAGCTGTTTTTGCCATTTTACTACCTACCCTTTTTTTATTTCCCACCCATATAAATATGGCTTTTTTTTGCGATTTTTGGCAAAAGAATAAAAAAGTTTTTTTCTTTTTTTAAAAATTCACACTCTGATAAACTGCACGGCCCATCAGAATTATTTTTCCATCTTCTTTCTTTATTTTACCTAAAATTCTTACAGGTTTGTCAGATTCAATGGAAATTTTTGAAGAAAATTTTACAGTTACAATTCCGTCAATATTCTTCATATTTTCATAACCTACCAGGAAACGTGCTTCATATGAATTATCCGTTTCAATTACATCTGAAACTCTTCCGTTCCAGATTACATAACAGTCAAGGTAAAGATCAGGGTTTTCTTCTACAACCTTGATTTCAGGACTGTATGACAGGGAATCAAATCCAGGAACAGAAAGATACCCCATAAGGACATTGGCTTTCTGTTTAATAGAAAGAGTGGCATTTGAATTCAAAAGTCTGTTGATTTCTACCTGAGCCCTGTTATCATCTCCATTCTGGAAATATTTCAGAGCCTTTTGATATGAAGCCGAAATTTCTCTGTTACTCAAAATGAATTTGTAGGATCCTGTTGATAAATCCGAAGCCTGAGCCTGATTTTTTTCATCCTGTGAAAGCTGAATTGAAGTTAAATCCATTCTTGGACCTTCAATAGAACTGCTTCTGGCATTCATAAAACAAAGGGCAAATATGCAGCCTGCAATACAGAATACAGAACCAATAACCGAATAAATAATTTTATCGGGATTTACACCCAGTTTAGGATAAAACTGGGCCAGACGTCCTGTTTCTGCCCAGCGGCAGATTGTTGTGTAATCTCCGTGAACCCGGATAAATTCCATTGCATCACGGGCAATTTTATTTGAGGGTTCGTTTTCGAGAATTTCAATATAATAATTCAGGGCTTTTTCTGTTTCCCCGCGGCGAAGAAAAATTGCTGCCTGACCAAGAAGAAGATTTACGTCCGAAAGGCAGATTTTGCGGGCTTTCTGGTAATAAGCATAGGCAGTTCCGGAATCACCTGCATAAAGGCAGGCTGTCCCCAAAAGAATATAATAATCTGCATTGTCTTCATAAAACTCAGCACCAGATTCAAGAATTTTGATTGCCGATCCAAAATGGCGGCGTTTCATTTCTCTTTTTGCCAGAGTAATAACATCTTTCGCCATTTATTTATTTTCCCTCAAATGAAGTAATATTTCGTCAATTTCAGCATTCAGAAGAAGAAGTTCTTCCTGGTTCAATTCTTTACCGCTTGTTTCAAGTTCTGCAATTCTGTTCAGTAACCTGCGGATGTAATCAACACTGTACTGATCTCCGTCTGTCTCTTCTGAATTCTCTTCATAATCCTGAAGAATGTCATAAATTGAATAATCCTCAGAATATTTTTCATCAGAAGAAACATACTCTTTTACACCTGGTGTATTCTCTGATCTGAAGGTAGATTCTCCATCTGCTTTAATCACTTCTGCCTGATTTTTCGGTTTTTCAGGATTTTTATAGTTTTCAAAGAAACGGTCACTGGTCAAAGATTCCGGATAAGCTGCAACGGCAAAATACATAATTCTGCTGAATTTTTCATCTTTCTCGAGAAATTCTTTTTTCCAGGAAACACAGCATGCAGAATTATTATATGAAGATACTGTATCGAAAGTTCTGGATGACAAAACAGCTGGTTCCCAGTTCAGAGTATTCAGAGTTTCATAATTTGCGACTGATACAAAATCCGGAACTGAAATATCAGCACCGTTCAGGAGAATCTGGAAAGAAGCGGCTTCATTTCCTGTAATGAACCATTTATTATCTCTGCTGGAAGTGTATAAGGTTTCATTTTCAATCGGTTCGTTATTTGAACCATAAAAATGATAACGGGATTTTTCACCGATTGAAGTATCCATTACCAGTTTCAAAGCGAAATTTTCCTTGCGGGATTTCAGATTCTTAACAACCGATGTCATTTTAATCATATCCCCATCTTTTTTATCAAAAGAGGAAACAATCTTGAAATCAACAAGGACCTCAGCGACTTTTGGAACTACATAAGCAATCTGAAGGCCATTTTCTGTTTCACGGGTTACAGAAATTATCCCTGAACCGCCTGAAAGTCTATAGATTTTCTTGCCTGCCTGAAGGAAGAATGAAGTTCCTGTGAATTCTTCTGCTGTTGAAAAAACTGAAACAAGGTGTTCATCCCGGTCTTTTATATAAAAATTAAAGGTTCCCTGCTTTGCTTTGGATTTGATTACAAAACAACTGCTTTCAACTGTTGTGTTTTTATGACCTTCGTCCATCCATTCTGAAATATCCTGATTTAATTCGTAATCTTCACCTTTTTCAATTTCTTCCTCTTCTTTTAAAGAAGTACAGGCAGAAAAACTGAATACACAAAAAAGAGTCAGAATAATCAATGTAACTATTCCAGAATTTTTCCCGATTTTTTTCACTATTTAAGTTCCCTCTCTAACACCCAAACTTATTTTTTCTGAGAAGCTTTTTCTTCAAGAAGATATTTTGTTTCATCTGCTTTAGCCTTCAATACTTCAAGAAGACTTTCATCTGTATTTTTTACGTCGACTTCAGGCAGTCCTTCTGATTTTTTTTCATCCGGCACATCTATTCCACCGGAAGCCTTAATACGCTGAAGTTCCAGTTCAAGTTCCTTGTACTTTTCTTCGAGTTCAGCATTTCTTTTCTGAGCTTCAATAAGTTTTGCTCTCGTTCCGGAAGCAGTTTCTGTTGAATAAAATTTAAGCTGCTTTTCATATTCTTCTTTTGCAAACAGGTATTCTTCTCCGGTCTGTTTAAGAAGATAAAGAAGTTTTTCTTCCCGTTCCCGCTGGTTAATTGTTTCGATTCTATACTGACATGCAGGTGCTTTTGCATCATCAGGGAACTCTGTGACTACACGCTGATAAAGAGCGGCAGCTTCAGGATACTGATAACAGGCATAAAAAGATTCACCAATCCAGAACAGGCCGGCAGCATACATATCATGCTTTTCGTACTGATGACAGAAATCACTTAAAGTAATTACGGCTTTGTCATATTCTCCAAGTGAAAAATAACAGCGGCCTTTCAGATAAACTACATTTGATTCATACAAAGAACCTTTGAATTCTTCCTGATAATAAACACAGTCTTCGAGAGCGCTTTCATAGTCACCAGAATAGATTTCGGCATTGATAAGCATATAAAAAGTATCAGGATTATTATTCTGTTCAAAAGAAGCTGCTTTCTTTAATGAAAAAACAGCACTGGTCCAGTCTCCGGCTGCATAAGCTTTGCATCCTGCAGCAAAAGCAGATTCCGAAGAACTTTCTGCAACCAGGGGAAGAGAAAAAAGAGCTGCTGTAAGAAAAACTGCTGTAAGTTTCCGGATAACCTTCATGCCGGCACTCCTTATTTTTTCCAGTTTAAAGTTCCTTTAAAAAAGGCAGAACCAGAAACAACAACATCGGTTCCGGCTTCAACAACAGATGAAAGAGTTTTTTCATTTACTCCCCCATCAACAGAAATCATATAATGGTAACCTTTTTCGCTGCGGATTTTCTTTAAAGATCGAACCTTGTTCAAAGTGGAAGGAATCATACTCTGATTTCCCCAGCCTGGATTTACTGTCATAACCAGAATAAGATCCGCATACTCCAGGACTTCTTCAAGAGCAGAAACAGGAGTTCCCGGATTAACTGCGACACCAGCTTTTTTTCCCATTTCATGAATCATCTGAATAACACGATTAGCATGATTTGTTGCTTCAATATGGAATGTAATCCAGTCCGCACCGGCCTCGCTGAAAAGTTTTACATGATTTTCAGGTTTTTCAACCATCAGATGAACATCAAAAGGAAGATCAGAACATTTTCTGATGCAACGGATTACAGGTTCACCATAAGTAATTTCAGGTACAAAATTTCCGTCCATTACATCAATATGAACAGCACCGGAACCTTCCTGTTCAATTTTTTTCATTGCATCACTAAGGTTATTGAAATCCGCCGAAAGAAGCGACGGAGCTAAAATCAGATTACTCATACACAGAATTATACCATATTATTAGAATACCTTTAAAGTATTTTCCTAATCTTCCGAAAATTTACGAAGGAAAAGGACTATAATGGGTGTTTCAAAGAAAGGCTTAGCAAATTCCAGATATACACTTTCGGGAAAGCTTAAAAAAAACGGAATTATTATCTGGAGATATGTTTTTAACGCAACAGAAATAGATACAGGATCAGAAAAAGCATTTTATCTTGAACTTGAAATGTTGAACCCTCAACTTTCGCCATCAGAACCGGTTTTAGGTTTCAAACACAGAAATGCAGTAAGCGCTGAAGACCTTCAATATGCACTGGCAGGAACAATGTCTGCAACAGAACTTCAGTCAGAAAACCTGGTAATTCCATCATATATTGTTGTCCGCTTTGGAGCCTTGGGGCAGAAAGGAAAACAAATCAGTTATTACGACAACCACAGCAATATTAAAATCTCTCAGAAACCTTTTGAAATCCGAACAGGAACCTGTGTATTTACAGAAAATCATTTGAGCGGCTTTATCAGCTGTTCACAGAGAGACCTTGCAGCTCATCCGGAATATTTATGCCAGGACGGTTACGCGGAATGGAACCTGGATTTTGAAATTCTTCAGGAATTTGAAAAAGGATTTCAGGAAAAATCAGAATTCTGGGCACCTATAGGCTGCCGGACCAATTTTGCTGGAACCATTAACTGGTGTGGAAATGATTATTCAGTAAATCCCCTGACTTCCTTCGGGTATTTTGATAAAACATGGGGTCAGACCTTCCCTAATCCCTGGTTCCATGTTTCTGCGTCAAATCTTTCAAGCCTTATCTCAGGCCGCGTAATGTTCGATTCAAGTTTTGCCGTACACGGAATGTACGGAGACCAGGCATCACTTCTTCTGAATATTGAAGGAAACAAAATGGCCTTTGATGCTTCTGAAAACAAGAAAAACTCAGAAATAATCTGGGATTGTCAGGAAGCTACCCAGAATGAATTTACGGAACTTCACTGGTCATCCAGCGTAAAAACAAAACAATGGGTTATTGATATCGATGTCTTCACACCGATTACCGATCTTTGCAACAAAGTCATTGAATTACCGGAAGGAAACAGAAAAACCCTTTCCATTGTTTCAAGTAATTCAGGAACAGGCGAAATAAAACTGTATAAAGTACTGAAAAACACGCTGGAACAGATTGAATACCTGAGAATTTCCAAAGCCCTCTGTGAATTCGGACGGCTTGATGAAGCTGAAGTTTAGTCTGAAAAAACAGAACAACCGGTAGTTTCGATAAGTTCAACCACCAGTTATTTAAAATCAAAAAAAGACTTCCTTGCAATTAAGGAAGTCTTTTTTATTTAACAAAGCGTTCTTTTTATTCAGAACTTAGAACATTTCTGTCATTTTGTAGAAACGGCCTTTCTGAATTGAACCGTCTTTAAGACCGGCATCCAGTTTTTCAAGACCATGAACTGCCCCGTAAGCAAATCCTTCACGGCTTCTTGCAGTATGTTTGATTTCGATTGTATCTGCAGGTCCGTCAAAGAATACTGAGTGAGTTCCGGGAACATTTCCGCATCTTGTTGATGAAACATGAAGCTGATGTTTTTCAGGCTTCTGTTTGAATTCATCTGTTACAATTTCAGTCTTAGCAGAACAGTTGTCCAGAATCACCTTTGCAATTTCCAGGGCTGTTCCTGAAGGACTGTCTGCTTTCTGAGTATGATGCATTTCCCATACGGCTGTGTCATATTCAGGATATTCAGCAATAAGTTTCTGAGCTTCAGCAATGATTTTATAAAGCAGATTTACGCCTACAGAGAAGTTTCCTCCTCCAAGAATAATTCCGTTTGTTTCTTTTGCCATTGCTTCAACTTCAGCATATTTATCATTCCATCCTGTAGTTCCAACAACAATTGGCAGCCCCAGAGGAAGAAGATTTTTAATATTTTCCATAACGGCTGTAGGATGAGTAAATTCAATTACCCCTTCTGCACCGCTTGCTTTTACTGCATCGGCAACAGCTTTTCCATCCCCTGCGGGAACTTTTACATCAGCATCAGCAGCTATAACATCAATAGTCACAACAACTTCATGTCCGCAGGCTTCTGCTGCAGCACGCAGCATATGTCCCATTTTTCCATATCCAACCAAAGCAATCTTCATTTTTAATCTCCAGTTACCCGAAATAGGCTTTATGCAGAACCTTTACAGTCTGTTCAGCTTCAGATTCATCTACAATCATACTGATATTTACTTTGCTTGCGCCCTGAGAAATCATCTGAACATTGATTCCTTCATCAGCCAGAGCATCAAAACCAGCGGCAAGAATTGATGAAGAATGTTTTGCATCACAAACCACAGTTACAATTGCTTTTCCTGTGTGAACTTCAACATCAGCTACACGTCCAAGGTCTTCAAGAAGCCCGTCAATTTTGTCTTTTGAATTAACAGTAAGGGAAACTGAAACTTCAGAAGTAGCAATTACATCAATAGAAATATTCCATTTGAGGAACTGATTGAAAACATGGGCCAGGAATCCGGCTGCTCCCAGCATACGTGAGGACTGGATATCGATAAGACTGATTTTCTTTACTGTTGTAATAGCACAAACTGGACTTGTTTTTCCCATATGTTTTTCCACAATAATAGATCCCGGACTTGTAATATTATATGAGTTCTTTACGCGAACAGGTGTTCCTGTTTTGCGGCAAGGAATCATTGAACGAGGATGGAGAACCTGTGCCCCGAACATAGCCAGTTCCTGAGCTTCTTCGTATGTAACCTCAGAAACAGGTTTTGCATCAGAACAGATGCGAGGGTCAGTTGTCATGATACCGTCTACATCTTTCCATGTCTGGATTTCAACAGCTCCCATTGCAGAACCAATCATTGTTGCAGAAAGGTCTGAACCACCGCGTCCGAGAGTAGTAATATTCCCGTTTTTATCTTTGGCAATAAAGCCTGTTACGATAGGAATAGCATTTGAAAGACCTTCCTTATATGCACTCAATGCATTTGGAATATTTTCCCAAACTTCATCCAGAAGTTCAGCTGACATGAAGTTAGAATCAGAAACCATTCCGATATCCCATGCATCAAAGAAACTTGCAGGAACCCCTTCTCTTTCCAGATACATTGCCATAATTCTGACAGAAAGGCGTTCACCGAATGAAACCAGGTAATCACGTGTTTTTTTGGTAAGTTCGCGGAGCATGCTGATTCCTGTAAGAAGCTGGTTCAGTTCACCAAGAAGCTCATCTACAGGTTTTTTATCCAGACCAAGGATTTCTACAGTTTCATAGTGAAGGTCACGGACATTTTTAATGTCTACTGTGCCATTTACTGCCATGTCAGCTGCATCAAGAAGATAATCAGTTGTATCACCCATTGCTGAAAGTACAACTACCGGACGCTGATCGCGATATGCCTTAATAATTGAGGCTACGTGCTTGATTCTGTCTGCGTTTGCTACAGAAGAACCGCCAAATTTCATTACTATCATAATGATGAGTGTAACGAAAAAATAGTAAAAAATAAATATCTATAATTCAAATCATTCTTTAGGGTTCCAGAAGATACCAGAGAGAACCTGAGGTTTCGGATAATTCGAATTCTGTTCCTTTGCGGGCTTTGACAGAAGGAAGTCCCTTTTCTGAAAGAGGTGTAAACTTCAATTTTCCTTGCAGGGACTTCAGAAGTCCGCCGGCAGAAAGTGTCAGGGCCTCTTTTGACGAATAAGGCGGTTTTGATGTCAGCTTTACATTTGCCCTCTGAACAACTTCCTTTGAAGCTGAATATGGCGTTGTCTGACCGTATTCACGAAGCTGCTCACCCTTGTTTCCGCTCCATGAACCGGCAAAGAAAATCCATTTCCCGTCTTCTTTACGGACACCCATTATGGAAGCGAAATCTCCCGATGGAATAAACTCAAAGTTATTGAAAACTGGATTTGATGCTTCTTTCATATGCGGAGACTCTTTTCTTCCAACATAAACAAAAGCGTTTTCACCCCGGGCAAGAAAAGTTCCCTTTTCTTCTTCCCAGAAAATTGAAGAAATCCCCGTATCCCCACTAAGTCCCACGGATGATTTATTCAGTTTTTCTTTCAAAGCTCCGGCTAATCCAGAAGTTTTTTCCACGGAACAACCATTCCAGTCCACCTTCGGATCTTCATTCCAGAGTATTCCGGTCTGAGCACCCATAGCCATAACAGGCTTAAAGCCCCATAAAGATGGATTCCCGACAGACCAGCCTCCGAACTTCTGGAGATTTTTTCTTTCTCTTTCTTCATTAAGACTCATCCAGACATAACTGCTTTCCGGAGGAATTGCACCGGTTCTGAATATACGGGCAGCGATTGGAGCCGCTGCAGTCTTTACAGGGTTATGAGTCTGATCAAAATAGCCTGAAATCCTCCTGTTTTTAGCTTCATTTGATTCAATTACATCTGAACAGAAGGTATAAATTGCGTCCCAGTCCTGATAAGAAGCGAAGGCGGCATACATGGGATACATTTCTGCACTGAACTGGTTCGGATAAGGATGATCATATTCGCTGACACTGAAGGGTTTCCCGAATACACGGAATCCGGCCAGATTTGTCAGTGTCTTTGAACATTCCTGCCGGGTAAGGTCATCATTCTGGATATTATAGTTGTTCTGGTCCCATCCTTTTCCAGGAAAAGAAGGATGATTGAAATATGCGTGGCTGTCTATAATATCAAAGATCATGGATAATCCGGTAGTTGTATTACCCATAGCGCTTCCCATAATAAGGGCCGGACAGGAAAGTGTATTTCTTACATAATCTCTCATGTCAGTCCAATAGGCGGCTTCAACGTCATAAAGGAAGTTCAAAACAAGATTCTTATAGTTTTCAGGAAGTTCCCCATAGTCTCCTGATTGAGGAAGAAGGACTCCGTTGGGACTTTTCCTGACAGAAGTCAGTTTTCCCCCTTCTTTCATTTCAATATTTTTCAGTTCAATCTTTGTTCCTGCCAGATATCCCATATCACCAAAATTCAGGCGGGCATTGGAATCAGGCTGAAGCCCGGAAACAACAAAACTGTAATCTGCCCAGTCTTTATCAAGATTGATATTCTTGCTCCAACCAATATTTGACCATGGATCATGAGCCATCATCAGTCCGGCATTAATGGTTACTTTTTTTGAAGCTTTTGCCTTGAAAGAAATGGTATAAACCTGGTCTTTTTCAATTTTCAGTCCCGGTGTATTGAACTGTATATGCCATCCGGCTCCACCATTACCGGTTATATTTATTACGGCATTGTTGCCCTCTCCGGTTTTTGAAGCTTTAGCTCCGCTGTGCTGTTCAAGGTTCCAGTGATTTTTTGAACCTATAAGGGATTTCCCTTCAGCATAAGTCTGGTTATATACCGCTGCCAGACTTTCGTAAGTTTCACCTTTTTCCTTAAGCCAGGCATTCCAGAGAATATCAAGCTCATTCCACAGAATATCAGGTGTATCAGCAAAATTATTGGAAAAATAGGAATGAACCATTCCCTGTTCGTTGTTGATTTCAACAATACACAAGGCCGGATCATCCTTCAGAGCAATTCCTGTATAGGGATTTACGTGTTCCAGTAAAGTTCTGGCATAATTCTTCTGTAAATCACGGGCTTTCTTATTCCAGAAGCCAAGGAGATGCCGGTTTTTCCAGTCTGAAATTTTATCTGTTCCTGCAGGCATTCCGTCTTTTTCTGTATAGGTACGTCCTGTAAGAAGATTCAGGTTTACATAAATACCGTATTTCTTAAGCATGAATACGAAATAATCGAACTTATCCAGCTGAACAGGGTCAATTACGCGTTTTCCGTCCGGGGCTTTCTTAATAAAACAGTTTGTCCAGTCAGCATCTGTGTGATGAAAACGAATACAGTTATAACCGCGGTCAGCAAGACTCCTTGCGTTTCTTTCTGCCTGGTCTTTTTCAGGAAAACCGGAAAGATTTGTTCCGAAAATTCTTAGTCTTTCTCCTCCCACAGACAAATGGCCGGAAGGATCTGTTACTACGTGAAGACTGTCATTTTTTATTTCTGTATTCAAATCCCGGCAGGAAACAGGTGAATTTTCTGCCATATCAAGTACATTAAAAGGAAAAGCTCCGTCTGCAGGCCGGATTCCCTGGGCAAAGAGACATCCGGAAGCCATAAAAATCAATAGGAAAGCAGTTTTTTTCACCTTTAAACCTCCGTTTTAACAACAAAACCCTGTTTTTTTCTCATTAATTTTAAATGGCAGTTCCCGATTGTCAAACAATTTATTTGCACTGGTGCATTGAGAATTGTCAGTATTTTCTATATACTGAACTAATTATGACAAGATGTTACACAATGCTTAAACCCGGTGTAGTTAACCGCCGGTTGGTTGGCGAAGTTATTTCTCGCCTTGAAAAGAAAGGTCTCAAACTGGTTGGCCTTAAACTCATGACAATCACTCCAGAAATGGCTAAAGAACACTATGCTGAACATGCAGAAAAGCCTTTCTTTGGTGAACTTGTAGACTACATTACTTCTGGTCCTGTAGTAGCTATGGTATGGCAGGCTGATGACTGCGTTACTCTGGTACGCAAACTCGTAGGAGCTACAAAACCTTCAGAAGCAGCACCAGGAACAATCCGTGGAGATTTCTGTGTTCGTACAAGCCACAACATTATCCATGCTTCAGACAGCGATGCTTCAGCAGAACGCGAAATCAAAATTTTCTTCAAGGAAAATGAACTGATTGACTGGAAAGATTGTGCAGAAATGTACTACTAATCTGAAATTTTAAGAATTTCTGATTTTTGGCAGGGAAAAATTATGGAAAGCAAAAATGTAGGAATTATCGGAGCCGGAGCCTGGGGAACAGGACTCGGTCAGGCCCTCACACGCGGCGGACATAAAGTCCAGCTTTGGGCACTGGAACCGGAAGTAAAGGAATCTGTTAACAATGAACATGAAAATAAAAAATTCCTTCCGGGATATCCACTTTCTGAAAATATTACTGTTACCAACGATATCATTGAAGCAGCTGCAGGCAAAGACTTCCTCATTATTGCTTCTCCATCGCTTTTTCTTGAAAGTACAATCAAAAAAATTGTAAACGTTCCAAACATTGCAGACGGAACTACCGTTATCGGTGTACTTACAAAAGGTTTTGTTCCTTCTGCAAATGGTCCCCGCCTCATTCTGGAAACAGTTGAAGATGCTCTTCCTGAATGTTACAAAGGCAAAACAGTCTACATTGCAGGACCTTCACACGCAGAAGAAGTTGCAATGGGTAAAATTACAGGATTGATTGCTGCTTCCGAATACGGCAAAAACTCAATCCTTTTCCGTGAACTTCTTCATGTTCGCGGCCTTATGGTTTATTCAAGTCTGGATGTAATCGGGGTTCAGATTTGTGCAGCTGCAAAAAATGTTATTGCGGTAATGTACGGGGCTATGGATTCCCTTGCCGAAACTTCCAATATATTCGGAGACAACACTGAATCACTTTTAATGGCTGCCGGGTTAAATGAAATCCAGAAACTCGGAGTTGCTATGGGATCAACACATCCTGAAACCTTCACTTCAATTTCCGGAGTTGGCGACCTGGATGTTACCTGTAAAAGTAAATTCGGACGAAACCGCCGCTTCGGTCAGGATATTATCAAAAAGAACATTCTTGATGGTTTTGAAAATATCGATGACCTTATCAACAACATCGGAAAAATCGGTTACCTGCCGGAAGGTGCGGTAGCCTGTAAATATGTGCATGAAATTGCACAGAAAAAGAACCTGAAACTTCCAATTTCAGACAGTCTTTACAGTATTCTGAACAAAGAAATCACACCAAAAGATTTACTCAGAGAACTGTTCAACAATATGTAATTATTTCCTTTGAATCTCAGATATGCCGTTCCCAGAATCTGTACGCGGGATATCTGATTTCACTGCGACAAAAAGGATAAAAAAATGCTTGAAAAAATTACAGGTACTTTCAGTAATATTGTCCGCTCTCTCAGCGGAAAATCTACAATCACCGAAAAAAACATTGAGGACACAGTTGAAGAAATCAAGATGGCCCTCCTCGAAGCCGACGTAAACCTTCGTGTTGTACGCCGCTTTGTAAACTCAACTATTGAGGAAGCTAAAGGTGAAAAAGTACTGAAAGCTGTAAATCCTGGCCAGCAGTTCGTAAAAATCATCCATGACAAAATGGTTGCCATGCTTGGTGATGCAAAAACTGACCTCCATCTTAAAGGACCGGATACACAGTCTGTAATCCTTATGCTTGGTCTTCAGGGTTCAGGTAAAACAACTGCTTCCCACAAGCTTGCTGCACGTCTTCTTAAAGAAGGCCGTAAACCTCTTCTGGTTGCCTGTGACCTTGTTCGTCCTGCAGCCGTAGACCAGCTCTGCGCCCTTGGTGCCAAAATCGGAGTTGAAGTTTACAAAGAAGATGAAGCACTTGTAACAAAGAATGCTGTAAAAGTTGCCGAAAACGGTGTTGCTTATGCACGCAAAAACGGCTACGACACCATCATCCTGGATACTGCCGGACGCCTCCAGATTGACGCCGACATGATGGATGAACTTGTAAAAATCAAGAAGAATACAAATCCTGTTGAAGTTCTGCTGGTTGCAGATTCCATGACTGGTCAGAATGCAGTAGATATTGCAAAGAGCTTTGACGAACAACTGGGCCTTACAGGTGTAATCCTTACAAAATTCGACTCAGACGCCCGTGGTGGTGCTGCCCTTTCCTTGAAATCTATTACCGGAAAACCAATTCTCTTTATTGGTACCGGTGAAAAAACTGAAGACTTTGAACCATTCCATCCAGACCGCATTGCATCCCGCATTCTTGGTATGGGTGACGTTGTTTCCCTCGTTGAAAAAGCACAGGAAACCGTTGATGCTGAAGAAGCAGCAAAACTCCAGAAGAAACTTGCAAGAAACGAATTCACACTGCAGGATATGCTTGAACAGTTCCAGCAGGTAAAGAAAATGGGCGACCCGTCAAAGCTTCTTGAAATGATGCCTGGTATGGCAAATATGGGAAACCAGAATGTTGACTTCAGTCAGATGAAAAAACAGGAAGCAATTATTCTTTCCATGACATATAAAGAAAGACTTAATCACCTGATTATCGGACCAAGCCGCAGAAAGCGCATTGCAAAAGGTTCCGGTACTTCAGTTGCCGACGTAAACAAGCTCATCAAGCAGTTTGAAAAAATGAAGCTTACAATGAAAAAACTTTCAAGAAACGGAAGCAAAATGAGCCAGATGATGAACAGAATGGGAATTGACCCGAGCCAGATGATGGGAGGCAATTTTGATCCTTCCCAGCTTCAGGGCATGTTCAAAAGATAAATAAAGACTAAAAAACGAAAGGCTTTCTGAAACGAAGATTTTCTCCGACTCAGAAAGCCTTTTTTTATTTCAAAGACATTTCTTTGCTTTTAGTTTTTATACATGTAAAGAGGTCCTTTTACATTCATCTGTTCCCAAAGGGCCGCTGGAATCCCTTCCAGACTGTCTGCCTTCTGTTTTCCGATAGAAGTGGAAATAAGGGATTCAAAGAAACCTTTTTCACGTTCATATTTGTAATTAACAGTTTTGCATTCAACCAGGTCTTCATCTTCATTTGTAATGGAAGTCATAAAATCATCCCAGGTTCCAATGCCGTCAATAAGTCCGTTTTTAAGGGCTTGTGTAGCTGTGTATATTCTTCCGTCACACAAAGGAAGAACTTCCTTATATGGAATATGACGGGAAGTTGAAACAATTGAAGTAAACTGGTTGTAACATTCATCAGCAACAGACTGCATTATTTCATACTGTTCTTCGGTTACAGGCTCGTTGTAATTTCCCATATTCTTGTTTCTGCCGGCATGAATTGTTTCATAATAGATTCCATGATCTTCCAGGAATTCTGTAATATCAATAAACTGTCCGGCAATAACACCGATGGAACCTGTCAGAGTATTTCTATTGGCATAGATTTTATCTGCAGCACAGGCAATATAATATCCTCCGGAAGCAGCAAGAGATCCCATATAGGCATAAATTTTTTTTCCTGAAGTTTTATAATCTTGAAGAGCAAGATAGGTTTCATCTGCTTCATAAACAGTTCCGCCAGGTGAGTCTATAAAAAGAACGATTGCTTTATTTTTGGGATCAGCCTTAAATCTGCTGATGTTCGATAAGATCCAGTCCTGATTGTAAGTATCCCCGGTTTTCTGAATTGTTCCCTCAACAGAAAGAACTGCAATATAATCCTTTTTCAGAAAACTGATTTTATCTGATTCAAATCCGCCTGAAAAAAGAGAAAACAGAACACCTGCCACTACAAGTAATACAATGACAATCAGTGCAACAAGACCTTTTTTGTATTTTTTTGAATTCTTACTCATTCTGAAGATCCTCCATAGAAATCCGGCCGCTTTCAACAGCTTCTTTCAGCAAAGCATGAAAAGCATTTACCCGGGTCATATTATAATAAGGTGAAACAAAGAAGCTTAATAATCCGCAGGTCACTGCAGAAAGAATAAACCAGCCGACAAAAGTGACGTCCATAAGGAAAAGATCCATTTTATGACCACGGGTAATTTCAATACTTATCCTCAAGGCTTTTCTGATAGAAAGGTTTGGAAACTCTGCAACCAGGTAATACATCTGGGAATAAGCATAAGCTTTTACAAAGAATGGAATGAAAAAGAGAAGAGCCCAGAGGAAAAGCCACAGAGACTGCCATAATACTGCCATAACAGCCCTTGCCCAATCGGAAAGTCCCTCAACAAAATCAGAAAATGAAACAGGTTCCGGAGAACGGGACATTTTCAGATAAACATGAACAACTGCCAGGTCAAATATTGCACCTACGATAATCTTTATAAAATCAAGGCTAAGAGAAGCCGGTGTCTGGTTTCTGTAGTATTGATCAATAACTGAATAAAGATTCCGATTCCAGCTGATTTGATTTGAATCAGAAAGCAGATTCGGTATATTAAAAATTGACAAAATCAGACTTGTAACAAAAACCATAAGAAATGGAACTGTCCACCTTCCCTTCAGTTGAATGCGTGCAAAATCCTTATATTTTTTTCTATCAAACATTTTTTTCTCCTGAGTTGAATTATAGCATAAATTCCGCTTGATTTCTCAAGTTATAAAGAAACTCCCTTTTCTCTGAAAAGTTCGCTGTAATACCTGGTTTCAATGTCAGAAAGAGGAATTTCACATTCAGAAAAAATATTTTCTTCAATCTCTTTGATGTTTTGAACAGTTTCGCTGTTTCCATCTTCTGTTACGATTTCTATTTCCAGAAAATCTCCTAAGGGAGGAACAGTACAAAGTTCGATATTTGCAGTTCCATAGTCTGTTTCAAGGTGCCAGCAATCAACAATTTTCTTTTTTTTCAGATAAATCTCTGCACCAAGGTCTGAAGTCATAGTAAGAAGAGCTTCAGGATTATCAAAAGAAAACTCATTTTCGCTGTTTACTTCAATACAGGAACCATCTGCAGAATAACGTTTTTCCTTTTTTTTATAGGTAAAGAGATTTACTTCGGAAACATCACCGTTTTTATTGATCTTTTCCTTCCTGATCCGGAATGAAATCCCTCTTTTTCTCCCTTTTGAAGGAAATCTATAATAAATATCTTCTTTTTCAATCGAACAGATATATTCGGCAAAAGAATTGAGCCTTTCTATAATTCTTTCCCGGTTTTTAGCCCACGCTTTAATCTCAATTTCAAACATATAAATAGTATAAACTAACCGTAAAAAAATTCCGATATTAGAATTATGAAAAGAGTAAAAATCTTAACAGTCTCAATCTGCATGTTTTTCAGTGCAATTTTCGCATTTGCCGCCGAAACTGAAGGCTTAAAATCATATTTTTATGACAAAATAATTCATGAAATCGACCATGTTCAGGCACCGGTTATAACCGACGATTACATTGTTTTTACCGCTGATTCTTCAAACCGCTTTGTCGGAATCGCCTTTGATTTTGAAAATTTTCAGACAATCCATCCTTTCCAGATTTTAACCGCTTATGATTTTGACGGGAAAGAAAAAAGTTCCATTCTTTTTTATTGTTATGAAAGGAAACATAACGTTTCTTCAATAAAATACCGCCTTGTAATGGACGGTCTTTGGACAACAGATCCGGAAAACCCGGTTCGGGAATATGACGAATCAATTAATCTGTATTTTTCAAAATTAAATAATCTGGGCGAAATTGCAACCTACACAAAACCAGAAGAAAATTTTACCCGTTTTATTTACAAAGGTGAACCTGGTCTTGATCTGAAACTGGCGGGCAATTTCACAAACTGGGATCCATGGATTTATACAATGAATGAAACTTATCCGGGTTCTTACGAACTGAGTCTGCCTCTTCCGTCAGGAAAATACTATTATTCCTACTTTGTCGGACTGACCCAGATTCTGGACAACACAAACCCGGACAAAGAATATACTCCTGATGGAAGAGCGGCAAACATTTTAATCGTAAACTAAAGATTAAAACGCATTAGCCATTACTTCTTCGACACGGCTTACAGGAATAAATTTTATCCCCTTCTTAACGTGCTCCGGAATTTCATCCAGATCCCGTTCATTTGCCTTAGGAATAATTATTGTTTTTATTCCGTTACGACGGGCAGCTACAGTCTTTTCACGTAAACCACCGATTGGAAGAACCTGACCTGTAAGGGAAAGTTCACCTGTCATTGCAAGATTTGATTTTATTTTTTTACCTGTCAGAAGGGATACAAAGGTCGTTGCCATAGTTATTCCGGCTGAAGGACCGTCTTTTGGTGTTGCACCCTCCGGAATATGCAGATGAATGACATTGCTTTCAAACCATTCAGAATTAATTTCCGAACCGTCTTTTGAAGGCTTAAGTTTTTCCATTACATATTTTTTGGACCAGTTGAATGCAATCTGTGCAGATTCTTTCATTACATCGCCCATTTGTCCCGTAAGCTGAAGACCATCTTTCCCTGGGAAAGATGTGCTTTCAATCAGAAGAGTATCTCCACCCATAGAAGTCCAGGCAAGACCTATGGCTGTTCCCGGAACGTCCGCTTTCTTAATCTGGCTTTCATCAAAATTAGGTTTGCCGAGATATTTTTCTACAAGCTTTTCATCAATGATTATTTTTGAAAGTCCCGCATTTTTATCATCTGAAGACTGACTGATAATTTCGGTAACGATTTTTCTGTGAATTTTATCAAGACATTTTTCAAAGTAGCGAACGCCTGCTTCACGTGCATATTCCTGGGCAATGCGGGACAAAGCTTTTGTTGTGAATTTAACCTGGCCTTTTTTCAGACCATTCTTTTCTGCATTTTTCGGAATAAGATATTTCTTTGCTATTTCGATTTTTTCCTGATCGATATATCCTGCAAGTTCCACAATTTCTGCACGGTCCAGAAGTGGTTCCGGAACAGTATCCAGAGAATTTGCAGTGAGAATAAAAAGAATATTTGAAACATCAAAAGGAAGGTCCAGATAAGTATCGCGGAAATTGATATTCTGTTCCGGGTCCAGTACTTCCAGAAGTGCTGCACTCGGGTCCCCCTGATTTGAAGCATTCATTTTGTCGATTTCATCAATCATGAAAACCGGTGCTTTGCTTTTGGTTATTTTCAATCCCTGAATAATACGTCCAGGCATTGCACCGACATAAGTACGTCTGTGCCCTTTTATTTCAGATTCATCATGAAGTCCGCCTACACTGAAACGGTAAAACTCTTTGCCCATAGCTTCAGCAACAGATTTTCCGATACTTGTTTTACCAACTCCCGGAGGTCCAACCAGAAGAAGAACAGAACCTTTTGTATCTTTCTTCATAAGTCGAACAGCCAGGTATTCAACAATGCGTTTCTTTACATCATCAAGACCATAATGACTTTCTTCAAGAATCTTTTTGGCATCAGCTAAATTAAACTGGATTTTTGGTTCATCTTTCCATGGAAGACTGATTACAAGTTCAAGGAAATTCCGGGTACCGATATATTCACTTGAATTAGGATCCATAAGACTGAATTTTTCAAGTTCAGATTCAACAGTTTCCTTTATTTCCCCTTCAAAAGCAAGTTTTGAAATCTTTTCCTTGTATTTCTGATAATCAGTTTTCTTTCCGTCGGCATCGGTTCCAAGTTCTTCCTGAATAGAACGGAGTTCTTCCCTGAGAAAATATTCCCTCTGGTTCTTTTCGATCCTTTCATTCAGTTCATTCTGGATTTTTTTCTGAACGCGGAGAACTTCCTGTTCTTTTTTGATGAACACCAGAACCTTTTCAAGTCTCTGGCGGACATTTGTCATTTCAAGGATTTTCTGCTGCTCTTCCCGGTCCACATTCAGAACAGAAGTAACAAAGTCGGCAATTTTTCCGCTCTGATCGATATTTACCATATTGAGCCGCATTTCTTCGCTGAAAAGCGGATTGTTTTCTGAAATATCCTTCATTTCGGAAATAAGTGCACGGGTCAAAGCCTTTACTTCGAATGTATCGCTTTCTTCATCATCCAGGTATTCAACAGCTACAGCCATAGGACTAGTAGAATGAATTGCCTTTCTGATTCTGAATCTTTTTACTGTGGAAATAAAACAGTTGAGTCCTCCGTCAGGAAGATTCATTTTTTTGATAATATGTGCAACTGTACCTACCTCATAAAGGTCAGGAAGAGAAGGATTATCTTTTTCATCGCGGGTCATAACTATGCCCACAAAACCGCCTGATTCCCAGGCTTTTTCGATGACTTTGGTATCTTCCCCGGAATTAATCATTAAAGGTGTAAAAACACCTGGAAATATAGGTCTTCCCTGTACCGGAAGGATAAAAAGTTTCGGAGGAAGATTGTCTTCTGTAGAAATAAGTGCTCTGATTTCATTTTCTACGTTATCAAGTTCGTCTTTAAAATCGCTCATATACATTAAATATAATAAAAAGAAGAACAAAAGACAAAAGGTTTGTTATGAAACAATAAAACGGAAGAAGGCTTCCTGGCGGAAAATCTTCAATAGG
>DCHR01000046.1:10403-10526 GCA_002315375.1 Treponema sp. UBA1747 | reverse complement strand
AAATGCTCCTACCCCCGCATTTTTTGAAGGAAGATGGTTTTCTTTCAGAAAACCTGCAATTAAGACGTTCGCAAAGGCAATGTTTGAGGAAGTGGATTTTCCTGGCGGAAAATCTTCAATAGG
>DCHR01000046.1:3019-10370 GCA_002315375.1 Treponema sp. UBA1747 | reverse complement strand
AAATGCTCCTACCCCCGCATTTTTTTTACTCTTCCTTTTCCTTTAAAACAGCCAGGAAGGCGCTCTGAGGGAGTTCGACGTCGCCGATCATCTTCATGCGTTTTTTACCTTCTTTCTGTTTTTCAAGAAGTTTACGTTTTCGTGTAATATCACCGCCATAACATTTGGCAAGAACGTCTTTTCTAACAGGGCTGACAGTTTCACGGGCAATAACCTGAGCACCGATGGCTCCCTGAATGGCAATTTTGAACTGCTGTCTGCTGATTTCATCCTTAAGACGTTCACAAACTTTTCGGGCACGATTAACTGCATTCTGGTCAAAAGTCAGGAAACTTAAAGCATCTACCATTTTTCCGTTAAGCAGAATATCAACTTTTACAAGCTTAGTTGGTCTGTATCCGATGATTTCATAATCAAAAGAAGCATAACCGCGGCTGTAACTCTTCAGTTTGTCATAGAAATCGAAGAGAACTTCAGCAAGAGGCATTTCGTATGAAAGTTCAACACGTTTTTCATCCAGATACTGCATGTTTGTCTGGACTCCACGTTTTTCAGTACAGAGAGCCATAATGGAACCAAGGAATTCACTTGGTGTAATTACAGAAGCCTTGATGTATGGTTCTTCGCTTTCGCGAACTTTTCCTTCAGGATATTCTGCAGGATTATCAACAAACATTTCTTCCCCATTCTGTGTTGTAACCTTATAACGAACAGAAGGCTGGGTAAAGATTACTGCCTGATCAAAGTCTCTTTCCAGACGCTCCTGAATAATTTCAAGATGAAGAAGTCCAAGGAAACCGCAGCGGAAACCATTACCAAGTGCGATAGAATTATCTTTTTCATAAACCAGGGAAGCATCATTAAGCTTCAGCTTTTCCATAGAATCTTTCAGCTCTTCATAGTCGTTGGAATCCATGGGGTAAATTGAAGAATAAACAACAGGCTTAACTTCTTTGAAACCTGGAAGAGGTGCATCGACAGGATCAGCAGAAAGAGTTATAGTGTCACCAACATTTACTTCACTAACGGTTTTTACACCGCTGATAATATACCCTACATCTCCGGCTTCAAGGAAATCTTTTTCTTCATAATCGATTTTGAAAATACCCAGGCTTTCTACTTTATATTCAGCACCGGTACTCATCATTCTCACAATTGCCCCTTTTTTAATTGTTCCTTCCATTACGCGGACATGAACAATTACACCACGGTATGCATCATAGTGGCAGTCAAAAATCAGGGCAGCAACTTTATTTTTAGGATCACCTTTTGGAGCTGGAAATTTTGTTACGATTGCTTCGAGAAGATCCGCAACACCTTCTCCTGTTTTTGCCGAAACCGGAACGGCTTCCTCAGGAAAGAGACCAAGCTCTTTATCAATCTGATGAAGTACTGACGGAATGTCAGCAGAAGGCAGGTCAATTTTATTGATTACAGGAACAATTTCCAGATTCTGTTCCAGAGCCATATACATATTTGAAACCGTCTGGCTTTCAACTCCCTGGGCAGCATCAATGAGAAGCAGTGCACCTTCGCAGGAAGCAATGGCACGTGAAACTTCATAAGAAAAGTCTACATGACCCGGAGTATCAACGAAATTCAATTCATAATCATGGCCGTCTTTTGCATGATAAGGAATTGTAACCGCCTGACTTTTAATTGTAATTCCACGTTCCCTTTCAATATCCATATTGTCCAGAATCTGATTCATCATCTTGCGGTCATCAATAATATGAGCCTGCTGAATAAGGCGGTCCGAAAGAGTCGATTTTCCATGGTCAATGTGAGCAACAATACAAAAGTTGCGCTTGTACTTCATTTCTGTCATATAAGTGTTCCTTTTTATTTAGAAGTAATTAGGTCCGTCAAAAGAAGATCCCAGGACCATAACTACATCAATTACATTCTTTTTATGTCTTCTCGTAACAATCTGCGCGAGAATATATTCATTTTCTTCATCAATTTTTATTTTCTTGATTACAACAGGATCATTTTCAGAAAATTTCATTTCGAAAGCGTCCGTATTTTCAATTACAGAAGTTATTTTATATGTATTCCGCTGACTTGTGGAAGCAGGAACAAGCTGCATTCCAAAAAGCGGAAGGAATGAATTTTCAATCAAATCACTTTCATAAATTTCAAGTGACGGATTCTTACTCCGCTTTGAAAGATACATAAATGACTTTTCAGAACTTCCAAAACTGTTCAGGTATTCCAGCTGGACAATTGTACCAGGTGTATAATTTCTCAATTCTGACTGAAACTTTTCAAGCGTAGTAACAGTTTTCCCGTTAACTTTCTGTATCACTTCCCCGCCACGAAAACCGTTAAGGCGTGACGAACTTCCGGGCATAACATACTGAACTTCAACTCCGGTTTTCTTTCCGTTTTCCCTTTTTGTATGTCCGTAACATCCGGTCCAACTGTGATTATAGGCTCCGCCGGAATAAAGAAACGGAAGTTCCTGTTTCAGATATTCTACCGGAATGGCAAAGTTCAATCCCTGAGACTGAAGAACTCCTGCAAAAACTACAGCCTGAACTTTCCGGTTCTTATCAATACAAGGTCCTCCGGAATTTCCCGAATTAACAGGAGCGTCAATCTGGAAAACATCACCTGATGAAAACAGTTTTCTCTTTGTATTTGAAACAACACCTTCTGAAAGAGAGCTTTCAAGTCCCAGAGGCGCACCGATAACGTTTATTTTATCTCCCACGGAAAGATCTTCCGAACTTCCAAGAGAAAAAACAAATTCCGGAACGATTTCTGTTTTCAAAAGTGCCAGGTCCATTTCTGAATCCCACCCGATAACTTTTGCAGGAATCAGATCATCTTCATTACCGGAAAGTTTGATGTAAAGTCTGGAATAACCTTCAAAGGCCGGATCTACCATATCCGAAATTACATGATGATTTGTAATCAGATAACCACGCTTGTCAATAAAGAACCCTGACCCCAGAACCTTATCAGGAATTCCTGTTCCATAAGTAATCTTAATGCCTTTGTCTACAATTATTGTTACTGTAGCTTTAACGCATTCAGAAATATTCGAAGGAGCACAGGCGTTTTCTGCAAACCCAGGAACATCATTCATGAATAATTCATTTATTTTTTCGAAGGAAAGATTCTTAGCATTTCTTCCCGTTGTTTCCAGGGAAGAAAGATAACGGCACGCACTGACATAATCTTTGGCTTCAACTGAGGAATCGGCACAGTCTGAAAGATATGCTGCACATTCTTCAATTACTTCTTCTTTTCCCAGAAGAAGTGCACGCCAGTACGCTTCCACAGGTTCTGTTTGTTTCAATTCCGTGATACGCAGGATTTCATTTTTAACTACATCTTCACTGGAATAATCCAGGGGCGCAGTTTCTTTAGGAACTCCGCCAAAAGTTTTGCAAGAAATTATAAAAATCGATAAGCAGGCACAACAAAGAAGCAGATTTTTATTCATTTTCTGAAATCTCCGGATTTTCTTCATAATCTACTTTTTCATCAGACAGCATATCGTTATCAAGGACGTAATCTTTTTCTAATTTAGAAAGGCTGATTTTTCTTACGAAAATTTTATCTGCCATTTTAATTGCATTATAAAAATCAGGTTCTATTCCGCCATTATCCTTTTCAACAGAAATAACGACACCATTTTCTTCCGCCTGAATTTTCTTAGCTACAAGAACTTCAATATCACCGTTCCCATTTTCTTCTATCCAGTAAAGGTCCGGAAGTTCTCCTTTGAAAACTTTGAATGATCTGTCATTGATTTTTACGGAAGAAGGTTCTCCGTCTACTACCAGAACAGAAACTGTATCTCTATCCTGTCCCACAACAAAAACAGATTCTTCAACCAGAGGATCATTTTCATTTCTTGGAAACCGGCTGTAGGATTCTGTACGGCCATCTGATTTAACCCACACAGAAGTTTTTCCGCCTTTTTCACGGAAGTATTCCCTGTACTCAGGAACATTGTCATTATCAGAATCAATTTCAACAACAGAAAGGAATACAGATTCAGAAAACCTGAAGAACGGGAAAAGATTATTCACAAAAAGGAAATCCTGTTCTGCAAAAAGATTTTTATTATCCTCTGTATATTCCGTAAAGATTTCATGAGTTTCAAAAACCCCGTCATTGTCATAATCGGCATAACGGTCAACAGGAAGACTGTTCACAAAGTCGGCAGAAGCATAAACTTTTCCATCGGCAACATAAACCGCAGAAATCACATTACCGTCCAAAAGTGAATAAGTTACAAAGCTATTTTCTCGTTCTGCAGACTGAAGTTTTATAAAAGTTGCATTGGCAAGATAATCCAGATTTGAAAGATCCTTCCAGCTGCTCTTTACAGCCGGAATATAAAATTTATTTTCTTTTCCTGGAAACTTTTCTTCAAAATAAACTTCAAATTTCAGCGGTGAATAAGCAACCGCTTCTTTGGCAAAATCAAAGAAAACCAGACTGGATTCATAATGAACATTTGCCCGTCCCAGATATGGGAAATCAGAATAGAAAAGTTCTGTTTCCAAAGGCTTAATGTTTACAGAAAGAAGCTCCCCATAATCCATTACTCCGTATAAATCTTCTATACCGTCATTTTCTGCATCAAATTGAACGTACTGCGGACGTCCTCTTTCATAGGAAATTTCAAGTTCCCACTGGAGATCTTTATTTACATCCACGTAAAGAACTCCTTCATAAGCATTCAGACATTCATAAAGTTTTTCTGTTACTTCAGAAGTTTCAATCAGAGAAACAAAATATTCCAGAAGATCAACCGAGACAGATTTTGATGCAAAATTGAAGAATTCAGAAAAAGCTTTTTCTTCATTCCAGTAGCCGCTCATAAGAGCAGTTACAGGAAAAAGAACATCTGATTTTCCTGCAGCATTGAAGGCTTTAAGTCCGCGTATCTGTTTTTCCGAATCAGTAAAACCTGTAAAGAAAAGAGACAGACTTTCAACTTCTGCAGAAAGATTTGAATAATTTTTTAATTCCTGGGAAAGAACATCTGCAATCTGAAGGACCTTTACTTCAGGGATATAACTTTTTCCTCTCTGAAGAACCCGTGCAAATTCAAAATTGTAAAATAAATTTACAAATCTTAAATCTCCTTTGTAAATCCGTCTTGCACTGTTTATTTTTTCACGGGCCCTCAACAGACTTTCATCAGTTCCCTGACGGTAATAGGTTTTTACCCTGATAGCCTCTGCATCAGCAGAGAAAACAAATGGTGTATGATCAAGTTCTGCTAAAGCTTCATCATATGAACCTGTATCTGACAAAAGATCTGCAAGGAGAATACGGTTCCCTTTTTCGTTATAACCAATCCAGGTATTTTTTTCTTTTGCAGCTTCTGAAAGCTCCATTACCCGGCGAACTGATTCACCTTTATTTTTCAGACATACAGCTTTTATATAATAAAGGTCAGAAATAGAATCATCATAGGAAAGTGCTAATTCAGCCTGATTAAGGGCAGCTTCAGTATCTCCTGCAAGAAGATAATTTTCAGAAAGCTTAAGACAACGTTCTGCAGTTCTTCTGGAAGCAGACTGATATGAAACACTTTGAGCAAAACAGACACTGGTAAAAAAAAGAACAAAAAATACTATTTTAATTTTCATCAACTAACCTTCAATTATGAAAGACTGTTTTTTTTCACCAAGAGCAGGACTCCTGATTACAAAAGGAAAAGACTCGGCCTCGGACACTTTTTTTCCTTGAAGGAAAACGCCTGTTCTGCCGTCTTCACCAGTATGAACGGTTACATCGCCTGCAGGTAAATTATAAACACCATCCTTTTCTATTATAACAAAAAAACCGGAATCTGTTTTGATTTTTTCCACAGGTTTTACAAAAACAGTTTTTCCGTCACATTTTACTTCCGCAGAAGAAAAACACTTACTGAAAGACTTTTTTTCTGCCAGAGCTTTCCGGATTTCCCTGGTTATATCCGAAAGAAAATCAGAAGGAACTCTTTCAAAAATCCCAAGTCTGTTGATTTCCTTTACAAGGACTCTGTTCAGCAAAGCTTCCTTCCCCGGTTCAAAAAGATCTGGGGTCAATTCAGTTTCCGAAGCAAGTCGATCCAGAAACTGATTGTCTTTTGTCCGCTTTTCGTCGCCGGTTATTACAGATTCTTTCCATTCAGGATAAAAATCATTCAAAAAAGGAACAACTGAATGACGTATTTTGTTTCTGAAATAATCATCAGAAAGATTTGTTGAATCAATTCTGTAGGTCTGTCCCTTTTCCTCAAGAAAATTTTCAATTTCTTTCCGTTCTGTATTCAAAAGAGGTCTGATGTATTTTCCCCGCACCGGACATATTCCGCCGGCTCCGGAACCTTTCAAGAAACGCATCAAAATTGTTTCAAGATTATCATTCAGATTATGGGCCAGACAGAACCACCGTATGTTATGTTTTATAATTGCTTTTTCAAAACATTCGTATCGAAGAAAACGGGCAGCTTCTTCAGTTCCGCCTTTTCTTTCAGTAGAAATTTTATCAATCAGGCCTTCCGGAAGTTCATAACTTTCAAACACTGTTTCAATTTCACCGGAATTTGTTTTTTCTACAAGATTCTGGACAAACTCCATGTCTCCGTCTGTTTCTTCCCTGCTTCTGATATGGTGATTTATATGGACACAAACAAGGGGAATTTTTTCTTCGTTCAAGATTTCTTTCAGTGCAAAAAAAAGAGAAACAGAATCAGCTCCGCCGGAAATCCCAAGTCCTATTTTCTCCCCGTTCATTCTTATGCTTTCAAAATTGACGCCACATGAAACAAGAGATTCTCTGACTTTTTGAAGAAATGTTTTTCCAATCACTTCTACATTTTACCATAAAAACTTTTCTTAATCATAACTTAAATAAAAAAAGCCGTCTGATTACAGACGGCTTTTGATACCAATTCTTTACCAGCGTTTTACGCTTTCTGGTAATTAGCGGTTGCGAGCTGGAGCAACGTTTGCCAGTGGAGTATCAGCTGGAGTGATGAGTTCAACTTCAGAAGAAAGTCCAAGGTCAGCTACTGTGTAAACGTCGAAAATGTTCAGGTTAGATACATCAGCGATGATTTTTACAGGCATGTTAGCCAGTGTAGCTTTGATTTCGATTTCTGGAAGATGTTTTACAAGGAAACCACCTTTGAGAACACCAGCAGCGTTTCCAACGATATTTACCTTCATCTTTTCGTATACTTTCTGATCTGCATCTGGTGCAAAAAAATCAGCGTGCAGAACTTTGTCTGTACGGATGTTGTATTCTGTATCTTTAATAAGAACGTCTGATTCTTTTCCTTCTACGTTCAGTGTGAATACAGTTGTCTTTGTGCTTGCGCGCCATGCTTTGT
>DCHR01000046.1:0-2903 GCA_002315375.1 Treponema sp. UBA1747 | reverse complement strand
CGAACTTTAGCATTGATTGTTGTCTTTGCCATTTAAAAGCTCCTTAAATCCTTTAAAAATAATAGTTATAAAAGTCTAAAGAAAAAGGCCCGTTCCGTCAAGAACGAGCCCTTTATTTTTATAAAACTTCCGGACATTTCACAAGGCTTAATGACCGTTTTTTATTAAAGTCCGTATGTACTGATGAATACACCGGCTGCAATTGCAGTACCGATAACACCAGATACGTTTGGTCCCATAGCGTGCATAAGCAGGAAGTTTGACGGGTCATATTCCATACCAACTTTGTTTGCAACACGGGCTGCCATTGGAACGGCAGAAACACCTGCTGAACCGATAAGAGGATTGATCTTTTCTTTCAGGAACAGGTTCATAATCTTTGCCATTATAAGTCCACCGGCTGTAGCAATCATGAAGGCTACCAGACCAAGAGCGATAATACCAAGTGAGTTACCGTTACAAATCTTTTCTGGAGTCATCTGAGCACCTACACCAAGAGAAAGGAGAATTGAAACGATGTTCATCAGTTCATTTTCCATTGTCTTTGAAAGGCGTTCTACTACACCACACTGTTTTACGAAGTTACCGAATGCAAGCATACCGATAAGAGGTGCTGCAGGTGGAAGAAGAAGAGCTGTGATAACCAGGAGCATCAGTGGGAACAGAACTTTTTCTGTTTTTGATACAACGCGCATCTGCTTCATTTTGATGTGGCGTTCTTTGTCTGTTGTAAGAGCTTTCATAATTGGTGGCTGAATCATTGGAACCAGAGCCATATATGAATAAGCAGCAACCGCAATAACACCCATCATTTCCGGAGCAAGTTTTCCGGAAACGTAGATAGAAGTTGGACCGTCGGCACCACCAATAATAGCGATAGCTGAAGCCTGGAGCATTGTGTAGTCAATACCAGGGATGAAGTTCAGAAGAGCTACACCGAAGAGAGTTGCGAAAACACCAAGCTGAGCAGCACCACCAAGAAGAGCCATCTTAGGGTTAGCAATAAGAGGTCCGAAGTCTGTCATTGCACCGATACCCATGAAGATGAGCATCGGGAAGAATTCGTTTCCTACACCGGCAGAATAAATGATGTGAAGCATTCCGTGAGGAGCGTCACCCATTCCTGCACCCGGAATGTTTACCAGAATTGTACCGAATCCGATTGGAATCAGAAGAAGTGGTTCAAATCCTTTGGCTACAGCCAGGTAAACAATAAGGAAACCGATTGCCAGCATAAGAAGTCTCTGCCATCCAGGAACTGTAACATCAGAACCGTAAGCATCGGCAGTTTTTGTCATTTCTTCTGCAGCAATTTTTGCAGCTTCTTTTTCAGCAGCTGTTTCAGGCTTAATCAGTTTATAGATACCTGTTGATTTACCAATATTCTTGATAAATTCTTTTGGCTGGATTCTTGGAGTATTTTCTGACCCCTTGATAATTGTTGTTGATGCATAAGACGAATCTGCTCCGGAAGAAGCAGTCTTTTCACCTTTGCATCCTGACATACCCAGTGAAAGAGCACATGCAATCAAACAGATTGCAAGACAGGCTCTGAGGGTATTTTTCTTTACTTTGTCTTTTTCTGTATTTACTAATGTTTCCATTATAAAATCCTTAAAATACTTTTTCAGAGCCTTAGACTACTGAATTGTTGCTACTACAGTTCCTGCTGCAATCTGTGAACCAGGTGTTGCAACAAAGTGAACTTTACCGGCTGTTCCGGCTTTAATTTCCAGTTCCATCTTCATAGATTCTACGAGGAGGATTGTTGTATCTGCGTTTACAGAAGCACCTTCCTGAACAACATATTTAAGAAGTGTACCTGCAACAGGAGCTTCTACATTTTTTCCACCGGCTGGTGCGGCTGCAGGAGCTGGTGCAGCTGGAGCAGCTGCAGGGGCTGGAGCTGCCTGAACAACTACAGCGCCACCAATTGATCCCAGTTTCTGGTCAGCCTGAACCTGAGTTCCAGTCTGTACAGAGAAGGTTACTTTTCCGTCACAAGGAGCTTTTACTTCCAGTTCCATTTTCATTGATTCAATCATGAGAACTGTGTCACCCTTCTTAACCTGAGCGCCGTCCTGAGCAACGAAACGAAGAACTGTACCGGCAACAGGTGATTTAAGGTCTTCTCCACCTGAAACAACTGTTGTTGTTGCAGCAGGAGCAGCAGCAGCTGCACCAAATGAAACATTGTAAGCTTTTCCGTTTACATTTACGCTCATTGTATCGCCTGAACCAGAAGCTGAAACATTGTAAGCTGTTCCGTTTACGTTTACTGTGTAGTTTCCATTTGAAGAAGCTGATTTAACTTCAGCAACTTCTTTTTTAGCGAATGTAGAAGCAGCATCAACAGGACCGTTTGCACGAGTCTTGAAGAATTTTTCTGCAACCTGTGGGAACATTGCATATGTAAGAACATCTTCGTCTGATCCGTTTCCGCCTGCAGCTTTTGAAGCTTCAACCATTTTGTCCCATTCAGGTTCAATTTTGTCAGCAGGACGACAAGTCATAACTTCTGTCATCTTGTTCTGTGCAAGACCCATTGCAACAACTTCAGGATTAGCAGCTGTTGGGAGAGCACCGAATTTTCCTGTTACCAGGTTAGCAAAGTCAGCAGTCATCATCTTGTAGCGGCCCTGGATTACGTTGAATACAGCCTGTGTACCAACAATCTGTGATGTTGGTGTTACGAGAGGTACGTAACCTGCGTCTTTATGTACTTTTGGAAGTTCTTCGAGAACAGCATCCATTTTGTCACCTGCGCCCATCTGTTTGAGCTGTGATTCCAGGTTAGAAAGCATTCCGCCAGGAACCTGTGAAAGAAGGATACGTGTATCAGCACCAAGGAATGCTGATTCAAGTGAAGAATAGTGTTTGCGAACTTCACGGAAGTAAGCAGC
>DCHR01000014.1:27253-27517 GCA_002315375.1 Treponema sp. UBA1747 | reverse complement strand
TAAAAGCATACAAAAGACGAAAATGTGGACGTAAAAAGCTTGCTGATAATCTTGAAAGAGTTCCTATTTATCATGATATTCCAGAAGAAGAAAAGGTATGTGGCTGTGGAGCAAAGCTGGTAAAGATAGGGGAGCGATACACAGAAAAACTCAATATTATTCCCGAAAGAATCTATGTTGAAAAACATATCTATCCTGTATATGCCTGCAGAGTCTGTGAAGGAAGCGGAGATGAAGATCATCCTGTTTTCCGTCAGGCTCCTG
>DCHR01000014.1:26817-27090 GCA_002315375.1 Treponema sp. UBA1747 | reverse complement strand
ATAAATGGCAGCTTGAAGTTTATGAAAAATTAAAGCCTCTGGAAAGGATAATGCTGGAACATGTAAAGACTGGCAAAGTCCTTAATATGGATGAGACAACAACTCAGATCTTGCATTATGAAAACGGGAATACGGAGCGAAAGAAATCCTATATCTGGCTTGCTCACGGAGGTCCTAAAAATAAGCAGCTTGCCATTTATAGATATTTCGAAAGTAGAAGTCCTCAATACATAAAACCATTCATAAATGGATTCAAAGGTTATCTGCAGACAG
>DCHR01000014.1:26404-26800 GCA_002315375.1 Treponema sp. UBA1747 | reverse complement strand
AATATCCTGGCTATGAAGCAGCATTAAAAGAACACAAGATTCTCTATCCAAAGAATAAAATTGTCCATGTCGCTTGTGCGGCTCATATAAGACGCAAATTCTACGATGCATTGCTCAATGGAAAATCCAAGAACTCCGCCATTGCAATTAAATATATACAGCGGATGTATTTTGAAGAAAATCGATTGAGAGAGAAAAATCTTTCAGATTCAGAGTTCGTTGAAAAACGAAAAGAAATCATTAAGCCCATTATGTATGAATTCTACAACTGGATGATTGATATAAAACCTACAGTTCCGGAGAGTTTTAAATTTGGAAAAGCTCTTGATTACGCAATTAAAGCCTGGCCTCATCTTATGAACTATCTTGATTGTCCTGAAATCTATTTAGATAATT
>DCHR01000014.1:26244-26387 GCA_002315375.1 Treponema sp. UBA1747 | reverse complement strand
GAACGCTCAATCCGTCCGTATGTTTTATCAAGAAAAAACTTTCTTTTCTGCGGTTCTGAAGATGGCGCCCGTTCAACTTGTTTATTGTTTTCTTTGATACAATCTGCTATAATTAATGATATCAATCCTGAAGAATATCTTTC
>DCHR01000014.1:0-26185 GCA_002315375.1 Treponema sp. UBA1747 | reverse complement strand
TGACTGGACTGATTCAAACTGGTCTAAACTTCTTCCTTGGAATATCAAATTGACTAAGAAATCTGATGTTTCAACGGTAAAAATAGCCTGATAGGGCGAAAAATTGACGCTTACAAAAAGACTCAAAAAAGGTTAAAATATCCCCTTAGGTAGACAGAATCTACATTATAAGTAGAATAAAGAAACATTGGATTTTTGCCTCCATCCAACTGAACCCCGTTAAGGTTACGGTTTTTCGATTATAAATCCCATAAAAACAGCTTTTTTCATAATGAATTCAGCCATTATTAACAATTCCTGTAGAAACATCTGGCATCAAAAGAAAGTTTTAATTCTGCCGGTGAAATCCGCAAGTTTGATCAAAAAAAATAAATTAATGCGTTTATTCGTGATGATTTTGGCAGATATTTTTCTATGAATGTAATCCAGAGATAAATATACGTCTGTTTTAGAGAAGTATATTTTTTTATACATTTATATGAGAATTCTAGGAATTATTACTCCAAAATTCAAAATATCAGACAAGTTTTCTTACAAAATCACACAAATATTCGAAATAACAGTATTCAGGCCGTGGATTACAAATCCATCTTTCAGACTGGCTGCATCTTCTGCTGAAAGCTGTATGTAAAGGTCAGAAACCTCATTTATTATAGTGAAGTTTTCATCTGCTACATAAACTTTTTCAGAATAAATGTTTCCTGTAAACTGGATTTTGTCCCAGCCACCTGTTCCGTTATGGAAAGCAAAGTTTTTGAATCCCTCATTCTGAGTAAAACTCATTTTGATTATGCTGCCTTCTTTAAGGCTATTGAGTTTATCTGCAGAAACTGAACATAAAGTTCCATCACCCCAGTCACCAAGCGTAACAGGAGAATCTATCAGAGAAATCTCAGATCCTATGTTTTCCTCATAAACATCAGCAAGTGTTGTTTCTTTTATCCCCTCTTCCCAACCGCTTTTCCAGGCTTCCAGTAAATCCGGCAGGAAGGTTTCTGTAGCTTCGTAAGGAGCATTTCTGTTAATTACTCCATGAACCATTCCGTCATCCCAGAGTGTCATGCTTACTTTATATGCACCGCCTGTTTTGCAAAAATCATAAAGACAGTTGTATCTGGTTTCATCAGAATAAGGTCCCTTGTATTCTCCCACATTAGGAACGTTGAATTCTGTCATACATACAGGAATACCTTTTGATGTATATTCATTATAAATTCTTGAGAAAGTTGTCTGGAATTCTTTTTTCAATTCAGTTGCTGCATAATCAAAAATTCCCTGAGGTTTGTAAGACAACATCGGATACCAGTGAAGTGCCACCATGAGCTTGTTATCAGCAGAATCATTCGGAAGCTGGAAACCGCAGTCAAAAAGTGTAGAAACATCAGTTGAATAAGTCGGAATCATTATGAACCGCTTTGCATTGTTTCCGCCTGATTCACGGATTGTATCTACAATAACCTGATTGTATTCATTCAGGATTGAAGTCAGCTCTTTTTTCTCGTCTGATGAAAGACTGTATGGCCATCGTTCTCCGTCTGAATGTTCGGCTGTTGTACAGGATTTTCTTGGTTCATTCAGGGTTTCAAAAATCAGGTGCTCGTCATAACTGCCGTTGAATGTTTCAGCGATTTGTTTCCAGATGGCCCTAAGGAATTTTTTAGATTCATCTATATCTGCTTCACAAACATTATATCCGCAGGCATATCCGATTGGTGATTTCATATATTTATAAACTGAGTGATGGTCGTTGAGAATGACATAATAACCGTCTTCTATGGCCCAGTCTACAAGTTCCTTTACCCTCTTCATCCAGAATGAATCGATCGTGTAATTTTCATCGATGATATGAGGAAACCAGGTTACGTTGATTCTTATAGATTTCAGGCCTTTGTCGAAACCTGAAGAAATATATTCATGAGTTTCAGGAGGAAGAAGGTTTCCTTCCAGGGTAAAGCCCTGTGCACTTGTTCCAAGTTTTTTAGAAATAAACTTCAGACTTCCGTCTTCATTTTTTTCATATTCCCCGTTACTGTCCAGTAAAGGTTCATAATCTTCCTGATCTCCGAAAGTCAGATATTCCAGGTCTTTCGTATCATAAAAAGGACATGTGGCTGTTCTGCCGATATTCCACCCTACTGCTATTTTTTCTGAAAGCTCAATGCCTGAAATTGAATCATTGAAGGTTCCGGATTTTTTATCTATCAAAGGTGTATTTTCGATTTTTGTTCTGTCCTTTACGAATCTGAATCCGTCGATTTTTACAGAAACCTGGTCTATTGGATAACTGGTCCAGATCGTTGACTGGAATTTTACGGATTTAATGCTGTCCTTTTTTTCAGGATCCAGTTTGATGTATGCCTTGTTTGAATTTGGACTAAGATAAACTGTTGAAAAGGATTTGTCACTGTAAATAAGGGACATAGAAATCTGAGGCATGGAAAGCTCTGAATATGAAAGTTCAGCATAGGAATATTCCGAAGCATCAATGGTCTTCCAATACTGGAACGGAAATTCAGCATTTCTGTACCCTTTTTTGATTACAAGTTCTTTGCTCGAAGAATCATATGTAGAATCCCACATCATTGGGGATGCATCAAAAATCACATCCATAAAGTCTTTTGTTTCTTCCTCATTTCCAGATTCTCCCCCTGTCTGCTCTCCTTTTGGCGGGTTGGGTTTTCCCTGGCTGGTATTGTCGCAACTTGAAATACAAAAAGCCAGTAATAAAAATAAAAGTGGAAAAAGAATTTTTTTCATGTCATGTCCTTGTTATAAAATTTTTACATCAACAGAAATTATAACACGCACCAGGTTTGATTACAAAAAGTAAGCAAGTTTTCTAATAAATCTCCGCCCAGCGGCGTTCCAGTTCCGGCTCGAATTCCATTAGGTTTTTATAATCACCTTTTGCATAATCCCCAAGGATTTCGATTATTTTTTCAATTTCCTCAAAGTAACAATTATTTTTGTCATATTCTGTCTGATATTGAATTTCTTCATCGGAACAAAAGTTTTTGCAGATACAAATTGTATTTGCCCGGTTCAAAAGCTCTATTATGTATGTATATGTATTTCCGTATCCCTGTCTTCTTTGGGAATCAAGCTTTTCTGAAACAAGAGTTTTTTCTATGACATTATAGATGACTGTGTTTTCAACTATTTTTTCTGCAACAGGGTTAGACAGAGGATGTGAGATTTCATGTATCAAAAGATTTGCATCAATTCCGTCATTTTGAACACAGAATTTGGGTTCGAAATATACTTTATTACCATCATTAAAACTCATGCCGTAGTTTCCGTTCCCTGTTATATAAGAGGATGAAATCCTGATCTTATTTGGTTTCTCGTGATAATAATCGGTGTAATTATCTATCATTCTTTTCAAGAAATCCTGCTGCTGAACATAAACTTGTGTGAGTTGTTTATAAATCTTTTTATTATTTTCATAAAACTGTGCAAAACTTGTTGCATCATAGAATTCTGATACAACTTTCAACAAGTCATCTATTACCTTCCTGTCAGAAATCCGTTTATCTAATTGTTCAATAAGGATTTTCTCAGGAACTCTGTAGGAATGGCAGTCTGATTCTAAATATGTTCCCAAAGAAGCAACTGCATTATATGAAAATCCAGTCTCCCATCTTAAGGCTTTGAATTTGTTAACAGCTTTCTTCACAGTTTTATCATTCTTATATTTATCAAAATAAGAATCATACATAGAAGAAAATGCGGGCCGGGAATATTCATCGAAACCTGCCAGATAAGCTATAACGGCTACACATTCAAAAGCCCTGCTGGTTCCGACTTCAATCTCGTCACATAAAGAAATAAAATATTCCCCGTTATCCGGTCCCTGATTTATAACAATCTCTGCAGTTTTACAGGAGAATAACAAAGAACAAAAGAATATACATAAAATAAAATTTTTTTTCATATTAAAATCTCTCTCCTTTTTTTATATATTATTATGAATAATTTCAGAAAATTTCATCAGGTTTATTTACAAAACTCCGGAAGTTCATTTAAAGCCACCTTCTTCCCTCTCACACTAACATCGTCATATTTCCAGGGCTTGAATGGATTCTGCTTTACACTTCCTCTTCTGTAAACAGCCTTTACAAATTCTTTGTCATAGAAACAAATATATAAATCTTCCAGTGTCTGATTCACATAATATTCCTTTTCAAGTACAAACCATTCTGTCAGTTCATCAGGAACGTCCTCGTCAGGAATAGAATCTTCGGGAATATAATCCGAATCATCGATTTCAGGGATTTTTTCTGAAGTTTCCGGACTGGTTTCCTCTTCTGCAGGGGGTGTTTCCTGTTCTTCAGGTGAAGCAGACTGATCTTGTTCTCCAGCAGTTTCTTTTTCTTCCAGTTCCTGTTGATTGTCATTTCCAGTAGTATGTGTTCCATTCGGACTTGGGCAGGCTGTAAAAAGAACCGCCATTAAAATTGCAGTGATAAGTAAAATTGATTTTGAAATTTTCATTTTTTCATCTCCTTTGTTATTTCATTGTAAGCCCCGGTCATCCCTTCGACTGCGGGTTTTGTTATTTCCTTCATATCGCTGCTAACCTTTCCGAGGATTGCAAAGGCTTCCATCCAGCTTTCCCTGGAATTGTTGTCTTTGACTTTATTCTCATAAGGAACAGGCATTAAAGCATAGTCAGAAGCAAATTCAATATTCATTCGGTTTTCAATGTGACAGCTGTTTTCTCTCAGACTCTTTACAATTTTTACCATCTGTTCTGCATCGTGACTGTCTTCAAAGCGAACTTCGTCTACGTACCAGGAATGAACTTTACTTCTTCCCCGGTGACAGAACATTTTTGTAGTTTTACCATCCCTGGTGAGTGTCAGGCCGAACCCGAAAGGTTCGGTTTCATTTCTGAAATAAGCCAGCTTATCCAGGGAAAAATTATATTCTTTGCAATTAATTACAATGATTCCTTCCGGCTTGTTTTCCATTTTTACTGAATAGTCCGGATCTATCAGATGACAGAGGTCCCCGTTAAACCGGACCGGATACATTTCCATGTCGATTTGTTTTGGACTTTTATAGGAAACTTTTTCCACTTCTTTTTTCTGGCCTGGTTTCAGGTCCTGTTTTCCAGAAAGAGCTTTTCCTGCATACACCAGTAATCCCGTTACAACTGCAAATTTTATGAATCTAAGCAAAGGCTGTCTCCTGAAATTATTTTTCGTAAGGTTTTTCTTCTTCCGCTATCAACAGAGGACGTGAAATAGAATCTTTATAACCAGTTTTTTTATCAGAGTTTTTGTCTGTTCCCTTTTTCCCCTTTGATGAAGGAAGTTCCTTGTAATAAGGAAGATCAAAATGGTCCGTAATGAACTGACTGATAGTCATGTCTTTTTTCTGTGCCATTTCCTTCAGCCGGATTACTGCTTCTTCTGAAAGAGTGAGGGTTATACATTTATAGTTTTTCCCTGCAGGGCGCCCCGCTCTCCTCCGGAAATTCTCAAGTCCCGGTTTTTCTTTCAAATCAATGTTTGCCATTTCTCCTCCAGTTAATTAACTCAATGAGTTTATCTGTATATAATATAGCCCTGTACTGTAATAAAGTCAAGGAGTTTATTATTTTTTTTGATTTCCGTCCTTCTCCCTTCATGTCTTTTATTCCCCTTAAAAAAACTCAGCATATTTCACCATATCATGTTAAAATGAAACATTAATTAAAAGAGAGGATTCCATGCTTAATCAGTTCAAGCGTTTCGATATGAAGAAACCCGTTATGCGCCAGCATTTGAGACCATTGATCTGGATTCTTTGTGTTCCCGGGTTGTTAAAACATAAAAACAGGCTTACCAAAATAAACATGGAAGGTATAAAACCTCCTTATGTTCTTCTCTGTAATCATAATGCTTTTCTGGATTTCAAGGTTGCAACAAAAGCGATTTTTCCTCATCGGGCCAATTACGTTGTTGCCATTGACGGGTTTTTGAAACGTGAATGGCTCCTGCGTTTTATCGGCTGTATCTGTAAGCGCAAGTTTACAAATGACACCTCTTTGATCCGCCAGCTGAAACGTTCAGTTGATAACGGTGACATCGCTGCCATTTATCCTGAAGCCCGGTATTCTTTATGCGGAACTACAGCAATTCTTCCGGAATCTCTCGGAAAACTTTGCAAGCTTCTTAAGGTTCCTGTTGTTACCCTCATATGTCACGGACACCACGTAAACTCCCCTTTCTGGAACTTAAAAGATCGCGGTGTGAAAAATACTGAAGCAGAAATGAAATGTCTTTTTACTAAGGAACAGCTGGAAAATGCAAATCATAAGGAAGTTTTCGAAGCCATAAAAAAAGAGTTTGAATATGATGATTTCAAATGGCAGAAAGAAAAAAACATGAAAATTAGTTTTCCTCGCAGAGCCGAAGGACTTCACAAGGTTCTTTATCAGTGTGCATGCTGCGGAACCGAATATGAAATGACAAGTTCAGGCAGCGTTTTAAGCTGCAATTTCTGCGGAAAGAAATGGGAAATGACTGAACTTGGTGAACTTTCTGCAGCTGATGGAAAAACAGAATTCTCCCACATTCCTGACTGGTATGAATGGGAAAGGAAAAATGTCAGGACTGAAATTGAGAATGGAACCTACAGTTTTTCATGTTCAGCTCATGTAAACGACATGCCTAAAAACCGGTATATCCCGTTAGGAAAATGTCATCTTTCGCACAATATGAACGGATTTACTCTTTCAGGAAATTACAAGGGTGAACAGTATAAGGTTCAGTGGAAGCCGGAAGATCTTTATTCCTGCCATATAGAATATGAGTATCTTGGAAAATACGGCGACTGCGTGGACCTGAACACCCTTACCGACACCTTCTACATTTATCCTGAAGACTGCAAATTCTCCGTTACAAAACTTTCACTGGCAACCGAAGAATTGTGGAAATACTATCGGGAAAAGAAATAAGAATAAATTCGCAGAGTCTGAATTAACGCAGTTTTTCTCTATTCTCTTTCCACCACGTATTCTGCTGAATGCAGAATGAAACGGTTTTTCAGCTGTCGTTTGTCTTCTTTTCTTTCGTAAAGCAGATAACAGGCCGGTTCCCAGATGGCAACCCAGCCGATGATAGAAAAGCTTTCGCTTAAAACCTTGAAGAAAGGTTTTGAATCAAAAATCGGATAATGCAGAAAATTCGAGGCAAGCAGACACAGTCCTAAGAAAAAAGTTCCTTCAACCAGACGGAGAAGCCACTTATTCAAAAGTTTCTGATTCTCTTTGAACTTCAGAATTGAAAGTTCCTCGAAATGATTTATGCAGGCTTTTTTTATGACCTCGTCGGTAAGTTCAAAATCGGCAGGACAATGAATATGAACCTTTAAATCCGGAAGGTATCCTATTTTTTCAACTTCAGTAAGAAGATAATTTTCCAGCTCAGGATTCAGGTCTCTGGTTTCCGGAATATCTACATCGAAGTGATCGTAAAAATCTTCCAGGTCCCTGATGCGGATATCCATCTTGTATTCATTCAGATGTTTTTTCAGGTTCTTTATTTTGTTTTCATTTTCCAGTTCATGAATTTTTTTAAGAATGATTTCCTTCTTCATTATTTCCTCTTTCTAAAGATTTCAGCTTCCCGTATTTTTTTATAATTCATTTACCGATATTTTTTACATATAAAAATAGATTCTGGTTTTCGTTGCTGTAATCATTGGCAGGGATTATTTCCATCATTACAGGTTTGAACTCATTTCCAAATTTCCGTCTGTAAAAAATATGAAGTGCATTTCTGTTTTCTCTGAAATAATCTTTCATGTATTGCAGATTTGTCATTTTCAGGTATTCTTCCAGATCTTCCGGATGAACCTGTCCGGATTCTCCAAAAGAAACCAGCCATTCGGAGATTTTATTTGAAAAGACATTTTCTTCAGTTTGTTCATCCTCATTAATATTTACAATCTTGAATGTGTCTTTTGTAATATTAATTTTTAATATCTTTGTATAGGATTCACACAAGGCTTTGTGAGCATCCTGCTGGCCCCTGCGGTCAAACCCTTGTTTACGGTAATAGGCAGATTTTGCTTCATACATTCTTTTTTCTGCAATGGCTCCCAACTGTCGTGTTGAAGCTCCAGGTTCTTCGTGTTTGCTGATCCATCCATAAGAAACAGAAATTGAATCAATTAATTCTCCCTTCCAGTTCTCAACGGCCCTGTCAAAATCTTTCAGAATATCAGCTATTTGTGTAATGCTGCAGAACAGAATAGTAACAAATTCGTCTCCACCGATTCTATAAATGTATCCGTATGGATTAAATATTTTCTTCATGCATTCGCAGGCCCCGATAATCAGTTCATCCCCTGCCGTATGACCTTTTGTATCATTAATTATTTTTAATCCGTTTATATCGATTGAAATATAAATGAACTCTTCTTCTTCCGGGATATCATTATGATTGTAAATAGCTTCTTCGTAAGCGCGCCGGTTCAACAGTCCCGTCAGTTCATCTGTTTTAGTTGTTCGTATAAGCTTTTCTTTCTGTCTTTTTTCTTCGTCTATAATGCGGGTTGTGAAAATAACCTTTGTAGGTTTTCCCTCGTTATCTGCTTCCAGCGTAATAAAGCTTGCAAGGTACCAGCCGGTTCTGATTCCAATAAACTCGCCTGAAATGATTTTTTTATTTTTCATTCGGTCTGCTACAGTAGTAAGGTCTGAAAACTTCAATGCTTCTTCAAGATATTCCTCTTTGCTTACTACTGTCATAATCTGTTTCATCATTTCAACAGCGCCATGCTTATGATTCACAATCTGTTTTACTTCATGAACAGCATTGAATTCTTCAACTGTGTCATTTTTAAGGTCAATAACATGCATGCTGTATAAAATTTCTGACAGGGATTCAAGAACTTCATACTGTTCTTTTCTGATATTTTCCTGAATAAATGTATGAAGAATACAAGTTCCTGTTACTAACCCTATGGAATAAAGTGGTAAGAAAGGAAAAAAAGTTTGTGTAATTACAGTTACAGTCATTGCTAATCCGAAATAAATGATTGTAAAGTTTCTTTTATTACTGTCCTTTCTGTTTTTGATTACTACTGAAGAGGAAATTAACGTTATGCACAGAAACATGAAAACCTGAAGCAGAAGAGATACATTACGGAAAACTCCTGCATGGTAATTTCCGTATGAATCAAAGTAAAAAAAGATTGGTTTGAACAGATTTACAATAAGTAAAATTATTTCGAAAAAACAAAAAAGCAGTCCAAAAGTTTTTAGTGTTCTGCCAAGTAGTTTATTCAGATTTAAGAATTCTATTATGTAACGGCAGCAGAAGATTGTCGAAAAACCCATTATAAGGTAATAGAAAGCAGTATCAGCATAAAGCAGTTTTGTATTTCCTAAATAATCCAGAAAGCCCCAGAGCGCATCTATTATGAAATAAAATAAAACTGATACTAAATACAGATGATAATATTTTATTGTTGAATTATCTTTTTCTTTAGGTTTGGAAAACATATCGTGATTTATTATCAGATGAATAATAATTGCGAGAATTCCAATCGCTGAATAATATAAAGACTGCATTTTCCCCTATTCAGACTCTTTACGGTCAATTTTTATTGTTTCAAGAAGTACCTGGTCGCCGGATAATGCCACAAACAGTTTCCTGAACTCATTGCTGATTGTTGTCGTGTTTTCAATCACAATACCACCGCATGAGGTTTTCATGAAAACCTGATTGTTTACGCGCTTGAAATTGATTTCAATGTCGTGGCCCTTTTTGTTTTCGGCTTTCCAGTTATCCCAGCCTTTGAATTCTTCTGTTGTGGTTATTTTGTAATCATTGGAAGCGAATGGATCTGCCTGTCTTACTTCACCATCCATTCTGACAAAAGCAAATTCTCTGAAGTTTTTATTATTCACACTTCCGTCATCTGAATCATACAAAAGGATAATCGGACAATGCCAGATTAAGCGTGCAAAAGGAGCTGCTTTCATGAAGAAGGAAATTTTCAGTTCATCTTTAAATTCTATTCCGTCAGTGATAGCAGACCTCCAGCCATCAACCTGAATATTCGGAATGTCACCATCAGGTCTGTCGAAATACTTCACTTCATCAATAATTCGTTTATAGTCTGCTCTTGAGGTTGGTTCCCTGTTTATTTCACTGGTAATGTCTTTGATATAACATTTTTCACCCGTCAAACCTATGTATGCAAATCTTGAAGAATCTGTAAGGACAACAGTGGCATTTATTTCGGTGAACTCATCCCATATCTGAATGTAAACATGGTCCCTGTGTTTTACTACCTTCAAGTCCACATCAATCTGGCTGTTCGGATCATTTGTTCTTGGTTTTTTCTGTTTTACAGATATTTCCATTTTTCGGGCGGAATTGACCTTATAAACACCGTCAGTCCGGATGTCACAATAATTAACATACTGGTAAAAAACTTTTTCCTGATCTTCTATATGAACACGACTGTCGACGGCATCAAATATTATGATGGATGGAATGTTATCACTTCCTTTTTCCAGCTTTGTATAATGGAAATGCAGTTTTAGTTCATAAGGAGACAAGGCTGTGCTTTCATAAAATTTCTTTTTGGATTCACGGCAATATAGTTCGTTCGGATTATTATGCTGCCTTAATTTATAGTCTTTGTCCTGGTCAATAATCTGCAATAAAATTTCGGCAAAGCCGGGATCAAACTGTTTTCCCGCCCCGTTTTTTATCTGGTCGCGGACAATTTCCTGGGAAAGAACATTTCGGTAACTGCGGTTTGAAGTCATGGCATCATAAGCATCTGCCAGTGCGATTATTCGGGCAATATCCGGAATGTCTGTTGCTTTCAATCCCTCAGGATATCCCATGCCGTCATATCTTTCATGATGATATTTTGCACCCATTGTCAGATACGGAAGTTTGCGGATGTGAGCAAGAATATCTCTTCCCTTCAATGAGTGCTGTTTAATGATATTGAATTCTTCCTCGGTCAGCTTCCCTTTTTTATTGATAATCTGGTCTGAGATTCCGATTTTTCCTACGTCATGAAGCAGTCCTGAAAAATAAATCTTTTCAACGTAATCCTCAGGGTAACCTGCTTTTTCTGCAATCATTCTGGCGTACTCGGCCACTCTGGTTGAATGTCCGTGAGTATATTCATCCTTGGCATCTATTGCGCTGGCAAGAGTTTCTGCAGTCTGAACAAACAGTTCCTTCATCTTCTTTAATTCAGCTTCTTTCTGTTTTTCCAGGCAGATGTCGATGTACATGACTGAGGCACAGATATCTACACCAGCCAGAAGAAAGGATCCGCCGTATAAAATCTGAAGAATAATCCCTGCTACACATGGAAGAGTGGCAAATAATCCAAGCCGTGCAAACTTTCTATTCTTGTTTTTAATAAAGCAGTATGTAACGTAAATCAGGTTGATAAGAAAATAAATGTATCCTATTAATCCCTGCAGAATAAAAGCGGGTCCTCTGTAATAAACATTATCTTCTATGTAGTAAAGCCAGCCCGTCCACCGGTTTATGATGCAGAGCGGAATAATGAGAAGTGCCGGAATCAGTGAAAAATGAAATTTTCTGGATGAATTGATTAAGTCGCCTTCCAGAAGCTTTACCATGAAAATAAGCCAGTAATACATGCAGAAGGTCATGAATATAAGCGAAACTGCATATAACCAGAAGATAACATCAGACGGAAAAATATAAAGCCGGGTTTCATAAAGGCGGATAGGAATATTTATCAGCAGAAAAAGGTTGAGAACAACCATAAAGCGCCAGAAATAATTCATACCTTTTTCTCTGAAGGTAAAAGTTTTCCGGGCCAGCAGAAGACCGATTACAGTGAGAACATATTCTAAACCCATTGCCTGAAATGAACTGATATTCATTATATTTACCCGTTATATCATTATAAAATCATAGAAAGTCAAAAGCAATTACTAAAAATAAACTTTCGTAATGATACTGATTTCAGCGTTTCATTTTTTCACGCATTAAGGCCAGCCGGTTCAGGGCTTCATTGAGGGTTTCATTTTTCTTTGCAAAATGAATGCGTACATAACGGTTTTCCGGTTCCTTAAAGAAGCTTGATCCCGGAACCACTCCAACTCCAACCTTTTCAGCAAGAATTTCAGAGAATTCCAGGTCATTTTCATAACCGAATTCACTGATGTCCAGGAGAATATAATAGGCGCCTTCCGGCACTGTATGGGGGATTTTCAGGTCGTCCAGGCCCTTGAGGAAAAGATTCCGTTTTTCGGTGTATTTCTGCTGCAAATCCATGTAATATTCATCCCTGAATTTCAGGCCCGTAACAGCTGCTTCCTGCAGCGGAGCCGCAGCGCCAACAGTAAGGAAGTCATGAACTTTCTTTATGCGCTCTGAAATTTCAGGATTTGCCTGTGTATAACCCAGTCTCCAGCCTGTAATTGAATAGGTTTTGGAAAGCGAATTGCACACAATTGTCCGGTCTTTCATGCCGGGAAGAGTCGAAATATAGGTATGCTGGTTCGGCGCATACAGAATATGCTCGTAAACCTCGTCTGTAATTACAAAAGTGTCATATTTTTTAGACAAGTTTGCAATAATTGTAAGTTCTTCCCTGGTAAAAACCTTTCCGCAGGGATTTGAAGGATTACAAACGATAATAGCCTTTGGTTTCTGGCGGAAAGCTTCTTCCAGAACTTCAGGATCAAAGTTGAATTCCGGCGGAATTAAAGGTACATATATTGGTTCGGCGCCGCTTAAAATGGTGTCTGCTCCGTAGTTTTCATAGAAAGGAGAAAAAACGATTACCTTGTCGCCCGGGTTCGTAACGCTCATCATTGCGGCCATCATGGCTTCAGTGCTTCCGCAGGTTACTACCAGTTCCCCGTTGGGATCTATCTTCTGGCCGGAAAAATGTTCGATTTTGGCCGCCAGGGCTTCACGGAAGTTCTGTGCGCCCCAGGTAATGGCATACTGATGGAAATCTTCCCTTGTTACCTGAGCCAGGCGTTCAAGAATTTCTTTGGGAGGTTCAAAATCAGGGAATCCCTGGGAAAGGTTTACTGCCCCATACCTGTTTGAAATACGGGTCATTCGTCTGATAACTGAATCAGTAAAAGTTGAAGTTCTGTTTGAAAGTTCCGGCATTTTTTCCTCCACGTATTTCTATTTTACAGTAAATACCGATTAAGTAGAATTCAAATCTTATTTGATTGAAAGCAGAAATTCTGCAGATTCCTGAATCAGTACAATCTGATTTTCAGAACCAAAATGTTCCGCTGTGAAATAAGCATTATAGCCTTTTGAAAGAATAAGTTTTACAAGCCTTTCAACCGGGAGGTAACCCTTTCCTGTAGAAACCGTTGCCAGGCCTTTTGTAAACTGACGGTTTTCATAACCCGCTTCTGAGCCTCTGTCCTTGCAGTGAACATGAGCGATGTATTCCTGAAGAGTTTCATAAGAGTCCAGAACATCTTCATCGTTGAAGGCAAAGTTTCCCATATCCAGAGTGAATTTCAGTCCCGGAACATTCTGCATGAAATACAGAAGTTCTTCTTTTCTGGAACAGGGTGAATTGATTGAATCAAAATCTTCCAGGGTTACAAGAACATTTTTTCCTTCTGCATAGCGGCAGATTTCAATCAGTCCCTTTCTGATATTCTGAATCCGCGGATTTGATTTCATGAACTCCCGGATTTCTTTTCGTGTTTTCAGTTTTTTCAGAGGTTCATAATCTTCGGGAACCAGAAAGCCTGGAACAACCAGAACACGGCCTGTATTGTGACGGACCGCTGCATCGATGATTTTCTTTGCATTTTCAAAGTCGAAATTATCCTGCCATCCGTACATTTCATAAATGGAAGCCACTTCCAGATTATTGTTTTTCAGAAGCTCAGAATTTTTTTCTTCCCCTGCTTCCAGCTGTTCCAGTCTGATGTCAATTCCCCTGTAACCGGCCCGGGAAACTTTTTGCAGAACTTCTTCCAGAGACAGCCCTGACTGATTTACTGCATCTGTTATGTGGTCCCAGAATACCGAAATTTTTTCAGGACTGCTTTTAATCTGGATGTTGTCTCTTTTCACATTTGAAGTAAGTGAATTATTTGAAACAGATTTTTCAGAACACCACAAAACTCCGTTTGTAATAATTCTCTGGATAATCGGATTATGGTAAACCGGATATTCTTCGTGGCCCGGCTGGAAATAAAAAATCTTTCCCTTACCGCGGGTAAAGGTTACTCCGCTTCTGAAAACCTGGCCGTTTGAAAAGTTACCTGTAAAGATTACATCATCAGGTTTGGGAATATCAAAAAACTCTCCGTACATTTCTTCATGAATCAGATCAAACTGTTCAGGGATTCCATTGGCAATTGGATGGTCAGGACAGGTAACCGATATTCTTTCGCTTTCATCATTTTTCCATTTGAGGGTCATGGAGGTTCCAAGTAAAGAACGCATAAGGCGGCTGTAATGGGCTGAATGCAGGGCCACAAGTCCCATTCCTTCCAGAACCCGCTTTTTAATCCGCTCAGTAACTTCATCACTGAAATCCTCCTGACGGGCATGGCTCCAGTAAACGAGAACGTCCGTATCTTTCAGGATTTCTTCCGTTAAACCGTGTTCAGGCTGTTCAAAAGTTGCAGTGGCAGTGATTTCAATATCAGGATTTTCCTGAAGAAAACTCTTTATGCAGCCGTGAATGCCTTCAGGATAAATTTTCCGGATTCCTTCATATTCCTGTTCATGGATAAATTCATTGTAAATGGTAACTCTGGTCATAGGTTGATTATAACACAGAAGGCTTAATATTTTCTGATTAAAGAAAATCAGATTTTTTAATCCTGAACTCCTAAAAATTTATCCAGAATCTGTCGGAGCTGGCCTGCGTTTCTGGCACCGGATCCCTGGGGGTGGTTGTTGAAATAAACGTGAACTTTCTTGTGTTCCTGCAATGCCGACTGAATTACGGGAACAAAGGATTCCAGTTCTTCCAGGGAATATTCATAGTCGTACCGGCCCGAACCGTTCGGAGTATTCCCGCTGGAATACCAGGCGCCGGCGTTTCTTCCGTGCATCCTGAGGTATGCGTTGGGTCCCACAAATGGAGTTCTGCAGGCGGTTCCGTCCGGCAGGGCTTTCAGCTGGGGCATGTCGCAGAAAACAATGCTTGTTCCCCGTTTGGAAAGACCTTCAAAGACAGATTCTTTTATCCATTCCCTGTGCCGGAATTCAATAACTGCCGGAAAACCGTCAAATTCCCTGATTAAATCGGCCAGGTAAAACCGGTTTTGGGGCGTGTAATGAAAGCTTTGTGGAACCTGGAACAGAATGGCGCTTAAAACCCCTTTCTGTTGCAAGGGAAGCAGCGAAAATTTGAACTCTTCCGCCCTCTTTTTCCATTCACCGTTGATTTCATGAGTCAAAGACTTGTGGGCCTTGATGCTGAACTGGAGCCGGCAGTCGGTTCTTTCCATAAAGTTTCTCAGGCGCATAGAGTCCGGCATGCTGTAAAAGGTGTTGTTTATTTCCAGGGCATTGAATTTTGAGGCGTAATATTCCAGATATTCCCGGCGTTTCAGGTTTTCAGGGTAAAAAATTCCTTTCCATTCCGGATAATCAAAGCCTGAAGTTCCAATTAAAATCGAATCCATATACTATTTATACCGGTTTTTCACCTTTTTGAGTGTATGACCTTACATAATAATAGTATATTTTGCTTTAGTTTTCCATTGTTTTTTATAGTTTTTCTACTTGAACCGTTTATCAATTATCCAGACAGAAACCCTGTTTCTAAGGAATTCCGTATTAACAGGAGTGATTTCTTTTTCAGAAGTATAAAGGGCCGAATAGAATCCCGGACGTTTTACCGCAAGGACTTCTTCGTTCTGAGTTCCTTTAATAACATATTTCTTTCCGCAGGATTCAACGCAGTTCCGGTCCACACGGGCTTTTGTACAGCCGGACCCGTTGCGCACCAGACACTGCCGGCTCTGCATTAAAAGCCTGTGCATTTCTTTCGGATACCAGATTTCAATATTTTCAGGGAAACGAAGCTTTTCAACTGCAGAAGAAGTCAGTTCCAGAGACGGAATCATTCCCGTAAGCTTCAGGTTTTCATTGTAATTCTGTATGTTCCGGCTGTTGTAAATATTGCAGTTTGAACCCAGGATAATCCTGCAGCCGGTCTCCTTTAATTCGTAAGCAAGACCTGTGTTTTCGCAGAGGATTTCCCTGCTCTGAAGCTTTTCAAGGTTGTGCAAAAACTTCAGGGCAGAAGTTAAATCTTCATCCAGTAAAATGCTGTTGAAATATAAAACAACTTCAGGATTCCGATTCAAAAGGTCAAAGAGATTTTCAGAAACCTTATTCAATGCTGAAGGAAGTTCGTAGATGATTTTGAATCCCTTTTTGCTGACTGTTTTTTCCATGATCAGCTGTTCAAGTGGTTTTTCATTATCAATCAGGTATGCATCAACCGGAATTACCTTCCTTTCAGAATCGGCCGGCATTTCAGGAACAGAAGTTTTCTTTTTTGCTTCACAGGTTTCGGGATCAGTTTTTTTGCCTTCTTCGATTTTCTGAGCAAGAAGTTCAACTGCCTTCCGGCGGAGACTGTTCAGTTCCCCAAGAGAAATAAACAGATCCGGTTCCAGAGTTTCTACTGTAAAAGAATCAGCAACAAAACAGGTTCCACCAAGCTTTGTTAGTTTCTGCTGCAAAGTCTTTGCAGTTAATCCGGCGTTCTGTGCTTTTACCAGAGGCTGTTCCGATTCAACAGTGACCTTCTGGATTTCACTTGAGTAAGTTATTTTAATCGGCTCGTTTTCAACGGCATAAACTGAGATTTGAACTTTATGAATGTCACCTGTGTTTTCACAACAGTTTGATTTTGCTTTCGGTCCGAATTGGCTGATGATTTTTGAAAGTTCTTCAGGTGTAATTACCGAAGAAGATCTAAAAACAACCTGTCCGCTTAAAATTTTCTTTGTAAGTTTGTTTGTAATCTGAATTGTATAACCCTGATTCAGTTTTCCTGTAACAGTGGCAGTACAGATAAATTGATCGGAAGAGGTCTTGATTGTAAGTCTGTCCCCTTTTTTCAGACTGTTGTTGTCATTCTGAAGAAAAAGGATTTTTGAGTCTGCGATATAATTTTTTACAGTCCCCGCCTTCACCTGGGAAATATCTTTTGTTCCGCTTGAGAACATCTGTGCACTGATGTTTCCTTCCAGGTAGCCTGCAGTGTAATTCCGGTTGATGGCGCCTGTCAGCTTGGGTGATGTTTTTATGATTTGTCTGTCGGAAAGAATCAAATCAATCTGCTCGCGCCATGCGCTGGTAACTGCCCAAACATATTCCGCGTTTTTAATTCGTCCTTCTATTTTCAGACTGACAGGAACATTTTCCCGTATCAGTTTGTCAGCAAGAGGAAAAGCGGAATTATCCTTCAGGTGAAATAAGGCTTTATAGAAATCGCGATTTCCGGAATCAGAACCATCACAGATTTTTGCACACCATTCGCGGCGGCATGGCTGAACGCAGTCTCCCCTGTTTCCAGCTTGATCATAAAGATGGCCTGAAAGATAGCACTGACCCGAATAAGAAATACAGAATGCGCCCTGAACAAAAATCTCAGGAACAATATTCTGTGAATGAAGGTAGTCTGTAATTTTCTGGATTTCCGGAAGTGACAGTTCCCGGCTCAGATTCACCTGGGAAACACCAAGTGATGAAAGAAATTTGCACTGGGAAATATTGTGGGTTGTCATCTGGGTCGATGCATGGATTTCAAGCTCCGGAAAACATTCCCGGACAACTTTAAGTACACCCAGGTCCTGAATGATGACGGCATCAACTCCACATTCAACTGCCTTTTCTACAAGGGAAATGGCAGCAGGTATTTCATCGTCTGTGATTAATGTGTTGAGAGTCAGATAGGCCCTGCAGTTATGCTTATGTGCAAGAGGAATCAGATATGAAGCCTGTTCAACAGTAAGGTTTTTTGCCCTGGTCCTGGCACTGAACTGTTCCAGCCCGAAATAAACTGCGTCTGCCCCTGCGGCAATAGCGGCCTTAAAGCATTCTTCGTCTCCGGCCGGAGCCAATAATTCTACCTGATTCCTGTTTATCATAGATGTATTATAGTGTTTTATTATAATTCTTTCATTTTGGTCAGGAGGCGTGTAAAGCGTCTTCCGGCTTCACCAACGTTGTCAGTCATGATTGAATTCAATTCATCAAGTGAAGATTTTTCTTCCTCTTTGTTTTCACTGTCCTCTGAATCATTGTACTTTGCGTTGGCAGAACGTAATCGTTCAGTCAGGAACAAAGCCAGAGCCTTGTATAACCGGACTCCGAAGCCTTCGTCCACTTTAATTTTGTCTTCGATTCTCGAATTGAGAATTGAGTAAACCAGACAGTCTGTATCTGCCTTTACAGTTGCAGATGGACTTCCGCCGTCAAGGAAGGAAATCTCGCCGACAACTTCTCCGCATTCCAGGGAAGCAATTTTTACGGAATCATCTTTACCGGTTACTACTGAAAGGCTTCCTTCAAGAACGATATAAAGGTGATGGCTTTCATCTCCTTTTGTAACCAGAGTTTCCCCGGGCTTCATATGAAGTTTCCTTCCGTTTTCTGTAAGCCATTCAACGTCCTGATTATTTAACTGTCCGAAAATATATAATATTTTTTTCATATCTTACCCCAGCTGCTGTGAAGCCATTTCGTAGAACAAACCTTTTTTGTCCATTAATTCGTCGTATGTTCCGGATTCTGCTACAGCACCATTTTCTATGTAATAAATTTTATCTGCTTTCTGCATTGTGCTAAGCCTGTGGGCAATCACAATGCGGGTACATTTCATTTTGTTTATGCGGGATGTTATTTCAGCCTGAGTCTTGTTGTCCAGAGCACTGGTTGCCTCATCCAGAATCAAAACCTTAGGTTTGTTTACAAGGGCACGTGCAATGAACAGTCTCTGTCTCTGTCCGCCTGAAAGAGTAAATCCGTTTTCGCTCAGGGTTGTATACATTCCCATGGCCATGCTGTTGATGTCTTTGTCCAGGCCTGCAAGCTCTGCGGCAAGCCATGCATCATAAACGCTGAGCTGGGAATTTTTTCCGGTAATGTTTGTCAGAATATCATCAACATAAACCTTTTCATTCTGCAGGACTACACCAAGCTGTTTACGGATTGTACGGCAGTCGATTACAGAAATATCCTGGCCGTCGTAACTTACAACACCGGCTTCGGGTTTTTCAAATCCCAGAAGCAGGCGTACGATTGTAGATTTTCCGCAGCCTGATTTTCCTGTAATGGCGATGTTGCTTCCCGCAGGAATATTGATGGAAAGTCCGCGCAGCACGGTCGGTAAATCAGGAGAATAACGGAATACAATATCTTTTAATTCAATATTTCCTTTAAGATTCTCTGGACCGGCTGATGCATTTGTTCCTTCAGGACATTCTTCAAGGATCGGTTTCAGGTGCTGGTAGGAAGCCTTAACTTCTCCAAGCTCCAGAGCCGAATGACAGAACTCAACGATAACCTGTGAAACTGCAGTGAAGGCAGCAGAGAAAGCAAGGAAAGCACCCATGGACATGGATTCGAAAATTCCTGTCATGTACAGAATATACAGAAGCAGCAGGAACAAAGAAGGAATGATGCTTGTAATCGACAGAACAACAGATTCTTTTTTATCCCGCTTGAAACTGAGGCGAAGAACTTTTGAGAAAGCCTTTTCCCAGATGGAGAAAGCCTTGATTTCTGTATTTGTTGTTTTGAACTTTGTGATTCCCTGAATGATTTCAAGGCCAACATCAGTGCTCTTTGCTTCTTCATCAGCAATTGCGTGTTCAGCATGACCGATGGCAAAACAGAGTCTGATAAAAGGCAGCATTACAACAATGTTGATTATGAAAAGAACAAAAGCCAGCTTTGAGTTGTATTTCATCATGAGGAAAAAGCCGCTTATTAATTCTACGATTCCCAGAACTCCCTGGATACAGCTTCCTGTAAGAAGTTTCTGCATTGATTCAACGCCGGAAGCCCTGCGTAAAAGTTCCGAAGCTCCGTATTTCTTGTAGAAATTTACAGGCAGGTGATACAGACGGTCCCACACTGCAGCCTGTAAAGGCGCACCACTCTGGGTTTCAAAAAGCAGATGGGAAATATGCTGGGATATTTTCAGAATTGCAGAAACGATTACCGTTGCACCAAGGAAAAAGGTAACGGCAATCAGGCTTGAAGTTTCCTGGTGCGGAACAATTACCCCGAAGAGTCTTTCAGTCATTGCAGGAATTGCCAGGGCCAGAATTGAAACTCCGATGCCAGCGATTAAGTACATTATTACATCATAAGGTTTGATGCAGTTCAGAATGTATTTGAGAATATCCTTTACGCCCAGCGAATGTGAAGGTAACGGAACATACAATGCAAGAGCAGTGTTTTTCAGTGTTGCTGCAATGGAAGAAGTTACCCTTACAGAAGAATGTCCCGGTGCATACATTTTGTATCCGTGTCCGCTTGGAATCAGGGCAACCGGAACAGATTCTTCTTCTTTCCAGGCAAGGAGAACACCGCAGTTATAGTTCCACCAGTCATCCTTCAGCATTACGGTTCGGGTTCTTAATTCTGTTGCTTCAAGAATGCTTTCAAGGTCATCCTGTGAACTGTCAGAAGGCATGCGGAGAGTAACTCCCAGCTGTCTGCAGATTCTGACTAAAACTGCATGAAGGTTTCCCCCCATGACAGAAGTATGTTTTGTTTCTTCGAATAATTTTGAAAGGTCACGTAGTGAAGTATCCAGTTCTTCTTCGTTCTTTTCCTTTCTGTTTTTAATGCGTTCAAATTCCAGTGCTTCTTTTGCAAGAATGGAATCCAGGGAAATGTCGAGACTGGTGTGAATGCATTTCTGAATAGAAAGAGAAGCTTCCTTACGGGAAGCAAGTTCTTCATTTGAGCAGGTTGAAAGACGGCAGTAGGTTTTTGCATCAACAAAAGCATTAGGCGGCAGAGCAAGAAATCCTGTTTCAGGTGTGATGCTCAGCTCGTTGTATGAATTGATGCAGACTTCACCCTTGTTGGCTTTAATCCAGACGCCGGCTTTGCTGTCATTTACCAGGTGTTCTTCCGGATCCAGTTCCAGTGTAGAAAGAACAGTAATTTTCTGTGCTCTCGGATCCAGTCTGTTGTTTGCAGGCAGACACTTTTCAAGAGTGTTCATTGCTGCATCACAGATTGAAATGTCGAACTTTTTCTGAACGCCGATTTCTACATCGCTGTTTGCAATTCCGATGAGACAGAAGGATTCCTTTTCCCTGTCAGTTTTAAAAACAGGAAACAGACAGTTCTTCCCCAGCGTGAATACATAGCGTCTGTGTCCTCTGTGGGTGTCGTAATTTTTTTCGATAAGGAAAAAATCTACTTTCCCGGAAAGAATGCTGCGGAAAGAGTCATTGTTATCGAATACTATGGTGTCGTTTGTTTTATATTTCAAAACCTTCATAACTATCCTCTCTTTCCTGCTTTGACAAGTGATGCATACGGTCCGTAGGTTTTTGTACAGAGTTCTTCGTGAGTTCCGCTCTGAACAATTTTTCCGTTATCCATTACAAGAATTAAGTCGGCATCTTTTATTGTGCTCAGACGGTTTGTAATTATTATTGTTGAGCAGCCTCTTCTGTGGAGATTGTCAAAAATTTCTTTTTCAGTCTGGATGTCCAGAGTGCTTGTGGCTTCATCCATTACAAGAATGCGCGGGTTTGTTGCAAGAGCCCTGGCGATTTCCAGTCGCTGAAGCTGGCCTCCGCTGAAATTCCATCCGCCGTCTTCGACCATGGAATGATAGCCTGAGGTCAGTTTTACAATGTCATTGTGAATGCAGGCATCTTTAGCAGCCTGAATAATATCAGCTTCAGGAATATCTTTGTTACACATTGTAATGTTGTTCTTGATGGAAGTATGGAAAAAGGTACTGTCCTGAGTGATTGTTGAAACCGAAGCCGCACGGATTTCTTTTGGAATATCTGAATCAGGAATGTCATCAAAGTAGATGTTTCCTGACCAAGGCTTATTGATGCCGGCGATTATTTTTGCAACAGTTGATTTTCCTGTTCCGGATTTACCGACAATTGCAACTCTCATGCCGGGATACATTTCGAAGGAAAGTTTTTTGATGTAAGGTTCTTCAAGGAAATTGTAGCCGAAGGAAACATTTTCAAGGCGAAGTGCTCCCTGAAGTTTTGCAACTTCTGCAACAGGAGTAACTTCGATTTTATCTTCTTCGGATTTTATTCCGTCTTTTGATTCTGGCTCTTCCCCTGTTTCTTCGTCTTCGTTTTCAGGTTTTTCTGCAACTACATCCCTGTAATTCAGGATATTTGCAGTTCGGCGGGTATTTGTATCAATTTCACGGAAATCTGCTGTAAATACAATTGTGCGTACAATAGGAGCAAGGAAACCGGCCATAAGCTGTTCGTATGCAATGAACATACCGAAGGTCATGGAACCATTCATAACACCCCAGGCACACATAATGAAGATTACTACTTCAGTTAATTCCGACAGAACGTGAGGAAGGATTTCAATCAATCCGCAGTAGCTTGAAAGCTTGTGGTTTGAGTTTACATATTTTGCCTGGTAGCCTGCCCATTTTGAAAAATAAGCATCTTCCTTTCCGCCCGCTTTGAGGGTTTCAATTGTCTGAATGCCGTGAACAGAAACTCCGAAAAGTTTTGCCCTTTCAAGAAAGGTTTTCTGGCTGCTGATTTTTACTTTGTTTTTGAAAGCAATGACAACAAAGATATTCAGCGAGGTGATTAAAATACAAATCAGAGTCAGGTAATAATTCAGCTTGAACAGAAGTCCCAGATAACACAAAGCCATTACCACATCAACTGCAGTATTGATCAGCTTGCTGGACATGCTCTTTGCAAGGTTCATGTTTGCGCGGACGCGATTGGAAGTTGCACCTGTATAGCGCTGTGCAAAAAATACTGGCGGCAGGTTCAGAAGCTTCCAGAAGAAAGTACTAGCAAGTTCTGCTGAGATTTTTGTCTTAAGTCTGTTGATGAGAAGGTTCTGTGAAATTGACAAAACCAGTTTCATCAGAAGGACCAGGGCAAAGGCTACGGCCAGCATGAAGAAAAATCCTGTCTGTTTCTGGGACAGAATTGTATCAACGTAGAACTGGGAGAGCATCGGGATAATGAGTCCCGGAGTGATTAAAAGTAATCCTGTAAAACTCAGGAAGAACAGTGTTGCGATGTTTTTCTTACAGAGAGATGAAAGTAATTTAACTCCGCCCCTTTTATATTTTCCGGTGTCAAAATCTTCAACAGGGGTGAAGCAGAGAACAATACCAGTAAAGGATTGTGCGAACTCTTCGTAGGAAACAGTGCGTCTGCCGGAAGCAGGATCGTTCAGGAAAACTTTATTTCCCTTGATTCCTTCCAGAACCAGGAAGTGGTTGAAGTTCCAGTGGATTACTACAGGCATGTTCATGCCGCGTAAATCTTCTGCTTCCTTCTTGTAGCCCTTTCCTTCCAGCCCGTATTTCAGGGAAGCTTTCAGAATATTGTTTGCTTTGGATCCGTCTCTTGCAACATTGCACTGAACCCTCAGTTCTTCCAGAGGAACACTGATTCCGTGATAAGCCAGAATCATGGCAAGGGAAGCAACTCCGCATTCGCTGGCATCAACCTGAAGAACTGTAGGAACTTTTACTATTTTGCCTTTAGGAACTTTTTTCGTTTTTTCCATAAACCTGTGCCTCTTTCCTGCTACTCTTCTTCAGCAACAAGCCATGGTAAAAATACTTCAATAGGTTTTTTGTATCCCAGCTGAATGTATCCGGAACAAGGAGTTCCTCCCTTCGGATTTTCATCAGGAGTGCGGCCGTAAGTGTAATCAAGGGCTCCGGTTTCAGAAGGAATGAATTTGATCCGGACAGCGATTTTCTGCTGTTCACCTTCCGGATAACGGCTGACTGTTTCAACTTTTCCGCGGATATAACCGTAGCTTTCAAAACTGATGCCGGAAGGAGAAATAAAGGCTTCTTCGCCTCCCTTTACGCGTACACTTTCATCAACAGTGATATAAACTACTGCACATAAATCATCTACCCCTGACTGAATGAGAGGTTCAATACGGACTAGTGATTTTCCGGAGAAAGCAACGATACCTTCCTTTACGTAAACATCAGTGATAATTCCGTCATAAGGAGCTGTTACATAATAATCTTCTTCAGTGTCTGACAGGAAGCCTTTAATCAGAATATCATCTTTTTTTACCTGGATTCCCGAATGAATGTTTACTTCTTCAACTACGAAGCTTTTGGGAGACTGAACTTCAGCAAGACCTTTGGTAGGCATGATATTTCCCGAACACGGCATTGTAATGGGAAGTTTTCCCAAAATAAGCCATCCGCAGCCAATTCCAAGCAGAATTAACACTGCAATCACAATAAACCAGCCTGAAGTACTTCTGATTTTCATCAACTGGTCTATCTGTTCAGGACTGGAAAGTCGTTCCACTGCAACTTTCTTTGATACTGATTCTTCCATATAGGGCTCCTGTTTTAGGACATTATATTAAATATTCGGAATAATTTTTACCCTGTTTAAGAGAAAATCATCCTGATTTACAACATAATTTCATGATTAGGCTGATTCAAAAAGTCTTTGAAAATCAACAGGATTTGTGAGTTTTTTTTTGGGGAGGTTGAATAAAAAAAAGATAATTTCGGTTATATATAGTCTGAAATTATATACAATATAAGAAATAATTTAAAATAACCAAGGTAAAATTTATACATATAACTAACTTTATTCATTCTTTTATTAGCCCCATCTGAAAGATTCCCTAATTTTTTGTTCTGAACTCCTGCTTTCCATGCCTTTCAGGTTAAACTGCGCTATTTAGTCAACACAAAATTTTTACAGGTTTAAGGTGTAAAAATCTATGCAGCCGTTTTCCTTTCCAGTTTGTTGTACTGGAAGCATTTATACATATCATCAGGTACGTTGTAGGCCAACGACTGATGAAACCTTGCTGTGTTATAAAAGTTGAAGTAAGCATCTACACCAGCTTTTAATTCTTTCATTGTTTCATAGCGTTTAAGATAGATGTCTTCGTACTTGAGACTTCTCCAAAGACGCTCAATTCTGATGTTATCCAAAGCTCTGTCCTTTCCGTCCATGCTGATCTGGATGTCATAATCTTCAAGAACTTTGATGAATACATCAGATGTAAAAGTGCTGCCCTGATCTGTATTAAAAATTGCAGGACAGCCATATTCTTCGATTGTTTCCCGCAAAAGATTTGCATACTGTAACGCATCCATTGTGTTGAATACGCGCCAGCTCAAAACCTTTCTTGAGAACCAGTCGATTATTGCCATTAGATAAACATTACCCGTTGGCAGTTTTATATAAGTGATATCCGTTGACCACACCTGATTTGGATATCTGATTACTTTGTTTTTTAGAAGATACGGATATTTTTTGTGATATTTACAGGCTTTTGAAAGATTCCTGCCTGGAAATATAGCTGTAATTCCAAACCTTTTCATTACACGGCGTACAGTTGTTTCTGTGGTGTCTCCGCCGTTTTTATTAATTTCACGCCAGATTTTACGATAGCCGTAATACGGATGCAAAATCTGGACTTCCTTGATTTTGACAAGCAGATTGAAATCTTTTTCATCCTGCTCCGAATTTGGCTCGTAATAATATTGGCTCCGTGAAATTCCAAGTAATTTGCACTGATGTGAAATACTCAAGACCTTGTAAGCAGGTTCTACAAGATTGGATCGTAGCCGTATATCTGCTTGTACTTTTTTTTTAGAAAATCAATTTCGACCTTCTGTTCGCCGATAGTCTTCAGAAGACTATCTTTTTCATCCTCTTGTTTTCGAATCTCTTCTGATTTCTTGTTCGGTCTTTCAAAAATGTCAGTCATACCGGCAATTGCCTGTGCTTTCCACTGTGAAATCTGATTTGGATGAACACCATATTTTACTGCAATTTCCTGAATTGTTGATTCTTCACGCAGAGCTTCAAGCGCAACCTTTGCCTTGAATTCCTTGCTGAATGACTGTCTCTTTTTTCCCATGTGCTTACCGCCTTGCATAATTTATCGGCTGTTTGCACCTTAAATCCGCTCCTTTTTCTGTGTTGTTTTACGCACTCAGTTTA
>DCHR01000010.1:51413-65987 GCA_002315375.1 Treponema sp. UBA1747 | reverse complement strand
TATGGAAAATACAAAAAGAACTGTAACTTGCGGTGACCTTCGCAAGGCAGATGTTGGTAAAAAGGTCGTATTGAACGGTTGGGTAAGCCGCGCCCGTGACTTGGGTGGACTCACATTTATTATGCTCCGTGACCGTTACGGAATCACTCAGGTAATGGTTGGGGATTCTGCCAGCGACGACGTTAAAAAAATCGCTTCAACACTTAAAAGTGAATATTGTATCGCCGTGGAAGGTGTAGTTGCCGCCCGCGCTGACAAAGATATTAACCCTGATATGGCTACAGGTGAAATCGAAGTAGAAGCTTCTGACATTCAGATTTTCACAACTTCACAGGAACTGCCTTTCAGCGTAGAAGAAGTTCGCCAGAAGGACGGAACAATCGTTCTTCCAAACGAAGACCTGCGCCTGAAGTACCGCTACCTGGACCTGCGCCGCGATCCAATGCAGAAAAACATTATCCTGCGTTCACAGGTAACATTCGCAACACGCGAATACCTTACATCAAAAGGCTTCCTGGAAATTGAAACTCCAACTTTCATCAAGTCTACTCCTGAAGGAGCCCGTGACTACCTGGTACCAAGCCGCGTTCACCCTGGAAAATTCTACTCACTTCCACAGAGCCCACAGCTTTACAAACAGCTGCTCATGGTTTCAGGATTCGACAAGTACTTCCAGATTGCACGCTGTTACCGCGACGAAGATGCCCGTGGTGACCGCCAGCCTGAATTCACACAGATTGATATGGAAATGTCTTTCACAAACCGTGAAGAAGTTCTTTCTACAACAGAAGGAATGATGGGATACATTTTCAAGAAAACAATGAACTACGACCTTCCTGCAAAGTTTGACCGCATTGCCTGGGAAGATGCATTCGACCTTTACGGTTCAGATAAACCTGACCTTCGCTTCGACATGAAAATGCAGGATGCAGGTTTCATGGCTGATATTTCTGATTTTGTTGCATTCAAAGCAGGTGCTGCAAACGCAGGCCGCGATATTCAGAGACACAAACGCTCGGGACTCAAAGCCCTGGTTGTTAAAAATGTTGCTGACAAATACAGCCGCAAAATGATTGAAGCTCTGGAAGCCGTTGCAAAAACATACAAGGCAAAAGGTCTTGCATGGATGAAAGTAAATGCTGAAGGTGTATTCGAAGGCGGAATCTCTAAGTTCTACGCTGGAAAAGAATCTGTAGTTTGCGAAAAACTCGGTGCAGAAAAGAATGACCTGCTCCTTTTCGTAAGCGACGAAAACTGGCAGCTTGCATGTACAGCCCTCGGTGCAGTACGCAAACAGCTTGGTAAAGACCTGAACCTGTACAATCCAAACGATGAATTCCACTTTGCATGGATCATTGACTTCCCATACTTTGCCTTCAACGAAGAAACAAACGGATGGGAAACAGAACACCACATGTTCACACTTCCACAGAAACAGTATTGGGATACACTGGAATCAGATCCAGGCGCTGTAAAAGGTGACCTTTACGACCTGGTTCTCAACGGATACGAACTGGCTTCAGGTTCTATGCGTATCAACGATCCTGAACTTCAGCAGAGAATCTTCAAGATTGTTGGTTACTCAAATGAACGCGCAGAAAAAGCTTTCGGCTTCCTGGTACAGGCCTTCAAGTTCGGTGCTCCACCACACGGAGGAATCGCACCTGGTCTTGACCGCCTGATCATGCTCATGCGCCACGAAGAATCAATCCACGAAGTAATTGCATTCCCTAAGAACAACTTAGCAGCATCCCCAATGGACGAGTGTCCTGCAGCGGTTGACGAACAGCAGCTTAAGGATTTACATATTACCTGTTACGATACAGAAGAATAATTTGGGGATGCTGCGTAGCAGCGTCGCCTATGGATGGCGGGTGTAGGCTTGTCCTGACACCCGACAAACGGCTGAGTCAAGGGCTTGAGCGAGCGAAGGCGAGCGTCCCTTGACCAGACGTACGAGTGTCCTGCAGCAGTTGATTGCAGGTGTAAGCTTGTCTGACACCTGCAAAACGATTGAGTCAAGGCTTTAAGCGAAGCGTGCCTTGACCAATCGTATGAACAGCAGCTTAAGGATTTGCATATTACCTGTTACGATACAGAAGAATAATCTGGGGATGCTGCGTAGCAGCGTCGCCTGTAAAAGAAAGAGGCAACTTCCGCCTGGAGGTTGCCTCTTTCTTTTTTCAATCCGAATAACTTGTTTACCAGAGATCAGTCTTTACTTACATATTCAAAAACCCTTAAAAGATAATCCCTGAATTGATTTAACTCTTTTTTTGTAAAAAGCTTTTCCAATGCAATATCATCAGCTGTTCTCGGAATTTCCATTTTTTCATAGGCATCATTTCCCTTCTCAGTCATAAAAACCTGTTTCTGCTGGATACCGTCCCTGACCAGAGAAGTACTTACAAATCCTTTTTCCTCTAAACGTGTAAGAATGCCGTTTATTGTTGCGTGGGAAACTTTAAAGACTTTTTCCAGTTCCTTCTGGGTAATAAGTTTGTCCGGGTGCTCTTTTATATAAATAAGGATTTTAAACTGAGCCAGAGTGAGGCCTGCTTTCTGACACTCAGTATTTCCCCGGGCTTCAAACTTGTCATTGATATTTTTTATCAAATAAAAAGGATTCTTGTGCTGCATACCAATAATTATAACAGAGAATTAGGAATATAAAAGGAAATTATATGTAACATGCTACACACTTCCCCGTTATATCTATGTAGTGTCCGACGTAGTATGCTACATAGTTTATTTACAGGAGCCTAACCGATTACATGAAAAAACTAATCATTATGACAACAGTATTTATTTCGGTATCCATTATTTGTGCCCAGGATATTGAAAACAAGAAAAAACTGACTCTGGAAGAAGCCATACAAACGGCTTTGGAAAATAATACTTCCATCAAAGTTTCACAAATTCAGCTTGAGCAGGCTGAGCGAAAAGAAAATCATAAATGGAATAATTTTCTTCCCTCTATTAATGCAGGTGCATCTGCTTCAGATAATTCCGGACTGACCTCTGCACAAAACAATCTTTCTGTTTCTGCACAAATCAGTGCAAACCTTAATCTGTCTGCAGGACTGGGGAAAAAACTTCAGTCAATTAGAGACAGTTACGAAAGCGGATTACTGGATTATGCGGATTCAGTAAACCAGATTAAAGTGGATGTTACAAAAGCATTTTATTCTCTTTTGTATACAGAAAAACAGGTGAAGCTGAATGAGGCTTCCCTTACTTCTTATGAGAATCAATACAATCAGACAAAAATAAAAAAGTCTCAGGGGCTGGTTCCTGAACTGGATTTGCTTACAAGCCAGCTGGATTATGAAAATGCAAAGGTAACCTTAAAGAATTCTGAATCCCTTTATATAACCAACTATATTCTTTTTCTGAATGATATTGGTTACCCCGTTGAAAATCAGAATTTTCCTGATCTGGAGGGAGACTTAAATGATTACGAAAAATATTACGATGTGGATTTTTCTGCATGGAATCTGAATGAACTTATAGAAAATTCTTCATCAGTCAGAAGTATAAAAGATTCTATTAATCAGACTCAGCTTTCTCTGGACCAGACAAAATTAAATACATATGTTCCTTCTCTGGCCCTTTCGGCAAATGTTAATCCATACAGTTTTTCTTATTCTTCAAACCCGGTAACAAAAAATCAGACAGACAGCTGGTCTGTTTCTCTGGGATTTTCATTTTCTCTGGATAATCTGATTCCGGGTTCCAGCGCAAAAGACAACATTGCCTCCATTGAAGATTCCCTGAAAACCCTGAATCTTCAGCTTCAGGATACCAAAAATCAGTTGCTTACAAATGCCATTGAAATGATTAACGGCATTGAAATTTCAAAGGAGACTTTGAAAAACTGTCAGCAGAATCTGGAGCTGGCAAAGAAAAGTCTTGAGCTGGCAGAAATTGCATATAAAAACGGTACAAAAGATTTGACCGCTTTTCAGTCTGCACAAAACACCTATAACAATGTAAGCGTTCAGCTGGACAATCAGCAGTTATCTCTGATTACAAGCATTATCGAACTGAAAAGCTTACTGAATATAAATGATTAAACATAAGGATGAAGAAAATGAGTAAAAAGAAAATTTTTTCAAGAATTTTACTGGTAGTTGTTGTAATTGCAGTGGTAGCCCTTGTGGCAGTTCTCCCGGGTAAAAAGGCAGGAGGAATGCCTGGAGCTCCGGGAAGAGATGGCGTTTCCGGCGGATTGCCTGGTGGTTTATCTCAGCAAAATGAAACAGTTTATTCTGTAAAATCAAAAGTTCTGAAACCTGAGGACCATGTTGAATATCTGACAATGAATGGAAGCATTCAGGCAAACAACACGATTTCAGTTTATCCAATGATGAGCGGAAAAATTACAAAGGTTTTTGTTACCCTTGGTTCAAATGTAAAAAAGGGAGATAAACTGGCAGAAATTGACCCGTCTACTCCCGGCAGCTTTTATGAAGCAAGCCCGGTATACGCCCCGATTTCCGGAACCATTACAGCCCTGCCATTAACTGTTGGAACCTCTGTAAATTCAACTACCGCCGTTGCCCAGATTGGAAACATTAATGAACTGCAGATTAAAGCAAGAGTTCCGGAAAGAGATATTGCTGTTCTGGAAAATGACCAGAAAGCTGATGTTTCTCTTGTTGCGTATAAAAACGAAACTTTCACAGCCCGTGTAATCAGGGTTTCGCCGATTGTAGATGAAGTTTCCAGAACAAAGGAAATCTACCTGAGCTTTGACAAAGATGATGCCCGCATTAATGCAGGGATGTACGCAAAAATCAAACTTTACACAATAACTCACCCCAATGCTTTAGTTATTCCTTACGATGCAGTTCAAACCATAGACGGAAAAACTTTTGTTTACGTGATCAATGACGATTCAACTGTAACAGAAACAGAAGTTGAGCTTGGAGTAAATGTTGATGGTCAGGTTCAGATTTTGTCCGGTGTAACAGAAGGTCAGAAAGTTGTTATCAGCGGAAGTCAGAGTCTTACTAACGGTGCAAAAGTAAAAGAAATTTAGGAGGAAATATGAGCGTATCAAAAAAGATATTGGATCATCCGGTTTTAACTCTTTGTGTTTTTGCCTTAATTGCCGTTGTCTCAATTTTTTCAATCGGCGGAATAAGCATTGCCTTAATGCCGGATATGGATACTCCAACTGCAATGGTAATGACCACATACACTAATGCCGGTCCGGAAACTGTAGAAAAAGCCGTAACACAGGTTCTGGAAAGTGGACTTGTAAGCGTAAATAATCTGAAGCAGATGACTTCAACTTCTTCTGAAGGTTCATCTACGATTCAGCTGGAATTTAACTACGGCACAGATATGGACGTAGCGGTTAATGATATCCGCGACAAACTTGATATGGTAAAACAGCAGCTTCCCGATGCTGCAGGTTCCCCTTCCATCTTCCAGTTCAGCTCAGATTCTATGCCAATGATTACTCTGGCTGTAAACGGAAACAGAACAGAGGAAGAGCTTAAGAAAATTGCGGATGAACAGATTTCAGATCGTCTTGAACAGGCTGATGGAGTTGCCCAGGCAAGTGTTACAGGCGGTCGCAACAGCATTGTCCGCGTTGAACTGGACCAGAACCGTCTTGAAGCTTTTGGTCTTACTTTGTCTTCTGTTTCATCAACTCTTGCCAGCCAGAATATTGAAGTGGGCGGCGGAAATGTAAGTGAAGGAACCAAAAAATATATGGTCCGCACAACAGGGGAATTTTCTTCTGTAGATGAAATAAACAAAACTGTAGTCGGAACTTATAACGGTTACGATGTAAAACTTGAAGATATCGGTTCAGCTTTTATGGGTTATGAGGACGCTTCAAATAAAGTTTATATAAACGGCAAACCCGGCATTCAGATTTCTGTCACAAAGCAAAGCGGAGCCAACACAGTAGCCGTTGCAAAAAATGTAAAGGCAAAAATTGCGGAAATCCAGAAAACTCTTCCGGAGGATATAAAAATCGAAATCCTCAGGGATGAATCTACTTCTGTAAGTGATACTGTTACCGAACTTATTAAATCTATTATTGAAGGATTTATTCTAGCCGTAATCATTCTTTTTGTTTTCCTGAGAAGTGGAAAGAGTACTTTTATTATGGCAATTTCAATTCCGTTCTGTATTCTCATTACTCTTACGGTTATGTCATTTGCCGGAATTACTATGAACATGATTACAATGACCGGTTTAATTCTGGGACTTGGAATGGTAGTAGATGCTTCAATTGTTGTACTGGAAAATATTTATGTTTACAGAAATCGCGGTACTCAGGCAAAAACTGCAGCAGTTCTTGGAACACAGGAAGTAATGGCTTCTGTAATTTCCGGAAACCTTACAACAGTCTGTGTATTCATTCCGTTCTTCATTTTCAAAGGTCAGCTGGGAATGCTTGGACAGATGTTCAGTTCTCTTATGGTAGTAATTATTATTGCCATTTTGTCTTCACTTTTTGTTGCATTGTTCCTGGTTCCGGTTCTTGCAGGAAAATTCCTGCCGGTTTCAAACAGAGCGGAAAAACCAATTAAAAACAAACTGCTTGCAAAAGGGGACAGAGCTGTAGAAAAAGCTTTGAACTGGATTACCGAAAAATACAGAAAAGGACTTCACGGAGTTTTAAGACATCGTTTTGTAACTGTAGTAATTTCTGTTGGAATACTCCTTATTTCCGTAGTCCTTGCCACCCGCTTAAGAATTACCTTTATGTCTATGTTCAATGATACTTCTGTTGGTTTGAACGTTGAACTTCCTCTTGGAACAAAGCTTGAAGAAACAGAAGAAATCTTAAATGATTTTTACGAATATGCAGTAGATGAAATTGAAGGCTACAAAAACATTACAGTCAGCGTTGGAACAGGCGGCCGGGGAATGGGCGGTTCAGATACTTCCTACAAAGGTTCAATTTCCATTTCCCTTCCCGATGCTTCCCAGCAGATTGATAATGCAGAAGCAGTAAAATCAAAATTAAGAAAACATTTTACCGATTATGCCAATGCGGACTTTACTTTTGATGACGGCATGATGGCTCAGATGGGCGGTTCAGATATTGATATTGTATTCCGGTCTAACGATCTTGATGCCAGTCTGAATACCGCAAAAGAAATTAAAAATCTTATCAAGAAAAATATTTCATCAGTTTCAGAACCGGAAATTGATATGGAGGACGGACTTCCTCAGGTTGAAATTAAAGTAGACAGGGAGCGGGCTTCCTACTTTGGAATTTCTGTAATGTCTATTGCAAATGAAATCAACTACTGTATCAATGGTAAAACCGCCACAACCTATCATCAGAATGGCGAAAGCTACGATGTAGTTGTAATTCTGAAGGATGATGACCGCAGCGATATTCCAGACCTGGAAAAAATTTACGTTCAGGGAAGCACTGGAATTTATTCTGTGGCAAACTTTGCAGAAGTTATCCGCGGCACAGGGCCTGTTTCAATCAACCGTGAAAATCAGACCAGAATTATTCACTTAACTGCCAGCATAGTTGATAACAGTAACGCTGGCCAGGTTGAAAACCAGATTAAACAGATGATTAATGACAGCATTGTTGTTCCCGAAAGCGTAAACATTTCTTACGAAGGTTCCTGGTCAAATACAAGAAGTACTTCAAAGGTTTTCCTGCTGATTATTGTTCTGGCAATTATTCTTGTATTTGGCGTAATGGCCGGAACTTACGAAAGCTTTAAGGAACCTTTAATCAATCTGTTTACAATGCCCTTCCTTATTGTTGGCGTTGTATTCATCCATCTTATTACGGGACAGTCCTTCAGTATGGTTTCTTTGATAGGGGTCGTTCTGCTCATTGGTATTGTAGTAAACAACGGAATTATTCTTGTTGATCAGACAAACCTTCTGGTGCGCCGAGGCATTCCGGTTCTTGAAGCCTGTGAACTTGCAGGAGCCAGCAGATTGAGACCTGTATTAATGACAACCTTAACCACAATTCTTGCCATGATTCCTATGGCCTTCTTTGGAAGTGACAGTGCTTCCATGACCCAGCCAATCGGTTTGTGTGTTGTAGGCGGTTTGACTTCCAGTACTCTGGTAACCCTGTTTATTATTCCGGTTATTTATTCCCTGTTTAATAAAAACGGAAAGGCCCAGGGACAGACCTTTACTAAACTGATTGAACAGCATGAACTTAGTGAAGCTGTAACTTCAGATTCAACGACCGTAATTGAAGATGAATCTGTGCGTGTTGAAATTGTTGCCAATCAGTCTGTTTATGCCGAATTGATTGGAAATCTTGAAGAATGTATTCCTGATTTCAAATATACAGTTATTCCATTAACAAATGGCCGCGGTGATGATTCCTATAAACTTGGTGATTCCACCTGGCCGGAAACGAACTTTATGCTTGTAGCTTATACAAGTGAAACTACAGAGAAAAAAGTTATGCAGATTGTTCGTTATCTGAAACTTAAATTCCCGACAGAAGGAATTAAAGTTTTCACAATGCATTAATTATTACGAAGATTAATGCCCTGGATTTTGGTTATTTTTCTGCTGCGGATAGGGAGGAAAAATGTATTCACAGCAGATAAAAAATAACACCTCCTTTTTTTTCCTCTCATTGTATTTGAAAAAATATAATGAGGGGTTTTTATTTTAAGGGTCTCTCCCCAAGTAATGTATGTTATAATAAATCGCAAGGAGTTCCCCATGGCAGAAATCAAACTGGATATTAAAGAAATCCGTAAAAATCTTTTTCTTCTGGACGAAGGCGGTGCGTCAACCGGTTATCTTATTGCCGGCGAAAACATGGCTTGTTTAATTGATACGATGAACGGTTTTACAGATTTGAAAAAAGTCTGCAAGTCTCTTACGGATAAGCCCCTTATGGTGATTAACACTCACTGTCATCCGGACCATATTCACGGAAATCATTGTTTTGACAAGGTTTACATTCACCCGGCAGATAAGGACGAAGCTTTGGTGTTTGCCGGAATTCCTGAATACCTGGAATTGTTAAAAGAACACAATGCTGTTTTCCCGCCTTATGATTTTGTTGAAGACGGACAGGTTATTGATTTAGGTGGACGGACCTTAAAAATCTTTCTGCTGCCTGGTCACACAAATGGCGGAATTCTTCTTCTCTGTCCTGAAGAAAGAGTTTTGTTTACAGGAGACAGCATAAACCATCACCTGTGGATGCAGCTTCCAAATTCTACTTCCATTAAAACTTTTTCTGAAAATCTGGAAAAACTGTTGTTCCTGGAAAAAGAAGCGGACATTATTCTTCACGGTCATTCCCACGATTACGATGACATTTCTTTGATTTCGTCTGTGTACAAAGGAGCACTGGAAATTCTGGATGGAAAAACTGAAAAGGACAGTCCGTATAAATGGTTTGGTGGCGAAGGATTTTATCATCCTTTCAACTGTCCTGAAGGAAAACATTTTCAGCAGGAAGATCACGGCATTTGTTATGTAAAGGAAAATGTGAAATAAAATAATTTTACATTGATTTAACATTTCTCCGATTGTTTAATTTTCATACGAGACCAATAATAATGTTATGATTTATATTCTTGAAGATGATGAAAACATCCGAAAATTAATCAAATATTCATTAACAAGTCAGGGTTTCGACGCTCAGGATTTTGCTTTGCCATCTGCCTTCTGGAAGACTTTTGAAATCCAGAAACCTGACTTACTTCTCCTGGATATTATGCTGCCTGAAGAAGACGGCATTTCCATTCTAAAAAAAATCCGTTCAAATTCCAGAACTTCGTCTGTCCCGGTTATCATGCTTACTGCCAGGGATTCTGAATTTGATGTTGTTACAGGTCTCGATGCAGGAGCTGATGATTACGTAACAAAACCTTTTGGAATGATGGCTCTTGTATCCCGAATAAAAGCAGTTCTCCGACGTTATGAAAAATCTGATTCCCAGAAGGAAGTTCTGGATTCTGGCGGCATAAAAATTGATGAAAACAAACATACGGTTTTTGCCGGTTCAAAACAAATCTTCCTTACAATCAAAGAATTCGACCTGCTTCTGCTGCTTATGAAAAACCGTGGAAATGTTCTTACCCGGGATTATTTACTGGAATCGGTATGGGAACTTTCGACGGAAATAGAAAGTCGCACTGTAGACGTTCATATCCGCACGTTACGACAAAAGCTTGGTGAATATGAAAGCAACATAGAAACCGTTCGCGGTGTGGGATATAAATATGAAAATTAAATCACTTACTTTCAAAATTTTTATAAACACTTTTTTTGTTGGAACGCTTGTTTATTTTATCTGCGCCTTTTTGTTTATTTCCAGTTTGTATGAATATTTTGAAAAACAGATTTATTCAGAATTACAGACGGAAAGTCAGTTTCTGGAAAAAAGTGTACTTACGGGAGATTTAGATTATCTTCTGGAACTGGAAACAAAAAACCGCATTACTCTGATTCATTCAGATGGAACCGTTTATTTGGATAACACTGTGGATCTTTCAACTCTGGAAAATCATTCAATTCGTGCAGAAGTTCTTGGCGCCAAAGAAAAAGGCTCTTACGAAACCTCCCGTTATTCTTCTACAATGACAGAAAAAACTTTGTATTACGCCCGTCTCCTTTCTAATGGAGATATTCTCAGAATCAGCTGCAACCAGCATTCAGTTTGGGTTCTGGTTTTAGGAATGAGTCAGATTTTATTAGTCATGCTGGTAATAGCAGTAATTATTTCCGGAGTTTCGGCTTCCTGGATAAGTAAAAAAATTACAGAACCTTTGAATAAAATCGATCTTGAAAATCCGGAAGCATCAGAAGTTTACGAAGAACTTAAACTATTTACAAAAAGAATTGCAGAAGAAAATTTTGAAAAATCCCAGAGAGAAGAACTTCGCCAGCAGTTCACTGCAAATGTAAGCCACGAATTAAAAACTCCTTTAACCAGCATCAGCGGTTTTGCAGAAATTCTAAAAAACGGTGGAACTGATGAAAACACTGTAAAAGATTTTGCTTCTTCAATTTATGATGAAAGCCAGAGAATGATAACCCTTGTAAATGACATCATCAAACTTTCAAAACTGGATGAAAAATCAATCTGCCTTGAAAAGGAAGAAATCAATCTTACACAAATGTGCGCAGAAATTATTACTGTTCTTTCCTCTGCTGCAAAATCAAAAAACGTGGAAATAAATTTGGACGGGAAAAATGTTTTGATCTGCGGTGTTTATCCTGTCATTTACGAAATGGTTTACAATCTGATTGATAACGCTGTTAAGTACAATATCCAGAATGGAAAAATTGATGTGAGTGTAAAAAAAGATTCTATTTCCCAAAAAATAATTTTATCGGTAAAAGATACTGGAATCGGATTTTCAATGACTGAAAAAGAAAGAATCTTTGAACGCTTCTACCGAATTGATAAAAGCCGTTCAAAGGAAAATGGCGGCACCGGACTTGGGCTCAGCATTGTAAAGCATGCAGCAAAATATCACGATGCCCGGGTCCAGGTTGAAAGTGAACCTGGAAAAGGAAGTACCTTTACTGTAGTTTTCTAAGCTTCTTTTCAATCTTATGAAGTTTGATTGTCATTTCTTCACATTCCACTGCCTGCTCGTTGGAAAGATCATTTTTAGCGATTATGGCAGTAATAAAATTCTGAAGTGCTTCAACTGATTTCTGAACACTCAAAATATCATCTATCAGTTCCTGCTCATCTCCCTGCCCCGTTTCGTTATTTTCTTCTGCGGTTTTGATTTTATTTCTTACAATTTTTGACCATTCCTTGCATTCTTCAGTTCTGGCTTTTGCTACGGCAATGGCACTTTCAGGATTATTCAGCAGTCTGAAGTTCAAAACTTCTTTTAATTCTGTAGAATTGATTTTGAACTCTATTTGTTCTTGAGATTCCTTCTTTGAATCCGGAACAATCTTTTTTACGATTTTTACCATAAGCGGTAAAAGTGGCAGCCAGATTAAAGACATTGTGATATTAAAAATTGTGTGAGCATTTGCAATCTGTCTGGAAATAACTGCAACTTCATCTCCCTTTGGACTCATCCACTGGATGAATTGTGAATAAGGAGTAACCAGGAAAATAAAAATCAGAGTTCCGGAAATGTTGAAAAGTGTATGAGCCACCGCCGTTCTCTTTGAATCTCTGGACTGACCGATGCAGGCTAACAGAGCCGTAATTGTTGTACCAATGTTGTCTCCAAGTAAAACCGGAATTGCACCTTTTAATCCGATAATACTGCTTCCATCAACTCCCGCCTGACTTGCAAGATTCTGAAGAACTGCAATTGTTGCACTGGAGCTTTGAACAACGGCGGTCATCAAAGTCCCTGTAAGAACTCCTAAAGCCGGAATGTGGGAAACGTTTTTAATCAGTTCAGAAAAAATTGAACTTTTTGCCAGAGGCTTCATTACGCTGCTCATGGTTTCAATACCCAGAAACAAAAGTCCAAAAGCAAAAACTGTCATTCCAATATCTTTTATTTTCTGCTTGCGGAATACAAAAGAAATCAGAAATCCTGCAAAAATAAAAAGATAGATGTAGTTGGAAATCTTAAAGGCTACAATCTGGGCTGTAATTGTAGTACCAATATTTGCACCAAAAATAATGGAAATAGCCTGAGGCAGTCCCATCAACCCTGCACTTACAAAACCAATTGTCATTACTGTAGTGGCACTGGAACTTTGCAAAACCGCCGTAACAAGAGCCCCCGATAAAACTCCAAGAACAGGATTTCTTGTAAAAACCTCAAGAACCTTTTTCATTCTTGAACCGGCAACCTTCTGCAATTTTTCGCTCATCAGATTCATTCCAAAAATGAAAATTGCAAGACCGCCTGAAAGACCAAATAATGTCTTAAACCAAACCGGCATATTTACCTCCATTAGTTTTATGCTGAGGCAAATGTGACATAGAAAGGTTAGATGTAAATTAAGAGAATGTTAAAGATATGTAAAATCGGATAATGATTTCTTGACCATACATATTATAATACATATATTAGTATGTATGGAGGCCCCATGGTAAACTTTGCCCGAAACGAAATTATCTCATCAACTCAGCTGGTCAGACAGTTTTCTTCTTTTATGAATCTTTTGAAAGATAGATCTGTAAGCAAAGTCGGTATTGTTCGTAATAACGAAATGGAAGCAGTAATTATTCCAATTGAAGAATATGAACAGTTACGCGCCATGGCAGAAAATCGCAGTAAAAAATCGGTAAAAGATTATTTCGGCACAATGGATGAAGAAACTTTTTCTATAATGGAAGAAGCATTAAGCGACTGCAGAAAGGTTGATATCAATGAATGGTAAACTTGTTGATACAAATGTAATAATACGGGTTTTAAAAGGTACCTCAGAGTTATTTAATCTTTTTGATGATATGGAAAACCTGTTTGTTTCTTCTATTTCTATTGGTGAACTGATGTACGGCGCACAACTTTCCGAAAGAGCCGATGACAATTCAGAAAATTATTTGTCTTTTTGCCAGCAGATGAAAGTGATTGTTCCAGATGAAGAAGTTTCCAGATATTACGGAAAAATTAAAGCACAGCTTAAGCGAAACGGAACTCCAATTCCCGAAAATGATATATGGATTGCGGCAACTGCAATGGCAGGAGATTTGGATTTGGTAACCGCTGACAATGATTTTAAGTCTGTAGAAGGCTTGAGTTTGGAAATGAGGTAAAAAGTGACTTTTTTATTTGTGGCTTTAGGCGGTGCCCTTGGTGCTGTCTGTCGTTATGGTTTAAGTTTAATAATCGTTAAATCAAATTTCCCGGTCATGACTTTTGTTGCAAACTTTCTGGGCGCTTTTATAATCGGGCTCATTGCAGGTTATACAAAAAAGCAGCCTGAAGTTTCCAAAAATCTTGTGCTGTTTTTGAAAACCGGTTTTTGCGGAGGCTTCACAACCTTTTCAACTTTTTCTCTGGAAACCTGGACTTTAATGGAAAAACATAATTATGGCATGGCGGGATTGTACGCTGGGGCAAGTCTTATCTGTTGTGTGGCAGGTGTGGCTTTAGGGGAATTGATTAGTTCAAAATAAAATATATTAAAACAAGGAGCTTAAAACTATGAGAGCATTTGGAGAAACTGCATTTGATGTAATCTATCTGATTACTGTAATTACACTTGGTATTTTGATGATTAAAAATCGGAACAAGTGTGGTGAAAAATCAGATCAATGCCTTTTGTTTGGAATTATGGCTGTTACTTTGGGATTTGGAGACGCATTTCATTTAGTTCCAAGAGCCTATGCACTTTGTACTACAGGACTGGAAAATTATACTGCAGCTTTGGGAATTGGAAAATTTATTACTTCCATCACAATGACAGTTTTTTATGTTCTTTTGTATTATGTCTGGAAATTGCGTTATAAGGTGAATAAAAAAGGTCTTTCAATTTTTGTATGGGCACTTGCTGTTTGCAGAATCATTCTCTGTTTATTCCCTCAGAACTTGTGGACTTCTGCTGATTCACCTTTAAGCTGGGGAATTTACAGAAACATTCCATTTGCTTTACTTGGATTATTAATTGTTGTGTTATTTATTTGTGAAGTAAAAAAACAAAAGG
>DCHR01000010.1:0-51391 GCA_002315375.1 Treponema sp. UBA1747 | reverse complement strand
GGCTTACAATTGTTTTAAGCTTTGGATTCTATATTCCTGTTGTATTATTTGCAAATCAGTATCCAATGATTGGTATGCTCATGATCCCAAAAACCTGTGCATATATATGGACTGTGGTTATTGGATATAAAGCTTATTTGAAATGAGTTGATTTTGAAATACTACCATCTTGTAACTCGTATTCCCATGACGGAAGGCCAGATAATTGATTTTTCTGGTGAAAATAATAACAGACTCTACGATTTCTGGATGAAAAGAGAAGCAAGGCGCCCGGATGGTGCAGATGCTTTCCAGGTTCTTAGTGAAGCTGATTTTTCTGATGCAGGGAAAGATATAATTAAAAATTATGTTTTTAATCAGTCCCGGGCAGTAAGAGAAACTATTGCAGAATTGGTTCGAGTAACTGATTTTCCGGAAAAGCCATCCAGATTAAAGTGTTTATATGTGTGCAAAACTTTAGAAGAAGCCTGTAAGTGGAAAGAAAACTTTGAAGGTTTCGGCAGAAAAGTTCTTCAGATTGTTGAACTGAGTTCAGACGGGCCAACCTTTACAGGAGATGCTTCTTTGCTGCCGGAAGTTAATGGTGAAAGTTTTGAAAAGAAAATGAATCAGGCAAAACGATACTGGAGCGGAGAACTTAAGGGTGAAGGCGAAATGATGGAAACTTTGCTTGGCGGGAAAATTAAGGTTGAAAGAATTATTGAAGATTTTCAAAATTAATCGTTTATTTATGGTTGGAAAAATTGACCGCAAATATTTATTGTGGTAATGTAAAGAAAAGGAAATGCCCAAACATTTGGTCGTCTCCACGTAACGTATCAAAGCCGTCCACGTTTTGAAGAGCAATGGGCGGCTTTATTTTTTACTATGCTATGCAAAAATGTCCTAAATTAGTATAGATACAGGTTTTTGTTTTTATGCAAATGTATTAGCATTTAATTTCAGGAGTAACTATGGAAAACGTTGATATAAAAGAAGGATACAATTTCAGATTAACAGGCAATAAAACTCTGGCAGTTCAGAGCGGAGTTGATGGCGTTTACTACTGTCCGTTTTGTTACAGTCAAACTGCAGAAGCAGAAACCAGATGTAAAGTCTGCAATAAAAACTTTCCACAGTTGATTTACTATCACAGCGACGACGATACCTGGATTGCTTCGGGAAATGAAGAATAAAGGCGTTCCCGTCTGCTTCGCAGCCGGTCGCTACGTCCGCACTTCGCTACGCTCATCGTCCTCGCTGCGCTGCGGTCGACTAAAGGTGCTCCCATCGCTAACGCGGTTTAAGAAATCTTTAAAAAATTAAATCAGTCCATTTCCTATAAGAAACATTTCCGGTGTCTGAACAAGAAGTTTTGAGGTTTTATAATCTTTTAAGTTTCTTGTAAGAATAACCGGAATGTCTGCATTCACCGCCGTATAATACTGGACGGCATCTTCAAAATCAGCAAATTCGGAATTCAAGGCCTGATCCATAACTTTTTCTGAAGAATCGATAACATGAATAATAAGGCGGAGTTTTCGGAGGGCTGTTTTTGCGCCGTCATTACCAAGTTGTTTCCGTAGAATGTAAAAAGTATTCACCATAACTGTTGGCGATGTGTAAAGCTCATATTTCCCCATTTCTGCCAATGTAAAAAGAACTGCTGCAAAATGAAAATGGGGCTGACGAGCAGAAAGCAAATCTATAATCACATCCGTATCTACAAAATATTTATTCATATTTGGACTCCAGATGTTCAAGATAATCTGCTTTGTAATCGTAGTCTTCCGGAACAGAAATTATTCCTGATAATTCACTTACTAATGAAGAATATTGAAAATCTGCGGATTTACTTTTGTTCTGGAGTGTAAGTCCGTCAAAAAACTTTTCCACCATGGAAGATAATGAAACTCCGTTTTCTGCAGAAAAAGCTTTTGCCCGTGAAATGGAATCGGTATTTAGTTTTAAAGTTAATTTTGAATCTATCATACGTATAAAATAATTTTAAATATACGTATTGTCAAGATTTTGAATAGAAGTTTTATAAAATTCCTTAATTAGTACTTTAAGTGTTAGCATGCTTCAAACCAGTTTTCAACGCACAGTGAAAATTCTTTTTGAATAGGTTCAAAGTCCTTTGCATTTCTTGTCACAATAATCAGGTTGTTGGCCAAAGCGGTTGCGGCAATCTGAGAATCCGACATTGAAACCGGTGTCCCATTTTTCTGCATGCGTGAGTAGATTTCGGCCTGAATTGAAGCACAATGTTCGTCATAAGGAAGAATTGGGTAGGTTGTGCGGACGTAATCGTTAACGAATTTATCCAGTTTAGTTTTTCTTGCTCCTTCTGGTAAAACATTGATTCCCTTAAGGAGTTCATATAAAACTGTTGCAGAAATAACGGAAGAAAATGTTGTCATTTCAAGTCTGCTACTGACCTCTTCATTTGCAATTGGTTTAATTGCTTCTGAAATAATATTTGTGTCTAATAAATATACTTTCCTTAAAGCCATGGATTTTCCCTCTCTTTATAGTTGTTTTCATCTTTTCTCATTTGTTCCAAACTATTGCAATATTCATCTGCTTCGTCTTGCGAAAGCCCTCCTGTTTCCCTTCTCCACTTTGCAACAGCATCAATAAAACTGGGTTTATTTCTCTGGGCATAATCACTCTGCAATTCCTGGAACATTTTGAGGCTGATTAAAACTGTGGTGGCAACTCCATGCTTTGTTATCTCCACTACTTCTCCATTTTCTGCGTAAGTAATGTACTCACTAAGATGGGCTTTTACATCATAAAGTGCTGCAGTCATAGAAACCTCCGTAGAATAAATCAATAAAATATAGGCATTATATGGTTATATATTATGACTATATGATGACTATGTCAACGAAAATAAAGTAAAAATATATTTACAAAAATAGTATTTTAAACTTGACATCACTATACGCTTGTACTACCTTATAACCATGTACAAAGCACTTAAAAACTTAAGAGAACAGAACAATTATTCCCAAAACTCAATTGCCACATTTCTTGGCATTTCGCGACAGATGTATATCAAGTATGAACAGGGTGAAGTTGAACCTCCTGTAAAAGTAATCACTCAGCTGGCAAAATTTTACCGTGTTCCATACGAATATATTCTGGATGACAAAATTGGTGATGTTCATGTTTCTGCAACATATGATCATCAGTATAAAAAATCATATTCAAATGAAACCGAAAACTCTTTAGAGGTGGCTTCTGCTGCTCCTGCCTATGGCGTAAGTTCTTATCTTCAGTCTGTAATGAACATGCTTCCAAAGTTGATTTATTCTGAGCAACTGCAGGTTCTTTCTAAACTTTGCGAAATGGTAAAAACCCAAACAGAAGAAAAAAAGGAACCAAACAAGAAGATGCAGGCTTATCAGCGTTTGCTGGCACTAAATGAAGAATTGCATTTATCGTCAGAGGGTCGTACCTGGACAAGGGAGGAATTACATGAACGACACTAATAAAGTGTTTTTTGATTCAAATATTCTGGTTTATTTTGCAGATAACAGAGACGAGCGCAAACAGAAAATTGCGGATCAGCTTGTTAGAAATGCAATTCAGAATCAAAACGGTATGATTTCCACACAAAGTCTTCAGGAATTTTACAATGCCACAACAAGAAAACTTTTGTGTTCTCCGGAAAAGGCCAAAGACTATGCACAGATTTTTGCCGAATCCTTTAGTGTAAAACAGTTCGACACAGAACTTATTTTTAACGCCATTGATATCAGCATTAAAAACCAGCTCTCGTTCTGGGATTCCCTTATTGTATCTGCTGCCCAGGATTCCGGTTGTATTGCAGTTTATTCTGAAGACCTGAATGACGGACAGATTATTGAAGGGGTAAAGGTTTTAAACCCGTTTGTTGCGGCATAATTCCATAGTTACTAAAAGTATCACCAATGTAAAATAGTGTTTATAGATTGATACTCCCTGTTGTGGCAGATTTTAGCCATGAGCGGCTGAAAAAGCCGCAGGGAGTTGTTGATGAAAAAAATACTTATTTCAATTATCTGTTCCATCATGCTTTTTTCGGTTGTATTCGGCCAGCAGAAATCGTTGCCAGATCATTTTGATATAAATGATGTAAATGATTTTGACCGGCTGGTTATGAATCCTTATTCCAGAAATCTGGATTATGCCGGAACTGTTATGGAAGGTCTGTCCATTCTGACACCGGCTGTTCTTTATGCGGCGCCAACGGAAGACTACTGGAAAATTGGCGTGGAATATGCCGAGACAGTGGCTCTGGCTTACGGAATAAAAGAATTGTGTAAGCTTTGTGTAAGTCGTGCCCGCCCCTATATGTATTTTGAAGGTTACCCTGAAAATAAAATTACCGAAGGTGACTGGGATGATTCTTTTATTTCCGGTCACACAACTTTAAGTTTTGCGGCGGCCAGTTTAACTTCCTTTTTGTTCTGTCAGTATTTTCCCGAGTCTCAATGGAAAGTTCCTGTTTGTATTACGGCCTTTTCTTTAGCAGGTGCAACTGCAGTTTTGCGTTTGAGTAGCGGAAATCATTTTATGACTGACGTAATTTGCGGTGCTGTTCTGGGAACTGGAATTGGCATCCTGGTTCCATGGCTTAACTCTCTCTGGATAAAACCTTCTTATAAAAATGAAAACTTCCAGATGTTTTTTTCACCTGCTTCTTTTTCTGTGCAGTTTAAGTTTTAAAATCTGGAGATCAAAATGAAGATTAAGAAATTTATTTTGCCATTTCTGCTGCTTCTGTTATCTGTGGTTTTTACTATTTGCGTGAAAACAATTGATGTTCAACCCGTGGGTCCTGAAAATTCTCTGGTTGGGTTTGCCAGTTTTAATTACGCCATTCATTTGAAAGTGGGGACAGGTCTTTTGTGGTACAACATCACCGACTGGCTTGGCCTTGTTCCAGTTTTCTTTGCTTTTGGAATGGCGGTAATGGGTTTATGCCAGCTGATCGCACGACGATCTTTGTTCAAGGTCGATAAAAAACTACTGATTCTGGGTGTGTTTTATATCATCATAATTGCAATTTACATATTTTTTGAAAAATGCATCATAAACTACAGGCCGGTTTTACTTGGGAAAACGCTTGAGGCATCTTATCCATCAAGTCATACGATGATTACAATTTCAATTATAGGAACGGGAATTATATTTTTGAAGGATTATATTAAATCCCGAAGAACGTTTGCTGTAGTTTCGGCTTTTATGCTGGTAGTAATTCTGGTAACTGTGGTAGGAAGATTTATCAGCGGAGTTCACTGGACAACAGACATTATTGGCGGACTTTTGATTTCCGCTGCAATCATCAGTTTTTACAAATCAATCTGTGATATAATTTGAAAATGGATTTCAACAAAAAACTTCAGCAGTTAAGAACAAAAAATAATCTTACTCAGGAACAGCTTGCGGAAAAAGTTTGTGTTTCCAGAGTGGCAGTTTCCAAATGGGAATCAGGCAGAGGCTATCCAAATCTTGATTCCCTTAAACTGCTGGCAAAAGTGTTTAATATTACAATCGATGAACTTTTATCTTCAGAAGAACTTATTGATATTGCCCAGGTTCAGGTAAAAAATAAATCCAGCGTTATGCGGACAATGATCTTTGGAATTACAGATTTTATGGTTTCTCTTCTTTTTGTAATTCCAGTTTTTGCCAACCGTTTTGAAGATAAAGTTGTAAATGTTTCAATTTTGCATTTAACCGAAGGTGCTTTTTTTAACCGGATTTTTTTCTTAATTTTGATTGTAGTAACTTCTGTTTTTGGCGTCGTTGAACTTGCCCTGCAGAATATCCAGTCTAAAACTAAACAGAAAATTGAACTGATTTTTTCCGGTCTGTTCAGTTCTCTTGGAATTGTTTTTTCTGCTCTTGCAAATCAGCCTTACACCAGTGTATTTTTCTTTTCACTCTTTATTATAAAAGTGCTGATAACTATAAAATCTTATAATTCTTCTTTTGGTAACTTTTAAAACTTTCTTGACTCTTTATACCCCTAGGGGGTATAGTCAAAACATGGAAAAGAAAACTTGCTGCTGTTCAAAAGCACCTGAAGAGGTCACAAAAAAAACTATCCGTCCTAACGAAGACAAAAAAAGACTGAACACAAGACTCAGTAAAATCGAAGGCCAGATTCGCGGAATTAAAAACATGGTAGATTCTGATGCCTATTGCACTGATATTCTTACTCAGGTAAGTGCAGCCCGTTCTGCCCTTGAATCCCTTTCCATGGAAATTTTGAAGAACCACATTAACGGTTGTGTGAAACGGGATCTGAAAGAAGGCAACGACGAAGTAATTGATGAATTAATCTGGACTCTCCAGAAACTGAAGTAAGGAGAACCAGCATGCAAAATTACGAAGTAACAGGAATGAGCTGTGCCGCCTGTGTGGCACGAGTTGAGAAAGCTGTTTCAAAAGTTTCCGGGGTTACCAGCTGTTCTGTAAATCTCCTTACAAATTCCATGGTTCTTGAAGGAACTGCATCTGAAAGCGAAATCATTTCTGCAGTAGAAAAAGCAGGATACGGAGCTAAGTCAAAAACAAAAACTACAGGTGCAGAAAAAAAATCAGAAGAAGATTTTCTGAAAGACAAAGATTCACCTCTGTTGAAAAAAAGACTTTTCACCTCCCTAGGGTTCCTTGCGGTTCTGATGTATATTTCCATGGGTCACATGATGTGGAACTGGCCTCTCCCCTCTTTCATGGCAGACAATCACGTAATGATGGGATTAAGTCAGATTCTTCTTGCTGCAATTGTAATGGTGATAAACCAGAAATTTTTTATCAACGGATTCAAATCTCTTCTGCACGGAAGCCCAAACATGGACACTCTTGTTGCCCTGGGCTCTTCCGCCTCCTTCGTATACAGCACTATTATTCTTTTTTTAATGACCCATTTTCAATCAGTTGGTAACAGCGAAAAAGTCATGGAACTGATGCACGAATTTTATTTTGAATCAGCAGCTATGATTCTGACCCTCATCACTGTGGGAAAAATGCTTGAGGCAAAATCAAAAGGGAAAACTACAAACGCATTAAAATCTCTTATGAAGCTTGCTCCACAGACAGCAACAGTAATCCGTGACGGAAAAGAAATTGAAGTTCCTGTAGCAGAAGTTTCTGTCGGTGACATTTTTACAATTCGTCCCGGAGAAAATATTCCAGTAGATGGAATCGTTGTTGAAGGAACCAGCGCCATAAACGAAGCAAGTCTCACCGGCGAAAGTATACCTGTAGAAAAATTTGAGGGAAGCAAAGTTTCAAGCGGAACTTTCAACACTTCAGGATTTTTAAAATGTCGGGCCACTGCAATAGGAAATGAAACAACTCTTTCAAAAATCATTCAGATGGTTTCGGAATCTGCTGCAACCAAAGCACCTATTGCAAAAATTGCAGACAAGGTTTCAGGAGTTTTTGTTCCATCCGTAATCTGCATTTCAATTATTACAATTGCAGTGTGGCTCCTTCTGGGAAAAGAAATCGGATTTGCTCTTGCCCGGGGAATCAGCGTTCTTGTTATCAGCTGCCCATGCGCTCTGGGCCTTGCCACTCCGGTTGCCATTATGGTTGGAAACGGTATCGGAGCCCGAAACGGAATCCTTTTCAAAAACTCTGTTACTCTCGAACAGTCAGGGAAAATCAGCGTTATTGCTTTCGACAAAACAGGAACCATTACAAAAGGCATTCCGGAAGTCACAGATATTTTTGAATACAATCCTGACTTACTGAGACTGGCCGCTAGTCTTGAAGCAAAAAGCGAACATCCTCTTGCAAAAGCAATTCTTAAAAAAGCCGAAGAAGATAAAATCGGTCTTGATGAAGTTACTGACTTCGATGCAATTTTCGGAAAAGGCTTGGAAGGCGTTGCTGACACTAAAAAGATTTTCGGTGGAAACAAAGATTTCATCCAGTCAAAGATTCAGATTCCTGAAGAAGCTTTGAAAAATGCTGACAGCTTTTCTGAATGCGGAAAGACACCTTTATTCTTTGCTTCAGAAAATGAATTCCTTGGCCTTATTGCGGTTTCAGATACAATCAAAGAAGGAAGTACCGAAGCCATCAGACAGCTGAAGAACATGGGAATCAAGACAATCATGCTCACAGGTGACAATGAAAAGACAGCCTGGGCAATCGCAGCTCAGGCCGGCCTTGATAAAGTCTATGCCGGTGTTCTTCCTTCACAGAAAGCTGCTGTCATAAAACAGCTGAAGGCTGATGGAATCACCTGTATGGTCGGAGACGGAATCAACGATGCAGTGGCCCTTACAGAAGCAGATGTTGGAATTGCCATTGGAACCGGAACTGATATTGCCGTAGATGCCGCCCAGATCGTCCTGATAAAAAACAACCTCCTTGATGTACCGGCAGCCATCAGATTAAGCCGGAAGACTCTGGTGAACATCAAGGAAAATCTTTTCTGGGCTTTCATCTACAACACAATCGGAATCCCTCTGGCAGCAGGATGTTTCATCAGTCTGTTCGGATGGAAAATGAATCCAATGTTCGGCGCCCTGGCAATGAGCCTTTCAAGTTTCTGCGTTGTCTCAAATGCCTTGCGATTGAACCTAATAAAAGTTTACAATTCAAATAAAGATAAAAAAATAAAAAACAAATCAAATACAAAGGAGCAGTTCAAAATGGAAAAAACTGTTAATATTACAGGCATGATGTGTCATCACTGTGAGGCACACGTAAAGAAAGCTCTGGAAGCCGTTGCAGGCGTAACAGAAGCAGTTGCCAGTCACGAAAAAGGAACAGCTGTTGTTACTCTTTCACAGGAAGTTAGTAACGATGTTCTCACAGCAGCTGTAAAAGATGCTGGCTACGAAGTAACTGGAATTAATTAAAGGAGACCACAAATGGCAAATACACAAAGAGATTATTTTGGAATGAACAGACTTATAAGCCTCATTCTTTGTCTTATCATTGGACCAATTCTTGGCATCGTTCAGAGAATTGCTGACGGACATATTTTCTGTGCCCTCTTCCGTCTTCTGACCGGATGGAATATTTTCTGGGTATTGGATTTCTTCTGTCTGCTTTTCAGCGGACACATTTTCAAACTGTTCTAATCGAGGCATGGCAATATGGTTTTCTGGCCGATTATAGTAATTGCAGTAATTCTCCTTTTAATCTTTTTGAAAGAAGAAAAAGTCTTTGAAAAAGAGAGAAGAAATCCTCATCGTAAAACTGGATTTTATCAGCCGACAGAACTGGAAACCCCGCATGAAATTGCGGAGGAAGCCCGTCAGGCAGAAATAGAAGAAGGAAAAACTTCTGACCGGTTTGAAGAATAATGATAAAAAATTAAGGGCGCACAAAGCGCCCTTTTTTTATACAAAAATCTTTTGAGCCATTTTGGAAGGCTGCATTCCCGGAAAGGAAACAGGTTCTTCTTCGAACTTTGTGTAGAAACCAAGACTGGTTGAACCATCTTTGTTTACAAAACGCACAGCGTAAACTGTTTCGGGTTTCAAAGGTTCAGGGAAAACAAATTCCCCAATCATATCTTTGCCCCTTTGATTATGGCAAAGTTTTTCCCAGGCGTTTTCAAGAATCCAGAAGTCTAAATGGTCACAGACAGCTTCCCAGGTTTTATCTGACTTCCCTATATACTTTGCCTTGAACTGGTTTTCTCCGATTGAACAGATTCCGTCTTCGAGTGAAACCTTTGTCGGCTCTTCAAAAACAAGGGACAGACCTCCGGTGTATGAACCGAAATCTTCGGGAGTTTCAACCAGTTTATTTTTACAGCACCAGTCGAAAAAATTTGTTCTGATCAAAAACACGTTGTACATATTTTGATTCAAGAACATTGGAACTAAATCTTTACGAATGTTAGGAAGAAGGATTCTCTGCATTTCAGGAATATTCAATGCCTCTGATATTTCGGAAATACTCTGGTCACGCAGATAAAAGCGGATAATTGTTTCGCGGTGAACTTCACTCAAACGTTCAATGGACTGATAAAGATTCTGAATCTCTTCATTGTTTATCAAATCCATTTCGATTGAATTCCATCCATTCAGATTTGATGTAATAAATTCTTCATCAGTATCAAAATCAAGCTGATAATCTGTACGATTTTTTCGACGTAAAAAATCTACATATTTGTTATGAGCCATGCGCCAGAGCCAGGCATAAAAATCTTTCTGAACACGATTTCTTTTTGTTTCAAGAAATGCTTCCAGAATAATTTCCTGCGCCAGGTCCCGGGCTTCTTCATAATTTGAAACCCGTTTATACGCGTATAAATAAACGGTTTCAATCAGCTCTTCTGATAACTTATGTGTTTCCACTATGTTAACTGCTCCAAAACTATTTCTAACTCTATAGTCGAAATAATTAAAAAAAGGTTCGGTAAAATTTAATTTTTTTTTTACATCAGTTCTTCCATAATCAGCTTGTAAGCCAGGCCCCAGGCATCAACAAAGGCCCAGTCATGAACATCTTCGGGAAGTTCAATAAGTTCAACGAGAGATGATTTTGTTTTCATGCAGTCAAAAAGTTTCAGACTGTTTGCAAATGGAACAGAATCGTCTGCCGGGCTGTGAAGGATTTTAATTTTTACATTTTCTGGAACCGTAACATCGTATGCATCATTCTTTTCTAGTAGTTCCCTGAACTCTTTTCCTTCAATGGAGCTTTCAGGATGAAAAAGCCAGTCACGGGCTTCATCTGACAGCATTGTGTAACATGGCTGATCACCAAGGTATTCACTGATTTTTTCTTCCAGATCTTTTTTAGAAGATTTATCCAGAAATGACGGAACAACATCTGAAATAAATTTTTCATTAAACACACGGTTTTCATCCAGAAGAACCGGATTCATTTTTCTCCATCCTAAATAACAGTAAGGCAGATAAAAGGGATGCGGGTATTTTTCGCCGGATCTAAAACATTCCAGCATTGTTCCTGAAACATCAGCAGGCGCTGCCATGGGAAGAACAAGCTTCAAATCTATTCCTTCCACCGGATCTTTTTCCAGTTCATCCAGAAGAGCCAGCGTTGTAAATCCGCCTTCAGAATAACCGGACAGTGCAACCTTACCATTGAAATCCAGACCGTTGTCATAGAATCCTTCTTTTTTTGCTTCGCTAAAAAACTGGACAGCGGCGTTAAGCGCATCACGGGAAGAAACACCCAAAGCTTCTTTATTCATGTAAGGATGAAAAACTTCTTTCTGTGTGGAACCAAAACCCGGAAAATCAGGGAGAAGGACTGCAACCCCTGTAGAAGCCAAAACCAGCCGGCCCACCATTCAGAATAATTTGAATTATTCGTTGTTGTTCCGGCATCTTTACCGATCAGTGTTCCATGATTAATTTCTACAAGAGGGAACTCTCCTGTCCTTTTATTTGAATATGGAATAAGCAGGAGTGCACATTCTTCCCGGGCATCTCCATCAGAATATTCAGAATAATACGTGATTTTATAGATTAAAAGATTTATCCCCACCGGTTCTTTTTGCTTTTGCAGTTTCAAGTGTATTTTCTTTGAAATCGTTAAACCGCTGCCCGGTCAGATGTTCTTTGTTTTCTATGTTTCCCAGATATTTACACAGGAAGGAATAAGCATCCCCGTCTCCGCAATATACGGCAGTTTTTAAATCCCCTTTATTCTCATTGTATCCGTCTTTATACCGTATAGATTTGCAGCCTTTATTTTCCTGTGTAAGTTTAAATCCCGTTGGTGTCGTACAAGACGACAAAGCACAAATAACCAGTGTTATAAAAACCAGTTTCCCCAAATTTTTTTTCATATTCTCTCCAAAAACTTTTTTCTTTATTCTAAAGCTTTTTCAACCCTTCTTCCATTGCGCCCAACCAAAACTTCCCCATAAATATGCAATATGGTTTTTTTGTGAAACAAGCGATATACTCTTGAAAAAGGAGATTTTATGAAAAAAATTTTATTTATTCTTTCATTATTATCGGTGCTTTTATTTACAGGTTGTCCAAAAGAAACTGGGCCGCTTTATCCTGTAAGTTGTGCTGAAACAAATAATGGGGTTGTTTTCTCAGTTGAAAATATTTCAACCGACATATTTCGCATCCACTTTTTCAAAAATGATGTATTTTTGGGAAACATAATCTTTAATTCTGATACAAAAAGACCTGATATTGTTTCATATACTGATTATTTTGTTACACCTGGAAAAGATTATTCTTATACAGTAAGAATTTATGACTATGATTGGAACGTAATAGAAGACTCTCATTTCAATGTTGCACCTGCAAATGGCCATGGCGAAATGGACCTGATTGCTCCTGATGTTTCTTTTTCCGGCACTTATGGAACAATAAAAGAAACGACAGAATGGAACAATCGCTGGATGCCGGCTGATTTTACTTACTATGATTTCTTTGAATCATACAAGTCAAACGGACAATGGGCAGCCGAAAAATCAGTTTCAGAAGGCACAACAAGTTTTTATTTTAATAATGCAAATACTGAATATATTACCTGGTCGGTTTTACTCCAGAAAAAAAATACTACTTACAATTACAACACAAACATTTTCTCACCGACAGTTCGCATAACCACTCCGACAGCTGTTTCAACTTTCGACTACGAAGCTATAAACAGTTGTAGTGGTTTCGGTTTCAATTATTCCCTTAACTATGGTGTTTCTACTATCAGAATCTGGGCTTCTAAAGACAACTATCCTGACTTCTGGAAAGCTTACATAAGACTCCCTGAAGATATTTCTGCCAAGCTTGAAAGCTTATATAAACAGTGGTGTAACACCGGTAATAAAAGCTTGAAAAAAGAAATTCTTGATACAATTAAACTTATTGAAAACTAAACCTTATAATTTTTAAGAATTTATTCATTGAGTTCAAATCAAAATATTTCTTTTTTAATGTGAATAAGGTCAATCTCGAAAAACTCAACCACCCTTATTCACTCAACTAGAACGCCTGCAAAACCGCAGGCGTTTTTTTTTCACACTCTCTCATTTCAAATCCTCCTGAACTTAAAACTTACAATTGGAAAACCCGTTCATTTAATGTTAAACTTTAACTCATGAAGAAAACAATAATAACAATCCTCTCACTTATTGCCTTAATCGGCTCCCTTTTTGCAGCTGATTTCAAAGCAACAAAAGACAATGTGAAACTTCTTGGCCGCACCTATTATGACGGTGATGTTTTGTGGAACTGTTTTTCTGCCACAGGAGCAGCTTTCGTTACAGATTCATCAAAGGTTGAAATAACCCTTGCCGGTGACAACAAAGCAAACGGTCAACCTGTTGAAGGAAACACAGGAATTTGCCGCGTCGCAGTTTTTGTAGACGGAGAACGTACTCACAACATTCTCATGCAGAATCGTGAAGAAGTAATTCAGGTATATGAAAACCAGACTGGAAGCCATGAAATTAAAATCGTGAAACTTTCAGAAAGCACCAGCTCTGTTTTCGGAATCAAAAATATTTCTGTTGATGACGGAAAAACAATTTCTCCCGTTGAAGAAAAAAATCTGAAAATTGAATTCATAGGAGACTCAATTACCTGCGGCTACGGCGTTGATGATGAAAACCGGAATCACCATTTTTCAACACAGACAGAAGACGCAACCAAAACTTACGCTTACAAAACAGCCGCAAATTTAAATGCAGACTACAGCATGATTTCCTGCTCCGGCTGGGGCATCATTTCAGGCTATTCGGGTGACGGTCTGATTAAAGACAAGCAGGTAATGAAAATGGCCTACGACAAAACAGGTTTCACCTACACCGGCTTCGGAAAAAAATCCTATATGGGACAACGCCTTCCATGGGACTTTTCAACCTGGCAGCCTGACATAGTTGTAATCAACCTGGGAACCAATGATAACAGTTACACAAAACGGGATGCCGCAAAATGCAAAGCCTACGAAGAAGGATATGTGGAATTCCTCAAATTAATCAGAGCAAACAACCCGAATGCTCAAATTGTATGTACACTTGGGTTAATGGGAGCAGATCTTTTCCCAAGTATCCAGAATGCTGTAAAGACATATTCTGCAGAAACAGGTGACACAAAAGTAACCTGTGTAAAACTTCCACAAACATCAGTTTATGCTGCTGACTGGCATCCTGCTGAAAAAGGCCACGAAAGTGGTGCAAATGTACTTAAAAATGCATTACAAAAGCTTATCTCCAAGGAATAAACACACTGATGTCCAAAAACAATCTGCAAGACAAAACAGTACTTTTTGAAACAATGCCTGTTCCCCAGGCGGTAATGAAACTTTGCATTCCCGCCATTATGGGAACCCTGGTTATGGTTCTTTATTCCATTGCCGACACCTATTTTGTCGGCATGACCGGAGACCCAATCCAGAATGCAGCAGTTACTCTTGCAGGTCCTGTTTTAATGGCATTCAATGCCGTAAACAATCTTTTTGGTGTAGGCACTTCCAGTATGATGAGCCGCGGCCTGGGCCGAAAAGATTATGACACTGTAGCCCGAAGCAGCGCCTTCGGCTTTTACGGTGCCCTATTTTTTGCCCTGATTTTTGCTGCCGGGTACACTCTTTTCCAGTCTTTCTTTCTGAAGCTGCTTGGCGCTACAGAATCTACAATAGCTCCTACACGGGACTACCTTTTCTGGACCTGTACCCTTGGTGCCGTTCCAGCTATTATGAACGTCACCTTTTCTCACCTGGTTCGCTCCGAAGGAAGTGCCCTTATTGCCAGTGCCGGCGCCATGAGTGGTTGTATCCTGAACATGATTCTGGATCCTTTTTTTATTCTTCCCCGGTTCCTGGGAATGGGAGTTGTGGGCGCCGGCCTTGCAACCTTCATCGGAAACTGCGCCGCCTGTCTTGTTTTTGCAGGATTCCTTCTTTTCAAACACTGGGGACAGGGACAAACGTATGTCTGCGTCGATCCACGCAAGTTCGGATTCAAAAAAGAAATTGTTCTGGGCATTTTTGCCATCGGAATTCCCGCCTGCATCCAGAATCTGCTTAATGTTACAGGTATGACAATCCAGAATAACTTCGCTGCCGGTTACGGTTCCGATGTTGTAGCCAGTATGGGAATTGCGGGAAAAATCAATGTCATTTCTTTCTATATCGCCATGGCCATCGGACAGGGAGTCATGCCGATTATCGGTTACAACTTTGCCGCAAAAAATTCCCGCCGAATGAAGGATGTCCTTAAGTTCACAATCAAGATTGATGTGGCATTCCTCGCCGTAAGCACCTTCGTCTGCATGACCTTTGCACCGCAGCTTGTAAGACTGTTCCTGGACAACGATGTGATTGTAAACTACGGAAAAACTTTCCTCCGCTTAATGTCCACAGCAATTCCATTCCTGTGCATGGACTTTCTGGCTATTGGTATTTTCCAGGCCTGCGGCTTCGGAAAATATGCCCTTTTCTTTGCTTTCCTCAGAAAAATCATTCTGGAAATCCCGGCCATAATAATCCTGAATTATCTGATTCCGGTTTATGGAATCGGCTGCTCTCAGACTGTCGCAGAATTCGGAATGTGTATCGCTTCAATTTTCCTGATTAAGAAAATATTCCTAAAAATGAACGAAAATGCATAAAAAAGCCCGAATTGTACTGACATTTGCCATACATATTCGGGTTTTGAGCTTTTTTTATTCAGATAGATTTCAATCTTTTATTATCAGATAATCCCAGACTGCCGGATCTTCCTGGCCTATTCTCCAGTATCCGATTCTGTTTATTCCGTTTTTCTTGTATTCCGAAGCAAGCTTATGGACCGAATTCATGTCATTCAGGAACCCTGTCACCGTCACTTCTGTTGTGTAAGAGAACTTAGGAATGCCGTTTTCATATTCTAGATTTTCAACGTTATTTTCTTCCATAAGTGTCTGGGCGCTTGAAAAAGTCCAGGCACCTGAGGTTTTCTTATCTGCCCAGGTTCTTCCGTAAAAAGGAATCCCCATGATTATTTTCTCTTCCGGAATAGACTTCTTTGCGTAAGCCATTACTTCAGAACACCATTCAACTGAAGAAACCGGTCCCGGTTTGCTTCCGCTCCAGTGTTCATCGTAAGCCATAATGAAAACACGGTCACAAAGGGCACTAAGCTCAGCATAAGGGAAAACTTCGTCTCTCAAACGGCGGGTTCGTCCAGGAACACAAACACTTATTATTTTCCCTGGAAGACGTGATTTCATTTCAGCCACAAAGGAGAGAAAATAATTTCTGTCGCGTAAAGGCACCTGTTCCAGATCTATATTCAGGCCGTCAAAAGGTTCCACCGCTTCCATCAGCTGTTCAATGATACTTGCCCGGACCAGATATTCAGGACTCAGAACAAAATGTGTAAGGGATTTGCTGTCGCAGATAAAGGTCAGATGACGGCGCTTACCTGTCACCGGAATCTTGTTTATGTCAGGAACATCTATCAGTTCACCGTAGCAGTTCACATCAGCAGCGAAATAACATACATCAGTTAATGGAAGATCGTCCCTGTAAGCCCCCGCATTTGCCATAGTGACATAGCCCCAGGTTTCATCAAAAGCTATAGGTTTGGGAGTATCATCCTTTTTTCCATTGGCAAATACCGGAAAAATCTGGATGAGAATCAGTAAAAACAGTGAAAGACGCTTCATTTTAGACATATTCTTCATTATCGGAAGAAACTGGAGATTTTTTAGAAAATGAAACTTTTTTAAGATTACGTTGTTGAAAATTCAGAAGCAGAAAAAATGAGTTACTGCTTCTCTCGGAGGTTTTGCATGAAAAAAATTTTACTCACATTAATAACCCTTTCTGTTTTTGGAACTTTATTTGCCGTAGATACATTTGCAACATTCGGAGCCGGACTGGATTCCATGTCTTATTATTCGCCAAAAGAAAAAGATGGTGCTGAAAGAGTTGAAGACTGGGAAGTAACGGCCAAACTCGGAGGAAATTATAACTGGATTTTTAGCAACGGCTTTACTCTTGGTATCGGTTCAGATTTACTTGCCGGATATTCTGTCCGCGGTTCTCTTTTTGAACAACCGGACCCTTCTTTAGGAACAAACCTGAAAGCAATAACCGGATGGAATTTCAACTGGGACTGGGGAATTTCGCAGTTCAATTTTATTCCTGTAGAAGCAAATGGCACTGTAATTTTTGATGACCAGAAAACTCTCCTGGCCTGTGCCTTCAAAAGCGGAGCAAACGTAAACCTTATGTTCGGAAGCGGAAATATAAAACATGGCGTTGAAGCCGGTGGAAATTTTGTCTGGGGTGGTATTTTTGAAGGACAGCCTTTTGTTAATCAAAGCGGTTGTGAAGTTTATCTTGGATACCGCATAGCTGTCATGAACTAATCACTTGTTGTTTCAAAAATGAAAAAATGTCTTAAGGTCCGGGGTTCCCCCGGACCTTTTGTCTCTTCTATAACATAGTGCACATTTTCGTTATAATTTGCCTATGTCATATATTTCTCTACAGCACATCTCCAAAACCTTTGGGGAAGTTCACGCTAACTCGGATGTCTGCCTTGATATAGAAAAAGGCGAAATCCTTGCTCTTTTAGGCGAAAACGGTTCAGGAAAAACAACTCTGGTAAATATGCTTGCCGGGCTCTATTCACCTGATGAAGGAAGCATTTACATCGACGGTAAAAAACAGAATTTTGCCCGTCCTGCTGATTCTATTTCGGCCGGAATTGGTATGGTTCACCAGCATTACCTTCTTGTTGATGTAATGACTGCTCTGGAAAACATCACCATGGGTGAAGAAAAAGCCGGATTCTTTGTAAATAAAAAGCAGATCCGCGACAAGATTCTGAAGCTTGAAGAAACCTACGGATTGAAAATCGATCCTGACAAAAAAATATATGAAATGTCTGTAAGCGAAAAACAGACTGTTGAAATCCTGAAGGTTCTGTATCGCGGTGCAAACATCCTGATTCTGGATGAACCTACTGCCGTTCTTACTCCTCAGGAAACAGAACACCTCTTCAACGTTCTGCGTCGAATGAAAGAAGCCGGCTGTACAGTCATTATCATCACACACAAGATGAATGAAGTTATGGCCATTTCTGACCGCGTAGCTGTTCTCCGCAAAGGCGAATATGTTGGTGCTGTTCAGACAAAAGAATCTAATCCTTCTGAACTCACAGCCCTTATGGTTGGCCGTGCAATCAGTCTGGAAATTGACCGACCTCAGGTTGAACGTTCAGCCGAACCTCTTCTGACTTTGGAAAAAGTTTCCCTTGCCAATTCCGAAGAAAACAGAAAATTTCTGGATGACTTCTCTTTCGAGCTTTACGGTGGAGAAATTCTTGGCGTAGCAGGAATTGCAGGATCAGGACAAAAAGAACTTTGTGAAGCCATTGCAGGACTTCTTAAACCAGAAGCCGGTTCCATCAAATTTATCGGTGATGAACTTATCGGCCTTTCGCCTCTGGCAATCAAAAAGAAGGGTCTCCGCATGAGCTTTGTTCCTGAAGACCGCCTGGGTATGGGACTGGTTGCAGGAATGAATATTATCGATAACGTAATGCTCAAAACTTATGATGAAGCAAAAGGAATCTTCATGGACCGCGAAGCCGGAAAAAACCGCGCAGAAGCAATCGTCGGTGAATATGATATTTCAACTCCAAGCATCAAACATCAGGTTAAAAAACTTTCGGGCGGAAACATCCAGAAAGTTCTTCTTGGCCGTGAAATCGGAATGAAACCAAAAGTTCTGGTTACTGCTTACCCTGTTCGCGGACTTGATATTGGTGCCAGTTATACAGTTTATGACATGCTCAACAAGCAGAAAGAAAAAGGTGTCGGTGTAATGTTCATCGGCGAAGACCTGGACGTTCTTATGGCTCTTTCTGACCGCCTGATGGTTATCCACGACGGAAAAATAATGGGCATTGTTAATCCAAAAGAAATCAGCAAAGAAGACGTGGGCATGATGATGCTCGGTGATGAGAAGGAGTAGAACATGATTCATATTGTTGCAAAAAATGAACCTTCAAAAGCAAAAGAACGTCTGCTCCGTATAAGCGCAGTTCTTCTTTCCCTTGTTGCTTCGGGCATTGTAATTGCCTGTATGGGAAAAAATCCATTCATGGTTTTCTGGAAAATAATTACAGGTTCCATCGGAAAAAAATATTACTTCACACAGACCGTTCACAAAGCAATTCCTCTGACAATGCTGTCACTTGGTATTGCAATGGCATTCCGCATGAAGTTCTGGAACATTGGTGCTGACGGTCAGTTCTATATGGGGGCTTTCGGAGCTGCCTTTATTGCTTTCAAATTCCCGGGACTTCCAATGCCAGTTATGCTTCCTCTCATGCTGGTGGCTTCAGTTATCTGTGGCGGACTTTGGGCAACTCTGGCTTCTTTCTTCAAAAATAAATTCGGTGCCAGCGAAACTCTTGTTACTTTGATGCTGAACTACATAGCAACCAAATGGGTAACATACCTTCAGTATGGTCCATGGAAACGTCCTGACGGTTTTCCTCGTATGCCGCGTTTCCCGGATGCTGCAATTCTTCCTAAAACAGGCGGCATTCATATCGGTTGGATTCTTACAATTATTTGTATTGCAATCACATATGTTATTTTCAAGAAAACAAAACTCGGTTATGAAATCGACGTAATCGGTGAAAGTAAATCTACAGCCCGCTACGCCGGAATCAACGTAACAAAAGTTACTTTCATTGCCGTTTTCCTTTCAGGTGCCCTGTGTGGTATGGCCGGAATGATGCAGGCTTCTGCTATGGAAAAATCTTTGACCTATCAGCTTTCAGGAGGCCTCGGATTCACAGCAGTAATTACAACATGGCTTGGTCAGTTAAACCCTCTTATCATTACAGCCGTTTCCTTCCTCTTCAGTATGCTCATTCAGGGTGGCAGCGGACTTCAGGCTTCAATGGGGATCCAGCCAACCATGGCTCAGGTTATTCAGGGAATCATCATTTTCTTTGTATTGGGAAGTGAGTTCTTCCTCAAATACAAATTCGTTTGGACAAGCAGTAAAAACAAGGAAGTCTCTTCAAGCGACCAGACTGCACCTTCTGAAGAAAGCTCTTCTGAATCTGAAAAGGAGGAAAAATAATGTTAGCTCTTTCTCTTTTCTTACAGGTTTCCGTTCAAATGGGAACCCATATCCTCCTGGCAATTCTTGGAGGAATTCTTTGCGAAAAAGCAGGAAACTCCAATCTTGGTATTGAAGGTATGATGCTTATGGGCGCCGCTGCCGGTTTTGCCACAGCACTCGTAACAAATAACCCGTGGCTTGCAATGCTGGTTGCAGGACTTGCCGGAATGATCGGTGCCGCTATTTACGGCTTCATTGCAATCACCCTTAAGGGAAACCAGATTGTTACCGGTATCGTTCTTACCACTTTCGGTACAGGAGTTGCCGGACTTTTCAACGAGTTCCTTTCAGGAAAAGCTCTGAGCGAATCTTTCAGAAATTTCTTTGCACCAAAAGCAATTCCTCTTCTGAGCAAAATCCCTGTTCTGGGACCTATGCTTTTTGACCAGAGCATTTACGTTTACATGTCTCTGATTTTTGCAATCCTCATTTACATCTACATGTACAAAACAAGAATCGGGCTTTCAATGCGCGCAATTGGTGAAAACCCTGCCGCAGCAGACAGCTCGGGAATTCCTGTTACTGCAATCAAATATGCAAACGTTCTTGCCGGCGGATTTCTTTGTGGACTCGGTGGTGCTTACCTTTCACTGGTATTCGTTCCAAGCTGGCTTGAAAATATTACAGCCGGTGCCGGATGGATTGCTGTTGCACTCATTATTTTCTGTACCTGGAATCCACTGAAGGCTATCGCCGCAGCTTACCTCTTCGGTGCACTTCAGGGACTCGGATTCAAGTTCCAGGGCGTTTCCCTTCTGGGAATCAAACTGAACTCAATTATTCTGGATATGCTGCCTTACATCGCAACAATCGTTGTTCTGATTTTCATCAGCCTTCAGAAGAAAAAAGAATACCAGGCACCTGCCGCTCTCGGCAACGCCTACTTCCGCGAGGAACGTTAAATTAAACCGTAATTATTTTTACAAAGGAGATATATATGACTAAAGTACTTTCATTAGGTGGATCAATTGTAGTTCCGGAAAAACCGGATGCACCATTCCTCAAAGCATTTGTAGAAATGGCAAAGGATTGGCTGGATGCTGACAAATCAAACCGCCTTATTCTGGTTGTTGGTGGTGGTGCACCTGCACGTTTCTACCAGAACGCATACAAAGAAGTTTGTGCAGAAGCAGACAACAATTCAGCAGACTGGATCGGAATCATGACAACACGTCTGAACGCTCAGCTTGTAAAAGCCTGCTTCGGTGACTACTGCAAAAACGATGTTGTTTACAATCCTACAGAAGACGTTAAATTCGACGGACAGGTTCTCCTGGCAGCCGGATGGAAACCAGGATTCTCAACAGACACAGACGCTGTTTACCTTGGTGAAAAATTCGATGCAAAGACAGTTGTAAACCTTTCAAATATTGAAAAAGTTTACACAGACGACCCTCGCAAAAATCCTGATGCAACTCCAATCGACAACATCAGTTGGGAAGATTTCCGCAAAATGGTTGGTGATGAATGGGTTCCAGGAAAGAACTGTCCTTTCGATCCAATCGCTTCAAAGAAAGCTTCAGAACTTGGAATGAAAGTTATCTGCGCAGGCGGAAAAAACATTCCTAACATTAAGGCAATTCTCAACGACCAGGATTACATCGGAACAACAATCGGTTAATCTTCAGTTTAAAAATGTGAATAAAGGGTAGCTTTGCAAAGCAATTAACTTTATTTTCTTAAACCATAAAAAAAGGGGCTTCGAAAATTTTCGAAGCCCCTTTTTTTCAACCGCTTATCCTAGCGGAAAATTCTTTCGCAGAAATTAAAGATACCGCTTGATACAGCTGGATCCCCATGATCGCTTCCAGGAACCATCCACCATAAATGTTCTACTCCGTTCTTTTCAAATGTTGCATGGTAAGTTGAAGGATAGAATGAAACAACTCCGTCATTTGTTCCGACACAAATCATCAGTACTTTTGGAGTCACTTCAGGAGCAAACTTCAGTTCACTTTCTTTGAACTGTCCCGGATGCATTGAATTCGGAATTACTCCAGGAGCAGGAGCCATTGCAGCAACATAACCGAACAGGTCTGGACGAGCTACTCCGATTGCCAGAGCTTCGCGACCACCCATACTGAATCCACAGATTGCTGTATTTTCACGGCCTTCAAGAACTGAATATTTTTCCTTAAGCCAAGGCATTACATCTTCAACGATTTCATTTACACAGTTGTCGTAGGCTGCCCAGTCTTCAGGTTCACCAAAACCTGTACACTGAGCTTTTGTTTTGCTTGAATAAATGAACGGATAAACAACGATCATTTCTTTTGCATCACCCATGTGAATCATGTTTGTAATGAGAGTCTGTGTTCCAACCATGGACATTTCATTTCCCCAGTATCCATGCAGCACATAAAGAACAGGATACTGTTTTTCTGCTGAATAATTTGGAGGAAGAAGAACTGCAATACTTCTGTTCTTTTCACAAACTGTTGAATAGTAATTTGTATGATCAAGTTTTCCCGGAATCAAATCCCAGTATTTTTCAAGATAAGTTTTTGGAGGGAAGATAGAAATACCATCGTCATTTCTGGCGATTTTTTCTGTTTTCATTTTATCTGAAGACGGCGGTTCATTTGATACTTCTTTTTTTGTTTCAGGTTCCTGAGACACTTTTGTTCCTTCCTTTTCTGAAGAAGCACAACCAGTAAATGCCGTTGCAAAAATCAAAGCAGAAATTAATGCCCCTTTCAAAATAAATTTTTTCATATTGTTCTCCTTTCGTTTTATTAAACGTTTTTTTATTTTATCCGTTTTTACAACAAAAAATCATAGTATTTTTTTCTTATACCTTTTTATATAATATTTTTGATGAGCGGTTTGCAGAAATCCAGTGAACGAAAACATAACTATCAGAAATCTCTTGAAAAGCTGATTCAGAAACTTCAGAAATCAGGTCAGAGACCTTCTCTCTGCCTTCATGCCTGCTGCGGTCCCTGCTCAAGTTATGTACTGGAATTTCTGGCTGAATATTTTGATGTCACTGTTCTGTATTACAACCCGAATATTTATCCTGAAACAGAGTATCAGCGCCGTTTAGGAGAGCTTAAAAACCTGTACGCTCATTTTCCTCCGGTTCTGGAAAACAAAGTGAAGTTTGTAGAACTTCCTTATAACCCTGAAGATTACTATTCGGCAATAAATGTCCGTAACGAACCGGAAATCGCCCAGGAGCCTGAAAAAGGTCTCAGATGCAGCCGCTGCTATGAACTCCGGTTAAAATGTACATACAATTACGCAAAAACCAATGGTTTTGACTACTTTTGTACGACACTATCCATCAGCCCGTTTAAAGATGCAGAGGAAATGAACCGCATCGGAATGGAACTGGCCGGAACTACAGAATGGAAATCCATGAAGGGAAACAGCATTGAGCTTTCAGAACCGGAAAACGGAGGTCCTGCCTGGCTGATTTCCGATTTCAAAAAAGGCGGCGGATTCAGACGCAGTCTTGAACTGTCTGATGAATACGGTCTTTTCCGGCAGGAATACTGCGGATGCGTTTATTCCAAAAACAACCAGAAATAATTTCTAAACTCGAATTAACTTTTATAAATCGATATACTTGAACTTATGGAAACAAGAACTCAGAAAGCCGACAATATTCGCGGCGTAATTCGTTATCTTCAGAAATTCAAAAATGCCACCATCGTAATCTACCTGGATGACAAACTTTTTGATTCTCCTCTTTTTTCAAGCCACATCAAGGATATCGCCCTTCTTCATGAAGCAGGACTTAAAGTGGTTATTGTTCCCGGAGCAAAAAAACGAATCGATGAAGTTCTTAACCTGGCATCCATCACCTGGTCTTACAAAGACAATATACGCATTACAGATGATTCTGCTATGCCTCTGATTAAAATGGCTGCCTTTGATGTTTCCAATATTGTCATGACAAATCTGGCCGCAAACAAAGTAAATGCGGTAATCGGCAACTGGGTTCGTTCCCGCAGCAAAGGCATTCTCGAAGGACAGGATTTTGGAACCGCCGGAGAAATCGACAAGCTTCAGACCGAGGCAGTTCAGAAAATTCTGGATGACGGATTTATCCCCATTTTCCCTTGCATCGGTTGGAACTCAAGCGGTCACCCTTACAATATTTCCTCAATTCATCTTGCACAGAATATTGCAACCAGCCTGAAAGCAGACAAGCTTTTCTTCGTAATGGAAAATAAGGAAATCACTTCTGACAACTACAAGATTCCTGAAGGCTATGCTCTTTCAGAAAGCGGCGATGTTCCTGCCATGAGTGTTGAAGAAGTAACAGGTTTCCTGGAAGCAAACAACGGCTCAAAAAATTCTTCTGATATCGTTTTCAGACTTCTAGATCTTGCTCAGGATGCATGTAAAAAAGGTGTAACCCGCGTTCACATTCTGAACGGAAATCTGGACGGGGTTCTTCCGTGTGAAATCTTCAGCGAACTTGGTTCCGGAACAATGATTTACACAAACGATTACGGTGGAATCAGACAGATGACCAGCGGAGACATTCCGCGTGTTCTGGGACTTATGCGCCCATTCTTTGAAAGCGGAAAACTCCTGACAAGAACAGAAGAACAGCTTATTTCGCAGATTGATGATTATGTTGTTTACGAGTTCGACGGCGGAATCCGTGCCTGTGCTTCTCTTCACAAATACCCTGACGGTCAGGCTGAAATTGCAGCCGTTGCTGTTAATGAAAATTTCAAGCACATGGGCATCGGAGAAAAAATGATCCGCTTCCTTCTTGACCGGGCCGCTTCAATGAAAATTGAATCCGTATTTATTCTGACAACTCAGGCTGCTGACTGGTTCCAGAGCCTCGGCTTCAAAGCAGATTCAATCGAAAGTCTGCCTCCAGAGCGCCGTGCAAAATGGACACCTGAAAGAAACTCAAAAGTTTTCAGAAAATAAACGAGGCCGGGATGAATTCCCGGCTTATTTATTTATATTTTAAGGAATAACAAATACATTTCGTTTATATGGTATAATAGAACTATGGCTTATTTTGATTTAATCTGTATTGGAAGTGGACCAACGACAATCGGTTGTGTTTCCGAAGTGTTGAAAAAATCACCTGAGAAAAAAATTCTCATCATTGAAGAAAACCCTATGTCTTCTGGTGGTTTAAGAAATGACTGTAAAATGAACTGGACTTTCCCGGTTGGTTTTCCTGAAACCTACTGGACCCGTGAAACTGCAGAACCATACCTTGCTGTAACCCGTGATTTTTTTGTTGCCCGGGGTTCGGAAATCAAATCAAAAGGCGATCTTTCAAAATACATGCAGAAGGCTGAACGTCTGGGTGTTACTCTTTTGAACATTGAACAATCCCATCTTGGAACCGACGGTGGAATTAAACTTATCCATTCCATTGTTGATGAATTCAAATCCAAAGGCGTTGAGTTTTTATTCAACACAAAATTCACTGACTACAAAAAAGCGGCTGATAAAATCGAGATTTCCTATACCGGGGAAAGCGAAGGAACAGCCACCTGTACCGATCTTCTCATAGCACCAGGCCGCCACGGTTTTGAAACCGTAAAAGAAATCATGGCAAAACATGATCTGAAAAGCAATGACAACTTTATCGACATCGGTGTTCGTGTTGAAACCAAACGTGAAAACTATTCAATCGTAAATGATTACTACGATCCGAAATTCATTTTTGAAAAACATAAAACCAGAACCTTCTGTACAAACTCAGGAAACGCCCGTGTAGTTCAGGAAAAATATGAAGGTGAAGAAGGTGAAATTTTCTACACTGTAAACGGTCATGCCTACTCTGCCGAAACAGAACCAAACGGAATGGTAAACTTTGCCATTCTTAAATCCGTTAAATTCACAGAACCACTTGCTTCAGGACATCTTTTTGCAAATCAGCTTGCCAACCTTTTCATGATGGCCGGCGGCGGTCACCCTATTTATCAGCGTATTGAAGATATTCGTCTGCACAAAAGAAGTTCAGTGGAAGGTGAAAAAAATTTCGATTTCCAGCCGACTTTAAAAAGTGCAATTCCGGGCGACTTAACGATGTGCATGCCTTCTAAATTTTTCAATGCAATCTGGTCGACACTCAAGCAGCTGGACACAATTGTTCCGGGCGTTCTGAATCCACAGACAATTCTGTATGCACCTGAAATCAAATTTTATTCACAGGCTCCTGTTTATCTGGATGAAATTTGCTTCAAACTTGAAGAACATGTCTTTGGAGCTGGAGACGGATTCGGAACAAGCCGTGGTATTACCGGGGCTTTTGCCAGTGGCGTAAGAGTTTCAAAAGGAATCATCTGATTATGAAGTTTTATGACATTTCCCAGGAAGTTTTTTCCTGCTCGGTTTTCCCGGGAGATCCAAGTCCCGAACGAATTGTAAAAATGCAGACTTCCAAAGGTGATATCTGCAACCTTACCGAATTCAAAATGTGTGCACACAATGGTACCCACGTAGATGCTCCTTTCCATTTTTACGGAGAAGGTAAAACAATTGACCAGGTAAAACTGGAAAAGTTCTGCGGATGGTGTTTTGTGGCTGATTTTGAAGGCATTGTTACTGCAAAAGATGCACAAAATGTACTTACAAATGCGTTACAAAGCAATGAATTCGCCGCAAAGAAAATTCTGATTAAAGGAAAATCGACTGTTTCCGAAGAAGCTGCCCAGATTTTTGCAGACGCCGGAATTGATTTAATAGGAAATGAATCTCAGACAATTGGGCCTGAAAATGCTCCTGCAAAAACCCATTATATTCTTCTGAAAAAGGAAATTGTTCTTCTGGAAGGAATTCGTCTTTCAGTAGTTCCTGAAGGAGTTTACTTTCTGAACGCCGCCCCACTGAACCTGGGTGGTGCCGACGGTTCTCCCTGCCGCGCAATATTAATTGATTTTAAAAACTAGTTTTTCTATTCCACTTTAAAACGAACAAGATGAACAGGGGGCTTTCCGCAGGAAAGCCCCGCTTCGTTTAACCTTCCGGTGAACAGGGAAAAGTTTTTATGGACGTATTCCAGGCCTTTTTCCTGGGCTTCACGGCTCAAAGTTTTTGCCAGAGTAACATGAGGGAAAATGTTTTCCGGAAGATAATGTGGATTAATTTTTATATCAGGGATTTTTGAAATTTCATTGTAAATCAGGTCTATCTGAGACTTCAATTCTTCCGTCATTTTCACCTTTGCGTAAATAACGTTAGGAATTTCACCTCCACAGGCAGTAAATACAAAAGGGACAGGGATAAGTGTTTTTTCAAGCTTTCTCACAGCCTCTTCCAGCTCTTTTTGAGCCGTCCTGGTCTGAATCTGCAAAAAAGTCATGTGGGGAGGGACCTGGTTTTCAATCATAAAACGATTCCCCGTAACTTCCGCCAGACTGTTCATCAAATTCCCCAGAATTCGATCAGAAAGAGGATCAAAATACGCTGAAACCAGAAACATTGTTTTCTGAGGACGGTCCGGACTGCCCAGCTCGTCCTTTATCTTCCAAAAAGACATGGGTTTATTATAAAAACATTGATTTAAAAACAAAAGGGACAGGGATAAGTGTTTTTAAATGGGGACAGACCCCCTTTTCACATTTTCAAAGTCAATTGTCGTTAAAGGGGGGACAGACCCCATTTTCACCCTGCCTCTGTTTCACTTTAAACCACTCGTAAAATGCACTATACTATTCTATTATGGAAAAAAATTTGAAAAATAAGCTTTTGCCTTTTATCCTCACTCTTGTTGTAATCCTTTTAGATCAGATTACAAAGGCTCTCGTAGTTGCAAAGATTCCTTTGTACTCTATCGGGGCACAATTTCTGGGTGACTTCTTCAGAATAATTCACGTTAGAAACACAGGCGTTGCTTTCAGCATGGGAGCAAGCTGGAATAATAAAATCCGCGCAATTATGTTCCTGGCTGTTCCTGTCATTGTAATCGGAACAGTAATCGGTGTTTATTTCCGTAACAACGATTTTTCAGGCCTTCAGCGCTGGTGCATCACCGGCATTATCGGAGGCGGAATCGGAAACCTTATCGACCGTTTCTTCCGCCCGGAAGGAGTTGTTGATTTCATCGACATTAAATTCTATGGAATCTTCGGCTGGCCCCGCTGGCCTACTTTCAACATTGCAGATACAGCTGTTGTGTGCTGCGGAATCCTCCTCTTCATTTCATTCCTAATCGGAGTAGTCCGCGAATCAAAAAACGAAAACAAAAATGCAAAGGAGTCTGAATAATGGATACACGTGATCTTGATGAAGAAGCAAAACAGAAACGCAGAAAGGAACAGATTGAATTCCGAACAAAAAAAAGAGCTTCTGTAAGATTCATGCTTTTAAGCAGCCTTTTTGAAATCTTCGAAACTGTACTTATCATGTTTCTCCTTTTCTTCATCGTTTCTTTTATTCTGTTCAGAGTTTTCAAAGCAACAGGCCCAACCGGCCAGACAGTATTCCAGATTCTTCTCATTGCGATTTTTATTGGCGGAATGATTTTAGGATTTATTGTTTATAAAAAATGTGCCCGCTGGTACATTCTGAAATTCAATTTGAAAAGCAAATTAAACGAAGAAGTTCTTATCCATTACTTTAAGGATGAAGAGCTGGATTTGGAGGATAGTCGCTTAAAATGATTGGAATCATCGGTGCAATGGAAATCGAGGTGAAAAGCCTTGTTTCCGCAATGGAAAATCCTGCAAAAACTGAAACAGCAAATCTTGTATTTTATTCAGGAATGCTCAAAGGAAAAAATGTTACTGTTGTTCAGAGCGGAGTTGGAAAAGTTAATGCCGCCCTTTGTGCACAGATTCTTTGTCGTGAATTCAAATGCGAATGTGTAATCAACACAGGGATTGCAGGAGCCATGGCAGAAGGTCTCGGCATCTTTGACTTTGTAGTTTCTACTGCCGCCGTTCATCACGACGTTGATGTAAAAATCTTCGGTTATGAATACGGACACGTTCCTGGAATTTCTGTTCGTGACTTCCCTGCCGATGAAAAACTTGTTGATGCTGTTGAAAAAGCTTTTACTGTTTCAGACGTATGCAAAGGTCACAAACTGGTAAAAGGTCTTGTTGCATCAGGAGATCAGTTCATTTCTTCCGGTGAAAAAAAGAATTTCATAAAAAACACTTTCAATGCAGCCTGCTGCGAAATGGAAGGCGCCTCTATCGCTCACGCCTGTTACCTGAACAACACTCCTTTCGTTATTGTCCGCTGCATGAGTGATATGGCAGATGACGGCGCAACATCCACTTATTCTTTCAACGAAGAAACTGCTGCTGCCGAAAGCGCAGATGTAATGCTTCACATTCTGGAAAACTTATAACGGAGAAAATAACATGGAAAAGAAATATAACGTAGACAGCTTCAATCTGGATCATACAAAAGTTACAGCTCCTTTTGTTCGCCTGGCTTCAAAAAAAGAAGGCCCAAAAGGAGATGTCGTTACAAAGTTCGACATCCGCTTCTGTCAGCCAAACAAAGAATTCCTTACAACAGGAGCAATTCACACTCTGGAACACTTAATGGCTGAATACATTCGTGATGAAATGGAAGGTGTAATTGATCTTTCGCCTATGGGCTGCCGTACAGGTTTCTATTTCACAATTTTTGGTGACCATGATGAAGAATACGTTTGCGGTCACCTTCTGAATGTTCTGAAAAAAGTTGCCGTATGGGATAAACCGGTTCCGGCAACAACAGAACAGGAATGCGGAAACTACCGCGACCATGATCTGGAAGGCGCAAAACTGGCCGCAGATAAATGGTGTAAAGGAATTGAAACCAAAGGCTGGAATGCTTTTAATTAAACAGTTTTTGGAAAGGAATAAATAAAAATGGCTGAAGAAGCAAGAATGCGAATCGGATTCATTATTAATGACTCAAGTACAGATTACAGCAAAGGTCTTGTAAAAGGAATGCAGGAGGCCTGCTATAAATATAACTGTACTTTATTTGTTTTTAATGTTGGTGAATTCGGAATGTCATATTCCCCTTTCGGCTATCAGAAACGTGCCGTTGCTTCCTTTATCAATAAAAACTGTATCGATGGTCTTTTATTCTCTTCTGCCGTTCATGCTTCTCATGTTCCGCTGGCAGATCTTATCAATTATATAAAATCTTTCTCTGATATTCCTATTATCAGTTTAAGCATGGAACTACCGGGCATTCCAAGCATTATTGCTGACTGTAAACCAGGCATCGAACATATGGTCAGCCACCTTATTACAGAACACAATTGCAAACGAATCGCCCTTATGAGTGCCGGAGAAAACTCACGCGAAGCAGAAGAACGTACTGCCTGTTATAAAAGCACTCTGGAAAAATACGGTATTCCTTTTGATGAATCGCTGGTTCTTTACGGTTTCTTCTCGTATAACATGGCAATGAATGCTCTGAATGATTATCAGAGTCAGCACCAGACTTTAGACTTTGATGCAATTGTCTGCCTCAACGACTACATGGCTTATGCAGTTGTAGATTACTGTAAGGCTCACGATATTTCGATTCCGGATCAGCTTAAAGTAACCGGCTTCGATGATATTCCTAAAACTTCTTTTTCAAATCCGACTATTTCAAGTATCAACCAGGAAATAGAAACTCAGGGAAAACTTGCCCTTGAAACTCTGGTAAAAAAGATTAAAGGTGAAGAAGTTCCTCTTATTCAGAACGTTCCTACAAAAGTCCGTTACCGTCAGAGTTGTGGATGTATTGAAGCAACAAACAGTTTCTGTGATTACAAAACCGAAGATTTTACTCCGGTTTCCCGTGAAAGAGCCCAGACAAGTATTTATGGTTCTGAATGGCTTATCCGCAAGGACCAGCTGGTTCAGATCCAGAATTACTATTCAAATACTCAGGGACAAATCAACCTGTACGAATTTACAGGAAACTTCCAGTTCGTTATGACCAATTTCGATATTGGAGCAGCTGCTGTTTGTATTTACGAAACTCCTGTCTTTGAACCGAAACTTTTTGACTACTTCGAATTACCTGAAAAAGCCTTTGTTCTCGCAGCCTTTGATAATTCAATAAACTTCAACTATAAGCGTGATGCAGACACCAAACCTTTCAATCCGAATAAAATGCTTATTCCTGAAGGCTTCATAAATTTCTACAACGAACCTTATATTGTTGTCGCCCTGACAAACTGTGAATATCAGTACGGCTATCTGATTTACAAACCTGGCGAATACGATGAAACAATGTACGATTTGATTTGTACAATTCTTTCTCTTCAGCTTGCCACTGCATATAAAATTACGCAGGATCAGGAAGAACGTGCAAAGCTGGATGCAAGCAACAGACATCTCCGCCAGATTTCCCGTACAGATGAATTAACAAAGCTTCTGAATCGCCGAGGTCTCCTTGAACTCGGACAGGAAACAATTGACCTGAGCATCAAATGCGAAAAATCGGGACTTGTTATTTTCGATGATATGGATAACCTGAAAACTATCAATGACACCTTCGGTCACGATACAGGGGACAAAGCAATCATTTCAATCGGAAACATTCTTAAAAATGTTTTCCGTTCCAATGATATTATTGCCAGAATTGGTGGTGATGAATTTGCAATTGTTTCTCCTGGATTGACTCCAAAAACCTTTGAAAGAACAAAAGAAAAAATTTACGCTGAATGTGAAAAGTGGAATAAAGAAAATCCGGATAATTACAAGCTTGGAATCAGTCTTGGATTCACTACCTTCAATCAGGAAAGCTTTGCCATGTCTGCTCTTCTTCTTGAAGCCGACGCAAAACAATACAAAGAAAAACGCTTGAAGAAGTCCGGCAAATGACAAAACCAGAACTGAGAAAAAATATTAAAGAGTTTCAAAAAACTTTTTTTTCAAACCCGTTGAACCGGATTCAAGCCTCTTATAAAATCTGTCAGCTTGTTACTTCCTCTGAAGAATTTCATAAAGCCCAGATTATTCTTGCTTTCATGCCGATGAAAGATGAAGTGAATATCGGAAGCATTATTACCGAAGCTTTTCTTCTGAACAAAAAAGTCGCAGTACCTTTAATTACTGATGCCAGCGGTTCCATGGAATTTCAGTGGATTGATTCAGAAACAGAAATGAAACCGGGCGCCTTCGGAATTTATGAACCTCCTGTTAATCCTGTTTCACCTGATGAATTGCCTTCTGAAGCTCTGCTTCTGGTTCCGGGTCTTGCCTTTTCTTCTGACGGAAAAAGACTGGGACGCGGAAAAGGCTTCTACGATAAATTCATTACTGATAACAAAAACCGTTTTCACAAAATAGGAATCTGCTTCAATTTCCAGATAATTGATGAACTGCCTGTCGATGAAAATGACATGCCTGTTGATAAAGTTATTACTGATTAATTTCTTTTGATTATTTATTTTCGGGCTTCAGATGAATAAACCCTGTACAGATTTTCAAAGCCCAAATATTTTTCAATTACATCCAGAAGCTTTTCTGCAGAAAGCTGATTAGCCATTTCATATTTATTCAGATAATACAGAACATTTTTCCCCGAAGGAATATCTTTGCTTTCAAGGAGGCTTTCTTCCATCAGAAGAGCACTTCCCATATTCGTATAAGCCTCAGAAAAAGCATAAGATATGTATTTTGTCTGTACATTTTGCACAGTTTGCAGGCTTTTTGATGAATTTGTAAGATCAGAAACAATTTGTGTTAATACGGTCTGATATAAATTATCTACTGCAGAAATCCGTTCTACAGAGGAGAATGAGAAAGTGCAGAGAGGAATATCTCTGGTGGAAGAAGTAATATTCACCTTGCAGTTATAGAGATGCATTTTTTCTGCCATAGCTTTTGTAAGCTGTTCCTGCAGATAAGGTAAAACCGCATTGAGAACAAAGAAATCTTCTGAACCTGCTTCAGGACTTTCTGCAAAATAAATTACCGGGTCAGCAAAACTTTTTGTCGGAATCAAAACAGCAGGCATAGGACCTGCATCTTTTGCAGGAACATCAGTCAGGAATGTATGTTCAAGTTTTACTTTTTTAGATTTGCCTTTAGGGAAAGATTTCTGGTTTTCTCCGCTTCCCCAGATAATCTTTTTTTCAGTAAACCGTTCTTCCGGAATTTCACTTTTCTGCAGAACAGAAAAAACATCTGAAATACTCTGAACAAAAATTTCAGGATCCAGATTGCCTGAAACAATCAGGGAATATCTGGAAGAATCCAGAAGCTTTGGATACTCTGAAAGAATTTCTTCGTAATTTGTATTTTCCAGAACGTCCTTTTCTGTATCAAAAAGTCTGGTATAAACTGTTCCTGCCATAAGAGAATTTATACCGGCGCTGTAAAGCTGATTTACTGTACTTCCATTTTCCAGGCGTTTTCTGGTTTTCCTTCCCTGAACAATTCTGTCCGCATCTGAAGGAATTACATCATCCATTACAAGAGATCGTGCCAGAGCGCTGATAACCGCATAAAAATCTTCTGTATCACATTCAATCATAATGTGAGAAGAATTCAATTCTGTTTCCGAAGAAATATCAAAATCATTCAGAACAAGACCTTCTGCCTGTTTTGCTTTTATCTGACGAAGAATATTCATTGTAAGAATATTAATCATCACTTCTTCAAACCCATGATTATCTGCGGTTCTGATATTTCCGCCATCAACAGAAAGAACCAGGGACACTCCTGTTGTATTCGGATTCTGTTTTATATAAACAGGAATTCCATTTGAAAGGAGAATTTCCGTTACTGCCTTTTTATTTTCATCAACAAAATTCTGGACATAATCCACAGGGTTTTCTTTTTCTGTTTCTTTTTTCTTTTGTGCAAGTCTTGAAAGTTCAATCAGGCTTTTCACATTTTTATAAAGAGTGTCTGCATACCAGGAAGAGTTCTTTGAATTTATTTCTTCATAACCATTTTCATCAAAAGATTTTTTATACTTGTTGTACTGCTTGCTGTTCAAAACAACAAAGACAAAAGGCGTATCAGCCTGAAGCACTTCACAAATTCTTTCAGGAGAAACTTCATGGAGATTTTCTTTAACCGTCTTCAGTTTTTCAATTTCTGATTCACCTGAAAAATTATACGGATTAATCTGCCACAATTCAGACAAGGCTTCCATAACAGCCGAAGAAGATGAAATCAATTTGTTGTACAAAAAACTCTGCTGCGAAATTGAAGCCTCATATTCATCAGGATAAATTACCGCATTCGTCAAAACAGTTTTGTGAAATACTTCTGCCTGAAGCGCCGGTGAAACATCAGGAATATTCTGCAAAAGACTTTGGGCAATCAACCGTGTACTTCCAGTTTTACTTGCGGCTGCAATGTTTATATACTCTGCACCCGGAATATTCAAAACTTCTGAAGCGCACAAATATTGCTTCATTCTTGAATAATCATAATTAAAAATATTTTCTGCAAAATCAGCTTCTTCTTTGCTCAGGTTTTCATACTGTAAAACTACCTGGGTAAGATCTTCAGAAAAATCTTTTGAATGAATCACAAACTTTCTGGATCCTTTTGCAGAAATGACTAACGGCCGGTAGTTTATTTTTCTATTGGAATAAAATCTTCCGAAAGTGCTGTTCACAATTGAAAGAACATTTTCCTTCTGAATATTTCCGCTGATAAAAAGTGCTGCATTTCCGGGAACATAAAAATTTTCCTGAACCCGGGAAAGAATTGTCCGGACTTCGTTCTCTGAAAGCTTTTCAAAAAGAGCCGGATAAATTCCTGAATCATTTCTCCAGGGTTCATTTGAAAAAACTTTGGAATCAATAGAGGCATTCATTAAAGTGGCGGGGTCATTTGCATTTAAAAGAACCTGTCTTTTCAGGGAAGCAAATTCTGATTTTAAAAGTGAATCGGAAAAATTTGCATTGAAAACTGCATCAGAAAAATCTTCCAGGATGCTTTCCAGCAAAGCCGGAGATGCATCCAGTATGAAACGGGTGGAATCTGAATTCACCTGAACTGAATCAAAAGAAACTGGCGAAGTTTTCTGAACAAGATTTGAAAGAAGAGTGAAAAAACCGGCTTCCTCTACAGACTGGCTTGAAAAACCAGCCCGCAAACAAAGCTCCAGTCTAACCTGTGGATTTGTATAATCCTCAAGAACAAAAACTGTCAGCCCGTTTTCAATTCTTGTTTCAGTTACTTTATCTAAAGCAGTTGCAGAAAATATTTGTGTAGTAATCAGAAATAAAACTAAAAAGAGAGCCGAAAATTTTTTCATTTATTTTACATAAGGATCTCATGTTCCCGGTTTTTGATGCCGGAAACATAATCGAATACAGAAGTCAGCCGTTTATTAAAAATAACAGCCCCTGGTTTAAAACTTTTGTCACGGATAAAATTTTCAATCTGCTCAACGTTATGCATATCAGATCCACTTGTACAAGGCAGATCTTTTTCTCTTGCAAGAAGAAGAGCCTTTGCATTTTCGTCAGGAGCATTTCCTGCGTTGTAAACTTCAAGACCGTGTACACATTCCGGATGAAGATTTATTTTTTTGATATAACTTCGCATTCTGAAAGGGTGAGCCTGAATCATCAGACCGCCGGCTTCGTTTACCATATCAAAAAGCTGTTTATGAGTTACGCTCATTACCTCCGGATGTTTCAAAAGCCATTCTTTATCCAGTCCGTACAGAAGATATTCATCCCCTTCAAAGTTGTACTCAATTCCAAAGAAGACATCAAAATCTTTTCCTTCAGCAGCTTTAAGCATTCTTTCATAACCAAGACAATATCCTTCAACCATCTTTTCCCATGGGAGGGATCTGTCTATTGCGCAGTTACCATTGAAAAAATGATCTGTAACAATTATTCCTGCGTATCCTGCTTTCTTGTAGGTATCAATATAATCTTCAGGTTCTGTCACACCACAGGCACTGACACCCCGTGTGTGCAAATGTGTTTCATACAAATACTGACTCATAGTTTTACTACACTGCCTCCTTTAATCAGGCGACCGGTTACCGAAGTAACAAATCCGTTTTCAGTTTCAGAAAGATTAACTCCCTCAATCTGCTGAAGCAAACTTTCTGCAATTTTATTTCCTATCAGACATCCGTCCTGTTCATAAGTTGTGAGAGGAGGAACCAATAAGGATGTGAGCATAATTCCATCGTAACCGGAAATACTGATATCTTTTCCGGGAACCAGTCCGCGGCTGTTCAATTCACGTATTCCACCCAGAGCTGAATAATCATCAGGATAAAGAATACAAGTCGGCGGATCAGGAAGATCCAAAAGCTGAGCTGTTGCTTTCTGGCTGGTAACAGGATCATGATAAAGACCCTGGACAATATTGGATTCCGGACAGGTCAGTCCGTTCTTTTTCAAAACGTCAAAGAACACTTCAAGTCGGTCTTCTGTAACTCTGGTTTTTTCTCCATAGATGATTGCGAATTTTTTATGCCCCATTGAAATCAGATACTCTGTCAGGGAATGCATGCCGTCCTGATTATCACTCAGAATTGCTGCATGATTCTGATCATAAATATAGTCCAGAGTAACACATGGTATTTCGCTTTTTATCAAAGTCTGAATCTGTTCACTTTCGAAATCGGTAGAAAGAATTGCAACCCCGTCAAAGTTCCTTGCTTTAATGTGTGTATAATAATCAAAATCAGCATCTGAACGGCCGGTGAAAGTAATTTCATAACCATTTTTCTGGGCAACTGCCTGAATGCCGCTGATAATCTTTGCAAAGAACTGGTGCTGGAAACCTGAGCCTGTTTTGTCTTCGAAAATAATACACAGGTCATAAGTTCTGTTAGTTCTTAAAGTTCTTGCAGCAATGTTCGGATGGTAGCCCATTTCTTTTGCTTTAGCCTGAATTGCATTACGGGTTTCCAGACTAATTTCGCTGGAGCCTTTTAATGCTTTACTGACTGTAGAAAATGAAACTTTACATTCCTGTGCAATGTCTTTTAATGTTACCATTCTTTAATTCAATCCCTTATTCTTTTGATGTGGCGTATCCGACTTACCAGAAACGACTTCTGTTCACGATCAGGCGGAACTTCGAATTTCAAAATCGCTTCGCCTTCATTTTTTATAATTTTAACAGGACGTACTTTTACTAATACTTCTTCATCAGTTTTTTCTTCAGAAGGAAGTGTTAATAAAAGTATATCATTATTTTTGATAGATGCCTCAATTAAATGAATTTTTCCGTAAAAATCGATTCCATCGGCTTTTAATATTTCAGAACGAACTGAAGTTGAAACCAGCTGGTTTTCAGAAATAATCAGGTGATTCAGAATACGGTTCTGCAAACCTTCAATCTGCTGTTCATCAAAGCCACTTTCTTCCAGAATTCCCAAATATTTATTTTCCTCTTCCTGGGAAGCTTCTTCGGAAACAGAAACAAATTCTCCGGTTCCCTTACCAAAGGTAAAATGACTTCCTGCACAGATTTTTGGCAAAGCCAGAACTTCTGTTTCTTTTTTTATGGTTTTTATACTTCCCATAAAATCAAGGCCATAACCTTTTATAAAGTTTGCAGGATTTTCTTCAACCGGAATATCCAGAAGATAAACCCCTTCTGCCAGCTTTTCAGTCACATGAACAGAAAGAGACGGATTGTTTTCTACAAGCGGAATATTTTCTTTTGAAACTTTCAGAATATAACCTTTGTACAGCACAACAGAAGAATAAGCTGTATGCCATTCTTCCAGGTTAAACAAAAGATTCTGAGGAAGTTCAAAACTGTCATATTCAGAAAGAATTTCTTTTATTTTTTCCAGTGAATAGCCTTTGTCAAAACCAAAGGAAACCGATTTTCTGGAAATTTCATATTCAGTTACTGTGCTGCATTTTACTGCCTGCATGAAAAAAGTTAATGGAATCAGTTTTTCCAGAGGCAAACCGGGCAAAAGTGTAACACTTGATGCGGCATTAATATTGATTACTTTTGGACTTCCATTGGTAAATGTCTGTACATTTTCTGTACAAATGCCAGGAATATAAACGTTTTCTCCGTCTTCGCTTTCACCATAAATTGTTAAAAGCCCGAATTCAACCGCTGCATCAAAAATAGAATCCATAAGGGAAATTTCATCTGTAACGGTTTCCCCGTCATTTTTCATGCGATTCAGCATTTCACTGAACCGGCTGACGGTTTTAACCGTATTTTCAGGAACAGGTCTTCCGGCAATAAACTGTGCCATTCTCAGGAAAACCCGTTTTGTAACACCAGTTTCGGGAACGGAAGCCAAAGTATCTGCAAGAAGCTGGCACTGTTTCTTCAAACCATCGCGGCTTAAACGAATTACGCTTGCAACTGCCAGGAAAATATACTGCTGCTTTTCTTCCATACGCGAAAAAGCAGAAAGATACTTTTCATTTAGAACAAGTCCTTTTTCGCCTTCCTGAACCATTCCAAGATTGGAAAATGCGCTGATTAAAAATTGAAGACAGGAAAGTTTTTCACCGAATATTTCTTCCAGATTTGCCGCATCTGTTTTTCGAAATTTTCCATCTGATTTCAGATTGCATCCGTTTATGTTTATGTATGAAATGAAAGCTGCCAGAAAGTTCGGATTAAGAATAAACGGAGTATCAATGAAAGTCTGTTCCAGAACAGGATCCGGAAAAACCAGTTCAGGATTCAGGTAAGGTTTCACCTCTTCCAGAATAAGCGGATTAATCCAAAACTGAACAACATCGGAATACTGCTTCTTTTTTGTATAAACTAAAAGTCTGTCCTGAAGGTTTGCAAGCCTTGAATAAATCAGTGAGGTTGAAAACTCATTTTCAAAAAATTTTCTCAGGGTTTCCTGTGCAATGCCGGGAATCAGATTAATTACGGTCAAAAATTTTACATCGGTTTCATCCAGCAGGTTTATCAAAGACGAAAGATGTTTCTGTGTTCGAAGAAAACTTGCCAGCTGTTCCGTAAGACGAAGCTTATTGAAAGGAGTTTTTATTTCCCCAAGATAAAGCCTCATGATGTAAAAAAATTTTTCATCAGGGAGAGAAGCTATATAATCTGTCCAGTTTTTCATTTCCTGCATATTTGCCATTAAATCAGATCTCCTGAAAAACCAATGCTCAAAGGTTCATCTTCAAAATCCAGATCATCCGGTTCTGTATACCGGATAATTCTGTAAGCGTAGCCCTGCTCTGCCAGGAATTTCTGGCGGTTGGAACCAAACTCTTCTTCTACCGTTTTTCTTGATATCAGGGTAAAGAAACGTGCTTTGCGTTCCTTTGGTCGCAGAATACGTCCAAGTCTCTGAGCCTCTTCCTGACGGCTTCCAAAGGTTCCTGAAACCTGAATTGCCAGAGAAGCATCAGGAAGGTCAATTGCAAAATTGGCAACCTTCGAAACAACAAGAACTCTGATTTCTCCGTTTCTGAACTTGCCGTAAATATCATCCCGTTCTGCATTGGGAGTTTTTCCTGTTATAATCGGGGCCCCAAGAAGCCGGGCAATTTTTTCCAGCTGATCAATGTACTGTCCGATTACCAGAATCTTGTCTTCAGGATAACGTTCAATAATCTCCTGAGTAATTTTCATTTTGTCGGGATTTTCACTGGCAATACGATGTTTGCCTCTTGCTTCCGCCCCAAGATATTCAAGTTCGCTTGATTCAGGCAGATCCAGCCGCACTTCAATACACTCTGCTTCTGCAATCCATCCGGAATGCTCCAGTTCTTTCCATGGAACATCATAACGCTTCGGTCCAACCAGACTGAAAACATAACCTTCACATCCGTCCTCGCGGACAAGAGTTGCTGTTAATCCTACTCGGCGCACAGCCTGCAAATCAGCAACAACACGGAAAACAGGTGCCGGAAGCATATGGACTTCATCATAAATAATCAGGCCCCAGGGTCTTTCATGAAAAATGCTGAAATGAGGATAAGGCCCTTCCTTGTCAGGACGCCATGTAAGAACCTGATAGGTTGCTATTGTAACCGGCTTAATGGTTTTTGATTCACCTGAATATTCAGCAATGTCCTCTTCCGTTAATTCCGATTTATCCAGAAGTTCATCTATCCACTGGTGAACTGCACTGATGTTTGTGGTGATAATCAGGGTTGAAGTTTTAAGCATGTCCATAACTGTCATGCCTACAATAGTTTTACCTGCACCGCAAGGAAGGACAATTGTTCCAAAACCGGTTCCCGGTCCTTTATCGCCAACAAGGGCACGTGCTGCATTTTTCTGATAATCGCGAATATTCAGCGGAGCCCCTTTGAGCGTTGTTTCGCGAAGCTTGAAATCCAGAGGTTCCCCGTCAGAAAGCTGTACTTCATCTTTTACAGGCCACGAAAGTTTCAGCAGATTCTGTTTTACAGTTCCTCTGTCAGTCAGTTTCAGAACAAAGGTTTTTGGCTTATCACACTGACTCAATAAATCTTTTGAATACTTTGAACGGGAAATTTCTTTATAAGCAAAATCACTTTCACAGACCAGATAAAGATACTGCTCTTTTACCCCGTTCACTTCTATCTCATAACCCGGAATCATTCGGACTGCTCCAAAACGATTTGCCACTTCCCGCATCCAGGCAACAACACTTGAAGGAACATCATAGCGGGCATAACGGGTTAAAACTTTTACGGCATCATCAGATGTGAAACCTGCGCTGGCAGCATTCCATAAAGAAAGAGGAGTAAGTCTGTATGTATGTAAATGTTCAGGAGAACGCTCCAGTTCCGCAAAAGGAATAAGGGCATCACGACATTCATTTGCTAACGGTGCATGAACATCCAGAAGCAAAGTTCTGTCGCCCTGAACAATTAAAGGATTATCAAACTGCATAGCAACGGTCTATTATATAGGAAAATTACAAGAATTTGAACAAATGGAGAAAAAAAATGCGGAGAAGTTATTCTCCGCACTGTTTTTATTCTTTTCCGGCAAAGGCCGTCAAAATCTTTTTGCTTTCTTCACCAGGAGTAATAAGAACTATATGGTCTCCTGTATTAAGCTGTGTGTTTCCGCCGGCAATCTGATAGTTTTCCACACCCGGTTTTCTTACCAGCAGAACAAGGAATTTTCCAGGATCAGCAATATCCTTCAGAACCTTTCCTGCCATTTTGCTTTCCGGTGAAATCTCACATTCCGCAATTTCAAGGTCTGAAACTGTGTGGATTTCCTTTACCGCTTTACCACGAAGGTGACTGATAATGGAATCAACAACAGTATCACGAAGAGGAACAGCAACATCCACTCCAAGCTTTGTAGCAATAGTACCGAACTCTGAACTGGCTACAAGACTGATAGACTGTTTTACACCAAGTCCTTCCAGATAAGCTGCCAGAACCATATTCAGTTCATGATTATGGGTTGCACAAATTGCCAGGTCAAAATCAGGGATTCCTTCTTCGCGAAGGAAGTTTTCATCAGAAGCATCTGCACAGAATACACGGGCATCAGGGAAATTTTCAGAAGCCTGTTTTGTAAGAACACTATCTGTATCAATAATTACAAAATCCTGCGAGCTTCGGCGTGGAGCAGAAAGATTACCAAAGAATTTTGAAATACCTTTTGTCTTCACTGGTGCAGGTTTGAAAATCTTTTCGGCAACAGTTGTTCCAATGCGTCCCGCTCCGATAAGGGCAACTTTTTTCAGTTCACGCTTTTTTGAACCGCAAAGTTCCATGACTTTTGAAACATCAGGTTTCTGAAGCAGAATTCCCAGTGTGCAGTTTTCTGTAATCTGAGTGTCACCGCTTGGCAGTGAAGATTTTCCGTCACGTTCTACATAGGCAACAAGGAAATTCAAATCTGTCAGATTTCTGAGAGTTTTCAGATAAGAACCACAAAGAGTACTTCCCCGTTCAACGTTTACGCGGATAAGCTCCAGTTCTGAATCATCAAAGGTCAAAACATTTCCAACTGCACCGTTTTCAACTGCACGGGTAATAGCTTCGGCTGCTTCAACGTCCGGATGAATCATATAGTTGATTCCATACAGAGGACGACGACGACCTTCAGCAAATTCATTGGCATGTTTTTTTTCTGCGCTGGCTGTATTTACGTAATATGCATAATTACGCACACGGGCAATTTTTAAAACATCAGGATAAACAGCATCAACCAGAGAACAGGTAATCATGTTTACTTCATCAGAAGAGGTTACACATACAAGAGCATCTGCTTTAGCTATGCCATGGTTTTCCAGAACTTCCAGATTGTTTCCGTCTTCAACCACTACATCACAATCCACCTGATTGGAAATATGACGTGCGGTTTCTTCATCGTTTTCAATAAGAGTAACTGTGTTTTTTTCGTTTACCAGAAGCTTGGCAAGCTGAACACCTGTAAAGCCTCCGCCAACAATAACAATATTCATAATTCAATTTTACCTTGTTGCTTATAATCCCGCAACGATTCCCGGAAGTTCTGCAGGAGTCATGGCAATTACCTGTGCTCCCTGCTCCCTAAGGAAATCTGCTCCGCGGAATCCCCAGTGACAGCCAATAAACTGAACCTTTGCATTTTTTGCTGTCTGGAAATCAACATCAGAATCCCCGATAAAAATCACTTTAGAAATATCAATTCCATATTTCTTTGATATATAAAGCACCCCGTCCGGAGCCGGTTTTTTTTCCATATCAGGTCTTGAGCCCAAAACAAAATGAAACAATCCGGGGAAATATTCTTCGGCCAGAACAACTGCATCTTTATCGTTCTTATTTGAATTTACAGTAATAATATAACCGGCATCTTTCAGAGCTTTTGCGGCATCTGCAATTCCTTCGTAAGCACAGGTTTTATCTGCATCATGCTCTGCATAATAATCCAGAAAATCTTTGTAGACTTTATTAAAATCTTCCTCAGAATGGTTTTCAGGGAGAGCAGAATGAATAAGGCGCGGCATTCCACGGCCAACCATCCATTTTACTTCCTCCAAAGTGCGTTCAGGAAAACCGTTTTTCTTCAAACCGAAGTTTGTAGCATCCATAAGATCATCAAGTGTATTTAATATTGTTCCATCCATATCAAAAACGATAAGAGGGTATTTAAGTTCATTTGTATTCATAAGTGAGAATTTATAAGAATTTCAGGAAGTTTGCAAACCTGTTAATACAGATTTATAATTTTAGTATGGCGTTAAAAGAAATTGCAGTTATTACACAGTTCATGGACAATACCTACTGCTCAGATATTATGCAGGGAATTCAAAATTATTTCTCTGACAAAGATGTCCGTCTCTGCTTTCTCGAAGCCCGTTCTCCATTTGCCGAGGCTTCAGATTTCGAATATCAATATTGGGCAAGCGCACTTTTTGCACAGGGGAAAAAATTTGAAGCTGTCCTGATAATTTCTGCTACTTACTGTACTCTGCTTTCTGTAGAAACAATTGCCGGTCTTTTGGAACCCATTATTCATGTTCCGGTAATTTCCATCGCAATCGATCTTCCCTTAAAAAATGCCTATTCTACTGAGGCAGACTGTCTTTCAGGTTACCGGGAACTTATCAACCACCTGATTTCAGAACACGGCTGCAAACGGATTGCCTTTGTTTCTGCCGAAAAAACTTCCTCCAAAGAAGGAGCTGACCGTCTGGAAGCTTACAAAACTGTACTGGCTGAACATAATATGGAAATTGATCCTTCCATCATTATTCCATCAGATTTCAACCAGGGCGAAACCATAAACACCATGAAAAGCCTTTTCAAATCGAAGGAAGACATTACTTTTGACTCCATAGTCTGTGCCAATGACTATTCTGCCTTAGGTGCAATATATTTCTTAAAGGAACTGGGATTACGAATTCCGAATGACGTTATTGTTGCGGGATACGATGACTGTTCCGCTGCAAGCGCAATGGGGCTTACTTCAATCAACCAGGATATTTCAAGACAGGGATACGAAGCTGCCGATACCGCCTGGAAACTGGTAAACGGGGAAAAAGCCAACCGGATTACAAAAGTCCCGGTAAAACCTGTTTTCCGCCGTTCCTGCGGATGCAATATCCATGAAATAACAGCGGAAAACCACACCGGAACAAATTTCCTTGCTGCACAGCAATTTGTTGATGTAACAAAAAACTTCACCACTCTGTATTCCCTTCTGGATAAAATGCAGAGTGCCAATTCTCTCATGGAACTTTATAATCTTCTGGAAAGAGTTCTTCCTGAAGCAGATGTATCTGCAATTGCAATTTGTCTGTACAAAACCCCGATTTATTCACAAAAAGGCCGGTTATTTGACCTTCCTGAGGAAGCCGAACTTACCTGCCATTATGACCATCGCAGAAAAATCAGAGAGCTTCAGACCAGCATTCCCTTTAATCCTCATGATGGCATTCTTCCTGAAGGCATTCTGGATAAAGATCCTTCTTTTTATTTTGTTCATCCTGTATTTTATGGTGAAAAACAGTACGGTTACTTTGTTTACCGCCCGGGCAAAAAGCAGTACAACCTGTACAGCGTTTACATGAAGATTATTTCAAACTCCATTGTTCAGGCTTACCTCTACACTAACAAGATAATGGAATATTCAACGCTGGAAAAACAGAATCAGGAGCTGAGTCTTTCAGCCCGAACCGATGAACTGACAAAAGTTTTCAATCGCCGCGGATTCCTGTTCCTGGGACAAAAAACAATCGACCTTGCCCTGCAGATGGAAAAGAACGGACTTGTAATCTTCTGTGACATGGATGGCTTAAAGAAAATCAATGACACCTACGGCCACGAATCAGGTGACATTGCTATCAAAGCTGAAGCCGAAATTCTTTCAAAGCAATTCCGAGGAAATGATGTTGTGGGCCGAATGGGCGGAGATGAATTTGCAATTGTTGCTTCCGGACTTTCCATGGAAAGAATTCAGACTATCCGGGAAAAAATCAATAAAGAATGTGAAGCCTGGAAAGCAGCTTCGGGAAGTCCATTCTCTATTTCAATCAGTCTTGGTGCAGTTTCTTTTGACAGCAATAACCATATTCTGGAAAACCTTATTGCACAGGCCGATAACAGGCAGTACGAAGAAAAAAGAGCTAAACACGCTGCCCGTCTTTAATTCACCTGAAGAAACTAACCTTCAGAACAGTCTGAAATAATAATAAATAAAAACCAATAATTACAGTTGAAAAAGCCGTCAGGACAACTTAAAGTTAACCTGTCGGCTTTTTTTCGACACTCAAAACAGGAGATTTTATGTACAGTAAAAATGATGTAGCACCATTTCCACCAATGGGATGGAACAGTTACGACTACTACAACACCATGGTCAATGAAGATCAGGTTCGTGCAAACGCCGATTTCATGGCAAAGAATCTGAAGCAGCATGGATGGGAATACGTAGTTATTGATATCCAGTGGTCCGACCCTGATGCAGGAAAACGAAACGATGAATGGATTCAGTACATTCCTTTCAGCCAGTTCTGTCTGGACGAATATGCACGCCAGATTCCGGCACCAAACCGTTTCCCTTCAAGCGAAGGCGGCAAAGGTTTCAAACCTCTGGCAGATTATATTCACTCTCTTGGTCTGAAATTCGGAATCCACATTATGCGCGGCATTCCACGTTATGCCTGCCACAATCATCTGCCTATTAAAACTCATGACGGTGCAAAGATAACTGCCGACATGATTGCAAATCCTTATTCATCAAGCAGATGGAATCCGGACATGTACGGAGTTGATCCTAACAGAAAATATGCCCAGGATTACTGGGATTCAGTTTTTGAACTTTACGCAGAATGGGGCGTAGACTTTGTAAAGGTTGATGACATCTGCAATACAAACATGTATCCGTCAAATCCATATTCTGCCGAAAAAGAAGTAGAAATGATTTCCCGCGCCATCGAAGCCAGCGGCCGCAGTATGGTGCTTTCTCTGAGTCCTGGACCAGCTGTAATTGAGAAAGCCTGGCACTACAAAAAATATGCTAATATGTGGCGCATTACAGACGACTTCTGGGATGACTGGAAACTTCTGAAAGCCATGTTTGAACGCTGCGAAGTATGGCAGAACCATACAGGTGAAGGAAACTGGCCTGACTGTGACATGCTTCCTATGGGCAAGCTTGGTTACGGCTGGGGACATGGAGCCTGGGACTGCAAATTCACTCTGGAAGAAACACGAACAATGCTTTCCCTTTGGAGCATTTTCCGTTCTCCGCTGATGATTGGAACTGACCTTCCTCAGATTAACAAAGACAATCTGAATCTGATTACAAATGATGAAATTCTTGCCATGGAAAAGAACGGAGCACAGGCTGAGCTTGTATGCCGCGACGACAAGGAAATTGTCTGGAAAGCAAAATGCAAGGACGGTGGTTACTATCTTGCTATGTTCAATGTCAGCGAAGAAGAACGTGAAATCTGTACACCTGTAAGTTCCGTGTTCGGATGTGATAAATGTGTTGCAAAAAGCGTAAGAGACCTGTGGAATCACTGCGATTGTACAGACAAAGTACTCAAAAACGGGGTTTCCAGCGCCTGGACAACAGCCTCAACAAGATCAGCCCTTTCAGCAGATTCAACCTCCGTTATCAGCTCAACAAAAATACAAGGTCATTCCTGTGTTGTTTATCTGATAAAATAAATAATTCCTGACACAAACTAAACCCTGGCTTTCCGAAGCCGGGGTTTTTTATTTCTGGAAAAATTCTCGCAATGATTTTCTTTTAAAAACCAATTATACTTAAAACCGATGCAGACAAATAAAAACGAAAATCGCGAAGCCGCCCAATACAAAAAAATGATAGAAACTCCGGTATGGAAACTCATTTCCACACTGGCAGTTCCAACAATTATTTCCATGCTTATTACAGGTATTTACAACATGGCAGATACCTACTTTGTTTCCAAGCTGGGAACCGAAGCAAGTGCTGCTGTTGGAATCATGTTCCCTGTTATGAGTATTATTCAGGCCTTCGGTTTTACACTTGGTATGGGAAGTGCCAGCCTTATTTCCCGGCGCCTTGGCGAAAGAAAAGAGCGGGATGCCAGCATCATTGCTTCAACTGCATTCTTCACTGCAATTCTTGTAGGCCTCTGCATCGCATTTTTCTGTACACTCTTTTCAAAAAGTCTCATGAGAATTGTAGGTGCTTCAGAAACAATTCTTCCTTTTGCAGTTCAGTATGGCGGAGTTATTTTCCTGGGCGCTCCTTTTATGTGTGCCAGTTTTGTTCTGAACAATATTCTGCGTTCCGAAGGAAAAGCCGCTTTCAGCATGATTGCATTAACAAGCGGAGGAATCCTCAATATTTTCCTGGATCCTCTTTTCATTTTTGTTTTTGGTCTTGGAATCCGCGGTGCAGCCATCGCAACAATAATCTGCCAGATGACAAGCTTTGGAATTCTTCTTTCCTTTTTCATAAGGAAAAAAGCCATCTGTACCCTTAAATTTAATCTGGCTTACCTTCCGGTAGAAAAAACTGCTTCAGACGAAAACAAACGGGCTTTTACAGGTATTGTTCTCTGGACAATTGTCTGCACAGGATTTCCTTCTCTCTGCCGTCAGGGACTTTCAAGCTTCGCCACAATCCTTCTTAACCGTGCCGCAGGAACCTATGGTAACGATGCGGCCATTGCCGGAATGGCAATTGTAACCAGAGTTGTAATGCTTATTGCTTCTGCCATGATTGGAATCGGTCAGGGATTCTCTCCTGTCTGCGGTTACAACTACGGCGCCAAACACTACGACCGTGTCCGCCAGGCTTTCAAGTTTACAATCTGCTCAAGCTTCGTCTTGCTTTCAATCTTCTCTATCTCAATCTGGCTCGTTGCTCCTCAGCTTGTACAGGCAATCAGAAACGATCCTGAAGTAGTAAAAATCGGAGCAACTGCACTGAAGTTCCAGCTCTGCCTTATGCCATTCCATTCAGTAATCATTACAACAAACATGCTGATGCAAAGCACGGGCCATGTAAAAGCTGCAACCTTCCTTTCCTGCAACCGCCAGGGAGTTTTCTTTATACCTGTAATTCTGCTTCTCCCACCGCTTATTGGAATTCTTGGAGTTGAAATTACACAGACCATTGCTGATGCACTGAGTTCCCTGGCCGCTGTTCCTTACATTATCTGGTTCTTTAAAAAATTAAAGGCTGCAGAAGAAAATCTTCCGCAGCCTTCAAACTGATTTTTATTATTCGTCCTCAAAACTGTCATACAGTTCTTCAAGTTCCTTTCTGCATTTCAGGAACTCAGTACACAATTTTGGATCAAAATGATTTCCCGATGACTCCTCAATAATCTGGAAAGCCTGGTCATAGGTAAATTTTTCTTTATAAAACCTTTTGCTTACCAGGGCATCAAAAACATCTGCCAGAGCCATTATGCGGGCTTCGAAAGGAATGCTTTCACCGCTTAATTTTTCAGGGTATCCTTCCCCGTTCCATTTTTCATGGTGATAATGAGCCACATTCTCCGCAACCATTTTGAAGGCCAGGTCGTCACTGTTTCTCAAAACCTGTTCTACAATTATGGCTCCCTTGTCCGCATGGCATTTCATTATTTCATATTCATCCATGGTAAATTTTCCCGGTTTCCGCAAAATTTCATCCGGTATAGCCACTTTCCCAAAATCATGAAGAGGTGCCGCTTTTACCACATTGTGCCAGAAAGTCGGACTTTCTTCCGGATAAATATTTCCCTGTCTCAGCTTTTCAACAAAAATATTCACTACGGCACTGGTTCGCTGAATATGTCCGCCGGTACTGTTGTCACGATTTTCAACAATACTTGCCATTCCAATAATAATATCATTTTGAATTTTACGGATTCTTCTGGTCTTTCTGGTTACTTCATCTTCCAGATTTTCATTATAAGATTCCACAAGCTTTGTATATTTCTGCTGTTCTGTATCATCAGTTATGAAAAAACAATGAATCTTCTTAAAACGATCTTCAATTCTTTCGGAATGGGTAATCCGGAAAAATTTTTCTCCTTTCTGGAAAATCACTGAATTATTTTTTTCTTCCCCGTTTATCATTTCAGCAATTTTAGAAAAGAATTCACTGTCCTTTGCTTCAAAACCTGAATCAATTTTTAACTCTTTTGCTTCCGGGAACCATTCAAAAATATCCGAATCAGCACCAAGAAATCTGCTTTTTCCGTCAAAACAAATAATTCCCGAAATACTGGTTTCTATCAGAACATCAGATGAAATTGAAGCTACGTCGTACATACTGATTCTGAAAAGAAGAATTAAAACTCCTGTTTCAACTAAATCAAAGCCCAGCGGAATAAGCGGAACATTGAGACGCGAAACTTTTTCAACCAGGTAACAGATTGCCATCAGAGTTGTAAAAATCATCAGGATAATACTGTTTTTGTATGAAGCTTTTCGCCTGTTAAAGAAAGACTGCAGGATTAGATAAAATCCGCCGAGGGTGGATCCAAAAATATACAAAGGATTAATAAAATGAAGAGGCCCGTGTATTTTCTTTAAAAGAACCACTCCATGGTTTTCTACAAGATAAACAGATTTGTAATATAAATCTGTAATTCCCACTGTAGAAACAAACAAGAATATAATACTTGAAAAAATTACGAGGATAGTTTGAATCCTGATATCGATTTTTTTATTGCATAAATCAGCCACACACATCAACAGAAAGTATGGTGCAAAACAGGATCCCAGGTTTACGGTCTGATTCGCATAAACTGCCATCTTCAAAGTTTCAGAATCTGACATCTGCATATAACCATAGTTAATTATCATTATTGATGCAAAAAGCATAAAATAATATGAAGAAATTCGTTTCCGGAAAACAGAAATCATTACAAAGAGATAACAAAATGAAAGAACAAATGAAAATGTGTATATCGAATTAAACATAACTTTTTTATTGCCTTAATTATAATGGTTTTTACCTAATTACGCAAAAAAAGATTTGTTAAAAAATCAAAACATTTTTCAGGCTTTATTCCCATTTGAAACTTTGATTCCATTGAATTTCTACTATAAAAGGAATAGAATGAAATACTTTCTTTAATAATATTCAAGGACTTCAATATGAATAAAATCATTGAAAAAAGACAGCTGTCCGAAGCTGTTTTCTACATCAAATTTGAAGCTCCGGACATTGCAAAAAACCGCAAAGCCGGACAGTTTTTGATTGTAATGGTAGATCAGGATCTTACTGAACGTATCCCTCTTACAATTGCCGATGCCAACGCCGAAGAAGGATGGGTTGCAATTGCTTTCCAGCCAATCGGTGCTTCTACAATGAAACTCGCTCAGCTCAATGAAGGCGACTACATTGGTGGAGTATTAGGACCACTGGGAACACCAAGTGTTATTGAAAAATACGACCGTCCTGTTGTTTGTGTTGGTGGTGGATTCGGAACAGCTCCTCTGTATCCAATCGTTCAGGCCCTTAAAGCTGCCGGAAACAAAGTTATCCTTATTGAAGGCGCACGTACAAAAGACCTGCTTATTTTCGTTGATGAAATGAAAGCAGTTTGTGATGAAGTTATTATCTGTACAGACGACGGTTCAGAAGGTGAAAAATGTGTTACAACAGTTCCTCTTGAACGCCTGTGCCAGAGTGATGTTCCACCTGCAGAAGTAATCGCCATTGGACCTCCAATCATGATGAAATTCTGTGCTGCAACAACAAAAAAATACAACGTAAAAACAACAGTTTCTTTGAACACAATCATGATCGACGGAACTGGTATGTGCGGCGGATGCCGTGTAAACGTTGGCGGAAAAACAAAATTCGTTTGTGTTGACGGTCCAGATTTTGATGCCCACGAAGTTGACTGGGACAACATGATGATGCGTATGAAATCTTTCAAACCGGAAGAAGAAGCCGCAAAACATAAATGCAACATCGGATTGAAAAACTAAGCCGGAGGACAAAAATGAGTGAACATATGACAATTGAAGAATTGAACAAAATTGCCCTCGAAGAAAAAGCAAAGTTCGAAGGCAAAGAACTTACAAATAAAGACCGTATGGCTATTCCACAGATGGAAATGCCAAGCGGTGAACCAAAAGTTCGCGCACGCCAGATGACAGAAGTTGCTCTGGGTTACACAGCAGAACAGGCAATTGTTGAAGCACAGAGATGTCTTCAGTGTAAGAATATGCCTTGTGTAAACGGATGTCCTGTAAACGTTCAGATTCCACAGTTCATCGGTGAAGTTGCAAAAGGAAACTTCAAGGCTGCTGTTGATATCATTAAAACAACAAACCTGCTTCCTGCAATCTGTGGACGTGTTTGTCCTCAGGAAAACCAGTGTCAGGGACAGTGTACAGTTGGTAAAGTTTACAAGAACTCTGAAAAAGCAGTTTCAATCGGACGTCTGGAACGCTTTGTTGCCGACTACGAAAGAAACAACAATCTTACAACAGTTCAGGAAGTTGCAGCTCCTACAGGTAAAAAAGTGGCCATCGTTGGTTCAGGTCCTGCAGGTCTTACAGTTGCAGCAGACTGCCGCCGCGCCGGACACG
>DCHR01000023.1:20141-20338 GCA_002315375.1 Treponema sp. UBA1747 | reverse complement strand
AGATTTTAACATCCACACTCCTAAAAAAATTATTGTGTTATTCCTGTGAAATTATTCACTATGTTTATTCTATCATGAAAATATGATTTTTGAATTAAACCTTTACTTTATCCATTTTTTTTCTTTTATCCATTATAATAATCCTGTTGAGAAAAAAATGAATAAATACGCAAAACTTTGGGAATACATAAAAAATC
>DCHR01000023.1:0-20101 GCA_002315375.1 Treponema sp. UBA1747 | reverse complement strand
TATGATGAAATAGAACAGATTGCCGGTGTTCCAATCGATCATTCTTTTTTGACTTATAAAAAGGAATTGCTGGAGTTTGGGTGGTCGGTAAAGAAGATTTACATGAAAGTTAAATGCGTGGAATTTATACGAGGATAAAATGAAAAAGAAATATATGATCTCTTTTTTCGTGGCTTTTATGTGCTTGTTTATTGGTGCCTGCTGTCACGGCTTACGTACCTCAGGCGATTCCGTGAAATTTATAACTGGTGTAACAATCGGAGTCATAATGATTGCTGGTGCAGTTGGATTTGGAATTACAGGTCTGGTGATGCTGATAAAAAGTAAGAATGGAAAATAATATGGAACCAATCTTACAAACCCTTACAGATTTGAATATTCCCTTTGAACTTCAGGAACACAAAGCCATTTTTTCGGAAAAGGATTCTGAAGATGTTGTGATTACTTTGCCGGGAGTGGATGTAAAAAATCTCTTCGTAAAGGACAAACATAATAACTATGGCCTTGTAAGCATGAATCTTCATAAACGTGCTGACTTGAAAAAGATTGCAGCAGAGTTTGGATACGACCGTTTAAGTTTCTGCAACCCTGACGAACTGATGCAGTATCTGGCCATTACACCGGGCTCGGTTACTCCCCTTTGCATCCAGGCGGATGTGAATTGCAAGGTAAAAGTACTTTTTGACCAGACCTTTGTGGGCCGGAAAGTGATTGTTCATCCCTTGAGAAATACAGCAAGTGTAAGCCTGGAGTTTTCAGATTTGTGCCGCTTTGTAGAACATTTTGGACACACTTTTAAACTTGCGGATGTTTATAATAATTTATTAAAATAACTATTTTTTTCAGGAGTGTAAAATGATTTACAGAGATTTTAAGGGAAACAAAATTTCACAGCTGGCTTTCGGAACAATGCGTCTGCCTGTAATTAACGGAGACGGTGAAAATGTTGATCAGGAAGCCGTTGAAAAAATGGTGAAGATTGCCTTTGACGGCGGCGTAAATTATTTTGATACTGCCTGGGGTTACCACAACGGAAAATCGGAAGTTGCAATCGGAAAGGCCCTCAGAAACTATGACCGCAATTCTTATTTTATTGCCGATAAATTTCCCGGATACGATTTAAATAACATCAACAAGGTTGAAGAAATTTTTGCACAGCAGCTGGAACGAACCGGCCTGGAATATTTCGATTTCTACCACATCCATAATGTTCACGAACTGAACATTGATTATTACCTGGACCCGAAATACCGCATTTACGATTACCTTACAAAAATGAAAAACGAAGGCAAAATCAAACATCTTGGTTTTTCAACTCACGCCCGTTTTGATACCTTTATGCGCTTTATGGAAAAATACGGTGATTCAATGGAATTCTGCCAGATTCAGCTGAACTATCTGGATTACGATTTCCAGGAAGCAAAGCTTAAGGTTGAAGAATGCAACAAGCGTGGAATTCCGGTAATGGTTATGGAACCACTTCGCGGTGGAAGACTTTCCAACCTTTCAGAGACTGAACTTGCCGCCATGAAAAAAATCCGCCCGGAAGCAAGCGCAACAGAAATGGCCTTCCGCTGGCTTCAGACAATTCCAGGCGTCCTTACAATTCTTTCAGGAATGTCAAACCCTGAACAGATGGCTGATAATGTGGCAACTTTCCAGAGCGACAAACCTCTTGATGCAGATGAAATGAAGGCAGTAACTGAACTGGCCGGCTCAATGATAAATCCAAAAATCCAGCCATGTACCAGCTGCCGTTATTGTACAAGCCACTGCCCTAACGAAATTGATATTCCGTGGATGATGTCTCTGTACAACGAAGCAATGGTTACCGGACAGGACTGGCGCCAGATGATGGCTCTGAATTCAATCGACAGATCAAAATGGCCTTCTGCCTGTGTAGGCTGCGGCGCCTGTGAAGCTGTCTGTCCTCAGAGCCTGAAGATTCCTGGAGTTATGACTGAACTGGTAGAAATGCTTAAGCTGAACTAAAAAATTTCAAGTCTTTTGTTATTACCACTTGAAAGAAGCCTTAAAATAAATTGAACTGAAATCTTTGTACTTTCCGTAAGATCCCTTTTCTTCAGGGCCCGGTAAAAATGCATAGGCTCCCGAAGAAAGGCATATCTGGTCGGAAAGGCTGTATTTTGCACTGACCGAAATTGCGCTGTCAAAGGAATTCAATCCGACAAGTCCACTGGCAGAAAGTTCCAGTGTTTCATTGAAAACTGATTTTGAAATGCTTAAGGTCGCACCATGTTCATAGGAATCCTTTCTTTCAATATCTGCGGATTTATTGATTAAAACATCACCATAATACTGGGCTGTAATTGCCCAGCCAGATGGCATCCAGTCGACACCTGCCAGAGCCATTATCTGCTGCTGTTTAACAGAAGAGGTTTTACCGTTCATGATGGCCTCGGAAGAAGACTGAAATTCTCTGTCATGGAAAAAGGCGCTTTCTGTTCTCAGAACCAGAGCACCTGCAGGAACCGCAGCATCAAAACCAATCATTGTTAATGGCTTGTATTCTCCATTGATTGTTAAGTTTTCAGGAACATCAATTCCGTAAACCGGATGCATAACCGTATTCATCTGATAATTCAGAACCGGTGTTTTGTCCCAGCCGTAAAAGCCGTAAAGGGAAACATCACAGAAAGAAAAATATCCGCTGGCTTTAAGGCCGTATTCCATATTTCTGAAGTTTAGTTCCGGCTTTGACAATTCTCCGATATTGACCGGAAGATTTATGGCAGTTCCACCCTGGTTTATTTCAACAGAAGACGGTACAAGGGCTTTTCTCAGAGGATTGTTTTCCTCCAGCGGGAGCTTTGTCCCTGTAAAAAACGGGATAACATAACCGTCCACCGTAAAACTGTTTCCGCAGAAGGAAAGTCTTGCGGCCTTTACGGCAACCGAATCATCCTCAGTAAACAAAGTTGAAGAATCCTTTGGAAAAACAGAATTTGTAATGCTGATTCCATCGGCTTTTCCCCAGGCAACCTTCTGCTGCCCGAGTCTTATTCCCCAGAAAGACGAAGAATAATCGATATAAGCTTCTGACAAATCAAAATTCAGTTCATCTGACAGTAAATCGTAGTTTACATTTCCTTCCAGAAATGCAGAACTGTCCCCGGCATATGCTTCAATTGTGCCGGTAAAATCAGTATTCCCGAATCCAAAATCCCCGAAATTCTCAGTTCCCGGTGCAAAAAAGCCGGAATTTGTGCTCAAATCCCCGGAAAATCGGACTTCCTGAGAAAAACAGAAAGCCGATATAAAAATCAAAACTCCCAAAAACAAACTAATTCTTTTCATTACTAATTTACCTTATTCTTCCTTTTTCCAGGGCTGCAACTGTAAACAGCGAATCATCGATATTGTCAGCGTTATAAATTACATCCTTTGTCTGAATCAGAGACCAGGTTCCGCTCTGAACATTCTCCATTTTCATGGTTTTTGCACTTTTATAGCCTTCAACTGTCGAAAAATCTGCACATGTTAAGATTCTGTGTAAGTTATTCTGGCGGTCATAAAACTCTGCCTTGTACAAAAGATAGTCTTCCTTACCGATATAAACGACTCTGCGGGGATCCTTTTCGGTTCCAGCTTTGCTTACTGCTTCAATCTTCCAGCAACCAACACCATCTACTGATTCGCTGCCCAAAAGATTATAATCATCCTTACTCAAAGCACGGTCACCCATGTCTTCATAAGTAAAGTCTGTCCCCATAAAAGAACCTTCGCCTTCTGAGCCACTGGCAGCAATACGGCGGGTCTTTTTCATGGCAGGCATGTAAAGCCAGTTATCGCTGTCCTTTTTATTTCCTGCAGCATCTTCAGGGTAATCAAACATAAGGTATCCGACCCCGGCAACATCCTTTGGAGTTGTAAAAACGATTACTTCCTTTGTAACATCTCCGTATTCCTTGGATTTCATGATTACTTCACGAATACGGTCGTTACCTTTTTTTGAGTGAATTGTAAGAGTTGCTGTTGAAGATGAAGTTTTTGGTGATGGTACTTCATCTGCTTTTTTTACAATATCGTAACCGGTCATTTCTGCAAAAAGTGCAGAAGTCATTAAAACTGTTCCTAAAAGTGCAATTGTTTTTTTCATTTGTATAATCTCCTTATGATTTCCAGCGGGGCGTTGCGGGGTGTCCCCGCTGGGTGGGTAGGACGCAACGCAGTGCGGCCGCAGGGAGGGGCTCCTCCCTCCTTAATTTCTTTCTTTTCCAAACGGCTTTGCCAAAAGCATCAGCACCGGTGTCAATGTGTAGTCTGCAACAAGAGCACCGCCCATTCCGATTACCGACATATAACCGATTCTTACCAGAGCCGACATTGTACTTGTCATGAAGACAGCGAACATGGCACAAAGAATTACGGTTGTCATAATCATTGATTTTCCGATTTCACGGTAAGAATTCAAAATTGCCTGGCGGTAATTGCCGGTAACTTCAAACTGGTACTTGATGTGATTTGTAAAGTGGATTGTGTCATCAACGGCAATACCAAGAATCATCGGCATAATCAAAGCGGTAATCATATCCAGCGGAACATTTGCGTAGCCCATAATACCGCCAATCAGAATTACAGGTGCAATGTTTGGGAGCATTGCAATAAAGCCTGTTCTTAAAGACATAAAGGCAATGAGCATTAACACAAAGATGATTAAGAATGAAGTTCCGATTGATTTAACCGAACCGCGAACAAGTTTTCCGTTCATGGCAGCGTACTGCATAACTTCACCTACTACACCGCCTGCTTTTCTGTCTGGGAAAAGTTCTTTTACCCATTCTTCAACCTGGGCAATGTCGGCAACACAGGCTTCTGCATCATAGGAGTGCATTTCTACATGAAGGTATGCTGCTTTGAAATCTTCGCTTACATACTGATAAAGGTCTGTACCCCCTGAAATCTCATAAAGGAACATAATCTGACTTACCATATCAGGATCATCAGGAATTACGTAAGCTGCAGGATCATCTCCATTCAAAGTGCGGTTCATTTCTTTTACAACTTTTGTAACTGAATTTACGCGTGGCTTTCCGTTGGAAATTTTAGTCTGGCGCAAAGTGCCGATTCGTTCTGTAAGAATATCCATGTTTTTAAGAACTTCAGGATCCTTGATAGCATCCTCATCTTCGTATTCAATAAGGACTTCATAACCGTACTGACTTCCCAGCTGAGATCTTGCAATTGTCATAAGGCGTGCGATATAAGGAGTTTTTTCTCCCATCATATCTGAATAGTTCATGTTGATTTCAATTTTACAGATACCCGGAATACAAGCCGCTACGATTACAACACTGGCAATAACTGTAATCCATTTTTTATCCAGAATGTGACGGCCCATGTTTTCAATTCCAAGGTCAGCTTTTGTTGAACCTTCGGCACTTGCCTTTGGATCAGGTTCAGCGTCTTTCCCAAAGCTGTAGAAAATCGGAAGAAGCAGCATAACGTACATGTAAACACCGAAAACACAGGCAGCAGAAACTCCTGCAACCCATCTCATTGGCCTTAAGCCGGAAGCAAGGAATGAAAGCATACCGCCCATTGTTGTAATTACAGTGAACAAAATTGCCCAGCCCGATTCACGAACGCCGGCAATACAGGCTTCCTTTCTGTTTCCCGTTTTTCGGAATGCCATCTTAAAGCTGTTGATATAGTGAACGGAATAACCGACTGCAAGAGCCATGGCAAGAAGAACTACAAGAATAATCATTACGTTATTTCCCGTAATGTTCATCCAGGCAGAAAGTCCAAGCATTGAAGTAATACCAAAAATTGTTGCAATAGCAGGAACTACAACACCACGGAAAGAACGAATAAACAGAACAAGACAGACAATCATAATTAAGAACCCGATTCCGATTCTTGTAATACACTGATTTGTTGTGGCAGCTTCTTCTTCATATTCTGTGTAAGAAAGTCCTGCAGGACGGATTATATATTTATCTGATTTGAACTCAGGGTCATTAAAAATCTTCATGGCAGCAGGAGCAATTTTTCCCATTGCTGTCCCAAGTGGTTCTGAATACTGTTCAAGGTTCAAAACAAGGAAGGTTTCTGTGCTGTCGGCACTTACCAGAGCATTTACCAGGGATTCATGGCTTAAAATAAAAGCCTTTTTTTCAGCAAGTTCTGCAGGGGCTGTGGGAATACCGTCTTCAAAAGGATTTGCTACATCAAAGCCCTCTTCTGTTCCAATTGGCACGCTTAAGTTCACAAGGGATGTAACACTGTTTGCATAAGGCACTTCATTTTCCAGGCGGGTTCCAAGGCGGTCCAGCATATCAAGAACTTCAGGATCGAAAACATCTTCAGCCTGAACAAATGCAACTACACTGTCGCAGCTTCCGAAAATGTCTTCAAAATGATCCTGATTAAGCTTTGTTGTTTCCCAGTCGTCAAACCAGTCATCTTCACCATTATCCAGCTTCAGTTTGTATAAACCTGCCGAACTGGCAATAGTAAACACCAAAAGACAAACAAGAAAAGCCCAGCGGTGCTTCAACTGAAACCGCCCGAACTTTTCAAACCATTCATTGATTTTTGAAACTTTCATGTTATTCTCCTCCTTAAGTTAGGCTTTCCTAACTTTTAGATAACACTGTTATCAAAGATGTATCGAAACATCCTTAAAACGACTGAGTCAAAGCTTTCCGGGAGCCTTAGGCAACCTTGCTCTGTCCAGGCGTACCTGTTTAGATAACACTGTTATCATAGCGATAACAGTGTTATCGTGTCAATTATTTTTGATAACAGTGTTATCTAAATTGCTGTTTTTTCTTGCGGATTCCATTTTTTTTGTGTAAATTACTTATATGCCAGATACTTCAGATGCAACAAAAGACAAAATTATCCAGAGTGCAAAGGCAGAATTCCTGGAAAAAGGCTTTACTGCAGCCTCTTTACGTACAATTGCCGCCAATGCAGGTCTGACTACAGGAGCAATGTACCGTCATTTTAAAGATAAAGATGCCCTTTTCTGCGCTCTTGTTGATGATGCCATTGATAATACTCTTGCTCTGGTAAAAACCGGCGGAGTTGAAAGCCACGAAAAACTGGAAGATCCTGTTAATGGACCTCATGCAGATGATGAAAAAGAAATGATGATTAAGTTCATCGACTACATCTACCAGAACTTTGATGCCTTTACCCTGCTTTTAACAAAGGCAGCAGGCAGTACACATGAAAAGTTCCTGGATGAAGTCTGCGACAAATATACGGAAAACGTTCTTCAGACTGTTAATTGGATGAAGCAGAAATTCAGCATTACAAAGCCAATTGATGACATGTCCATTCATATTCTGGCAAGCGCCACTGTAAATGCCTTTGCCGAAATCGTTCTGCACAAAATGGAAAAACAGGAAGCCCTGATTTTTATCAGCAACATCCAGGAATTTTTCCACTTTGGTTTCATGCATATGCTGGGACTGCCCTGCGAACATTAATCAGGCACAACTATACCAGCATTTATAAATTCAACCCGGAAAAGTTTACTGGCAGCCATCAGAAAATCTCGCCGGAATCTATATTGATCTGTCCCTTCAAAACCTCAAGTTCTGCCTGATGCATTCCTTCTGTCAGTCCGTTCTTGTGATAAAGGACTTCCCGCTGCCCTACATTGCAGATTTTGAAATTTTCTTCCACAGGCTTTCCGTCAATTTTTACACTGACTGCTGATTCTTCTTCGCAATAACCGCAAAGGTTAAATCCGGTTCCGTTAAAAGTAAACCTGCATTTTGCACCGGTTTTACCATGAGAAACGGTTCTTTTGTAGCATTTGAAACTTTCCATTAGTCCGTGATTCCAGACAGAAGTTTCATTCTGAACATACTCAAAAACATCATCCAGATTATCAACTCTCGTAACAAAAGGTGTTTTGCCGACAGGCTTTATTTCCAGATCTGAAAACTGATTTTTATAATAGTGACTGAAAACAGCAACTCTTCCGGCACCCTGCATGGAAACTCCTAAAGCTTCTGCTGTTTTTTTGAGCAGTTCCTGATTATCAATGCAAACTGTAATGAGATTGTTTTCTGCAGAAATAAAAAGGTGATGTTTTTCATCCTTATCAAAACTGACCATCTGGCCGCCGGTGATTTCATTACCGTTTCTGCAGAATTTCCATTCCCCGTTCTGACGAAGCTTAACCCAGAAGCCGTTCTGGCCGTTGCAGGGCAAATTATAACGGATACCGATTCCGGCATAATTCTGAACATCTGCTGATTCCGGATCAAACCTTACAGTGATTTCTGCACTGTAATTGAACCACCTGTCATCACCAAGATTTGTAACAGGTTCCGGAGTCCAGCCCCATTCTCTGGCCCGTTCATCTTTTTTTATCTGCTGAACCAGAGCATTTTTTCCGCCGATGTTATTAACTTCAAAAGCGCCGCCTTCATCGGTTGTAAAAATCGGGGTCTGTCCCCTTTGTGCAAGAAAATCCTTTGGCATCTTTGAATATTTAAAATCATCAGAGTACGGAAGCTTCATAACCGGATTATTTCCGTCTGTAAAATTTCCTGTAATTTTTTTGACTTCAGTGACAGGCTCTTTATCCAGAGTTGAAATAGTGATTATGGAATTGGGTTTTACAGAAACTGAGAACTTGTTTTCATCTACTTTCAAAAAGCTTTTCTGCAAAGTCCCATTAAGCCTGCTGTTTGTGGTTTCATAAAGATAAACCGGTTTTTCATTTCCCGATTGAAGCTCAAAATCATAATTTATAGGAGAATCGGTTGTATTTGTAATTACTGTAGACCAGTTACCGCTTTCTGGATTACAAAGACTCAGATAAGAATATGTTGCATCCCCGACTGAATGGCCATCTCCAGCCGGTTTTCCATCACCAAAACTGGCATTTTCAATTACTGACCAGCCACGACCCATAAACTGAGAAAAATGCAGCATCATGAAAAAACCGGGATCCAGTTTATAGGAACCATTCCATGGAGTATTTGCTGTTATAAACTGCTTGTGACAATAGCAGACCCCGTCATAATAGGCTGAAATCACCGGCTGAAATTCACACAAAGTCATTTTTCCACCGGGATACATGGTAATTATTCTGTTTGCCACATCAAGAACATTGTTCAATCCGCTTAAACCGGAACCATTTCCGTCATATTTGTACAGATTTTCAGAATAACCCATGGGAGAACTGCCTTCACTGAACCAGATTTCCTTCCCAAGTTTCTGAAGCTGATTTACATTTTCATCAGACCAGGACGTATAATGGCTTCCAATAACGTCAACAGCCTTAAGAAGCCCGGAATCATCCAGCATCATCTGAGCCTGATTCCAGGTACAGACTTCTTCGCCAATAACAATCCTGATTTTTGAAAAATCATAGGGAGTTTCTGTATCCTTTTTCAGACGGTTTGACAAATATTTTATCCATTCTGCGTCCCAACCACGCTCATTTTGGGTTGCACTGACAAAATCAAACTTCAACCCGAAGGTTTTATAGGCTTCTACCAGATTTCCCTTATACCAGGAATAACGGGCTTCATAAACATTTTCTGCCTTTTCTATCCAGGCCGGTTCACTCCACCAGAGCATATCCAGGGTAAGGTCGGGATTGATTTTTTTAGCATCAGCGCACAAGATGAAACCCGCCCCACGGGTAACATCAGCTTTTTCATCTGCATAACGCATTGTACAAGGCTCGGTTCCGGAAGAAGAATTTACATCTGACCCCATTTCAATCTTAAGATGCTGTACTTCAAGACCGCCTTTTCCGAACATCAGGTTCAAAAGTTCATTATATTTTTCAGGGAAAAGTGCTTTATAATCCAGCAGAAGTCTGGAAGAATTGTTTCCGCTGACCATGCCGATTCCGCGCCAAAGTGCATTTTCAAGTTTTACGGCTTTTTCAAAATCGATGTTGATATTCATAATTTAACCAGTTTCTGAATGCTACCATGTAGCAGAAAAAATGAAAGTCTAATAATTAGTGAGGAAAAATCTTTTTTTTGAGTAAAAACTAAATTACCCCATTACAACATCCAGAACCATCATCAAAGAGAATCCCAGCATAAACATAATTGTTCCTATATTAGAGTGCTGTTCACCTTCCTGCTCGGCCATATCAGGAACAAGTTCTTCTACCACAACATACATCATAGCCCCCGCTGCAAAACTTAAAAGATAAGGCATAACAGGAATAATAAAACTTGAAAGTAGAATTGTGATTATTCCGGCAACAGGTTCGACCGCTCCCGATAAAGTTCCGTAAAGAAAAGCTTTCCGTTTTGATAAACCGTTTGCGTGCATTGGCATAGAAACGATTGCCCCTTCCGGAAAATTCTGAATTGCAATTCCAACTGCCAGGGCTAAAGCGGCAGAACTGGAAATACTGGCACTTCCGCTAACCCAGCCTGCATAAACAATCCCAACCGCCATTCCTTCAGGAATATTGTGCAAACCTACAGCCAGCAGCATCATTGTAGTTTTAGAAAGATGACTTTTGGGACCTTCAACAGTTTCGTTTAAGTGCATATGGGGAATTACAAGATCAAGAAACAAAAGAAAAAGGATTCCAATACAAAAACCGCCGGCTGCCGGTATAAAACTCAATCTTCCCATTCCATTTTGAGCAGCCTGGTTCATAGACGGAATTAAAAGGCTCCACACCGAAGCTGCAATCATAACTCCGGCTGCAAAACCGGAGAGAGCTTTCTGAAGTTTAATATTGAGCTGCTGTCTGAGAAAAAAAACACATACAGCACCCAGCACTGTTCCCAAAAACGGGATTAACAAGCCTTGAAGAATTATTAAATTCATTTATGTCACCTCTTTTAAAAGATATATATAAAATGAATATAATTCAATTAGCAGTAACTAACTAATATTTTTATGAAAACTGGTATTGATGGGGATAATTCTTTATTGTTGATAATGAGTTCCGCACTGAACTATATAAAGTTTATTATCTTCAACTTTTTAAACAAGACGATTTTTCTGATCGATTCTACGGCTATAATATCCGGAAAGTTCATGTTTCAACTGTTCTGGCTGCCCCTTTCCCTTATCAACGCCGTTTCTTTCAATATCTTTTATTAAATCATGAGTACTTTTAATCAAATCTTTCTGATGCTTATTGAAAAATTCCAGATAATCATTCCTGGCTAAATCAGACCAAACTTTAACCATTAAAGAATCTCCTTTAACTCATGAACCTGACCTTTTCCAGTTTCAATCTGATTAATACTTTCTCTTAAGTACTTCATATTCTCTTCAGAATAAACATATGGATCTTCAGCAGCTTTCAATGCAAAAGGCATTCCATTTTCCCTGATTGTTGCTTTTACAAAAGCATTGATTGCAGAAGAAATATTTATTCCCATAGAATCACAGATTCTTTCGAAAGAAGATTTATCATTATTATCTATTTTTGCAGATATTGTAGTCATATGTATTACCTCTTACTACAATATAATACCTCGTCTGAAATTCGTCAACTTTTGTTGTTATTTTAATAACATAAATATACCAACCCAAATAAAAAACTGCCCAGGCTGTTACACCCGAACAGTTTTTGAATTTATAACTATTCTGAAAAGATTACTTCTTAATAAATAGCTTTTCAGTCAATCGTTCACTCAAAACTCCGGCTCCAATTACAAGCAAAGTAACAAGAATAAAAACCCATCCGTGAGCACATTTTGCAAGAGTTGCAACATATTCTGGACTCATTTCGCCCAAGGCTGTTTCTGTAAATAGTTCTGTCTGAAAATAAAGTGGCAGCAAATTACATGATGGCATTGCAACCAGAACTGGAACACAAACCCGCATCATAAGACGCTTGTTATTTTTAAGTACAAGAGAAAGAACGGCACCCGCTGTAAGAAGAAAAAGATTTCCTACCTGCATTAGATCCATACCAATTTCACCGATAGCACGGTTCACAAAGAACCAGGCTACTGGAAGCAAGAGAGCGGATTCAGTTTTCTCTATACACATTGTAAGCGGACCTGCAGCCAGGAAGGCGGCAACAATTCCAACACAAATCCAGTAATAAGGACTTGCAAAACCCGGAAGTTCTGCAACTAATACCAGTACAACATACAATACAAAATAAAGTATTGTCATCCATACACTTTTTGTTTTTTCATTCATTTTTTGACCTCCGAATGATATTTTTAGTTAGTTTCTACTAACATTATGTCCAAAAAAAATATTTATTGTGGATTTTCCACACTTTCATTACAACACCTCCGCAATAATTCCAATCAGCCCCTGCATAGCAAGTCCAAAACTTGGCATAATAATTCCAGGCAAATCACAGAAACATTTTGGGTTTATTTTTCTTAAACTGATTCCAACAATCATTAAAGGAATAGGATTCAAAATTACCATCCATTTTGGAACTGCAAGAGCTCCACCAAGAATTCCAATCTGAACACAAACAGTCGATGCCATTAAACACAAATAAAAGAAGAAAAATGGAAATAAAATTGCCTTGTACATTCCTTCCAGAACGTTGTCCGCAGACTGGAGTTTTTCATCTTCAGTTCGAAAATCTTTTGGATTCTGAACAATTCTCTTTACAATGATTGCCTGAAGACAAAGGAAAGTGTGAATGAAAAATCCGCCGGTACAACCAAGAAATGCAAAACAAAGCATTACAATAGCCAATACTTTGTTTGTATCAAGCATCTGAAGATGAAGAGAATACAAGCCCAATCCAACACAAGGAACGCCCACAAATGCCAGCAAAATTGAAGCACCAAAACGCCACTCAGACATTTTAAGCCAGTTGCTGTCCAATTGTTTTGAAGTTCCCAGTTTCTGATTGTCTGAACCTTTTAAGTCCAGAAGTACATCACCACAGCAGCATAAAAGTCCGCCGAGCAATCCTAAAATTGAGGATATTAAATTGATATTCATAAAATAAACCTCCATCATTTCTTTATCTCCTACAATCCTGAAATCCACTCTTTTACCATTCAAAGGTTGCCCAGCGGTTATTCATTTTTGGCATAAGACAGGCAAATATTTTTCCGCGGATTGTATGTTTTCTTGTTTCTTCGTGAAAACTATGTTCTTCTATCACCATAAAGCCGTTTACAAGATCTGCAATTTCCTGAGCGGAATCAGTTCCAGACAAAAATTTAGCATTGGTATTTTTGACTACATCATGTTTATCTGTGTTGTTGGCTAGCATTTTTGGATTCTGTTCGGCAACCAACAATCCACCATTTGGAAAGTTTTCTTTTATAAGGGTAAGGAATGCTGTAATCTGTTCCAAAGTGAAATACATGAACAAACCTTCTGCGATAATAACAGGTTTACAGGAAGAATCGATTTTTTCTTTTACAATGTTGCACCAGGAATTTTTTAAGGCATCTCCTGCAATCATGGTGACACGGTCTTTTTCTTCAAAAAACTTTTTGCGTACTTCAATGGAATCCGGCAAATCAAGATCAAACCACAAAATTTTTCCGTTATCTACACGTGAAAATCTGTCATCAAAACCTGCGGCAACATTAACTACAACAGTTTCAGGATTTTTTTCAATAATTCCTTTCAGCTGTCTGTCCATCATAATTGTTCTTGCAACAACTCCTTCATGAGAAAAGAACTTGTCATAAGGTTTTGTGTCTATCCCTGTTTTTTCGATAATTTCAACAGCTTTAAAATCCTTGATTCTTGCATTCTTTCTTTTTGTTTCATTTGCTTTAATTGCAACGGGAATCAAAGCCGTTGTCTGAACATCACCTAATTTTAAATCCATTTTTTTTACCTCTCTACACCTTCCGTAAAATATCTAACCTTCAAATTAAAGGGCATTTTTCCAACCTTCAGAACAACCTCCAGTTCCAGGTCGTCGCCTTTTATTATTCCGATTATTTTTTTTCCGTTTATATTTTTTCCATCTTCATTGATTTCAAAACTATCTTTTCTGACTTCAATTATTCCATCACTTTTTTCAGTTATTTCTACTTCTGTCACCGTATATTCCGGAATTGTTTTTGATTCAGTAAATACAAAATCTGGAAAAGAGATTTTATTGTTTTCAAAATCGATTTTAACAATGGGGTCTGTCCCCTCGCTGCACATTCCTTCACCAGAAGTGGTTGCAACTCTATAGACAAAACTGCACCTGTAATCCTCTGCAAAAACTACAAACTGAATCAGTATAAATACAAAACTAAGCAGAAGTCTTTTCTTCATCTTTTACCTCTTCTTCCGGTATAGTTTTAATCCGCGTAAAAAAATAAACATATTTAATTGGAATCATCATAAGAACCATTACCCGCCCAATAATCAGTCCTACTGAATTCCCATTCACCATTGCCTTGTACTGCATCATTCCAAAAGAAAACAGCAGCATAGCGCTGGCTGTAAGCAGTATTGTTAACTTTGTTTTCAATGTCATTTCCCGTTTTTCTACAAAACTTTCCAGATGCTTTTTATAAAGCTTTGTATTTTTAAACCAGGCATCCAGGCGCTTAGAACCTTTCGCAAAACAGATTGCAGCCAGCATTAAAAACGGAGTTGTCGGTAAAACCGGAAGCGGGATACCAAGACATCCTAACCCAACAAAAATAAATCCAAGAATGATAAATACGATTTTCATATACTTTTTCTCCTATGAAAGTTAGTTATTCCTAACATTGTTTTTAAATTTTTTTGAACTAATAAAATGAGCAACCAGTTTACCGGGAAAATGGAAAATCAGTCTTGGTCCCGAATACCGCATAACCTTTCTGATTTTTTCCCTGTATTCCGGTTTATAGCAGTGAGTTTTACAGTTACTGCAAAAGGTTTTAGTCCCCTTTGCAATGTAAGGACATTTTTGACTCCGCATCACGGCATACTCAGTCAGATCCCTGCATTCATCACACATAAAACCCTTCTGCCGTAAAACATTCCGTTCTTTGTGATTTCCGCGGCAATAAACCTGAATCATAAAAGTAACCGTGAGTTTTTCATCTTCCCTTTTCTCTTCAACACTTTTCATTTTCTTTCTCTCTATTTTTGTCATTTCGAGCGCAGTCGAGAAATCTCTTCCGAAAAAGACCTCTCCACTTCGGTCGAGGTGACAGACCACTTCAATCAAGATGACAAACCCTGTCCGCAAACTCAAAAGTTGAATCTCTGTGACTTACAATCACAACTGTTTTCCCTTCTGCACTTTCTTTAACAGCTTTCATTATTTCGTGCTCGTTCCAGGAATCCAGATTGCTTGTAGGTTCATCAAGGAGCATAAAGTCACCGTCATGCAAAAATGCCCGGGCTAATCCCAACCGCTGCCGTTCACCGCCGCTAAAATTGTCTCCCAGTTCCGAAACCTGAGTCTGATACCCCATTGGAAGTTCCATAATAAAATCGTGGATTGCAGCTTTTTTACATGCCGTTTGAATTTCTTCAAGAGTGGCATCCTGCTTTGCAATGCGAATATTATTTTCGATTGTATCGTGGAACAAAACTGTTTCCTGTGTTACATAGCTTTCTGTTTTACGAAGATCTTTTGTGCTGATTTCATTAACGTCAGTTCCCGAAATTTTTACTGAACCAGAATCTGCTTTCCAGAAATACATGAACAGTTTAAGGAGAGTTGATTTACCGCAGCCGCTTTTCCCCCGAATACCGATGATTTTATTTTTTGGAAAATCCATGGAAATATTTTCCAGGATTTTTTCAGAAGAATTTGAAGGATAAGCAAAGGAAACAGATTCTGATGAAGCCCCCTGAAATAAGAATCCGTCCGTTCCCTGAGCCTGTCCAAGGGCCGTAACATCCTCCACCACAGGTTTTTCATCCAGCAAAGCAAGAACTCTGTTTCCACTGGCAATTGTTCCGCTTAATCCGCTTCCTAAAGCTGCAACGGCAAATACCGGCCCGAAAGAACTGAACATGGCAACCACTGCAACAATAACCTGTTCCATGGAAATCTGCCCCTGATGAAAAAGGGCAAGGCTTACAGCAAGCATTGTAAGACCACCGGCAGTCACAAATAATCCGGAAATGGCAGCTGTGAAACCTTCATGAACGGAAAGCTTTTTTCTTGTGGCAGAAAGTTCATCACTTCCACTTTGAATTGCTTCAAGTTTTCTGTTCCCGTTGGAATACAAAATGCTCTGTTCAAGACCGCGGAGACAATCCAGAAGAAAAGAGTTCATTTTTCCGAATTCTTCGCGGTATTCTGTTCCAAGTTTAACTGCAGATTTATTTACAGCTGCTGGAACAATTACCCCAACAAGGATATAAAACCCTAATGCAACAAAAGCCAGGGCTATGTGAATCTGCGAAAAGAAAATCAGCATTACTACAGAAACAATTATTGCGATAAAAACAGGACTGATGGTATGAGCATAAAAAACTTCCAGAAGTTCTATATCTGAAGTCAGTATGGAAATAAGATTTCCTTTTTCTTTTGTTTCAAGTTTTGCTGGTCCAAGCTCCCGAAGTTTTTTAAAAACAATTTCGCGGATTTTTGCCAGAATTGAAAACGCAAGAAAGTGATTATTGTACTGTTCAATGTAATGGCAGATTCCACGGGCAATTCCAATTAACGGCAAAATCCATAAAGGAAGTTTTCCCTGTAGCGCAACTGCTCCTAAAACTGGAATCCCGATAGCGCATAAATGACCGACAACTCCGAAAAAAACTGCCAGAAGAATAACCGGAAATAATGACCAGATTAATTTTGAAAGACGAAGTAAAGTTTTCATTAACGGTTACCTCCTTGTTTCAGCATCCCTTTTTCAAACTCATAAATTGCATCAGCCTCAACGCAGTTTTCCTTTCTGTGACTGATCATGATGATTGTTTTTGTTCCTTTAAGTTTATGAAGAAGATCCAGAATAGCCGCTTCACTTTCTACATCAATATTGCTTGTAGCTTCATCAAATATGTAAACTTCACTGTCGTGAAGCAGTGCCCTGGCAATAGAAAGCCTCTGTTTTTGCCCCCCACTTAAATTACTGGCATTTTCTTTAATTTCAAAATCCAGACCGCCGACACTCTGAATAAAATCATCCAGACAAACTGACTTTAAGGCCTGCCACATTTCATCCTCAGTTGCAGCAGGATTGCCTTCCAGAAGACAATCCCGAACCGTCCCTTTGAAAATCCAGTCCCGATGACTTATGTAAGTGCAGAACTTGTAAAGAGATTCCGGTGCGATTTTACACAGGTCTGTTCCCATTATTTTTACAGAGCCTTCGTAATTAGAATTAATTCCCGCAAACACTTTTGCCAGTGTGGATTTTCCGGATCCCGATTTTCCCACAAAGGCCGTAAAGGAGCCTTCCGGAATTGTAATGCTGGCATTTTGCAAAACTGTTCGTTCGCCATATTTGTAAGAAAGATTTTCAGTCTGGAAAAGTGGCAAGCAGGCGTTGCGGGCGGCGTCTGAGCCCGCAGAAGGGGTAGCGAAAGATGATGCGGTGGTTGAGCCTGTCGAAACCACTGCATTAGCTGAAGCCAGGGGAAGATACGCTTCGCTATCGAGTTTTGTTTTCGATTCTGAATTATCGGAAAACAAAACATCGCTTTCCCCACCCCTTTCCTGCTCTTCAGTCTCCAGCAATGCAAAAATATTTTTGCTGGCTGTTGTTCCGTTCATGGCTGTATGAAAATAACTTCCCAGGCGACGAAGAGGAATAAAAAAATCCGCCGAAATGAGAATACAGATAAAAGCATTGGCAAGAGTAAGATTTCCGGCAAGATAAGACTTAATGGCAAACATAATCCCAAGCCCTGCCCCGCCGTAAGCAACTGTGTCCATAACGATTATGGAATTAAGCTGGAAAGAAAGAACCTTCATAGTGATGCGGCGGAAATTTTCTGCTTCCACACCAAGCTGCTTCTGACGCTGTTCGTCCGCATTATAGATTTTTAATGTTGTAAGGCCCTGAAGATTTTCAAGGTAATTGTCGGCCAGAGTTGCATACTGGTCCATGTAACGGCCAAGAATCCGTTTTGCAATTTTCTGAACTGCAATAATTGAAACCGGAATAAGAGGAACGCATCCCAAAAGGATAAAAGCCATTTTTGCATCCAGAAACACAAGGACTGCAAAAGTCAGAACTGCAGCAATCATGCTGTAAAAAAACTGGGGAAGATACTGTCCGAACCATATTTCAATCTGTTCAACACCCTCAACTGCCCATTGAATGATTTTTGCCGTTTCAGTTTTTTCCTGATATTCAGGTCCAAGGCGCAGAAGTTTTTCGTAGATTTTCGAGCGGAGAGTTTTCTTTACCTGGCAGCTGGATTTAAAACTAGTCACCGCAGCAAATTGATTAGAAACAAAAGAAATTAATAATGACAAAATGATAAAAATAACCTGGAAACCAAGGTTTTTTCCTCTTGAACGGATTATTTCTGCCACAGAAAAGATAAGCAGAAAATTTGCGCATAGTCCTGAAATCTTCAAGAGAACTGTCAAAAAAACATATTTTCCGGACTGTGGAACAATATTTATCAATTTTTTATTAATCATATAATTAGTTAGTCTCCTATAACTAACTAATTATACATTATCAAAATTTTTGTTAGGTGTCACTAACTTATTGACATATTTTTAAAATTGTAATATTTTTCTGTCCGAGGCGTTAGTTATGACTAACTATAATAATTTCAATCAATGTTTTATTAACTGTCTTGCTCCCTCTTTGTGCGGGATTAAGCCGGCAAATCTTTTTACTGTTTCGATATCTGACTTTTCTCAGGAAGAATTCATAAAGTGGAAAAATCTTCTTGCAGGGCAAAACTTAGGTCTTGTGAATTTTAAAAGTTCGGATTCACGAATTATGGTTATTGCCTTTAATTTATTATGGATCAGAAAGATTCTTGGGGATTCTCTGATTCAAACTTACTTACGTGGGAAAGGTTATGAAAATCCGTCTGATACAGCTAAAACTCTTGATGAATTATTCCAAAGATTAAAAACACAGAAAGGATTTCCTCATGAAGTTGGCCTGATCCTTGGCTACCCTTTTGAGGATGTTGTAGGGTTTGAAGAAAACCAGGGGCGGAATTGTAAATGCTGCAGTTACTGGAAATCTTATTCAGATCCTTCTGTGGCAAAAAAATGCTGCTCTGAATACAAACAGTGCAGCAAGCTTTGCAAACAATGGTTTGAAGAGGGACATACCGTTCCTCAAATAATACAAAAATATAAAGAAGCAGTTTGTAATGCTGCTTAAGTGAGGTAATTATGAAAGTTGCAGTTATTTATGCAAGTACCACAGGAAATACAGAAGCCATGGCTGATGTAATTAAAGAAACCGCCGCAGCAAATGCCGAAGTTGTTTTTGGAACAGCTGACAGTGCTGATGCGGATGCAGTACTTGGCTGCGATGTAATTCTTCTTGGAAGTCCTGCCATGGGCGATGAAGTTCTGGAAGACACAATGGAAGAATTCTACGCAGGAATCGAATCCGGACTTTCAGGAAAAAAAGTCGGTCTTTTCGGTTCATATGACTGGGGAGACGGTCAGTGGCTCAGGGATTGGGAAGAAAGAGCTAAAACGGCGGGTGCAACAGTTACAGAAAGCCTTATGGTTCATCTGACACCTGAAGAGGAAGATATTACTAAATGTCAGGAATGGACTAAAGGAGTTTTATAATGAAAAAAATCGTATTAACAGTTATGACAACACTTGCTTTTACAGCAGGAATTTTTGCACAGGAAGTAAATGTATCTTTTGAAAACAAGATATCTTCTGATGTAGTAAGTATTGCAGATGGAACAGCAGAATTTGCAGGAATTAAAGAACAGATTACAGCCGAAATTGAAACTGAAAAAGTTGATGCCGGAATTTCTTTTATCACTTATTTTGAAAAAAATGAAAATGCAAATTATGGTTTTACAGCTTATGAATTAGATAAAGCTTATGTTGAATTCAGACCAATTGAAATACTAAGTTTAGATTTTAATAAAAAAACATTTTCAGCCGGCTCTTATCTTCCAATTGCTGATGATAACGTTGGAAACGGAAACCTAGCCAGTGATTTTTCAGTAGTTTTAAGACCAGTAGAAAATCTTTCTGTTGCAGCCGGAATCAGACTTCCATCTGTTTTTGCAAATGCAGATGATAAAGTTGATCTGGATGCTGGTGTAGATTATA
>DCHR01000040.1:308-9246 GCA_002315375.1 Treponema sp. UBA1747 | reverse complement strand
GTTGTACAGAAGTTTGCAACTGTCTGTGGGTGTGATCCCCATCCGCCAATACCGAACTGATCACAGTCATAGTTATAAGCCAGCATTCCGTACTGACGGAATTTTTTTGTATCTTCTTCCATTGGAGAATGTGATTCACCTTCCTGAAGACCATTAGCATTAGACCACCAGTCGGCTACACGAACTACCATGCCGTCAAAGTCATAAACTTTGCCTTTTGCATCTTTCTGAACTTTATATCCAGCTTTTTTAAACTGTGTTTCAAGCTGTTTTGAAAGAGCTTTCTGTTCTTTCGAAAGTTTTGGTTTTGCAGATACAACTGAACAGAGCATAAGTGCTGTGAGTCCTGCTGCTACCACTTTTTTTGTTGTTGTAAACATTATTTTCCTCCTTAAATGATTACATCAATGTTATTTAGTAAAACGTTTAACCAATATTATAAAGCACTTTTTTTTTCATATCAATTAAAAATTAAAACGTTTAACCTTTTTTTACCCCAAATTTCCAATTCAAACAGCAGTTCGTATTATAATTAAAGCATTCATAGTAAAAAAAAGGGGGGCTTATGGCCCCCTTTTCTATTCAATAAAAAACTTTTTTGGTACTTCTGAAGCCCAGTTACCATTTGTCTTCAGATTCATTGCATGACAAACTACAGAAGCCAGATCTCTTCCCTTGAATTTTAATCTTGTACTTTTATTTACAGTTTTTCCCACCGCCCCGAAATAAACGTGCATTTCTGATGGCAGAATTCCCCCGTGACCGCTTCCGGCTCCCCCGTGATCTGCCGTAACGATAAACAGAGTGTCATCAAGCATACCGGCTTCACTTACGGCATCATAAACCTTTCCCACGTACCCATCTATTTTTTCCAAAGCTTCAAGATATTCCTTTTTACCAAATCCAAGGGAATGTCCTTTCTGGTCTGCAGACTCAAAATACACAAACATCAGGTCAGGTTTTTCTGCTTTTATAAAATCACAGGCCTTGTCTGCAATTTCCTCATCATTTCCGGTGTCTGTTATTACTCCGATATTTTTCTCAATTATTCCTGTGTAAATGGGTGTCCAGCCTGCAAAAGCAGCCAGTTTAGCATCAGGATTTGTTTCCCGTGCCAGCTTAAAAATAGTAGGATATACTGGATTGTCATATTCTATTCCCGACTCTACTCTGTCATTATTAAGCTGATGTAAAGCCGGTTTTACTCCTGTCATCATCGATCCCCAGCACTGTGCACTGATTGGTGGAATCGATGCAATACAGTTTGGAGTCCATATTCCCTTTGCAAAAATTGAATCCATATTTGGCGTATTACATTTTGCTTCAAAAGCACCGGCTCCATCAATTCCTACGATTATGACATGCTTGTATATAAATCTTTCAGGATTTTCTTCTTCTGACTGAATACAAATATCTTCTTCGCAAAACTGATTTTTTTCAATTTCACTGGAACTTTGTTGTTTTGTCGACTTGCAGGAAAGAAAAAGAAAAGGTAATAATCCTGCCAGCAGTACATATCTTGATTTCATCATTTGATTCTCCTTATAACCCTTTTCCAGGTTACGGCGTGTCTTTTATAAGAAAAAACAAATGCTGAATTGGTTACATTCCGGTTTTAAGGGAGATTTCTCGCTCCTGTATTCGCATGTTTTTTTTTGCAAATAAAATAAACTTTTGGCATATTTAATTCTTAGCCAGCTTTACCAGTTTCTGAATATGAATCTCCATAATATCAAGAGGTTCCACAGGACAGTTATTTTTATTCAAAGCCAGTGGCAATTCTGTACAGCCAAGAATTACTGCTTCAATCTGATTTTCAGCTTTCATTTTGTTGATTACGGAAACCAGTTCCGCAACAGACTCTTCCTTTACAATTCCGTATTCCAGTTCCTTTGAAATTCTTTCATTTACAAGAATGCGGTCCTGTTCTGATGGAGTAAAAACCTGAATTCCTTTTGCTGTAAAAGCCTTGCTCAGATAATCCTTTTCCATTGTAAAAATGGTTCCCAAAAGTCCAACTTTTTTATAACCGTTGGAAACGGCATAATCGGCAGCGGCCTCTGGAATACTAATAAAAGGCTTTTTCACTTTTTTTGCCAGCTCATCGTAAACCACATGCATAGTAGCGGCAGTTAATGCAATTACATCTGCACCGCCATTTTCCAGATTCTGGATTTTTGAATAAATGTAATCTGTAAGCTCTGAATATTTTTCTTCTTTTACGAGATTAAGCGCCTTAAATAAATCAAGACTTTCAATTGCAATTTCAGGGAAAGCCACTCCGCCACAAGCTTCATTAAGTCTTTTATTTAATTCTTTGTAATAAACCAGAGTTGATTCCGGCCCTGTTCCACCAATTAATCCGATTTTTTTCATAAATACACCTCTATCGACAATCTTTTTCCATATACCAATATGAATAAAAATATTCAAAGCCAAAACTTTTATACAGGTTTATTGCAACAGGATTATCCTTCATAACCTGAAGACAAAATTTTTCGGCTCCCATATCAAAGGCATTTTCCAGAATCTCTTTTACCAGGATTTTTCCATATCCCTTTCCGCGACAAGAAGGATTTACAACAACATTAAGCAAAAATAAAATTCCGTCTTCAATTACTGCTGATGCAACTGCCACATCTTTTCCCCAAATTTGAATGCGGCAGTAAAGAGCTGTAAGATTTTCATTCTGGTCAATTAAATCAAACTGGTACTTTGCAATTCTTATTGTTTTTTCATCAGTGCGATTTTCATATTCAAAAAAAGAATTAAGCCAGGCCTCATCTGGGGTTCCTGTAATAATCACGCCGATTTCTTCAGGCTCTTCCACTTCTTCAAACTTTTCCAGCAAAACAGGAGACTTACAGGAAACAGTCATAACATCAGTAGGTTTTGTGGATTTATATCCTCGATTTTCCAGAAGTTCATTAAGACCTTCCGCAGAGGCTTCTGTCATTTTGAAGATAGTAGGAAGATTTTCCTTTGCGTAAAGCGCTTCAATTTTCTGAACTTTTGCTTCCATAGAGGTCTGTCCCCTGTGTTCAGTTGGGGTCTGTCCCCCCTGTTCTCCAGAAAACGCAAGCACCGAATTAGCACGGCCTGTATAGCCTTCCGAAAAGCCGGCAAGCCATCCGTCCACATTCACCTTTTTCAGCGGAGGATGAACGTCCTGCCCGATTTTTTCAAGTAAGTTAATCTCGTTCTTATTAGCTTTCATTATTTATTTCCGTTATTAGTTTCCGTTTAGTAAATCGTCCAGATACTTGTTTACACCTTCTTTTGTATCCGGATTATCATGACCAATGTAATAATTATCGAAATCAAGACTGTTTATAAATGCCCTGTAATTTTCCACTCTTTCCGGAAGAACTTCCCAATTGTTATAGCAATCCTTACAGTCAGCATCACCAACAAACAAAGCTTTTTCTTCAGGACAGTAAATCAGCAAAGCATCCCGACTGTGAATTGAATCCCTTGGATAAAGTTCCAGATGAATATCGCCCAGATCCAGTTCCATTTTTTCGCTGATTGCAATATCTACATTTTCAACCTTTACAGTATTCAAATCCGGATAAACCGCTCTTATATCATTGTTGATCATCTCCAGATCCTCACCTGAAAGTTCCCGCTGTTTCATTGCATCTTCAGTCCATTCCCAGGTTTTTACTATATCAAGCTGCTGTTTTGACAGTTCGCTGCCAATAGTTTTTCCATTTACATAAGGAATGCCAAAACTATGATCCCAGTGCCAGTGTGTTAGAACAGTATATTCAGGCAAAGGAAAATTATTCTCCTTTAATGAATTATAAAACTGTTCCACATGCAATGGTGACTGTCCTGCATCTACAGCAACACTGAATTTTTCACCCCGAATATAATACAAAAAAGGACGGTCATTTATTTTGCTCATGGGGAAACTATAAATTCTGTCTGTATGTTTTATAAGCGATAATTGTTTTTCAGCATCCTGAGGTTTATATGGTTTTAGACTAAGCATTTTGATTCTCTTTTACTGTTTTACCCACACCTGAATTTCTTCTTTTGCAGGAATTTCAAAAATCGATTTAAACTTTTCTGCCAGTCCTTCATCCACATAATAAGCACTGGTTTTCTTATCCATCACTGCCTGATTTCGTTTTTCAAGACGACGATGCCATTCTTCATCAGCTATTTCTATATAGTGAAATTCATATTCAATATTTTTTGATGAGTAAAACTGTTTTGCGTAATCCCGTTCCAGCTTTGTCCAAAATCCCCAGTCCAGAATTACATTTGTACCAGTTTCAATAATATCCACCGATTTTTCAAAAAGATATTTTTCTGCCCGCTCTACATACTCATCATGCTTTTCACCACAATCCTGACCAAACAAAGCAAGGGTTATTTCATCAACAGAAAGCACAACAGCTTTATGCTCTTTTCTAAGTTTGTTTGAATGAGTAGTTTTTCCGCTGCAGATTTTTCCGCACATTAAATAAACTTTTGGCATTTTTCTCCCCATACGACCTGCGGTCGTTTGTATTAAAGAAAATTATTTAAGTCAGCTCCTTCGGAGCTTTGCACATCAGCAGTTTACTTTTTCACCTTTAACCCTGCCATCTGAACAAAGTGCGGGATTGTAGTTTCAGGCGGCATGATTTTTTCAAGCATTGCCATATGTTCTTTTTCCCAAGTCTCTATTTTTTCAGGGCTAAGGGAAGCTCCGATTCCACGACAGGCTTTTACTCTTCCATTCCAAGATTCACGGGTAAAGGGAACATCAACATACATTTCTTTGTGAAAAGCCATATCAAAAATTGAGTAAGTGTATTCGTTGAAGTGTAAAGGACATTCATAGGTCTGTCCCCCGTTCCAGTTTGGATTTGCCTTACGAACAGAATCCAGACTCATTTTTGTAATTTCATCTTTTTCCGGAAGCCAGGCCATATAAAGAACAAGAAAAATTCCGTCATCTTTTAATAGGCTTGCAATTTTTGGAAGCGCTGTTTCTCGCTTAAAATACATAAAACATTGTGCAGCACTGATTAGATCAAAGCTTTTTTCAGGAAAATCCAGATCTTCTGTTGCCTTAGGAAAATACTGAATATCCATTCCCGCTTCTTTAGAAAGTTCTTGTGCCATTAAAATCTGGTTTTCAGAAATATCACAGCCAGTCCACTTTGCTCCGTATTTATACATATTTCTTGGAATTACACCGGTACCTGTTCCAATATCAAGACAGGTCTGTCCCCTAATGCCAAGTCCAAAATCTGCAATTGCTTCGTAATATTCTTCAGGATAAATATCACGATATTTTGCATAATCCTTTGAAGTATTTCCCCAGTCAAATTTCTGACCGGCATCAATATCTTTAAACTGTTGTGCCATAAAACTCTCCTAATTTTTAATTCTGCACATTAAATCTTCAGAATAATAACTTCCGTTATCCAGCTTCAGCGCCATTGGCCGTTCACCGATTTTCTTAAAGCCCATTTTTGTATAAAGAGCGATTGCCCGTTTATTTTCTGAAACAACTTCCAGATCAATTACAGTATAACCAAGTTGATTATCTGCAATATCCAGAAGTTCTGTCATTAAAGCAGTACCGATTCCAAGATTCCAGTATTCCTTCATAAGAGCTATTGCAAATGCTCCGCGATGTGCGGTTTTCCTTTTTCGTTTTGAACCACTGATTACAGCATTCCCGGCAATTTTCCCGTCAACGACCGCAACCATCATTACACATTCCGGGTTTTCAAGAAAATCATCAAGAACTTTTGCTTCGCTTTCAATTGTATAATGTTTATCAACTTCATCAGGATAACGAAGGATAAATTCAGTTTCGCCACCTGAGGTTCTTAAATAATTGAGCATACCTTCTGCATCAGCCCCAGTGGCATTACGCAAAATACATTTTCTTCCGTCTTTTAATGTTACTTCTTTTGGTTCTATCTTCATAAATTATTCTCCCCTTTTATGAGATCCCGCCCTTCGACAAGCTCAGGAACCGGATCAGCATCTCCTATCTACCAAAACAATACCAGTGAACGCCTTTCCCATATCCTAATTTTTCATAGAAAGGATCACCGCCGCCAGTCATGTGAGTTGCTCCGAGTGCCTTCATTCTGCGGTAATGCTTGGTAAGCGCTGCCGATGCCAGTCCCATTTTGCGATATTCAGGCACAGTACACAAAGGTTCCATGTAGGCAAGTTTGTTTTCCGGCACCCACCACATTCCGCTGAAGCAAACATATTCATCTTTGTCGTTGGCAATGATTATGTCGTACTGGTGAGTTGAATGTGGCGAATGAGCTGTCATTGGACCTTCAATACAAATAAACTGTTTATGAGGATCCCATTCAGTTTCAACTTCAGACGGTTTTTCCCAATTTTCAAAAGGCCCTTTTTCCCCGTGATTGAAACCGTACCAGCAGCATTTTGCCAGTTTTACAGGATCACAATCTTTTGGATCAACATAATGAAAGCCTTCAGGAAGCTCGTAATTCAGCTCATTTTTAAAATCAAAATTGCGGTCTTCATAATCGTAGATTTTTTTGAATCCCCACTTCTGGGCCGCTTCCATCAAAAACTCCTGACCATTAAAAAGCATAAACTGCATTTTATTGTCGAAGTCTGGCATATTGTTGATGGCATAATCTACCAGTTCATCAGCCAGGAACTCATAACCGGGACGAACCTTAAAATAAACATCTGTAACCGGTGCTTCATTAAAAACAAAGGCCACAACCTTGTCCCCGTCAAACCAGAGGCGGTTCAAATAGGAATAAGTTTTATCCATCCAGGTAGACTGAATTGCGTACTCAAAAAAAGGAGCTGCAACTCCGCCTCCCCGTTTACGGTCATAAATATCTGTAAAAAAATCCCAGACCAGATTGATGTCTGTCAGGATTTGAAATTGTTTTGTTGTAATATTTGGCAATTACATCTCCTTAACCAGTTCTTTACAAAGCAAAATCAGGTTATAGCGGATTCCCTGTCTTGTATTCCATCCACGGCTGTTCCATTCTTCGCTGGCAACATCATCGCCACCGTAAATCAAAGCACCGTAATCAAAACCGCGGAACTGACTTACTGCAATACAAGCGGCCTGTTCCATTTCTACAATTTTCGCACCTTCAGATTTACGAAGTTCAATTTTCTCCGGTGTTTCACGGAACAAGGCATCTGTAGTCCAGCAGATTCCCCTTAAATAAGGAACTTTTTTTGCTTCAAGACTGGCAGCAAGTTTATCGGTTACTTTTTTGTCAGTGTAGATATAACGGCTTGGTTCAATGTAGTGATAAGAAAATCCTTCATCACGGATTGCGCCGTCTACTAAAAGCAGCTGGCCCACTTTAATGTTGCGGTCCAGAACTCCACCACCACCGCAGAACATAACCTTGTTTATTCCCATAGCGTAGAAAACATCAAGATTTCCGCCACAGCTTGGACCACCTACCTGCCCAAGAACAATGCACACGTCATCATCTGTAAATTTATAAATTGGAAAAGGATTTTCTCCGCCAATGAAATAGCACTGTTCAATTGCCTTTTCTTCAATCAACTTGTTAATTGCTTCAGGGAAAAAAGTAATAATCAATTTGTTAGAAGAAAGCTTATCGCTAATGATGTTTGTTGGATTAAGCTTTGCAACTTTTTCGGTGTCAAACTCCAAGATCGGAAATTCTTTTTTTGTTATCATCTTTTTCTCCTGTTACCGAGGTGTTTCAGAGGGGACAAACCCCTAATCTACAAATCTAAGTGTGATATATAAAAAACAGATTGCAATTAAAACAATCTGTCTTTTTTAGAATAATATTTTTTTTCCATTGATTGGTCACTAAAGTTGTAATTTAATCTCCTTAAGAAAATTAAAAGGAATCTTTTATATAAAACTCCCATTCATCAGATACAACAGTAATTTCTTTTCTGTCCATTTTTTCAATAATAATAAAAGGTCTTTTTTCTATATTGGAAATAAGAATCTCTATTTTTTCCGGATCTCCCTGCACTTCCATCAAAACAGATTCATCATAATCGTTATAAACCCAACCGGTTAATCCCAGTGAGCGGGCTGCATATTTAGCAGTATATCTGAAACCTACACCCTGAACATTTCCAAAGAACCTAATTTCCTGCCGAATCATACCAGTATTATATCACACCTGCATCACCAGAGAGCGCCCAAATAAAAAACGCCCGTCTTCCGAAGAAAACGGGCGCATCACAACCTGCGGTTGCTTACCTTATTTCAGGTTAATCATACTCTTATCGTAATCTGTTGGAGGCACAAATCCCATAAGCTGCATCAGTGTTGATGGCCAAGAAGAGATTCCGAGACCTGAGTTCAGTTCCAGTTCGTATTCACCTTTGTATTCAGGGTCGTAAATGATTCCAGGAACCGGGTTCAGTGAGTGAGATGTCTTTGGTTTTGGTTCACCATTGGCATCTTTTGCAACTGAACCGTCTTTCTTGTGTTCGTACATATCATCTGAGTTTCCGTGGTCAGCTGTAAGACAGAGGATACCACCTGCTTTTTCTACAGCAGCCTTAAGACGACCGAGCTGGAGGTCCATGCCTTCCATAGAACAGCAAACAGCGTTGAATACACCAGTGTGTCCAACCATGTCACCGTTAGGGTAGTTCAGACGGATGTGGTCATATTTTCCAGATTCAATTGCTTCGATAACTTTGTCTGTGATTTCAGCACATTTCATCCATGGGCGCTGTTCGAATGGAACAACATCAGATGGAACTTCAACATAAGTTTCCAGGTTCTTGTCGAATTCACCAGGGCGGTTTCCGTTGAAGAAGTATGTTACGTGACCGTATTTCTGTGTTTCAGAAATAGCCATCAGGTGTACACCTGTTTTTGTAAGGTATTCACCCATTGTGCGGTCAATGCTTGGTGGGTTTACCAGGTACTGTGCTGGCTTGTGGTTGTCTCCGTCGTATTCCA
>DCHR01000040.1:0-180 GCA_002315375.1 Treponema sp. UBA1747 | reverse complement strand
TTACAGAGTCGCCGTCAACGATTGGTCCAACTGGTTTTCCGTCTTTAGCAACTACGAATTCGTGCATATCCTGATCCAGGAGGGCAGAGTTTTCTGCACGGTAAGTATTAATAGCTTCTGTAGCACTTGCAAACTGGCGTCCGTCTGCCAGAACGTGTGCGTGCCATCCGCGTTCAACCA
>DCHR01000034.1 GCA_002315375.1 Treponema sp. UBA1747 | reverse complement strand
ATTCCCTAAAAAGTGCTAAAATAAGACCAACAACTGATAAATATTCACAGATAATATAAGGTCGCCTGTTCAAGTCTTTGATGGCCCAAAAAAATCCAGTCGTATGACTGGATTTTTTTCTTTTAAAAAATTTCCTATAGCCAAAGCCCGCCCAGCCGGGCTATGGCCCACAAAAAAAGAAAGAGGGTGTCCCTATATGGGACACCCTTTCTTTTTTTGTAGGGCCAAACGAGCGAAGCTCGTATGGCCCTCAGCAGCGGAGCTGCTGTTCCACTCCGTAACACAGAAGCCTTTCTTTTTCTCGTATGGCCCTCAGCGGCGGAGCTGAGGTAATCGTCGGCATTGGCAGATTTCTTTAGGGCAGAACTTCCACTTGCAATAAATCTTTCTCACTATCTCATTCCGTGCGACACTTTTTACCCTATAATCGTATGTAGGCACAAAATTTTGTGTTATAATTGACCAATAAAGTTTTTCTTGGAGAAAACCCACCAATGATTACCGGCGAAATTAAAAACAAAATCGATTCCATCTGGGACGACTTCTTTAGTGCAGGAATGTCTGAATATCTTACTGTTATCGAACAGTTTTCATACCTTATGTTCATTCATTCTTTAGACCAGATAGAAAACGAAACAGAACTTTACGAAAAAATGTCTGGCGAAAAAAAAGAACACATTTTCCCAGCCGACAAACAGAATTACCGCTGGCATGTATTCAAGAATCTTCCCGAAGAAGAACTCTTTACCCTTATGGCAAAAGAAATCTTCCCGTTTATTAAGACAATCAATGTAAACGAAGAATCGGCATTTGCCCGCTACATGAAAGATTCCAACTTTACAATTCCAAGCCCACAGACATTAAAAGCCGTAATCACAAAACTTGATGAACTTTTTGAAAATCAGGAAGTTCAGACTCGGGATATGCTTGGTGACATTTACGAATATGTCCTTAGCAAAATGAACAGTTCCGGTCAGGTTGGAATGTTCCGTACTCCAAAACAGATCCGCGACATGATGGTTCAGCTTATTCAGCCACAGCCAATGGATACAATCTGTGATCCTGCTTGTGGTACTGCAGGTTTCCTTATCAGTGCAGCAGAATATATCCGCGATACTTACGGCAACAAAATGAGCGACAAAGAATGGGATCACTATTCAAAAGGCCTTCTTACAGGTTTTGATACAGGTTCCACAATGCTCAAGATTTCTGCCATGAACCTTATGCTCCATTCAATCCGTGAACCACACATCGCTTACCAGGACAGCGTAAGCAAGGCAAACGAAATTGAAGGCCAGTTCGATGTAATCCTTGCAAATCCGCCATTTACTGGAAGTGTAAATAAATCCACAATTGCAGAAAGCCTTACAAACATCTGTGCCACAACAAAAACAGAACTTCTCTTTGTTGCTCTGTTCCTTCGTATGCTTAAAAAAGGCGGCCGCTGTGCATGTATTGTTCCAGACGGAGTTCTCTTTGGTTCAAGCAATGCCCACAAAGCTCTTCGTAAAGAAATTGTAGAAAATCATCAGCTTGCAGCAGTAATCAGTATGCCAAGCGGAGTGTTCAAGCCTTATGCCGGAGTAAGTACAGGAATCCTTGTGTTTACAAAAACAGGTGCCGGCGGAACAGATAAAGTCTGGTTCTACGATATGAAGGCCGACGGTTACACCCTTGACGACAAACGCCAGGCAACAGAAGCCAACGATATTCCGGACATCATAAACCGCTTCCACAATCTTACAGCCGAAGAAAACCGAGAGCGCACAGACCAGAGCTTCTTTGTTCCAAAAGCAGAAATTGTAGAAAACGGTTACGACCTTAGCATCAACAAGTACAAGGAAATCGTCTACGAAAAGGTTGAATATCCCGCTCCAGATGCTCTCCTTGCCGAAATTGAAACCCTGCACAATCAGATTGGGGTCGATTTGAAAGTGTTGAAGGGAATGCTTAAGTAGTAAGGAGGGGAAAGCCTTCCCCTCGCTGCAAACCTGCGGTTTTCCGCTACCCCTTCTGCGGGGACACCCCGCAACGCCCCGTGAATGTCACACGGATTCGATTTTACTAACGTAAAATCATTGGATTAGGATAAAAATAATTGTGGTGGTTGAGCTTGTCGAAACTACATAAAAAACGTCATGCTGAACTTGTTTCAGCATCTAAATGAACCGTCATCCCGAACTTGTTTCGGGATCTATTAAATGAGAATTGCGAATGAATAGAGAGAATTGGAAAACAGTAAAACTTGGAGAAATTTCTACTCAAATCAGAGGGGTTTCATATAAGCCTGCTGATGTTCTGGATGAAAAAACAGAAAACTCAGCAACTATTTTGAGAGCTAATAATATAAATGAAGACAAAATTAACTATGATGAATTAGTATTTGTAAAACAACAAAGAGTTTCTGATGAACAATATTTACAAAAGGGAGATATCTTAATTTGTGCTTCAAGTGGAAGTAAACATCTAGTTGGTAAAGCTGCATGTTTTAATGATGATGAAAAAGTAACTTTTGGAGCTTTTTGTAAAGTAGTTCGCCCAAATGGAATAGGTTTTGAATACCTAAAACATTATTTCTTTTCTCCAACTTATCGTCAGATAATTTCATCTGCCTCAGAAGGTGCTAATATAAACAATATTAGGTCTGAAGATTTAGAAAACCTCGAAATCCCACTTCCACCATTAGATGTGCAGAAACAGATTGCGCTTAATTTGGATCAGGTTACAAAGGTAATTGCAGAACACAAAGAACTCCTTGCAAAATACGACCTGCTCATCAAATCCCGATTTATCGAGATGTTTGGAGACCCTGTTACTAATCCTATGGGATGGGAAGTAAAGAAACTTGGAGAAACAGGGTCTTGTAAAAATGGAATGAACTTTCATTATGATGAAAATGGTGTTGAACTAAATTGTTTAGGTGTTGGCGATTTTAAGGATTATTCAATTATCAATGAATGTGAAAAACTTCCACAAGTTTCTTTGAATGAATTACCTTCAGAAGAGTATTTACTCAAAAATGAAGATTTGGTTTTTGTTCGTTCAAATGGAAATAAAGATTTAGTTGGAAGATGTGTTGCCGTTTATCCAAATGAATTAAAAACAACATTTAGTGGTTTCTGTATTCGTTTTAGACAGGAAAGTAATCTTTTTGTAACTGATTATTTGTTACGAGTATTAAAAACAGAAAGTATGCGCAAGCGTATGGCTGGTCGAGGAGCTAATATTCAGAATTTAAATCAACAAATTCTAACTAATTTAGATATCCCTGTTCCTCCACTCGAACTCCAGCAACAATTCGCCGATTTCGTTCAACAAATTGACAAATCAAAACTTGTAGTTCAGCAGTCTTTGGAAAAAGCAGAAACTTTGTATAAATCACTTATGCAGGAGTATTTTGGGTAATGGCGTTTTCTTGCAATGATACAGAATGTAAATATAAGAAGACATTGAAAATTCTTGAGTCACAAATTGTTCCGTATGAAATATTTAACAAAAAGTTAAAACAAGTATTTTCCTATTTTCAATATCGGGCACCTGGAGTATCTAGTCCACATGCTTGCAGAATTCATGATGACTCAAAAGAAATGGTGTATAAAGATTTTATAACTAAGCGTAAAATTATTTCTGTAAAATTTTGTACAGAAATAAAAGAATTAAATAGTTACTTTGAAAAATATTATTTATTGGGTAATGAAGTTTGTTATAAATGTAAACGTTTTGTTTGTAAGAAAAATAAAAAAGAATCTGATTTCGATTGTTTAATACGACACCTAAGGAATTCAATTGCACATGGGCGAGTTTCTTTATTGCAACAACGTGGATCCTTCTTGTATTTTGAGGATAGAGATAAAGCTGGTATAACTGCAAAAATTATTTTGAATCTTGAGGATTTAGTATATTTGAGAAAAATAATTTATAAAGATTCTATAAAATAAAATTCTGAACTAGATAGTTAAAACATAAAACGAGAATAAATAATACATATATCATTTATTCAGGAGTATTTTGTATTATTCTATTCTTTTCTTTCGATTGTGGATTGCATCATGTCTTCAAATGCTGTTAGGTCAGCAGTAGGGGCTTCTTCTGTTTCTGATTCTTGCATTTCGCTTTCAGAATCTAAAGCTTTATCTTTTGAAATTATTTCTTTTGATAATTCTTTTTTACTCAGAAGATACTCATTTATATGTGAGTCAATTTTTGAAACTTTGTCTTTATGTTCATCAATCATATTCTCGTAATAGTCATCAATAAACACTTTTAAATCTGTTGCATGACATGCATGTAATAAATGCTGTTCCTCAAAAGACTTATTGGCTTTTGATAAAACTAATACGAATATTGGATATTTTAGAGTTCCAAGGACACCTTTTAAATTTTCCGATTTTAAATAATAAATATTGAGAGTAAAATCTGTACAAACCCTACATAAGTCAACTACTTCAATTGACAAAACAATCTGATTTCTAGATGCATATTTCCCTAATCTAAAGCCACAATCTATAGATGGTCCTATAAAATCCAATTTATTATTTGAATCCGTTTTTGATTGTTTAATTGAAAGTCGTCTATCAATGAAAGGAAACTGACCTAACCATGTACATCCTTTTAAATGTATTTGTTTTACATTTTTGGGGTCGTACCATTCATTTAGTATTCTTTCAAAGGCAAAAATAGCAGCTGGAACTTCATTTTCATTTTTTATATTAATAAAAAATAGAATTTCATCTCCAGAATATTTCCAAGTATTTAATTGAATATCCGAAGGCAAATGAAATATAGAAGTGACTGATTTTAGGGCAATCTGAAATTGAGTTGGGAAATCTTCATAGAATGTAAGAATTGAATTATACCAATTTTCTAATGCAGGTTTATCTTTTGTTCCATATTTAAGGGATGTGGAATCAATTATATCAACACTGAAAAAAAGGTATAATTCAGGATCTTCAGTGTCTTTCTCAATCATTACTATAACCCTAAATTTTTACAACGCCATGTAATTGCCGAAAGGGAGACATTAAAAGCGTCTGCTAATGAATATAAATTACCTGAAAAATCATTATGCTTTGATTTTACTAAATCTGCAGGCATCAAGAATGCTGCAGCAAATGAATTGGCTTCTCTTTCTGCTGTATCAATATTCTCATCACGGCCAGCTTTTAGTCGGATTGTACCTAACTTAGAATGTAACACAAAATGCCCCAATTCATGTGCAATTGTAAACACATCTCTTTTTGCGGAAGTGTTCTTAGAAAGATTAATAGTAAACTCCTTAGGTCCAAGAACTTCAATAGATCCACCATTTTCATCAATTTGTTCATCTGAATAATTGAGCTGGCCACCTAGAGATTTTACATATTCATAGATATCAGTTACACAAGGAGTGAAGTCTGTAAGTTCAGCAAACTTTTGTGCAATTGTTTCTATTTGAGAACGACTAAAATTTACTGGTTCTATAGGCATAGGGTTTTTCTCCTTAATTGATAACACATTTAGTATACTATAATTTAGTTTGGAAGTTCTATATCGTCAATAATGAAAATTGACTTTTTCAAACTATTTTTTTTTCATTGTTGAATGTGATAATATGAACAGCATGTCAGAAAAGAAAAACTACGAACTAGATTTTGAAGAATATATACGAAACTCGGAACCTGAAATGAAGGAAAAGACTTATATCTGGAGTCCGGCTATTTCAGCATGACATTGGTTCGGAGTAAACCTTGGAATAAATTCCAAACTTTACCTTGTTTTATACAAAACATTGGAGTATAATCCAAACTATGAAAGATATAAAAAGAACTGAGTTTTTAGACAAGCTAAAGGCCTACAAAGATAAGCAGATTATTAAAGTTATCACAGGTATTCGCCGTTGTGGAAAATCGACTTTGATGAAAATGTTTATGGAATATCTTGTCTCAACTGGTGTTCAGCAGAATCAGATTATTTTTTTGAACTTTGAAGATTTTGACAATTCTGAACTGCTGGATCCTAAAAAACTTCATGCTTTTGTAAAAGAGCGCCTTGTCCCTGACAAAATGACTTATGTCTTTTTTGATGAAATTCAGAATGTTCAGGATTTTCAGCGTGTTGTAGACAGTCTTTTCTTAAATCCTCAAATTGACATTTACATGACTGGCAGTAATGCTTATCTTCTTTCCGGAGAACTGGCAACTTTACTTTCTGGTCGCTATATCACAATAGAAATGCTGCCTCTTTCTTTTAAGGAATATGTAAGTGCTTTGGGCAGCGATTCTAAGCTTTCTCTTTCTGAAAAATATAAGCAGTATGTTCAGCGCAGTTCTTTTCCTTATACTTTGAATCTTGGAAATGATATTCAGGAAGTCCTGGATTATTTGAGTGGCGTTTATAGCACAATTGTTCTTAAGGATGTGGTTTCCCGTTTTAAGATTACTGATACTAAAATGCTGGAAAGTGTTGTACGTTTTGTTTTTGACAACATTGGCAATCCTCTTTCTTCCAAGCGTATTGCCGATTCCATGACTTCTGCAGGCCGCAAAATTGATGTTAAGACTGTAGAAAAATACATTACAGCTTTGCAGCAGTCTTTCATTGTTTACGAAGCAAAACGTTATGATGTAAAAGGTAAGGAATATCTTAAGCTTTTAGAAAAATATTATGCAGTGGATATTGGCTTGCGTTTTCTTTTACTTGGTCAGAAAGCCAACGATGTTGGTCATATTCTTGAAAATGTTGTTTACCTTGAATTAATCCGTCGTGGTTATAAAGTTTTTGTTGGCAAAGTTGATGATACAGAAATTGATTTTGTGGCCCAGAATCATGAAGGTAATACTTACATTCAGGTTTCTGTAACTGTGCGGGATGAAAACACTTTAGCTCGTGAATTAAAGCCTTTGCAGTCTGTAAAAGACAATTATCCAAAACTTCTTTTAACTTTAGATGAGGATCCAACAGCAGATTTAAACGGCATTAAGAAAACTAATGTGTTAGAATGGTTATTAGGAGAAAAGTAATCTATGGCTAATTTTGACTTTCTAACTTACGACAGTAATTATTCCGCTTTTTCTCAAATGGCAATTCAAGCTGAACTTCAATACAACAAAAATACTGTATTCGCTGCCTTTGCTGCCCGCAAGTCTTTGGAACAGGCCGTAAAATGGATGTACTCCGTAGATGGAGATTTGCATCGCCCTTATGATGATTCCATTCAGGTACTTGTTCATGAGCCAACTTTTGTAAGTTTTGTTCCTTCAGATATTCTGACAGCAATTCAAAGCGTAATTAAAGTTGGAAACAAAGGTGTTCATGATACTAAAACAGTAGATAAAGCATCTGTATTACTTTCTCTCAAAGCTCTTTTTAATGTCTTGAATTGGATTGATTACACTTACGGTATGAACTACCAGCAGAGAACTTTTGATGAAGCCTTAATACCTGCAAATAAAGTTGTAATCCCAGTTGCAAAACCTAACAGAGAAGAAATTGAAAAATATAAAAATGAATTAGACGAAAAAGACAATACTATTGCAGAATTAATGAAACAACTGGCTGAAGCTCAGGCTGCAATTCAAAGTCGTAAAGAAAATCCTGTTAATAAACCAGATCTTAAAATTGAAGACCTTAATGAATTCCAGACTCGTAAACTGTTTATTGATGATGATTTAAAAACAATGGGGTGGAGAATAGATCAGGTTCAGGTTGTAGAAGAATATCCTGTAAATGATATGGAAGGCATTCCTGGTAAAAGTGGATTTATTGATTATGCCTTATTTGGAAAAGATGGTTCTCCATTGGCAGTAATTGAAGCTAAGCGTACAACAAAAGATCCTAATGTTGGAAAGCAGCAGGCTGTTTTATATGCAGACTGTCTTGAACGGAAGTTTGGCCGCCGTCCATTTATTTTCTATACAAATGGTTTTGAAACTTATTTCTGGGATGATACACAGTATGCACCTCGTATTGTAAGCATGATTTTCAGCATGGATGATTTACAGAAATTGATGGACCGGCGTGCTTTGCGCCGTGATTTGTCTTCTGTAAAAATCAATACAGAAATCTCTGGTCGCCCTTATCAGATGAAAGCTATCCGTTCTATCTGTTCGGAAATGGAAAAGAAAATCCGAAAGTTCCTTCTTGTAATGGCAACTGGAACAGGAAAAACAAGAACTGCAATTTCCATTGTTGATGTTTTGAGCCGTGGTCATGCCATTACAAATGTTCTGTTCCTCGCAGATCGTATTCAGCTGGTAGAACAGGCTTATGAAGCATTTCGCGATAATTGTCCTGAAACAACAATTTGTAATCTTCTTGATCCAAAAGATAAAGCAGAGAATAAAGGTGCCAGAGTTGTATTCAGTACTTACCCAACAATTCTTAATGCAATTGATACAGAAAAGAATAAAGACGGGAACAGAACTTTTACTCCAGCCCATTTTGATTTGATTATTGTTGATGAAGCACATCGTTCAATCTTTAAAAAATATAGAGCAATCTTTGAATACTTTGATTCATATTTAGTTGGACTTACTGCAACTCCTCGCCGTGATGTAGATAAGTCAACTTTTGAATTCTTTGAACTTCAGGATAATGTTCCAACTGATGTTTATGAATATGGAACTGCAGTTGATGCAGGTTTCCTTGTTCCTTTTCATACAATTGAAAAGACTTCTACTTTCATTGATGAAGGAATTAATCTTGATAATTTAAGTGAAGAAGATCTGGAAAAAATCCGCCGTCAGGAAGAAGAAAGTGGTGAGCCATTCGAAGAGTTTCCTTCAAGAGCAATTAATGAATATGTTTTCAATGAAGATACAACCCGCCAGGTTCTTGAAGATTTAATGATAAAAGGAATTAAAACTGGTGCAGGGGACAAGCTTGGAAAAACAATTATCTTTGCTTATAACCAGAATCATGCCCAGCACATTGTAAATACTTTTGATAAATACTGGCCTCAATATAAAGGTAAGATGTGTCAGCGAATAATTTGTTCTGACTCAAAAGTAAAATCGACTATTAAGGAATTCAAAAAATCAGATTCACCATTACAGATTGCAGTTAGTGTAGATATGCTTGATACAGGTGTTGATATTCCTGAAGTTGTAAATCTTGTTTTCTACAAAAAAATTAGAAGTAAGATAAAATTCTGGCAGATGATTGGTCGAGGAACTCGACTTGCACCGGATTTAGTTTGCACAGATGAAACAGGAAACTACGTTGGTAAAAAGTATTTCTATATTTTTGACTACCTCAGAAATTTTGAATATTTCCGTGAAGAGAAGAATGGTATTGATGGAGCAGCTACAAAGTCAGTAACAGAAAGTATTTTTATTCACAAATGTTCGGTTATAAAAGAATTACAGGATTCAGCCTGGTCTGAACAGAAATATTTCGATTTCAGAACACAGCTTGTAAAGGATGTTCATACACAAATAAAAGTTTTGAAAACTGACCTTACTCCTGTACATATGGTTTTGAAACATGTATTGAAGTTTCAGAATGAGAAGAGTTTTGAATTCCTTACAGACGATGATTTGTTAAATTTGAAATCAAAAATTGCTTCTCTTGTTTACTATGATGAAACGGATGTTTATGCAAAGAGTTTTGACAATTTCTGTTATGGAATTATGGAAGCAACCATAACAGGACAACCAATTAATTTCTTCAGGTCAAAAATTAAAGGAATTGCAGAACGCTTATTGACGAAAACTTCAATTAATGCAGTTCGTGATCACTTGGAACGATTGCAGCATCTTGCGGTGAATGATTATTACGATACTCTTGATATTCTTGATTACGAAGAAATAAGAAAAGAAATTCGCGGATTAGCTCAGTTTGCTGTTGATTGGGGACCGGGAAGGCCACCAATTTTTGTTAATTATGAAGACGAAGTTTCAATAATTAATATTCCAGATGGAGCAGTAAATCCTACTCCTGCAGACAATTTTGACGAGTACAAAAAGAAAGTAGATGCATATCTTTCAGAACATATGAATGACATGGCTATTTGTAAGTTGCGAACAAATCAGCCATTAACTCAGGCAGATTTTGATAGTCTTAATCATATATTCAAAGAAGAACTGGGTAATGAACAGTTATTCAATGAATTAAGCGAAGGCCGTTCCCTTGGCGTATTTATTAGGCACCTAACTAAAATGGATAAAGATGCGGTAAATGATTACTTCGCAGAATTTATTAATGATGTAAACATGAATAATATGCAAATTGAATTTGTTCAGCGATTAATAGATATTATCGTCGAACAGGGCGAAATTAATATGGAAGCACTTATGAAAGGAAGAGCACCATTTGACAGGCCAAAGTTCTTTACTTTATTTGGCTCAGAAGCACAAAACAAGATTTTTGCAGTTGTAAGAAGTATTAATCAGAATGCAAGAATAGCAGCATAAAATAGAAAGTTTCAGCCCCGGCGTTGCGGGCCGGCGCTTGAGGCCCGCAGAGAGGGTAGGCCGTAACAACGTGCGGCCGCAGGGGGAGACTTCCCCCTTACACATTCAGCCCTTCAGAATATCAGGATGCCAGGAAAGAACTGGGTTATAGATTTAGATATACTTTGCGATGGCCTCCATGTCAGATTGGTAACAAGCTTACTGAAGAAGAACAGTGGGCAAAAATCCGCCTGGTTAAAGAAATCGCCGAAGAAGTTTGGGGATAGAAAGAACCAGATAAGAATATCGAAAAAAGTCAGCCTTTGGGTTAAAATAAAAGTATGAAAAAATTTAATTCAATTCGTTTTGTTTTTATTTCGGTTTTGGTTTCTATTATTTTATCTGGTTGTGTTACTACGGGTAAGGAAGAAATTCCTCAGGAAGAAAGGTGTTCTGCTTTTGGTAATATTTCGGTTGTGATGGAAAAAAATGAGCAGTACCCTGAGATAAACGGGGTTCACAAATCTCATGTGAAGGTTGTTCTTCGAGACAATAAAACTAATAAGACCAGTTATGTCTGGACCGATAAGGATGGATTTTATTATTTCGATAATCTGAAAATGTTCAATTCATATACTATCCTGAAAGTTGAGTTTGCTCCTTTCCCCCAGTATCCGGATAGTATATGGACCTTTACCTGGCCTTACGATTTTAGTGCGTCCTATGAAAAAGTTGTGAATCTTGGAACACGTGAAATTCACTGGGTAATTGGTGAAGATAGTTATCAAAATTTTGATTTTGAAAAATCCATTTCGGAATATGAAGAGAAACGGAAAGAAGTTTATGAACGGCCTGTTTTCAAGGGGCCTGCAAATTATGATCATGTTCAAAAATATAAGGATTCAAATCCGGATAGTTACATAAAGGAATTAGTAAACAAAAAGGAAATGAAAAAACTTCAGAAATCAAAACCTGATGAATATATAAAGGTAGTTTCCGGAGAGATAAAAAACAGATCAGAAGATATTTTTGATAAAGCAAAGCTGGCACATGATGTGGTTGCATTGATTCTTGAGTATGATGCAGACAATTACTGGAAAGGAAAGATTCCTGACCAGGGTTATAAAAGCGTTCTTAAAACAGGAAAATCGGTTTGTGCCGGATATGCCAGCGTTTACAAGGCATTCTGTGATGAGCTTCATATTCCGTGTATTGTTGTTGCCGGATTTGCCAAAGGTGTAGGTTTCAATCCGGAATCTTTGGATACAAAAACGAATCATGACTGGAATATAGTGCTCCTTGACGGAGGCTGGTATTTGATAGATTGTACCTGGGATTCTGGTTATATGGATGGATACAAAAGTGTTCAGTCTTATGAAACAAGTTATCTCTTTGCTTACCCTGACCAGATGATTTATTCACATTACCCTGAACGGGAAGAATACCAGCTTCTGGAAAAACCTTTTTCAAAAGAAGATATTGTTTTTGTTCCGAATTTTAAGCCGAGAGATTTTAAGAGATGGGGTCTCGAAATTGAAAGCTTTAATTCAGCAAATGGAGAATTTATTTTACGTTTCAATCACGAAAAAGATGTAAAATTTAAATTTGATCTTGCTTATGGATATACACCTGCATCAGATTGTTTTAAGGCAACAAGTGAAGTTTACGGAACAAGAGTAAAAATTAACTTAAAGAAATTCGGGCTTTATAATATGTCTTTGGAAACAAAGGCATCCACAATTTCCTGGAATTACGGAATTATCGGTACATTAAACTATCAGTAAAATAAGGGGAATGAAATGCTTGATTTTAATGAACTGCATCAGAAAGCTCTGGAACATGGACCAGCAAGATTTTTGAATATCCCAAAAGATCTCCCAAATCCGCTGGCAGAAATTCCGGAAAAGCGAATGCTGATTATTCTGATAGATATTGTAGGTTTTTCAAAAAGTTCAACCCGTCAGCAGGTTTATGATATTTATTTTTTCCAGAAATTTCTTATTTCCCAGCTTATTGCCAATAAGCTGGATTTTTCAAAGCAGATAAATATTGTGCATTTTATTCCCACTGGGGACGGCTGTTACATCATCGCGGAAGATTGTAATCCTGAAGTTGCATTGAATTTTTTGATTGAACTGATAGCACGATACAAGGTGTTACAAAAAGATTCTGAGAATCCAAGAAGCCTGAGAGTTTCTGCAGAAATCGGAAATGTTGTTCCATTCATTGATATGGCAAAGCATCTGAATTTTATCGGTGAAGGAATGAACGAAGCGGCAAGGATTCTTGCTTACGGACAGAAAGCTCTTGAAGAAAATTTTATGGAAGAAAACCTAGACTCCTCTGTGGAAAGTTCAAAATTGTATTCCAGAAACAGTCTGTATTTAAGTGATGCATTCAAAAATGTGATATTAAATTTTGAGAAGCAATGTGAAAGGGTTGTGACTTTCAGTCAGGTTCCTGACAAGCACGGTAAAAAGCGAAACATCACCGTCCTGCAAAGTGTAAAATAAACCGGACTTAAAGTTAAATAAAAAAGGGGGAAGCGATCCCCCTTTTTTTTATGGTGATTGAGTTTGTCGAAATCACCACAACATTAATTTACATTTTTATGTAGATGCCTGCGCGTCCGCCGATGAAGCTGTTCATTTCTCCCTGTTCAGGAGAGAAGGTGTAGAGCGGGCAAAGGTCCAGTTCGACTTTGCCCCCAAGGAATTTTGGAGAGCCGATGCGGAGTGCTGTTCCAATCTGAAGCATCTGGTCTACGTAACATGGATTCAGTTTTCCCGAATAGCCAGGTGCGATCGTAGGGAAATAAATGAATACTCCATAGTCGAACTCAGGCTGGAAGTAGATGCCTTCGGCGAACAAAGGAATTCTTACGTGAAGGCTCAGGGCTGTTTCCAGGTTCCATACAGAGGAAAGTTTTTCTGTTTTGAGAGGATTGTAATTGCCTCCGATTTTGACACCTGCTCCAAAATATTTGAATAATTCAGCTTCGGCGGTAATTCCTCCACCGTAGTTTCCTGTAACAAGTTCCTGGAAGGATCCGATTACAGGAGAAAACTCGCCGTAGAATCCAAGTCTGTTATTTACAATTTCGAAACCAGGTGTATACGAGAATTCAGGATCGATATCGTAATCTTCTTCCTGTGCGAAAATTGAAGCAGAGAAAGCTGCCAGTAATATAAGTACAAAAAATAATTTCTTTTTCATTTTCATAAATCTCCTTCTGTCAGACTAGTTGATCCTAATGGTTACCTGTTTTGTGAAGACTGAACTGTTATTCAGTACTGCCTTAACAGTAACTGTGTGAATGCCTTTTCCGATATCAGCTTTGATTTCATCGTTTGTCATTTCAAACTTTGCACGGTCAGAAACGTAAACACCATCGATGTACCATTTGTAGGTCCAGTTTTCCTGATCATAGTTTGCAGGCAGTGTAACTGTGCAGGTTACTTTTTCATCATCCTGAACTTTGGTCAGTGTAATATCCGAGAACATTGAAACTCCACCTGCAGTAGCAGTAGAAAGCCAGTAAGCTGTGAAGGTCTTGTTGTTCGGTTCATCGTAGTTCTGTCCGGTCAGTTGTTTAGAAAGGAGGTTTCCTTCAGCATCTTTCCATCCGGCAAAAGTCCATCCCGACTTTGTTGGAACCGGAGTAGAGGCCGGATTAAATGCAGAACCAAATTTTCCTGTTACTTCAGCACCGCTGGCGATTGAACCGCCGTTGGCATCGAAAATGAACTTGTAGGAGTTTCTTGTGTATTTTACTGTTACTACAGTTGAACCGTCAGCCTGGATTGTCTGCTGTGAAATCGGGAGAACTACTGTGAAGCCAGGAATTGTAATTGCTGTTGCTTCGGTAAGTGTTTCCTTTACGCCGGCACCGGTTACAGTTTCTTTTACAGTGTAGTTTTCTTCGTCGTCCAGATCCTGGGTAGAATGCTGAATTGTATAACGGATACCGTCGCCCAGTGTCCAGACTGCATAGTAAGTTTTGTCCTCTGAAGGAATTGTTGTTGGAAGCGAAACGGTTTCGATTTTATCTCCAGAGGTTCCGTTCAGTGTCCATTTGTTTTCAAAGTTAAAAGTTGTTTTACCAATATCACTTAAATCAGGAAGCGAGAAGGTTGAACCGAATTTTCCTTCGATTACTTTCTGTGCTGAATCATTCTTTCCGTTTGTGTAATTCCAGAAGCCGCCGTTAGCATCGAATGTGACGCGGTAAGTATTTCTTGTGTAGTAAACCTGAACAGTCGTTGTTCCATCTTCTGAGATTTCTTTCTGCTGAATCTGTTTTGCAGTGAAGCCTGTAACATCTAAAGCTACTGCTGATGTAAAGTAATCAGGGCGTCCTGAGAGAGTTTTTGTCTTGCCTGTATCCAGCGAGTAGTTTGCTGCAGATTCAGTGGCAGGGTCAATTGAGGCGCCAAGTTTTTCAAACCAGTGTTCAACCTTGTAGTTTACATCCGCTTTGTTTACCCAGAGAACTTTGTATTCAACATTTGAATCCGGGAATACAGCTGGCTTTGAAACCGGGGAACCTGATCTTTCAGTAACAAGACTGAATCCGTTCTGATTCTGTCCGACTTTTTTCAGAGAAGCAAACATGTCTCCGTATGAAATTGTGTTGCCGTATTTTCCTGAAAGGGTTTTCTTGGCTGTATCAGCAGTTACATGAGTTTTGTCTGCTTTCCATGCATCGTAATTCCAGATACCGTCATCTGGATCGATGACTACGTTGATTGAATTTCTTGCGTAATAAACATTTACAACAGTAGAACCTGAAGAAATAATTTCTTTCTGAGTAATAGGACGGGCAGTGAAACCTGAAACTGTTTTTGCAACGGCAGAAGACAGGGCTTCTGGTTTTCCCTGTTTAGTTTCTGTTTTTGTTTCATCTACAGAGTAGTTCTCTTCAGTTTCTGCAGCAGGGTTGATTGCATCACCTGTTTTTTCAAACCAGTGCTTAACTGTGTAGTTTACAGAATCTCTTTCAGTCCAGACAGCAGTGTAAGTTTCATTTGCTGCAGGGAAAGAAACTGGAAGTGATGACACATATGTGTTTCCAAGTTTCCAGCTGGAGATTGCATAACTTTTTTTACCTGCTGCATCAACCAGAGCGCTGGCATCAAATACAGAACCAAACTTTCCTGTGAAGGTTTTATTTGCCTTATCAGGAGTAACATTTGTTTTGTCAGCTTTCCACTGTGCGTAGTTCCAGCAGGCAATTGCATCACCAGTAGCACCAGGTTCAGAACCAACATTGAGAGTTATAGTGATTTCGTTTCTTGCATAGTAAACGTTTACAACAGTGTCACCGTTTTCTGAGATTTCGGCCTGAATGATTTCACGTGCAGAGAAACCTTCTACAACTTTTGCAGTGGCTGCAGTTGTGGTTTCTGGCTTTCCCTGCTTTGTTTCTGTCATTGAGTTATCAGCAGCATAGTTGTCTGAAGATTCCTGAGCAGGATTTACTGATGCTCCAAGTTTTTCAAACCAGTGTTTTACGGTGTAGTTTACAGGGTCTTTTTCTGCCCAGACTGCGGTGTAAGCTGCGTCTGAAGCAGGGAAAGTTGTTGGAAGATAATTAACATCAGCACTTCCGTTGTTCCACTTAATAATATCGTGGCTTTTCTTGCCCGCACCGTTTACAACACTTGCTGTGTTCAGTGCAGCACCATATTTTCCTGTGAAGGTTTTTGGTGTAACGTCTGGTGTTACATTTGTTTTGTCGGCTTTCCATGCAGCGTAGTTCCAGCAAGGTCTGTATTCGCCGGCTGTAATTTCTGCAGCAATGTTCAGAGTAACTGTAACTGTTTTTCTTGCGTAGTAAATGTTTACTACGGTCATTCCCGAAGGCAGGATTTCAACCTGGCTGAATGGACGTGCAGTGAAACCTGCGATTGTATTTGCAGCGGCTGCAGTTGTTGCTTCAGGTCTTCCAGTCAGTGTTTCTGTTGCTGCAAGTGTATCATTAAGTTCGTAGTTGTCTTCGTTTTCGAGTGAAGGGTTGATTTCAGCACCTGTTTTTTCGAACCAGTGTTTTACTGTGTAGTTTACAGTATCTTTTTCGGCCCATACTGCAGTGTATGTTTCGTTTGCAGCAGGGAAGGTTTCAGGAAGCGATTGACCAGTAATATTCCAACCCACGATTACGTGACTCTTCTTTCCGGCTCCGCTTACAACACTTGCTGTGTCCAGGACAGCACCAAATTTACCTGTGAAAATTTTGTTTGTTTTGTCGGCTGCTACATTGGCTTTGTCTGCTTTCCATGCTGCGTAGTTCCAGCAAGGTGCGAAGTCGCCTGTTGTGTTTCCATCTTCAAGCTTCAGAGTAACTGTTACTGTTTTTCTTGTGTAGTAAACGTTTACAACAGTGTCACCGTTTTCTGAGATTTCTTTCTGAGTGATTGAACGTGCAGTGAATCCTATAACAGTTTTTGTAGTAGCTGAAGTTGTGGCTTCAGGTCTTCCAGTCAGAGTTTCAGTTCCTGCAAGTGTTGTATTAAGTTCGTAGTTATCTTCATTTTCAAGTTCAGGGTCGATAGAAGATCCAACTTTTTCAAACCAGTGTTTTACTGTGTAATTTACGTTTGCTTTTTCTGCCCAGACTGCGGTGTAAGCTGCGTCTGAAGCAGGGAAGGTTACTGGAAGTGAATTAACATTAACGCTTCCGTCATTCCATTTAATAATGTCGTGACTCTTCTTTCCAGCTCCACTGACCACAGTTGCTGTGTTCAGAACGGCACCATATTTTCCTGTGAAAGTTTTTGGAGAAACGTCAGGAGTTACACCGGCTTTATTTGCTTTCCATGAAGCGTAGTTCCAGCAAGGTCTGTATTCGCCGGCTGGGATTTCTTCTGCAATGTTCAGAGTAACTGTTACTGTTTTTCTTGCGTAGTAAACATCTACAACAGTGTCGCCGTTTGCAGAGATTTCTTTCTGAGTAATTGAACGGGCGGTAAAACCTGCGATTGTATTAGCAGAGGCTGCAGTTGTTGCTTCAGGTTTTCCAGTCAGAGTTTCAGTTTCTGCCAGTGTTGTATTAAGTTCGTAATTGTCTTCATTTTCAGATGAAGGGTCGATTGAAGATCCAACTTTTTCGAACCAGTGTTTTACTGTGTAATTTACGTTTGTTCTTTCTTCCCAGACAGCAGTGTATGTTGTGTCTGAAGCTGGGAAGGTTACCGGAAGATTTACATCAGAACTTCCGTCATTCCATGTTGAAAGTCCGTGACTCTTCTTTCCGGCACCACTTACAACACTTGCTGTGTCCAGGACAGCACCAAATTTACCTGTGAAAATTTTGTTTGCCTTGTCGGCTGCTACATTTGCTTTATCTGCTTTCCATGCTGAGTAGTTCCAGCAAGGAGCGAAGTCGCCTGTTGTGTTTCCATCTTCAAGCTTCAGAGTAACTGTGATTTCGTTTCTTGTGTAGTAAACATTTACAACAGTTGTTCCTGCAGCATTGATTTCAGTCTGTGTGAATGGGCGTGAAGTAAAGCCTGCAATTTCTTTTGATGCGGCAGCTGTTGTTCCTTCCGGCAATCCCTGCTTTGTTTCTGTCAGTGAGTTATCGATAGCATAGTTTGCTTCGCTTTCAGTTTCAGGGTTGATTGAAGATCCCAGTTTTTCAAACCAGTGATTTACTGTGTAGTTCACCGAATCAACATTTACCCAGAGGGCTGTGTATTCAGCATTGCTTGAAGGATATTTGTTTGGAAGAGTAACTGTAGAAGCTCCTCCAATCTGCCATTTATCAAGTTTTGAGCTCTTCTTTCCGACAGTTGAAATAACGTCTTCAGTGTTCAGTGTTGTTCCATATTTTCCTGTGAAAGTTTTTGGTGCAACATCAGGAGTAACGTGAGCTTTGTCTGCTTTCCATGCTGCATAGTTCCAGCAGGCCCTGTCGTCACCAGCTGCACCTGCTTCTTCGATGTTCAGGGTAATGGTGATTTCATTTCTTGAGTAATAAATATTTACAACAGTTTCTTCTGGAAGGATTTCAACCTGATTGAATGGACGTGCAGTGAAACCTGGAATATTGTTTACAGCAGATGCTGCTGTTGTAGTTTCAGGTTTTCCACTTAAAGTTACTGTGCGGCTTCCATCCAGAACATAGTTTGCTTCGCTTTCAGTTTCAGGGTCGATAGAAGATTCCTTTTCAAACCAGTGTTTTACTGTGTAATTTACGTTTGTTCTTTCTTCCCAGACAGCAGTGTATGTTGTGTCTTCTGCAGGGAATGTTGCAGGGACAGGGCCATTAGCATTTCCGTCATTCCATGTTGAAATAGAGTGGCTCTTCTTACCTGCACCGCTTATAACACTTGCTGTGTTCAGTGTAGTGCCATATTTTCCTGTGAAGGTTTTTGGTGTAACGTCAGCTGTTATGTTTGCTTTGTCAGCTTTCCATGCAGCGTAGTTCCAGCAGGCTTTGTTTTCACCGGCTGATCCGGTTTCTTCGATGTTCAGAGTAATTGTGATTTCGTTTCTTGTGTAGTAAACATTTACAACAGTTGTTCCTGAAGAATTGATCTCGGCCTGTGTGATTGGACTGGCTGTAAAGCCTGCAACAATCTTTGATTCGGCAGCTGTCGTTCCTTCTGGTAAGCCCTGTTTTGTTTCTGTCATTGAATTATTCACAAAATAGTTTTCTGGAGTTTCTACAGACGGGTTGATAGAATCTCCGGTTTTTTCGAACCAGTGTTGTACTGTGTAATCAACTGAATCGACATTTACCCAAACAGCTGTGTATTCAGTGCTGCCTGCAGGATAAGTGTTAGGAAGAGAAACTGTAGAAGCACTTCCTGTCTGCCATTTTTCAAGCCTTGAGCTTTTCTTTCCGGCACCGCTTACAACACCTGTTGTATTCAGTGCAGCGCCGTATTTTCCTGTGAAGGTTTTTGGTGCAACGTCAGCTGTTACGTGAGCCTTGTCTGCTTTCCATGCTGCATAGTTCCAGCAGGCCCTGTCGTCACCAGCTGCTCCTGCTTCTTCGATGTTCAGGGTAATGGTGATTTCATTTCTTGAGTAATAAATATTTACAACAGTTTCTTCTGGAAGGATTTCAACCTGATTGAATGGACGTGCAGTGAAACCTGGAATATTGTTTACAGCAGATGCTGCTGTTGTTGTTTCAGGTTTTCCGCTTAAAGTTACTGTGCGGCTTCCATCCAGAACATAGTTGTCTTCAGATTCTACTGAAGGATCGATTGAATCTCCCAGTTTTTCGAACCAGTGTTTTACTGTGTAGTTTACAGAAGTTTTGTCTGTCCAGATTGCTGTGTAAGTAACATCTGACAGAGGAAATTTTTCTGGAAGGGAAGTTACGTATTCGCTTCCTGTCTGCCATTTTTCAAGGTCAGAACTTTTCTTTCCAAGAGAAGCAACCAGGCTTGAAGCTTTGAAGCTGTTGCCGAATTTTCCTGCAATAGTTTTTGAACCTGTATCAGCACTTTCAGTTCCGTTTTTCCATGCTGCGTAGTTCCAGCAGGCAGGAGCATCGGCTGAAGAAAGACCTGGGTTCATAATAATCGAAACAGGATTTCTTGTGTAGTAAACATCTACGACTGTTGTACCCGAAGAAACAATTTCCTTCTGTGTGATTGGACTTGCTGTGAAACCTGTTACTGTTTCTGCAGTTACAGAAGTGGTTCCTTCAGGAAGCCCCTGGGAAGTTCTATTGTATTCTTCTTTCAGTTCGTAGTTTGTATCATTCTGTTCTGTTGCGTCGGCAATGTCAGTTTTTTCAAACCAGCAGTGAACAGTGTAATTGACTTTGTCCATTTCAGCCCAGACTGCGGTGTAAGTCGTGTCTGTTGCAGGGAAAGTTCCCGGAAGGGTTTCGATATAAACAGAATCCTGAGCGGAAGAAGAAGAACCTGTAACCTGCCATTTACTGATACCACTGCTCTGTTTTCCACTAGGAGCAAGCTGTGCAGTTGCATCAAATCTTTCTTCGAATTTACCTGTGAAAGTTTTTGCAGCCCTGTCAGGAGTTACGTGAGTTTTGTCATTCTTCCACTGTGCGTAGTTCCAGCAGGCCTTATTTGATCCTTCGTAAGCAGGGTCTTCAATATAAAGAGTAACAGTAATTTGATTTCTGGCGTAGAAAACATCAACAACAGTTTCGCCCGAAGGAAGGATTTCTTCCTGTGTGATTGGACGTGCTGTGAAACCTGCCACAACTTTAGCGAGGGCTGCAGTTGTTGCTTCCGGTTTTCCTGACAGGGAATCTGTCAAAGAATCATCAACAGAGTAGTTGTCTTCATTTTCAAGAGAAGGATTAATTGCAGCACCGGTTTTTTCGAACCAGTGTTTTACTGTGTAGTTTACATTTGCTTTATTGTTCCAGACAGCAGTGTAGGTTGTATCTGATGATGGGAAAGTTTCAGGAAGGGAAGTGATGAATCCTGTTCCAGTATGCCATTTTTCCAGGGCAGAACTTTTCTTTCCGGCATCAAGGATGACAGAAGAAGTGTCCAGAATTGAACCGAATTTTCCTGTAAGAACTTTGTCTGCAGTGTCCTGAGGAATTCCAGCTTTGTTGCTTTTCCATTGTGAGTAGTTCCAGCAGGCACGGTTTTCTGTATCAGCATTTTCTGCTGAATCGATTTTAAGAGTTACTGTGATTTCATTGCGTGTATAGTAAATATCTACAACAGTTTCACCTGATGAAAGGATTTCTTCCTGGGAGAATGGCTTTACTGTAAAACCTGAAACTTCATTTGCAGAAGCGGCAGTTGCATCTTCAGGTTTTCCAGACAGAGTTTCTGTCATTGAATTATCAACAGAATAATTTGATTCATTTTCTGCAGAAGCATCGATTCCTTCGCCCAGTTTTTCGAACCAGTGTTTTACTGTATAGATTGCATCAGGCATTTCATTCCAGATTGCAGTGAAGGTAATGTTTGAATCCGGGAATTTATCTGGAAGAGTTTCTGTGTAATTTCCATCAATGTTTCCAATCTGCCATTTTTCAAGTGAAGAACTTTTCTTTCCGGCAGTTGAAAGGATTGTACTGGTGATTAAGTCGCTTCCGAATTTTCCTCTCAAAGTTTTTTGGGTTGTATCAGGTTCAACATTTTCGGGATCAGCTTTCCATGCTGCGTAATTCCAGCAAGGAGTACTTCCACTGTCAGAACCTAAATCCAGAGTAACGGCGATGAGATTTCTTGTGTAATAAATATCAACAACTGTAGAACCATCCAGTGCAATTTCTTTCTGAGTGATTGGATTTGCTGAGAATCCTTCAACAAGATTTTCTTCGCCTGCTGTGAAGGTTTCAGGTTTACCCTGCATTGTTTCAGTCTTGCTTTCGTCCAGTGCGTAATTTGTTTCGTTTTCTTCAGCAGGGTTGATTGAAGAGCCCAGTTTTTCGAACCAGTGATTTACTGTGTAGGAAACATTTTCTCTTTCGGTCCATACTGCTGTGAAAGTTGCATCGGCTGAAGGGAAAGTTTCAGGAAGTTCTGAATTCCATCCTGAAATATAGTGGCTGAGTTTTCCTGCATTTCTGACGGCAGCTGAAACATCAAGCTTTGTTCCGTATTTTCCTGTAAAGATTTTTGCTTCAGTATCGGGAATTGTGAAGTCCTGGTCTGCTTTCCATTCGGCATAATTCCAGCAGGCAGGATTTGTTGCATCGTTTTCTGAACTGATATCCAGTGTTACAGAAACTACATTTCTTGTGTAATAGATATCAACAACTGTTGTTCCGGAAGAGACAATTTCTTTCTGGATGACTGGGCATGCTGTGAAACCTTCAACAGATTCTGCAACGGCTTCAGTTGTTGCCTCAGGGTAACCCTGAATTGTCTGATCCAGGGCGCTGTTGTATTCGTAGTTTTCTTCAGTATAAACGGAAGAATCAACACTGTTTGTTTTTTCAAACCAGCAGTGAACTGTATAATTTGCTTTGTCTGTTTTTCCCCAGACGGCAACATAGGTTGTGTCTGCAGCAGGGAAGGTAGCAGGGAGAGAATCAAGATAAACCTGTTTTCTTTTTGAAGTGTCAGCATCTTTTACCAGCCATTTTTTGATTGCGCTGCTTTTCTTTCCGCTGGATGCAAGCTGGTCAGCAGGATCGAATCTTTCTTCAAATTTACCTGTGAAAGTTTTGTTTATAGTATCAGGAGTGATAGAAGATTTGTTGGTTTTCCACTGAGAATAGTTCCAGCAGGCGATGTCCTCTTCTGTCGGATTTTCAGGGCAACCGATATCCAGAGTAATTGTAGTTGAGTTTCTTGTATAGAAAACTTTTACTGTTGTATAAACAGGGTCTCCGTTTTCGTCTGTCTGTGCTTTTTCAATTTCTTTCTGTGTAACAGGAACAGCTGTGAATCCAGGAGTATCTTCACTGTTCAGGGCAACTGCTTCTGTCAGAGTTTCAAAGAGACCTTCTTTTTCTTCGGTTTCAAAAGAATCTTTAGCTTCGAAATTTTCTTCGAGGGAACTGTCTTTGCTTCCTGTTTTTTCAAAGAGGTGCTGAACATTATATTTTACTGTCAGTTCTTTCCAGGTTGCTGTGAAACCTTCACCGCCTAATGGCATTGTTTCAGGTAAAGAAAGGATTTCATTTCCCTTGCTTGAATCAGAATAAATCCATCCGTTGAACTCGCAGGATTTTACACCGGCGTCTGAAAGATCATATTTATCCCAGTCGATTGCTGCACCGTATTTTGCAGAAATGATTTTTGGACTCAGGTCTTTTTCAACTGAGTTGTATTTGTAATTCTGGTAATTCCAGCAGGCATCGTCAGTTTTGTTTTTACCGGGATTGAGAATGATGGAATATTCGCTGCGTTTGAAATAAACATTTACAACAGTTGACCCGTCAGGTTTAACGCTCTGCTGCTGAATGTCTTTGGCAAGAGAGAATCCTTCAAAGGTTTTTGCAATAACGTAGTCAGTATTTTCTTCAGTTTCGAAACGAACGTTTGTCATTTCGTAAGGATCAGCACGGTGTTCTTCATCTGGAGCAAAAGTCTGAGACTGATAGTGTTCGTAGTCTGCGGAGTCTGTGCTGTCCGGACTTTCAAAGAGGTAGGAAACTTTCCAGGGAGTTCCACCGTTGTTTTCCCATACAGCATAGAAGTCGTAGTTCTGTGCGCCGATTTTTTCAGGAAGACCTATTACAGGATTTTCATCTGAATCACTGGCACCGGTATTTTGAGTCCATCCTGTAAAATTACTGAAGCGTTTTCCCAGACGTGATGTATCAGGTTCAGGCATTGCCGAACCGTATTTTCTTGTGAAGTATTTAATGCTTCCGTCAGTGTTTGTTGTTGCAGAAGGATTGTCTTCTGGAATCAGGTAGTCCCAGGCACCGCCTTTTGTGTTGAAGTTTACAGTGTAGCTGTTTCGTTTGTAAAAAATCGTGATTTCTGTTGATCCGTCTTTTTTTACTTCAGCCTGAGTTACCGGCTGGGAAGTGAAACCGTCCACAAGTTTTGCTGCGGCTTTGGTCTGATCTCCGCTGTTTGCCTTTTTGGTTTCTGTATAATCATCGTTAATTTTGTAAACAAGAGAGCCGTCTGAGTTAAGGTTTGTCTGAAGGCCTTCGGCATTGTATTCAGCCGCCTGTTCAAAAAAATGTTTTACTGTGTATTCAGTTTCATATGTGAGCTTGTTTATATCACTTATAAAAGCAGAGCAGGCTGTTAATGAAAGACATGCTGCAGAGATGATGGATGTAAAGAATTTAGTTCGTTTCATAGTAACCTCCTTAATTAATATGTGGCATAATCCTTGATCGCCTGATAGTTTGCAACCTGACTGCCATATTTTGTTTCATATGGAGTGAACTCAACAATGTATCCGGTTGTTTTGTAATCACTGTAAGAATAAGAATTGTTGGCGTTGTTCCAGAAACCATTTGCAACGTATTTGCCTGCAAGGTTTCCGGCCAGAAACTGCATTACAGGTTCATTGCCATTTGGTTCTAAAGATTTATTTCCTCTCAATGGAAAATTTGTATTATTAATATCTGAGTTATATAAATCTGAGAAGAGATATGTTGAATTGTTCCAGTGGTAATATACTCCAGGAACTACTCCAGACTTAGCTTCAGAAGCATTGGCGCAAGTTGCTTTGTTCCAGAAAACTTGTCCTGCTTCCGGTCCGGAATACCAGATCCAAGTGGATCCCAATGTTGATTTATAAACGGGAGTATCAAGATCATAATTTGGTACTGTTTTTCCAGTTTCAGAATCGGTCATTGTTTGAGAAGGTTCATAACGGGTTCCTCCTGTCCATGACAAGGCGTCCGGATATAATTTGTAGAAAGTATCATAGATATAAGAGTTTTCAACATCAGAAGTAATGTTAATCAGATAACCTTTGAGTCCGTTAAAAGACTGCTGCTTTGCTTCTTTGTATGCATCAGTCCAGATAATACCTTTGTCAGTCAAAAACTTATAGCCGTCTTTAATTACAAAATCCGGGTCATAATATTCTTCTCTTGTTACGGTGTATCCATCGCTGTTGCTTTTTCTGAGCATAACCATTTTGCCTTCAATTCTTTTGTAGAAACTTCCGTCAAAATATTTGAATTCAGAGCCACCCTGAATGTCGCCGTTTCCCTGAATAAATTCTGAAGGTACAGTTTCCAGATTTACATAAACCTTCATAGCTACTTCAGGATCACTTCTTTTGAAATAAAGCTGCGAAAGGAAGTCTGAAGCATCGTCAGAGGTCAGCTGGTTACCCGAAGAAAGAACCTGCATGTAAACATAGTTCTGGCCATAGGAGAATGATTCAACATAAGGTTTTGCAACATAGCCTTCAGTGTTTGGCTGTGCCATATAGGTCAATGTGCTTTCAACGGCTTTGTCAGTATCTGATAAGTTGTTTGTAATGGTTGTTCTTTCGTTTACTCTGAATGTTCCGTTTTCAACTCTGATAGAAAATACGGAACAGTTTTCTGAAACAGTTCCCTGTCCCAGTGAGAATTCTCCGGTCATTTCTGCGTACAGAACTTCTTCAGGTTTTGGAAGAGAAACACCGCCATCACTGGCCATTCTGACCAGAGTTTTTTTAATTCCGTTCTGGAGGATGTTTTTCTGTGCAAGAAGTGCTTTTGTATAAGTTATCGCTTCTTCTTCCAGATCATTTCCTTCTTCATCTTTATCTCGAATTGTCCAGCAGGTAAAGTTGTTGAAAGAAGCATAATTACTGTCGGCAATCTGGGCGATAATGTGTTCAACATCCGGGTCGTAAGCATATGGTGTTACACAATTGATTTCGTAATCAGTACTTAAAGGGCCGGAACCCATCTGACCGATAATGTTAAAACGTTCAAAACTTAAGGTTTCAAGCATGATACCTGTTACATCAGTTGCTGTAATAATTTTCTTGTTGTTGGATGTTGTTGTCTGAGTTAATCCTTCTGAATTAACTTTTCCGATATATGCAGTACCGCTTATGTTCAGAATAGACAGGCTTGGATATTTTACATCTCTGGAATCCAGACCGTAAATCGAAGAAATTTTTCCGCCTGTCATTGTTACTGTAAAGTCTGACTTAGGCACAAAGGTTCCTGAAGAGTTTCCTGCAAAAATAGAGTAACCAGTAAAGTCATCTGAAGAGGTTGTACAAATAACCGAAAGTTCTTCATCATCGTCATCTTTTAAACCGTTACCATTGAAGTCAACATAAATATATGTCTTGTCACTTGTGGATGGAGTGTCACCTGTGATTAAAAGATTTACACCGTTTGCATAGATTTTTTTTGTGAATTCATTAACAGAAGGTGCTTCCTTCCAGGTTGTATAAAGAGTGATATCCGAATGAAGATTTTTTGAAGATTTAATAACATTTCCGTCTTCATCCACCCATGCATCAAAGAAACTGTCGTCTTTGCGGAGGTTTCCGTTTGTAGGGAAGAAGACTTCTTCATTTGCAGTGAAGACTGAAGGAGGTGTGTACAGTTCACTTTCTGATTTCCACCAGTAAGCAAATGCGGTTGTCTTAGTTGGCTTAATTGAATTGTGATGATCTTTGTCACCATCAAAGTAAGTGATGTGATAAACGATAGGATTGATACCGTGAACAGAAATAATCTGTTCAGATTCAATCTGGCTGATGGTCAGATTTGAATTGAAAGCGAAATCTTCATAGGCAATGCCGTTGAGGCTTACAGAGAAATCCGCTGCTATTTCGTAATCCTGATTCAGGGAAAGAGAATATTCAAAATCCATTCCTTTCTGGATAATGATTGTGTCCCCGTTGGTATTGTATTTACTGGTATCGAAAATTAATTCACATCCTTTTTCACATGATTCATCTGATCCGGTTTTTGAAATTGTGTAATAATCAACTGTTGCAGTTTCATCAACAGAATCGAAAACAACATTTGTATTTTTTCCGTTTACATAAATGTAGTAACTGCCAAAGGCAACAGAAGCCTGGAAATTACCGCCGGAAACATCTTTCAGTTTGTATGTTTTGTTCGAATCTGAAACATCAACAAGAGAAACTGTTTTTCCGGATCCTGTCCATGGAGCATCATTCTTCTTAAGTGAAACTGTACAAAGGTAAGAATGCCAGTCGTCTTTTGAAAGAGTAATTGTTGAAGAAGATGTATAACCGCCAACGATGATGATGCTTTCTGCTCCTGAATAAACCAGGGCACCGTTTGCGTCATAGAACCAGAAAAGGAGATACTGTTCAGAACTGGAATTTACATTTTCTTTGGTGTAAACAACTTTATCCTGTCCGTTGTAAACTTTGATGGTAAGATTTTCGGTGTTCAGGTTTGAAGGGGAATCAGAAAAAGAATGCGTCAGCAAAGCTTTGGCTGATTTTACAGTTCCATCGTGAGGGAAGGTAATTGAAATTTTTACTGTTCCCTGTGTTTCTGATGCAGGATACATTTGGAAAAACAGACTTGAGTTACCTGATGAAAGGTTCATTGTAGTTACACCTGTCAGGGATTTTTCTGTTCCTCTGTATGCGTCCAGAATGAATCTGTAATTGGCAACTTCCAGTTCGATTCCTTTATTCGGATCAATCAGGTTTTCATAGCTGCGTCCTGTGAAAATAGTTGCAGGAGCTTCTTCTGTGGATTCACCGGGGTTCTTTATTGCTGTAAGGGAATAAGTCAGGTTCGGCCATTCCTCTTCCCAGTTAACTTCAGGAAGGGCTGTACGGAAGTTTTCTGCAGCAAGAGAAATATAAACTGTTTTTTTTGTTTCTTTATTTTTAGAATAACTTGAGGTACTAAAAAATTTACAGGAAGTTAAATTTGCAAAAGAAATAAACGCACTAAAAATTAAAAAAGAAACTCTTTTCATTGTTACTGCCTCCAAATCAAAACTCAAAATGATAAACTCTACTTTTTTATTGGCAATACTTTAAAAGTCTTTTCTATATAAAAGTTTAACATTTAATTGAAGAAAAATCAAATTTTAGAGATTTTAGAGATTTTGTATTTTACAACATTATAGAGATTTAGTTTTTCTCAGGAAAATTAATCCCATTCATAAATTTTGTCTTTGAGAATGGCATTGTACATTTTGGTTTTGACACCAGGATTTTCACGGCTGATTTGAGCGATAAGTTTTTTGATGTATTCCCGACGTGTAACGCCGTCATGAGGACAGGGATTCTTTACGCAGGGAAGGTTGTATTTGTTTCTGAAGCCGATAATCTGTTTTTCCGGAATATTTATGAGAGGGCGGATAACTGTGATATCTGCTTCTTTATAATAAGTTTTGGGCCCGAAGGTATAAAACTGGCCTTCGTAAATGAGAGAAAGCATCATGGTTTCAATCATATCGTCCTGATGATGTGCATAGGCCACTTTGTTGCAGCCCTGTTCTTTTGCAAGTTTATTGATTGCACCTTTGCGGAGTTTTGCACACATGGCACAGTATGTGCCTTTCTGGATTTTCTGGGACAGAATATCGGCGATATCGGTTTTCAGAATGTGATATTCGACTTCCAGTTCTTCGCAAAGCTTCTGGATTTGTGACAAATCAAACTCTCCGAATCCTAAATCAGCAGTGATGGCAACAATTTCGAACTTCTGTGGCAGGAATTTCCTCAGGCCGGCCAGGGTGTAGAGGAGGGCCAGAGAGTCTTTGCCTCCGGAAATGCCGATGGCGATTTTGTCGCCGTCCTGGATAAGGTCGAACTGGTTTATGCACTGACGGGTATAGCTGTAGAGTTTTTGAAGGGTCATAGGGTAAGTGTAATGAAATAATGAAAAGGAAACCACACATTTGGTCAAAGGTAAAATAATACGCAAGAGGACACTCTCGGGGTGTATATGTCTTAACGCTCAAGTCCTGTGCTCGGTCCTGCGGACCTCGTGCGGAATGAGCGTTAGACATAACACCCCTGCGTGCCCTCTTAGGGTACTAATTGCTATGAGCAAATGTGTGGTTTCCATTTGCAAAGTAAAATAAAAAAAGCGCTTCCCGAAGGGAAGCGCTGGGGTGTGAAGTTTTAATTAATTATTTTGCGGTCTTCTTTTTGATTACAAAAATCAGGCCTACGATTCCTGCGGTACCGATGAGAAGTGGAACAATCCAGTTGTGCATGAGACCGGCCAGGATGTAACAAACGAAGGAAACTCCGGCACAGGTAAGTGCGTAAGGAAGCTGTGAAGAAACGTGATTAACGTGTTCACATTCAGCACCGGCAGAAGCCATGATTGTTGTGTCCGAAATTGGCGAACAGTGGTCACCACAAACGGCACCAGCCATACATGCTGAAATTGAAATGATACGGATTGGATCGCTTACTTCAGGGAAGGCTGCAATACAGATTGGAATAAGGATACCGAATGTTCCCCATGATGTACCTGTTGCGAAAGCAAGTCCACAGGCAATTACGAAAATAATTGCAGGGAGGAAGTTTCTGAGTCCGGCAGCATTTGTTACGAGACCGGCAACGAACTGTTTTGCACCCAGGGAATCAGTCATGCCTTTCAGAGTCCATGCCAGAGTCAGAATGAGAATGGCTGGAACCATGGCTTTGAATCCTTCAGGAATACATTCCATTGCAGCTTTGAATGAAAGAACGCGGCGGATCATGTAGAAAATCAGTGTAACGATGAGACCACCGAAAGAACCAATCATAAGTCCGACTGAAGCGTCAGAGTTAGAGAAGCCTTCAATGATATTCAGATAAGCACCATTTGCAACCATGCCTTCTTCTGTTTCTACCATCTTTGTGAAGAATCCGCCTGAGTAAAGCATTCCGACAACACAGAAAATAATGAGAACAACGATTGGAAGAATCAGGTCAATTACTTTTCCTTTTGATTCTGTATTGTTATCGGCGTTGTTGTCATCCATCATCTGAAGAGCTTTTTCATATTTGCTCATTGTTCCGAAATCTACTTTGATGAAAACAAGTGAAAGGAGCATTACGATTGTAAGGAGTGCGTAGAAGTTGTAAGGAATTGCTTTGCAGAAAAGGATGAATCCGTTTTCACCTTCGCCTGCGAAACCTGCAACTGCTGCAGCCCATGAAGAAACAGGAGCGATGATACAGATTGGAGCGGCTGTTGAGTCAATGAGGTAAGCCAGCTTTTCGCGGCTGATTCCGTGTTTGTCTGTAACAGGACGCATAACTGAACCAACTGTAAGACAGTTGAAGTAGTCATCAATGAAAATCAGGATACCAAGAAGAATTGTTGCAATCTGTGCACCAACCTTTGTCTTGATATGTTTTTTTGCCCATTCACCGAAAGCAGCTGAACCGCCGGCTTTGTTCATAAGGGCAACCATAATTCCAAGAATAACAAGGAAAATCAGAATACCAACGTTATAAGAGTCGGCAAGAGAACCTACGAATCCGTCCTGAAAAACGTGGGTAAGGAATCCGGCGAATCCGCCGCCAACAGACCCGGCATAGAAAATACCGCCAAGTACGATTCCTGCGAAGAGAGAAGAATAAACTTCTTTTGTGATGAGTGCCAGGGCAATGGCCAGAATAGCCGGCACGAGGGACCAGAATGTTTCAATCATTTTTTATTTACCTTCCTTAGCTGAATTTTCGAGTGGATTTTTTACTCCGTCTTTTTCCAGTTTTTCCAGAACTTTAATTGCATAATCCAGTGCATCAAGTGAGTGTGCCTGAGCATACGTCTTGATGTCTTTTAATGCTTTTACTGCATCTACATTTGTCATATAGGCCTCCAGTTTTTTTGTATTTTCTACTATTATACACCCGCATTTTCGGGGATGCACTTTTTTTTGTATAAATTTTATTTGTAGAAAATATGAAACTTCAAATATATAATGGAAGAATGAAACGTTTAGTAATTATTTTATCTATATTTTTAATTTCATTGGCCAGCCTTTGTGCAAAATCATGGTTTGTATGTGCAGGATCATTTGCAAAATATGATAATGCTGAAGAACGCTGTTCAATTCTGAATGATGCAGGATACGACTGTTTTATTGAAACAGCAAGAAAGAGTGACGGAACAAAGCTTTTCCGTGTTTTGTTTCTGGATGATGTTTTGTTCCGGGATGATGCCCGTGCCAAAAAAGACCAGCTGGTAAAGACAGATTTCTTTGTAAAGAAAGGCTGGACTGATTTGTGGATTTGTGAAGCAGACATGCCTGCAGAGGGAGCAAATAATGTTTTCAAAACAGGGAAAGCACCTGCAAAAGAAACTGTACCTGAAGTAAAAACACCGGCACCTGTAATTGAAGTTCCGGCGGTTTCTGACAAATCTGTAAAAGCAGATGTTCCTGAAATTATTACCCCGATAATTATTCCAAAATATGACCTTGATGAAAAAGAAGCAGAAAACAAAGCAGATACATTGATTTCATGTATTGCACAGCTTCCGATCAGTCTGGAGTTCCAGGTTTCAAATATGAAAACCTGTGATTTTGACAATACAAGAAAGTATCCTTCCATTTTTGTCCTGGATGAATGCTTTGAAGACTTCGCAGATTACGATGAAATTTCTGTTGGTGTTTATGCTTCTTATGAAGATGAAGAATCAGGGGCTGTGATTGAATGTCTTGTTCTTCAGGCAAACTCTGAATTCTCAGAAGACTTTGTTCAGTATGAACTTGGACCTTACACGGATGATGTAAATGCAGAGGTTAGTTCTTATGAAGTTCCTTATGGAAAAATGACAGGTTATTATTCTGAAGAAGGCGGAGTTGTTTATCTCTGCGGAATTTCGGAAGACAATAAACTTGTAATGTTTGTGACTTCAGAAGATCTTACAAAAGATGGACTTGCTGACTTTGTAAATTCTTCATATCTGTTTTAATTAAATTTTTCTCTGGTTTATAAAAATGAAACGTTCAGCTTTATTTATTGCTTTGTTGTTTTCGCTGGTTTGCAGTCTTAGTGCAAAAGTCTGGTTTGTCTGTGCAGGTTCCTTTGCAAAGTATGAAAGTGCAGAAGAACGCTGTCAGATTCTGAATGAAGAAGGTTACGATTGTTTTATTGAAGCAGCAAGAAAAGATGACGGTTCAAAAATTTACCGCGTATTTTTTCTGGATGACCTTCTGCTTCGGGATGAAGTCAGGGAACGAAAAGAACAGCTTAAAAAAGCTGATGTGATTGTAAAGAACGGATGGACTGATCTGTGGATTTGTGAAGCAGACCTTCCATCTGAAGATTCAAAAAATGTTTTCAAAACAACAAAGACTCCTGCAGTTCCTGTTGAGGAACCAGTTGTTGAAATCCCGGTTGTTGAGGTTCCAGTTGTTGCACCCATTGTTTCTGACAAATCTGTAGCTGCCCCTGAAATCAAAGTGGAACCAAGAACAGTTGTTGCTCCTGAAGAACCTGTAGTTCTGGAATCAAATGAAGAAGTTCCTCTTTCTGAAGAAAATCCTTATTCAGTTCTGGTTCGCAGTTACCGTGAAGAAGAAAAGGCAGCAGGTGACAGAGACAGACTTAAGGCTCAGGACATATATGCTTATGTTCTGAAAAAGTATGATGAAAAATCTCTGTTCAAATTTGACCTTCATGCCGGCGCCTTCAGAACAGAAGAAGAAGCCGAAGAGTATCAGGAAGTTCTGGAAGAGAAGGGAATTACAGATACTGAAGTTGCCGATTACGAAGACTTTGCAGAAGACCTGGAAAAATACGATGAAGTTGTAAGCCAGAAAGAAGTAACTTTGAACAGCGGCGCTTACAAGATGCCGGAAGTGATTTCTGAAAATGTCCGCAAGACAATTTCTCAGTTCCCGGTTAACCGTGATTTTCAGATTGTAGAAGTTACAATTGTAGACTGTAAAAACCTGGAAGCAAGCGGAAATGATCTTTCTGATGAAATTGGTGATGTTCCCTCTGACCTGTTTGATATGGATGAAATTGATTCATATTCTTATGTTAAATACCGGGACGAACTTTTTGACAAGGAACTGGAAGTTTATATTGTTCAGTCAGAGAAGGAGATTCCGGGAATTGAAAATCTTTATGATTACAAATTGGATGAATCTGTAAAGAAGGATTTCAGAACAAACTACGGAATTCTTCATTCTTATATTTTGAATGAATATGAAGATGAAGTATTCCTCTTTGGATATTCTGATGATAAGAAGATGGGCGTACTGATGGCTGCGGAGAATTTTTCTGAAAAAGCTTTTGAAGCTTTCATGGAATGTTCTTATTCGGACAGTTCTCTTCTGGTTTATCCTCAGATTCGCAGAACGCTCTATGTTCTTCCTGATAATCCTGAAACAGAAAGAAATTTTCTGGTGTATAAACTTGAAGAAGTAGATGGAAGTTATGCAGAAGAAAGAAACTATGTGGACTGGTCCCTTCCGATTGTTGGAACCTGGAGAGCCCGTTCATATTTTGACCAGAACGAAGAAGTTGTTTTCATGGCTTTCTTTGACCTGGATTATGATTACAATGCTGAAAAAGTTCACGGCATGTTTATGACGGAAAAAAGCGGAAATGAAATAAGTGAATCAAACAAGCCTGTTGATGTAAATGGATCAAAAGGCTGGTATCTTGGATATGGTTCAGGTGGTGAACTTTCTTTTGCCCACAGTTCTTATATTATTTCTATAGACACTGATACTGCCGGATTCGATGGCCTTCGCGAAATGGCTGATGATTTGAATATCTGGTAACCCCGCCCATAAGCAGGCGAAAAAGGTAAAGCTAAAAAACGCAGTGCGTTTTTTTTAACGCTTTGCTATAGAACAACGGCCCTAAGCAGGCGTTGCGGGCGGCGCTTGAGCCCGCAGAGGGGGTAGCGGAAAACAAAAAAAGCCGGTTCGAAAGAACCGGCTTTTTTGTTTGAAGCGAGGGGGAGACTTCCCCCTTTGTGCGCTTAAATTATTTAACGATTACACCGTTAACATACCACATCATGTTCCAGATGTCGTTGTCAGACATTTTCTGTCCTTCAGCGATTCTCAGGTTTCCTTCGTCGTCGTAGATAGGACCTGTGAATGGTTCGAATTCATCTTTCATCATTTTTGCGTAAACTGCATCAACAGCTTCCTGAGTTCCTTCAGCACAGAGGTTTGTAAGTTTGTCCAGTTTTGCAATACCAGTAGAAGCTGGGAGCCAGTAGTGTTTTCCTTCCCAAGTTCCGTCGAGGATAGCCTGAACGTTTGATGTGTAGAATACAGGCCAGTCGAAGATTGGAGCTGTAAGGTATGCTTTTGGAGCTGCGTTAGGTGTTGGAACGTTGTATCCAAGACAGAGAGCGCCTTTTTCCTGAGCAGCAACCTGAGGAGCTGTTGTATCCTGGTGCTGTTCGATAACATCACAACCACGGTTCAGAAGTTCGAGAGCACCCTGCTTTTCGATTGCAGGATCGTACCATGTGTTTGTCCAGAGAACTTCAACAGTTGCATCTTTGTTTACAGATTTTACACCAAGTGTGAAAGCGTTAAGCATACGGATACATTCTGGAATTGGGAATGCAGCTACATAACCGATTTTTCCGTTCTTTGTATTTTTTCCGGCAACGATACCAGCAAGGTAGCGAGCCTGATACATTTTACCAAAGTAAGAACACATATTTGGAAGTGTTGCGTCAGATGAACAGTGTCCGAAGTAAACGTTAGGGAAATCTTTTGCACAGTTCATTGTAGCTTCCATGTAACCGAAGCTGTTTGTGTAGATTACGTTACATCCCTGATCGATAAGGTCGTGGATTGCTTTTTCACAAGCTGCTGTATCTGAGTCGCTGATTGATTCAACTACTGCAGTTTTGATGCCCATAGCTTCAACAGCCTGGCGTCCGCGTTCGTGAGCTTCTGAGTAACCACCATCGTTTTTAACACCGATGTAAACGAAACCTACTTTCATTGTTTCTTTTGTAAGTTTCTTTGAGTCTTTTGTTTCTGATTTTTTTGCACAACCAGAGAACAAACCAGTCATGAGTACGGCTGCTGCCAGTACGAGTGAAAGTGATTTTTTCATTTATATACTCCTTATAAAATGAATACAGTTTTTAAAAGGGGAATGGTTCCCCTTAATTAAATTAATATTTTCAAAGTCATCTTCCCGGTCATTTAGGGGCAGGCAAGGTGAAATTGGAATTGTAAAAAAAACTCCCGCCTTAAAACAATGGAGCCTCACAAGGGGCCCCGTCGCTCACTTCGTTCGCTCCTTGCCCTTGTACTCCATTGTTTTAAGCTCGCGCTTTTTTTACCTGTATCTCATACAGATGTCTGCATAATTATAACCAAAATTTTTTGTAAAGGTTCCCTTTATTTTCTGAACTTGATGCCTTCTACAGGATCCATGCTGTCTACGATAGCAAGGGATTCAACACGCATTCCGCTTGCACGGAGTTTTGCGCCGCCATCCTGGAAACCTTTTTCAATGGCGATTCCAGCACCCACAAGAGTTGCTCCTGCAGCGCGCACCAGATTTGCAAGTCCTTCGAGGGCACAGCCGTTAGCCAGGAAGTCATCAACAATCAGGATGCTGTCTTCAGGGCGAACAAAATCTTTTGTTACGATTACATTGTAATCGCGTCCGTGTGTGAAGGAATGAATTGGTGTGGAAAATACATCGTCATTGATGTTTGTTGTAAGTGTCTTTTTGCAAAAAACAACAGGCACTTTAAGTACGCGGGCAACTGCACAGGCAATTGCGATGCCGCTTGATTCAATAGTAAGAACTTTGGTGATTTTTACATCAGAAAAGATTCTGGCAAATTCTTCGGCCATTTCGTCCAGAAGCTGAACATCAATCTGATGATTCAGAAAACTGCTGACTTTAAGAATGTCCTTAGATAAAACACGTCCGTCTTTGCGGATTCTTTCTTCTAATTGTACCATATAGTATTTTAGCGCAAATAATGCGAGATATTCAATTAGATGTTGACAATGTACAAGGGAAAGTGTATATTAATTGAACATTCGACGCGGGGTAGAGCAGTTGGCAGCTCGCCAGGCTCATAACCTGGAGGCCGTAGGTTCAAGTCCTACCCCCGCTATA
>DCHR01000038.1 GCA_002315375.1 Treponema sp. UBA1747 | reverse complement strand
TGCGAACTTTATTTTACACTATCCATAAATTGAATCAGGATTGATTTCAAAGCCCTGAGTTTCTTTAAGATAAGAGGCAAGGGCTTTTTTGTTTTCATCTTTCATTTCAAGAATTCTGTTCAGGACTTTTTCATTGTCTCTATAAGTCAGAAGTTTTTCCAGTTCTGCAGCATCAGTTTTCCAGCCTTCACCGATAAGTTCTGTAATCAGACCTGCCAGTTCCGGATTACAGGCCATGAGCCAGCGTCTGAAAGTGATGCCGTTTGTTTTGTTGTTGAATTTTTCAGGATAAAGCTTATAGAAATTATTCAGTTCCGAGTTTTTAAGAATTTCTGTATGGAGGAAAGCCACCCCGTTAACGCTGAAGCCATAGTGAATGTCCATGTGAGCCATGTGAACTTTCCCGTCTCTGATAATATAAGTTGATTCATCAGAAATCTTTGAGCGGATACGGTTATCAAGCTCATAAATTACAGGCATAAGCTGTGGAACGGCTTTTTCAAGGTAATGAAGAGGCCATTTTTCCAGTGCTTCAGCAAGAATTGTGTGATTTGTGTAGGCGCAGACTTTTGAAGCAATAGAAATTGCTTCATCAATCAATAAACCTTTTTCCATAAGGCGGCGGATTAATTCCGGAATCACCATTGAAGGATGAGTATCGTTGATCTGGATTACGGCATAGTCAGCCAGGTCATGAAGGTTGCAGCCTTTTTCTTCTGCTTCTTTAAGGATTAAACTTACAGCATTGCATACCATGAAATACTGCTGGTAAACCCGGAGCAGGCGGCCGCTTTCGTCTGAATCATCCGGGTAAAGGAAGAGAGTCAGGTTTTTTGCGATGGCCTCTTTATCAAAATCGATTGTTTCTCCAACCATTGCTTCATCCACACTTTCAATATCAAAAAGGTGAAGCTTGTTTGTTTTGTTTTCGTAGCCCGGAACTGCAATATCGTAAAGCCGGGACTGAACTGTAAAACCCCCGAAGTTTACAGGATAAGAAATATCAGTTTTTGTAAGCCAGCTGTTTTCTGTAATCCATGGATTTGGAGTTTCTTTCTGTAAATTATTTTCGAAAACCTGTTTGAAAAGGCCGTAGTGATAATTCAAGCCTACGCCGTCTCCGTTCAGGCCGAGAGTCGCAATGGAATCAAGGAAGCAGGCTGCAAGACGTCCAAGGCCTCCGTTTCCAAGTGAAGGCTCCATTTCCAGTTCTTCAATTTCTGCCAGGGAATGACCGTTTTCCTTCAGGACTCCTTTTACTTCATCATAAAGTTTCAGGTTGATAAGGTTGTTTGAAAGGAGTTTACCAATAAGGAATTCAGCAGAAATGTAATACAGTTTCTTTTTTCCTTTTTCAGATACTTTATCGTCCATTTTTTCTTTTACAATATTTAGCAGGGCTATATATATTTCTTCTCTGGAACTTTCTGCAATTGATTTTCCAAGAATGTTTTCAAGTATTTTTTTCATTTATTGTTTTCCTCCTGAGTGGGAAATTGTTTTCTGATTCTGATAATACAACTGCAATTAAATAAAAATCTTGCTTGATTGTGATACATTATTTGCACAATCCTATCTAAATTCCCCTTATAAAATAAAAATACTGGAAAAAATTGGCATAATAGTATTATATTTTTTATGTAAAAGGATTCAGAATTTGCTGGAGGCATTGGATGCAGATACCGGAGTATCAGAATTATCAGGAAGGAAAAAAACACGGAAGGGGAACCTTTCTGTTTGATACTTATCTGTGTGCCATTCCACAGGATTTTCAGAAGGTTCCAATTCACTGGCACGAAGACATTGAATTGATTTATGTAAAGAAAGGGCAGGGACTTGTTTCTGTAAACCTGACTGAATATGAAGTAGAATCCGGAAGTATTGTTCTTATTCTTCCTGGACAGCTTCATGCAATTTATACGAAGAATCTTCAGCGGATGGAATATGAAAATATTATTTTTTCTCCGGATTTACTCAGGTCGGGAGTCGTTGACATCTGCGAAACTGAATATCTTTTTCCCCTTTTATCCGGAGGAATAACACTTCCTGTACACTTTAAAAAGGGTATGGATGCCTATGAGGAAATTTCCAGAATTCTTGATGACTGTGATCAGATTGGAAAAGAAAAAAAAGAAGGTTCCGAGTTTCTCATTAAGTCCATGCTTTTCCAGCTTTTTTATGTTTTCATTAACAGGTGCAGTCATTCTGGTGTAAGGAAAGTCATTCCAAGGGATCTGGACCGGATGAAGAAAGTAATGAAATACATCGAAGACCATTACAGTGAAAAAATTTCCATTGCTGAAATTGCAGGGGAAGCCGGTTGTGCGCCTTCTTACTTTATGCGGATTTTCAAAAAGAATATCGGGGTGTCATTTATTGAGTATCTGAATGATTTCAGGATCGATACGGGAGCCCGTCTTTTGAAGGAATCCAGTTCCAGTATAATGGAAATAGCCATGAAAGTGGGCTTTGATAATCTGTCATATTTCAACCGAAGTTTCAAAAAAAAATATAAGGTTTCTCCCGGACAATTCAGAAAACAGTAAAAATTCGTGGTTATTTTTCAAAAAAAAGCCGGAATTCGCAAAAAAAATCAAAATTTATAAAAAAAAAGTTTGACAGGTTTAAAAAAGAGACTTATTCTATACTCAATTGGAAACGTTTCCAGTAACGTTTCCAATTTTCAACGTTCAATTGTGCGCTAAAAAAAATATATCACTTATTTGTTCATCAGGAGGACAAAATGAAAAAAATCGTAGCAGGAACACTTGCTGTATTGGCATTAACTGCATCTGTATTTGCAGCACCAAAAAAGGGTCAGGTTCGTTATCTTAACTTCAAGCCTGAAGTAGCATCAGTTTATCAGGAACTGGCAGCAGCCTATGAAAAAGAAACAGGCGTAAAAGTAATTGTTGAAACAGCAGCAAATAATTCTTATGAATCAACACTTATGTCTAAAATGGCAACAAAACAGGCACCAACACTTTTCCAGATTAACGGACCTGTTGGATACGGTAACTGGAAGAATTACTGTGCAGAACTTTCAGGAACAGAACTGTACAAACACCTGTCAGACAAATCACTGGCTGTAACAGTAGGTGGAAAAGTTTATGGTATCCCATACGTAGTAGAAGGGTATGGTATTATTTACAACTCAAAAATCACAGATGCATATTTTGCACTTCCAAACAAAGCAACAAAATATAAGAGCATGGATGAAGTAAAAAACTTTGCTGCTCTTAAAGAAGTTGCTGATGACATGCAGAAAAACGCTGAAGCACTTGGTATTAAAGGTGTATTCGCTTCAACTTCTTTGAAAGCCGGTGAAGACTGGAGATAGCAGACACACCTGGCAAACCTTCCTGTTTATTATGAATTCCAGTCAAAGAAAGCAGACCTGTCTGATCCAAAAGCTTCTATGAAAATTGATTTTTCATATGCTGATCAGTACAAAAACATTTTTGACCTTTATATTACAGATTCTACAATCCCTGCAAAAAACACAGGTGTAAAGACTGTAGACAACTCTATGGCTGAATTCGCCCTTGAAGAATGTGCAATGGTACAGAACGGTAACTGGGCCTGGGGACAGATTTCCGGAGTAACAGGAAATAAAGTAAAAGCCGAAAACGTAAAATACCTTCCAATTTACACAGGTGTTGAAGGCGAAGAAGGACAGGGACTTTGTGTAGGAACTGAAAACTTCTACTGTATCAACAAAAAAGCTTCTAAAGCAGATCAGCAGGCAACAGCAGATTTTATTTACTGGCTCTATTCTTCAAAGACAGGTAAAGATTACGTAACAAACAAACTTGGATTCATTGCTCCTTTCGATACATTTGCTGACAACGAAAGACCAACAGATCCACTTGCAGTAGAAATTTCTAACTGGATGGCAAAACCTGGAATTACTTCTGTTTCATGGAACTTCACAGTATTCCCATCACAGACATTCAAAGACAACTTCGGTGCATCACTGCTCCGCTATGCACAGGGAACTAAAGACTGGGCTTCTGTAAAAGCAGACGTAGTTAAAGACTGGGCAAATGAAAAGGAACTGGCTGAATAAGTCCGGCTTTGAATTAAACATAATTTGATAATTGGGAGCCTGGTTCTTTTTCCAGGAATCAGGCTCTTTCTTGTTTTTTACTTTGGAGGAAGAGTATGAAAAAAAAGGATAATAACCCTATAATTAAATATTTCCCGATTTTTGTTCTGCCAACATTGATTTGTTTTGCCCTGTTTTTCTTAATTCCGTTTATCATGGGTATTGGTTTATCTTTTACTAAGTTTACAACTGTAACAGATATAAATAAGTTTGTTGGGTTTAAGAATTATATCAAGGCTTTTACAGCAGACAGTGAATTTCTTCATGCTTTAGGTTTTTCTTCATTATTCACAGTGGTTTCTGTTATTACTGTAAATGTTTTTGCTTTTTCATTAGCTTTACTGCTTACAAAAGGAATTAAGGGAACCAACTTTTTCCGTTCGGTTTTCTTCATGCCGAATTTGATTGGCGGTATTGTTTTAGGATATATCTGGAACCTTTTGATAAACGGGGTTTTATTAAAAGTTGTTGGAGCTGATATTTCCTATAAAACTTCTTATGGTTTCTGGGGGCTGGTAATTCTTACAAACTGGCAGTTGATCGGTTATATGATGGTAATTTATATTGCCGGTTTACAGAATATTCCGACTGATGTTCTTGAAGCTGCTCAAATTGACGGAGCTTCTCCTCTCAGAACTTTGTTCACTATAAAAATTCCAATGGTAATGCCTTCGATTACAATCTGTATGTTCCTGACATTATCTAATTCTTTCAAGATGTTCGATCAGAACCTTGCTCTTACAGCAGGTGCTCCTGAAAAGACAACTGAAATGCTTGCATTGAATATTTATCAGACTTTCTATAATCGTAGTGCTGCCTGGCATGGGGTAGCTCAGGCTAAGGCTGTTATTTTCTTCATTATCGTTGCTGTAATTGCATTCTTACAGCTTAAGCTTACAAACTCAAAGGAGATTGAATCATAATGGTAGAAAAGAAAGGAATTCGTAGTGCGGGAGCTTTAATTAGAACCGCTATTCTGGTTATTCTTACAATCATTTTTATTTTCCCAATCCTGCTTGTGTTCATGAACTCTTTCAAATCGCGTCTGTATGTTTCAACAGTGCCCTTTGCATGGCCTTCGGGAGACATGTTTGTAGGTTTTGAAAACTATATTAATGGTATAACATCGTCGGGCTTTCTTATGGCATTCATCCGTTCAGTATGGATTAGTGTAATGGGAGTAGGTATTATTATTCTTTGTACATCAATGACAGCATGGTTTATTGTACGAGTAAAAGATAAGTTTACTAAAGTTTTGTACTACATCTTTGTATTCAGTATGATTGTTCCTTTCCAGATGGTTATGTATACATTGACCTTTGTTGTTACAAGTTTGTTTTTCGATAATGTATTCGGAATCATTCTTGTATATCTGGGATTTGGAGCCGGACTTTCAGTATTTATGTTCTGCGGATTCATCAAGAGCATTCCTCTTGAAATTGAAGAAGCAGCAACAATTGACGGATGTAATCCACTTCAGACATACTTCTTGATCGTATTCCCAATGTTAAAACCAACTGCAATTACAGTTGCAATTTTGCAGGCAATGTGGATCTGGAACGACTATCTGCTTCCATACCTTATTCTCGGTTCAGATCACAAAACGGTTCCAGTAGCAATTCAGCTGGCAATGCAGGGTGCATACGGTTCAACAGATTACGGCGGATTTATGGCCATGCTGGTGGTATCAATTATTCCGATTATAGTATTCTACATCAGTTCACAAAAGTATATTATAAAGGGCGTTATTGCCGGTGCTGTAAAGGGTTAGTAACAGGAGTAAACAATGACTATAAAGGACATCGCAAAAGAGTGTGGCTGTGCAATTGGAACTGTTTCGAGAGTTCTTAATAATCATCCCGATGTAAGCGAGAAAACCCGTGAAAAGGTAATGGCTGTTGTACAGAAGCATGGATTTGTTCTTAATGCCAATGCAAAGCAGCTTAAAGCCCAGGAACGGAAAAACATTGTAGTCATTGTAAAAGGAACTTCCAGCCCTTTATTGAACGGATTGCTTGAGCACCTGCAAAAGAAACTGGAGCCTTTGCCTTACACAGTTGATGTTGTTGTTCTTGATGAAAATGACAACGAAGCAACATCAGCTGTAAGAATTTATTATGAGCAGAAACCTGTAGGATTTGTTTTCCTGGGTGGTAGCCCGGACAGATATACAGAAGAATTTGAAAAGGTTAAGGTTCCCTGCGTGTTGATATCCAATGCTGCCGATTCTGTGGAGAGTGAATATCTTTCCAGTGTCAGTATTGATAATGAGCAGGCTGCATATTTTGCAGCAAAGCATCTGATTCAAAACGGACATAAAAGAATTGGTGTGATTGGGGGAAATCTTCAATCTGAAGTTTCAAGCGCCCGTTACAATGGTTTTTTGAAGGCTATGGAAGAAGCCGGACTTTCCTTTAATTCGGAATCTTCTTATGAGGTTTCCAAATATTCAATGGAAGGTGGTTTTGCTGCCGCCGAAATATTACTCCGGAAAAATAAAGAAATTACAGCTATATATACAATGTCTGATGTTATGGCAATTGGTGCCTGCAGAAAATTGAAGGATTTAGGAGTAAGTGTTCCTGAACAGATTTCAATTATCGGATTTGACGGTATTGAAATCGGAACCTTTATGTGTCCGCGACTTACTACTATCAGACAGCTTGAAAAAGAACTGGTCGAAAAAGGTCTTTCTGTACTTTTGGATTGTATTGAAAGAGATGAAAAATCAGTTCATTTACACGTTCCTTTTGAATTTGTCGAAGGGGAAAGTGTAAAAAAACTTAACTAAACAATTACTCGAGATTTATATGAACATTCTTAATAAACGCGCCAATGGTGTGCTTATGCACATTTCATCCTTACCCGGAAATACAGGTATTGGTACGATGGGGAAAGAGGCATACGACTTTGTAGATTTCTTAAAAAAATCAAAACAGACATACTGGCAGATTCTTCCGATTGGTCCAACCAGTTACGGAGATTCTCCTTATCAGAGTTTTTCCACTTTTGCAGGTAATCCTTATTTTATTGATCTGGAAACCCTTGCAGGGGAAGGTTTGATTTTAAAGTCTGATTATGAAAGTGTTAATTGGGGAACGAATGAATATTCTGTAGATTACAGTCTTTTATATGAAGAAAGAAACAGACTGTTTAAGAAAGTTCAGGAAAACTTCCAGAAAAATATTCCCTATGATTATGCAGATTTCTGCGAGAAGAATTCTTTCTGGCTTGAAGATTATTCTCTTTTTATGGCGGTAAAAGATTCTCATAACGGCAATTCACTTGATACCTGGGAAACAGATATCAGAACCCGTAAGCCGGAAGCTCTGGAAGAATGGTACATAAAATGTAAAAGCCGGGTTGATTATTACAAAATGCTTCAGTTCCTGTTTTTCAAACAGTGGTATTTATTAAAAAAATATGCTAACGATTCAGGGATAAGTATTATTGGTGATATTCCAATTTATGTTGCCGCTGACAGTGCAGACGTGTGGTCGAATCCTGAACAGTTTGTTTTGGACCAGAATTATAAACCTGTGGAAGTTGCAGGCTGTCCTCCCGATGGCTTTTCTGCAGACGGCCAGCTTTGGGGGAACCCAGTTTATAACTGGGACTTCATGAAAAAGGAAGGCTACACCTGGTGGAAAAAACGTCTTGAGATGAGTTTGAAAAACTATGATGTCCTTCGCATTGATCATTTCAGAGGATTTGATTCTTACTATTGTATTCCATTTGGTTCTGAAAATGCTCAGAAAGGGCAGTGGAGACAAGGTCCCGGAACAGATTTATTTGATGTGATTAAAGAAACATATGGTGAGCTTCCAATTATTGCAGAAGACCTTGGTTTTCTGACAGATAGTGTCCGCCAGCTTTTAAAGGACGTAGGATATCCGGGAATGAAAGTTCTTCAGTTTGCTTTTGATTCAAGGGAATCCAGCGGATATCTTCCTTTGAGTTTTACAAGGAATTCAGTGGTCTATACCGGAACTCATGACAATAATACAATCAAGGGCTGGATTTCAGAGTGTAAAAAAGAAGATCTGGAATTCGCACAGAAATATCTTCGGACAGACCTGGACCGCCTGCCTGTTGAGTTAATGCTTTCGGCAATGGAAAGTGTTTCAAATACCTGCATTTTATGCATGCAGGATTTGATTGGACTTAACGGTTTTGCCAGAATGAATAAGCCTTCAACTGTCGGAACAAACTGGAAATGGCGTGCCGCCAGAAATCAGATAACCGAAGATATTGCGGAGTTTCTGAAGTCTTATACAGAAATATACAAGAGATGCTGAAAATAAATAAAGACCTGGTTCTGCTCGATACAGAGGATAACTCCTGATTTATATGTTTAAAAAGCAAAAGGTCCCGACAGGCGTTTCAGCCGGCTGGGACCTGATTTTTTTAGTAAGAAATTAAATCTTAAACATTGTCCAGATCTTTTTCTGCAACAAGTTTAATTCCGTTAGCCTGAAGAACTTCTGCAGCTTTTGCAGTGTCAGTAAAGCGCATTACCATGTAAGCTGAGTTTGTTTTCTTTCCTGTAAAGCCGTACATGTATTCAACGTTTCTTCCTGCTTCTGCAGTTACAGTCAGAATCTTGTTCAGAGAACCTGCTGTATCAGGAATTTCTACCAGAAGAACTTCTGTGATTGTAGAAACATAGTCATTCTCTTTAAGAATCTTTTTTACTTCGTCAGGATTGTCTGTAACAATGCGGATGATTCCGAAGTCTGATGTATCTGCAAGAGAAATGGCACGCATGTTTACTTTGTTGTCTGCCAGAACTTTTGTTGCAGCACAAAGTGATTTTGGTGTGTTTTCGATAAAAATTGAAAGCTGTCTGATAGTCATTTTCTTCTCCTTAGTCATGAAGCTTGCGTTTGTCGATAACGCGTTTTGCTTTTCCGATTGAACGTTCAATAGATTTTGGAGCACAGAGTTTTACATCTGCCTTGATCTGAAGAATTGTCAGAAGGGCTGCCTGCAGTTCTTTTTCCTGCTTGGTAACTTCTGCAACAACATCACTGAACTTGTCTTCAGGCATTTCAACCTGAACTTCAAATGTATCGTTATTGTTTACGCGGTCAACAACAATCTGGTAGTTTGCAGGGTAACCTTTTTCCATAAGTACGCCTTCAATCTGGCTTGGGAATACGTTTACACCGCGGATGATAAGCATGTCGTCTGTGCGTCCCATTGGTTTTGACATGCGTACGAAAGTACGTCCACAAGGACAGTCAGCGTGATTCAGAATACCGATATCCTTTGTGCGGAAACGGAGGAGAGGAAAGGCTTTTCTTGTGATACAAGAGAATACCAGTTCACCTTTCTGTCCTTCTTCAACAGGAAGTCCTGTTTCCGGATTGATTGTTTCTACAATAAAGTGGTCTTCGTTTACGTGCATACCTTTCTGTTCACCACATTCGTAGGAAACACCAGGTCCCATGATTTCTGTAAGACCGTAAATATCGTATGCTTTGAGGCCGAGAGATTTTTCAATTCCGCGGCGCATTTCTTCTGTCCAAGGTTCTGCACCGAAAATACCTGCTTTAAGGCAGATGTCATCAGTTGTATAACCCATGTCCTTAAGAGTTTCGCCAAGGTATGCGGCATAAGAAGGTGTACAGGCCAGAATTGTTGAACGGAAGTCTTTCATGATTGTAATCTGGCGCTGTGTGTTACCTGAACCTACAGGAATAACTGTACATCCGAGTTTTGTGGCTCCACCGTGGAGTCCGAATCCACCTGTGAAAAGACCGTATCCGTAAGAAACGTGAACAAAGTCATCTTTTGTGGCGCCAACGGCAACCAGCTGACGGGCTGCAAGGTCGTCCCAGATATCCAGGTCGCCCTGAGTATAACCTACAACAATCTGTTTACCTGTTGTACCGCTGGAAGCGTGAAGGCGTACAACATCACTCATTGGAACTGCAAAAAGTCCGTAAGGGTAAGTAGCACGAAGATCGTCCTTGTACATAAAAGGAAGTTTGTGCAGGTCTTCAAGACCGTTTACATCGGTAGGAGTAACGCCTGCTTCGTTACAGCGGTTTCTGTAAAATTCAACATTGTCATATGCCCATTTGAACTGTTCCTTAAGGCGCTGTCCCTGCAGTTCCTTAATCTTGTCTTTAGGCATACATTCGTATTCTTTCTGGAAAAATCTCAAATCCATCTTTTTACATCCTTGCATAATATCAAGTATCAGCACTTTTAATTGTAAAATAAATTTAGTATTTGTAAAGAAAATTAGTAGAATTTAAGAAAATAGTAAAAAAAACACACCGAAACCGAACATAAACTGTTCAGATTCCGGTGTGCTTTTTTTATCGCCTCAGGGTAACTTATTTTCTACCCAGGGCAAAAGCTTTCTTGTTGATTTCAAGGAAGGCTGGTTTTACAAGCTTTTCAATTGCCGTAAGCCATGATTCTTCAGAGAAATCCATGAATTTTGAAAGACGTCCCATAAGAACAATGTTTACTGCTTTTGCAGAACCTGCTTCGTTTGCAAGGCTCAGACAATCCAGGTCTTCTACATCAAAACCTTTTCCTTTAAGTTCACCAATCAGGTCTTCCGGATATTCAGCGGCTCCTGTAAGAACCGGCATAGGATCCAGTTTCTGTGTATTTACAACGATTTTTCCTGTTGGTTTCAGGTATTCTGCGTAGCGGGCAGCTTCCAGAAGTTCAAAGGAAACGATGAAATCAGCTTCTCCTTTATCGATAATAGGTGAGTAAACCTTTTTACCGAAGCGAACATAAGTAACAACACTTCCGCCTCTCTGGCTCATACCGTGTACTTCACTTACTTTTACATCGTAGCCTGCGTCCATAAGAACCTGGCCAAGTGTCTTGCTGGCAAGCAGGGCTCCCTGTCCGCCGACACCAACTATCATAATATTTTTTGTATCACTCATTTTTCAATTGCTCCCGGTTTACACATCTGAACACAGAGTTCGCAGCCTACACACATTGTAGGATCAATATGAGCCTTTTTGTTCTTAACAGAAAGGGCAGGACAGCCAAGTTTCATACACATTTTGCAGCCTACACATTTGTCTTCGTTAATCTTCAGGGCAGGCTTAGGTTTTACACTCTTCAAAAGTGCACATGGACGGCGGCTGATTACAACAGATGGTCCTTCATATGCCAGTTCTTCAAGGATTACCTTTTCTGAAGCTGCGATTTCGTTAGGGTCTACAACACGTACGTGTTCAGGAGCAATGCCCATGGCAACACAAAGGGCTTCCAGGTTGATACGGCCTGCAGGATCTCCGTAAAGGTCCAGACCGTTGGCAGGGTTATTCTGGTGTCCTGTCATACCAGTAATTGAGTTATCTACAATAATAATGGTGCTGTTACTCTGGTTATAGGCGATTGTTGCAAGGCCTGTCATACCTGAATGGCAGAAAGTTGAGTCTCCGATAACAGCAACTGTGTGTTTTGCATTTTCAGGATTTGCCTTGTTAAAGCCGTGGAGACCAGAAACTGAGGCACCCATACAAAGAACCATGTCGATGGCGTTCAACGGCTGTGCTGAACCAAGGGTGTAACATCCGATATCGCCCATAACGCTTATCTTGTTCTTTGAAAGAGCATAGAAAAGTCCGCGGTGAGGACAACCTGCACACATTACAGGAGGTCGTACAGGGATTGCAGAATCCACTTTTGTTCCTGCAGGAACTTCCATTCCGAAAGCCTTGCGGATAATATTCTGGTTGAATTCGCCTGTAATTGGGAGAATGTCTTTACCATGGCATTCAAGGCCCAGGGAACGAACGTGATTTTCGATAATCGGATCAAGTTCTTCTATTATATAGAGTGTTTTTACTTTTGAAGCAAAGTCTTTAATCAGTTTTTCAGGAAGAGGATTTACAAGACCAATTTTAAGGATGCTTGCCTTGTCTCCGAAAACTTCCTTTGCGTACTGGTAAGAAGTTGATGAAGTGATGATACCGATATCAGTACCGCCCATTTCAACCCGGTTCAGCTTTGTTGTTTCTGCATATTCAGTAAGGGCCTTTGTTCTGGCTTCTACTTCAGGATGGCGGCGGATAGCATTTGCCGGAGCCATAATATATTTCTGAGGGTTTTTAACGTATTCCTTTACAGGGACTTCAACTCTGTCTGCTGTTTCTACCATGCTCTGTGAGTGAGCGATACGTGTACATGTCTTGAAAATAACCGGAGTATCGAATTTTTCACTGATTTCGTATGCTTCCTTTACAAAATCGATACATTCCTGACTGTCACTGGGGTCAACCATAGGCACTTTTGATGCAATGGCGTGGTGGCGTGAATCCTGTTCGTTCTGGCTTGAGTGCATTCCTGCATCGTCTGCTACCAGAATCAGCATGCCGGCATTTACACCTGTGTAAGAAATAGTATAAAGGGGGTCTGCAGCAACGTTCAGACCAACGTGTTTCATACCACAGAGGGAACGGCGGCCTGCAAGGCTTGCTCCGAAGGCTGTTTCACAGGCTACTTTTTCATTTGGAGCCCATTCACAGTAAATTTCCTTAAAACGGGCAGCTTCTTCTGTAACTTCTGTAGAAGGAGTTCCCGGATAACTTGATACAATGGAAACTCCTGCTTCATAAAGCCCGCGGGCTACAGCAGCGTTTCCAAGCAATAACTGTTTCATTTTTTTAGTCCTGTTTAAGTTATTCAGTGTTTTTTCAGAATCTTATAATAACATAAAACTTCATAATTGAGAAATGCTAATTTTTTTATTATAATAGTAACATTACACAAACAGTGTGCTTTCATTTATTCAGACTGCGTCGTTTCACATTTTTTTGTGAACTGTGCATTGTGAATTGTGAATTAAACGGAGTTTTATATGCCTATTACCCAGTATCTTGAAAGAAATGCCCGCGAATTCGGAGATGATGTAGCCCTCGTTGAGCTGAACCCTGAACAGAGAGACACAAAACGTGTTACCTGGAAAGAATATGACCTTATGCAGAGCGAACCATTCATGCCTTACCGCCGCGAAATTACCTGGCGTGTTTTCAATGAAAAGGCAAACCGCTGTGCTCATTTCCTTCTTGAAAGAGGCGTTCAGAAAGGGGATAAAGTAGGTATCCTGATGATGAACTGTCTGGAATGGCTGCCGATTTACTTTGGTATCCTTAAAACAGGTGCCCTGGCAGTTCCACTTAATTTCCGCTACGCTCCGGATGAAATTGATTACTGTGTAAACCTGGCAGATATCAGTGTTCTGTTCTTTGGTCCTGAATTCATCGGCCGTATGGAACAGATTGCAGATAAAATCATGGCTCACAGACTTCTTCTTTATGTAGGAGACGGTGCTGTTCCGACTTTCAGTGAAGATTACTTCCAGCATGCCATGAACTATGACAGCCGTGACCTGAATCTTCCTATTACAGATGATGATTACGGTGCTATTTACTTCAGTTCGGGAACAACAGGTTTCCCTAAAGCAATCCTTCACAAGCATCGTTCACTGATGCACGCTGCAGCCGTTGAACAGAATCACCACGGACAGCAGAAAGATGATATTTTCCTTTGTATTCCTCCTCTTTACCATACAGGTGCCAAAATGCACTGGTTCGGTTCACTTATTTCCGGCGGAAAGGCTGTTCTCCTTAAAGGCATTAAGCCTGAATTCATTCTTAAAGCAATCAGCGAAGAAAAATGTACAATTGTATGGCTTCTGGTTCCTTGGGCACAGGATATTCTTGTTGCTCTTGATTCCGGGGCACTTAAAAAAGAAAATTACAGACTGGATCAGTGGCGCCTTATGCATATCGGTGCACAGCCTGTTCCAAGAAAGCTTATTGAAGACTGGAAGAAATATTTCCCTAAACACGATTACGACACAAACTACGGACTTTCTGAATCAATCGGACCTGGATGTGTTCATCTGGGTGTTGAAAATGTTCACAAAATCGGTGCAATCGGTGTTCCTGGCTTCGGCTGGCAGTGTAAAATCGTTGATGAAAAACGTAATGTGGTTAAGCAGGGTGAAGTCGGAGAACTGGCTGTTAAAGGCGACGGAGTTATGTGTGAATACTACAAGAACCCTAAAGCTACAGATGAAGTTCTGGACAGCGAAGGCTGGCTTTATACCGGTGACATGGCTATGCAGGATGAAGACGGATTCTACTTCCTGGTAGACCGCAAAAAGGACGTTATCATTACTGGCGGTGAAAATATTTATCCTGTTCAGATTGAAGACTTCCTTCATAAAATGCCTGAAATCAAAGACGTTGCTGTTATTGGTCTTGGAGACGAACGCCTTGGTGAAATTACCTGTGCAATTATCGAAGTAAAAGATGGAATGTCTCTTACAGAAGAAAAGGTAAATGAATTCTGTATGGAACTTCCAAAATACAAGCGTCCTAAGAAAATCATTTTTGCTCCTGTTCTCAGAAACCCTACAGGTAAAATTGAAAAGCCAAAGCTTCGTGAAATTTACAAGACTGCAAATGATCCGTTTGCAGCAATGAAGAAATAATTAATTAAGGCGGAATAAATGTTCGACGTAAAAGATACAGACTTTTTTGATATGGAAGATGAAGCCTTTGATACAATTATCGAAGATGACATCAGTTTCACAGGTAATATTAAATTTAAACAGCCTTTGATGATTCGTGGAACAGTTAACGGAAAAATTGAAGCTACCAGTGACCTGGTAGTAGACACAAATGCTGTTGTTAATGCTGATATTACTGCTTCCCGTGTTCTTATCAAAGGAAAAGTCCGGGGCAATGTATCCGGAGAAAACCTGGTTTTTGTAACTCAGACAGGTTCTCTTGACGGGGACATTACAACTAAGAAAGTTGTTCTGGAACCAGGCTGTTCTTTCAGCGGCCGCTGCAGCATGTAGAAAGTGTACAGGTCACAATAGTCTGTGAATAGAATTTTTTTTGTGAAGGCGATTTTAATGAAGAAGTTTATTATTTTTACAGGTCTTTTGTTTCTGTCTGTAGCAGGACTTTTTGCCCAGGCAAAACAGGATGCCCTTGTTCTTTATCATAACGGGAAATATGCAGAATCAGTTGTCGTTTGTGAAGAAGAAATCAAAGAAAATCCAAACCGTGTTGAATCATATGTAGTTATGTGCTGGGCTCTGGTAAAAAACAAGCAGTACAGTCAGGCTGAACAGAAAGCACAGGATGGTCTTGCAGTAAGCCCTTATGATCTTCGTCTTATTGAAATTCTTGGAGAAGCAAAATATTACCTGGGAAAGAATAACGGAGCTATGGAACAGTTTCAGAAATATGTAGCTTCAGCTCCTGATTCCAGTGCACGCGTTGGAAGTGCTTACTATTATATGGGTGAGATTTATATCAAGCAGGGCCGTTATCAGCACGCAGATATTTCATTTACTTCTGCCTGCCGAAAAGATCCTCTTATTGACCGCTGGTGGGTTCGTCTGGGCTATGCCCGCGAAATGGCAGGAAATTATGAAGAAAGCCACAAAGCCTACGAAGAAGCACTTCGCCTGAATCCTACAAATGTTGATGCATCAACTGGTCGAGAACGGGTAGGCAAGAAACTTTAGTTTATGGATTTTTCAAATTACAAAATCCGCTTTGAAACATTGGGCTGCCGTCTGAACCAGATTGAGAGTGAAGGGGCAGCACATTTTTTTTCTGAAGCAGGGTTTACTTCCGATTTAACTCCGGTCTCAGCAAAATCTTTGACAGATGAGAAAACAATCCTTTGTGTAATCAATACCTGTTCAGTTACCCAGAAGGCTGAACAAAAAGCCCGCCGTCTTATAAGGCTCCTTTTGAAAACCTATCCTAAAGCAGCAGTTATTGTTACCGGATGCTATGCACAGCTTCGTCCTCTGGAAATAAAAAAAATGGATGAACGAATTGCAGTTCTGGGCGGTCAGGTAAAAAGCCGTATATCGGGAATACCGGAATTGCTTAAAAGGACTGTGGATTTATCGCCTCTGGAAATTGTTGCCCGAATTGAAAAGGAAATAATACTCAAGCCGGTTATGAATCCCGGTGTTCCGGAAAATTCTTTTGTTCTCGCAACGGATTCTTTCCTTGCTCATTCCAGATCTTCCATAAAGATTCAGGACGGCTGCAACTCAAAATGCACTTACTGTACAATTAATATTGCCCGCGGAAAAAGTGTTTCACTTGATGCTAAAACTGTAATTGAACGTATTCAGCAGCTGGAAGCTTCCGGACAAAGTGAAGTTGTCATTACAACCGTAAATATTGCACAGTATCATGGCACCTGGAATGGTCCTGAAGCTTCATGCGGCTTTGTTAATTTTGCAGGTTTACTGAAACTGATTCTTGCAAACACTTCAAAAATCAATATTCGTATTTCAAGTATTTACCCGCAGATTGTAAAAGAAGATTTTCTCGAGGCAATAAAAAATCCGAGGGTCTGTCCCCATTTTCATATTTCTGTTCAGAGTGGAAGTGACAGAATTCTTGAAGCGATGAAGCGCGGGTACAAGGCTCAGGATGTGGTTGAAGCTTGTGAAAAAATTCGCAGTGTTAAGGAAAATCCTTTTCTGGCATGTGATATTATTACTGGCTTTCCGGGTGAAACAGATTCTGATTTTAATGACAGTCTGGAGCTCTGCAAGAAATGCGGTATGGCATGGGTTCATGCATTTCCTTATTCTGAACGTCCCGGCACTGAAGCTGTAAAAATGAAGAATAAAGTTCCGCAGTCTGTTTCAGGGGAACGGGCATATACTCTGACAACAAAAGCAGCCGAAGCAAAAATCAGATATATAAAAAGCTTTGAAGGAAAAATACTTCCTTGTGTTGTTGAAACAGTAAGAAATCCGAAGAATAAAGTAAACGGCAGAGTTATTTATCATGCCGTTACTGAAAATTTCCTTCACTGTCAGATAGAAGTGGATGAGAATTCGCCACAGTTTACAAACGGAGCTCTTCAGAAGGTCCGCATTCTTTCACCCCTTACGGAAAATATCCGGAAAGGCGGAGAAACAGAGTGCCTTGCAGAACTGGTTTAGTTTTCCGGACTGACCTAAAGTTACCCTTTATTGAAAAATCAGTAAAAATTAAATAAAATGGAAAATGAATTTCCAAAATAAAATTCAAAAATATTTATATGGAGTTTTTAATGAGCTCAATTAACCTTACCGGAAGAGATTTTTTAACACTTAAAGATTTTACACCTGAAGAAATTCTTTTTCTGCTTGATACAGCAGCAGATTTCAAAGAAAAGAAAAAGAAGCATATTCCTGTTGATATTCATCGTGGAAAAAATATCGTTCTCATTTTTGAAAAAACAAGTACACGTACACGCTGTTCCTTTGAAGTAGCAGCCCATGATCTTGGCATTTCAACTACTTACCTTGCAGAAGGAAGCCAGATTGGTAAAAAGGAAAGTATTGCTGATACAGCCCGTGTTCTGGAACGTATGTATGAGGGAATTGAATATCGTGGTTTTGGTCAGGAAATTGTAGAGGAACTTGCAAAACAGTCTCATGTTCCTGTATGGAATGGTCTTACCAACGAATATCATCCGACACAGATGCTGGCTGATATGCTTACAATCCGTGAACATTATGGAAAACTCAAAGGGCTTAAAATGGTATACTACGGAGATGCCCGTTACAATATTGGAAATTCACTTTCAATCGTCTGTTCAAAACTGGGACTGAATCTGGTTCTTTGTGCTCCTGAAAAATATTTTCCGTCAAAAGAACTTCTCAAAGAATGTGAAGAATGGAGCAAAGTTTCAGGTGGTTCAGTAACCTGCGAAACTGATGTAGCAAAAGCAACAAAAGATGCTGACATTCTTTACACTGATGTTTGGGTAAGTATGGGCGAACCTGATGAAGTTTGGGCAGAGCGCATTGCTGATCTTAAGGCATACCAGGTAAATATGGATGTTCTTAAAATGGCAAAACCAACTGCAATCTTTATGCATGACCTTCCTTCATTTCATGATGAAAATACAAAAATCGGAAAAGAAATATCTGAAAAATTCGGAATCGGTGAAATGGAAGTTACAGATGAAGTTTTTGAATCTTCTCAGAGCGTAGTTTTTGATGAAGCAGAAAACCGCATGCATACAATTAAAGCAGTTATTGCTGCTACACTTGGACTTTAAATAATTTAGTGATACAGGGGAATTAAAATGAACGCAATTATTACAGTAGTAGGATCAGATAAAGTTGGTATTATCGCTAAAGTTTCAGCTTATCTTGCTGAACATAAAATCAACATCGTTGATATTACACAGACAATTCTTTCAGGAAACTTTGTAATGATGATGATGGCAAATCTGGATAACGCTGATGTAGCAATCGATGATCTTCGTAAGAATATGGAAGAACTTGCTGACAACATGGGTGTTGAAATCAACATTATGAGCGAAAAAGTATTCAGCGCAATGCATCGCGTATAATTAATCCCTTATTAGCGAAAATAAAATGCAGATTAAATTAGACAGTCTAAAAAAAACATATACCACAAAAGACGGATCAATTACTGCAGTAGACAATATTTCTCTTGATATTCCAGAAAATAAAATTTTCGGAATTATCGGAAAGTCTGGTGCAGGAAAATCTTCTCTGGTTCGTCTTGTAAGCCTTCTGGAATCACCGGATGAAGGTGCTGTTTACTACAATGAAAAACGTGTAGATAATCTTTCAAAAAAAGAACTGATTCTTCAGCGCCGTAAAATCGGAATGATTTTTCAGAACTTCAATTTGTTTTCATCAAGAACTGCAGCAAAAAATGTTGCTTATCCTCTGGAAATTTGCGGAACTCCAAAGGCAGAAATTGAAGTACGCGTAAAGGAAATGCTGAAACTGGTTGGTCTGGAAGACAGGGGAGATGCTCCTATTTCAACCCTGAGCGGCGGACAGAAACAGCGCATTGCAATTGCCCGTGCTCTTGCAACTCAGCCTGATATTCTTTTCTGTGATGAAGCTACATCAGCTCTGGATCCTCAGACAACCCGTTCTATTCTGGCACTTATCCGCGATATTCAGAAACAGATGAATCTGACAGTTGTAATGATTACACATCAGATGGAAGTTGTTCGTGATGCCTGTGACCAGGTTGCTGTTATTGAAAACGGTGCTGTTGTGGAACAGGGCCTTGTTTCAGATATTTTTACAAATCCAAAAACAGAAGTTACAAAAGACTTTATAAAAAATATCGTTCAGACTCAGGCAGATGAAAAGAATGAAGGAATGCTCCGCTGGTCAGATGAGGGCGGCGAATATGTTCTTCATTTCATCAACGAAGATACAGGCAAGCCTGTTATCAGTCAGGTTTGCAAGAACTTCAACGTTGATGTAAATATCCGTGCCGGAGGAATACAGCACCTGCCTTCAAAAGATATCGGTTCCATGATTATTGATATTATGGGCGAAAAAGAAGAAGTGCAGAAAGCTGTAGCCTTTATCCGTGAAAGCGGAGTTGTAATTGAGGAGGCTGAATAATGAATCAGATTTTAATTCTTGTTGGAACTTCAACTCTGCAGACTTTAATCATGGTTGCTCTTTCAACTTTGTTTGCACTTCTTATAGGTTTCCCTTTGGGAGTTTTGTTGAACGTAACAAATAAGTTTGGAATTACACCTCGTCCTGTTTTCAACGCAGTGTTAAGCCGCATTATCGATGTACTTCGTTCTTTCCCTTTTGTTATTTTAATGATTGTTCTTCTGCCTTTTACCAGATTTATTCTTGGAACTGCAATCGGCACTGCTGCAACTATCATTCCTCTTTCCATTGCTGCTGCACCTTTTGTTGCACGTATTACAGAAACTGCTTTGAATGAAGTTGATCCCGGAATGATTCAGGCTGCCCGCGCAATGGGTTCAACAAACTGGCAGATTGTTTACAAGGTTCTTATTCCGGAAGCACTTCCTTCAGTTGCATCAGGAATAACATTAACTATCATCAATCTGATCGGTTACAGCGCCATGGCAGGTACATTAGGCGGAGGGGGACTGGGAGACCTTGCTATCCGTTACGGTTACCAGCGTTTCAGAACAGGAATCATGCTTGCTGCAGTTATCGTAATTATTATCCTTGTTGCTGCAATTCAGTTCGCCGGAACAAAGATTGTAAACAAGATGATGTCAAAAAGATAACTGTTACTGTTTGTAGTTATAGAATATTCTTATAACAATGTATCGAAATATAATATTTCACAATTTATCTGTAAATTACTAAGATAAATCAAAATTAAATATTGAGAGGGCTCGAAAGAGCCTTCTTAAGACAGGAGATAAGAATGAAAAAATTAATCGCACTTACATCAGTTGCAGTACTTGCAGCTTCACTTTTTGCACAGACAATTAAAGTTGGTGCAACACCGGAACCACACGCAGAACTTCTGAATCTTATTACAGAAGACCTGGCTGCTGAAGGTATTACTCTTAAAGTTATCGAATTTACAGACTACGTTACACCAAACGATGCAGTTGAATCAGGTGACATCGATGCCAACTACTTCCAGCATATTCCTTACCTGGAATCTTTCAACTCAGAAAAAGGTTATCACCTGGTAAATGCCGGTGGAATCCATGTTGAACCATTTGCTGTTTATTCAAACAAAGTAAAATCAATCAAAGATCTTAAAAAGAAGGCAACAGTTGCAATTCCTAACGACCCTACAAATGAAGGCCGCGCACTTCTTCTTCTTCAGGAAGCAGGACTTATTACACTTAAAGACGGAGCTGGTCTTACAGCAACTCCACTTGATGTTAAAAAGAATCCGCTTAAACTGAAGTTCCGTGAAATTGAAGCTGCTTCACTTCCACGTACACTCAACGACGTAGATGCTGCAGTTATCAACGGTAACTATGCAATTCCAGCAGGTCTTTCAGCTGCAAAAGACGGTCTTTTCGTAGAAGGATCTTCTTCTCCATACGTAAACATTATTGCTGTAAAATCTGGAAACGAAAACAAACCTGAAATTAAGGCTCTGGTAAAAGCTCTTCAGTCAGACAAAGTTAAGGATTACATTTCAAAGAAATATCCAAACGGTGAAGTTGTAACAGTATACTAATTGTTTCTGTAAACTTTAATCCAAATAATAAAAAACCGGTGGTTGCGCTAGTCGAACCACCGGTTTTTGTTTAACCAGTATTTGAACCTGTGTTGATTGAACAGGTCGAAATTACCGTCAATTTAAAAAGTAATGATTTCTTCAAATACTTGTATTGCAAACTGGTCGGTCATTCCCGAAATATATTCGACACAACATTTTTCATAAGAGGTGTTATCGAATATATCAAAAACCTGCGGAGTGTTGTAATGCATGATTCTTTTTTTATCGATTACTGAATGCTTTGCCGGATCGAAACACTGGTAGTTTGAATGTTTGATAAGCCAGTCTTCAAAGGTTGAGCCGAGTTTTGGATAAAGCCGGAGAGCCTGACCAACCCGTCCATTTTGTGCAAATACTTCGGTTTTCATAAGAGTGCGCCAGATTGTGTTGATTACATTTTCTGCATAGTTCTGGAATTCCTGGAGTCTCCAGTGATTATAAATATTTGCGAAACTGAATCTTTTTATTTCTGTAATGAACTTGAAATATTCAGGACTGAAACACAGGCCTTTTTCAGGAGTGGATTCATTGCATAAATCTACAATCATGTCATTGATTAAAACTGTAGTATTAATTGCTTTTCCGCTTCTCATGGCATGCTGTGCGCCTTTGTGTTCAAAGCCTAAAGTTCCGGCTACTATTTCCCTGAGCTGGCGGTAAGAAGCTGAATCGATGATGTGGTAGGCCCGTGCATCTTCCAGGTCTCTTCCAAGAAAAGCAATTTTATCTGCAATTTTTACGACACAGCCTTCCCATGTAAAGGGCTGGATTAATCCCGGCCGTGTTATGGAATATAAATCAATGGCTTTGTCTCTCGGACGGACACTGTGCTGGTCTATTTCTCCGCAGTGACAGATAAGCCCGTCTCGGACTGCGTAAGTCAGATTCAATGGCTGTTCAATTCCGTCAGGATCAGGGAGTGTTTCAATGTAGTCTGCAAAGAAAAGAGAGTTTCTTTCATGCCAGAATTTTTTGGGAGCATTGCCGCCTTCTTTCTGAGGAAGAAGTTTGTTTAAAACATCTTCACCGAAATGTCCGAATGGCGCATGTCCCATGTCATGTCCCAGGGCAATTGCTTCGGTCAGCTGGGCATTCAGTCCCAGATACTGAGAAATTGTTTTTGAAACCGATGCAACATGGAGAACATGTTCCATTCTGGTACAAATATGGTCATCGTGAGGAGCGAAGAAAACCTGGGTTTTATGCTTCATGCGGCGGAATGCCTGACTGTGAAGAATGCGTGTGTAATCCCGTTCAAAAGGATCGCGGATATCATTTCCCCGCCCGTAAAGTTCAATTTCCCGTTTTACTGCATCATTCCACTTAGGATTTTCGCTGTCCAGTTTTTCTTTTATGAAGGCGTCTTTCATTTATTCTCCAAATATTCATTTTCCTGTAATGTTACTGCAAAAAAATGTACTCACTAAAATATACTGCAGAAATTTTTCCCAGACTTAATTTCTGGTTTATTTCTTCAAGAAGGAGATTTTTTATTACAGGCTCAGTCAGAATCTGCAGTTCTTTCTGTGTATGATCTGAAAAGAAGGTCTGGATAATTCCCTTTATAACCAGTCTTTTTCTTGAAAGTTCTTCGAAGAAAACAGTGTCACCTTCAGGGTAACTGAGCCATGGTGTAATTACAACAGCAATGCTGCTTTCATTTTCATCCGGATTTTCAGGTTTTGTAACAGCCCTGATTTGTCCCAGGTCCGTATAAGCGGCAACTTTGTTTTCAGTCTTTTTGTTCAGGCTGGAAATTTCATTGGGACTTGGATCTGCAGTTCTCAGGTTTTCAGCAGGTCGGTGTCCTTTGGCAAGGCCGGCAATTGTTCCTGTAATAATCATGAAACTTAAGAAAATAATGATTAGAATTAATATTTTATTTCTCATCTGATTTCCAATTTTTTTTCAGTCTGTTTCTATTCCTCTGTTACTGTATAAGGAGACAGAAGAGCAAGAAGCCTTCCCGTTGCTCTTGCAATAACATGCACTCCGTCATCAAGCCATTCTTCACTTTCAATGCATCCTGCTTTTTTCAGCTCGTTAATCAGCTTCATTTCATGCATCGGAATAATGTATTCCGAAGAGGCTCCAAGGAGAGTGTCATAAATTCTGTCTTTCAGTTCATCAAAACCGGTTTCATCCCTTGCACTTACACAGAGGGCCTCAGGGAAATGAATACGGAGTTTCTGCAGGTTTTCTTCTGCTTCTTCTTTCGACTTGTCCACCTTGTTCAGAAGAATAAGACGAGGGTTTTTATCGGCACCGATTTCTTCAAGAACTTCGCAGACTGTTTCATACTGTTCCAGAGCTGCAGAATCTGCAGAATCCAGAACGATGAGAAGCAGGTCTGCATAAGAGGCTTCTTCAAGTGTTGATTTGAAAGCGTCAATAAGGGAGTGGGGAAGGTTTGAAACGAAACCAACAGTATCTGTAATCAGTACAGATGAACCGTCGTTCATAGGCAGTTTTCTTGTAGTCGGATCAAGGGTTGCAAAAAGCTGGTCTTCAACAAAGGCTTCAGCACCTGTAAGTGCATTCAGAAGGCTTGATTTTCCGGCATTGGTATAACCAACCAGGGCACAGGAAGGAAATTTCCCTCTGGATTTTCTCTGGGTCTGACGGTTTACTTCTACTTCAAGAAGTTCTTTTTTTATTGCCTGAATCTTTTCGCGTACTTTACGTGAATCAAGTTCCAGCTGAGTTTCTCCGGAACCTTTGTTTCCGAATGCACCGCCTCTCTGACGGCTCAGGTCCCGGTTCATGTGCTGTAAACGCGGAAGAGAATACTGCAGCCTTGCAAGTTCAACTTGAAGAACTGCTTCCCGGGTTAATGCCCTTGAAGCGAAAATACGGATAATTACTTCCTGACGGTCAAAACATGAAAGGTTTGTCAGTTCTTCCCAGTTTCTCTGTTTTCTTGGTTCCAGGTTAAAATCAAAAATAATACAGTCGGCTTCAATTGAGTGGGCCAGGTCACAGATTTCCTGTGCTTTCCCGGTTCCCATTCCGTATGCAGGATGGATTTCCAGACGGGTCAAAGTAAGGCGCTGGATTATTTCATATCCCAGAGTCTGGACCAGGCCTTTAAGCTCCTGAAGGTCATTTCCCGGTTCTCCAACCAGTAAAGCCCGCGGAACTCGTTCCATTTCTTCCTTTACTTCTACCATAGTTTCCTCCCGCTGCATTTTGCAGTCCCTTTACTATATTATAGCGGTTTTTTTATAAAATGTGGTAAATAAACTTGTATGGAGTTTTTCTTTCTTTTTTATTATAATTTGTGTTTATGAGTACTCACAAACAAATTGACGAAGAAGTTCTTAATAATCTTCTTTACCTTTCACGTCTTTCTCCGGAAAGTACAAATATTGATATTCTTAAAAAACAGGTTGATGACATTGTCGGATATTTTGAAATCCTTTCAAAATACGATGATTCTGAAAATCCATATGATGCATATCCTTCTACGGTAGCAGAACAGCTCCGTGAAGATGAAATTGTTGCAGGTCTTGAAATGCACGACGTAAAAAACGTTTCTGAAAACTTTATGGACGGATACTTCCAGGTTCCAAAAGTTCTTGGGGAGGGTGTGTAAGGGCGTTAAAAAACGCGGATTAAGGAGCGTTTTAGCCCGGTGTTAAATATGGAAACTTGCTATGCAAGTTTTCCTAATAACAAAGCATTCTTATTGAATGAGGATAATAAATTACATGACAATTATTGAAACAAGAAATAAACTCAAAGCAGGTGAAATTACAAGCAAGTCTCTTGTTGAATCACTTGTAAAGACTTTCGAAGACGACAAAACTTCCGCAATGCCTCTCAATGCATTTCTTGAAATGTATGATGATGCAGTTGCAAAGGCAGAAGCTGCTGATAAAGCTATTGCTGATGCACGCGCTGCAGGTGCTCTGGACAAACTTTTTGAAGAAAAACCGCTTCTTGGTCTTCCATTTGCAAACAAAGACAATATTTCTGTCCGCGGAAAGCATTTGACCTGTGCTTCAAAAATCCTTGCAGGTTATGTTGCTCCATACAATGCAACTGTAATCAACCGTCTTGAAGATAAAGGCGCCATTCCTCTTGGCCGCTGTAACCAGGACGAGTTTGCCATGGGTTCTTCAACAGAATACTCGTGTTACGGACCAACCCGCAACCCTGTAAACCGTGAATACGTTTCAGGCGGTTCTTCCGGTGGTTCAGCTTCTGCAGTTGCCGCAAATATGGCAGTTTTCGGTCTTGGTACTGAAACAGGTGGATCAGTTCGTCTTCCTGCCAGCTACTGTGGCATTTACGGACTTAAAACAACTTACGGTGTTCTTTCACGCTGGGGTGTTGTAGCCTACGGTTCTTCTCTTGATCAGGTTGGTCTTCTGGGACATTCCCCAAAAGACATTGCCGAACCTTTGAGCTATATGGCTGGTGTTGATTTTTATGATGATACTTCTGCAGATCTTCCAAATGCTGAAAATCTTAAAAATCTGACAGCCATGAGCGATGATGAAATCAAAGCTCTTAAAATTGCCATTCCAAAACAGTTTCTTGAAACAAAAGGACTGGATCCTGAAGTAGGTGAAAAATTTGCTGAAACAAGAGCCTGGTTTGAATCAAAAGGTGCTTCAATTACAGAAGTTGATCTTCCTGTTCTGGATGCTTCCATTGCCGCTTACTATGTTATCGCTCTTTCAGAAGCCGCTTCAAACCTTTCACGCTTTGACGGTATCCGTTACGGTGGCCGTGTAGACAACGGAAACGGCTATGATGAACTTTATGTTGATACCCGTTCTTCAGGTTTTGGTCCTGAAGTAAAGCGCCGTATCGTAATCGGAAACTATGTTCTTTCAGAACAGTTCAGTGGAAATACATATAAAAAGGGTATGACAGTTCGCGCACGTATTCAGCGTGAAATGGCAGAACTGTTCAAGTCATACGACATCGTTCTTTGTCCAACCTGTCCAACACCTGCCTTCAAGCTTGGTCAGAAGGTTGATGATCCGCTGGAAATGTATCTTTCAGATATGTATACAGTTTTTGTTAATCTTGCACGCATCACTTCAATCAGTGTTCCTGCAGGAAATACAAAGGACGGACTTCCTGTTGGTATGCAGTTTGCAGGTCCAATGTTCAGTGAAGAAAAAATTCTTCGTCTGGCTCAGAGCTGGTTCGAAAAATAAGTTCTGTAAACGGAACCTTATAAAAAGCACTTTCAGAAGCATCTGAAAGTGCTTTTTTTTGTAAATGGCAATACAATAATTGATATTGATTATGAGGAGCTTATGAAGAAAAAACTGATTGTTTCCGGTGCAATAATTCTTTCTCTGGTGTTTGTTTCTCTTTTTTACCTGAACCTTCCCACTTTTAATGAAAAGACTCTGACAATCAAATCAAAATATAAAGATCAAAATGTAGTTTTAAAAGCCTCTTACTGGAATGTCAGGGAAGCTGAATATACAGCTTTGATTTGTCCCGGTTATTCCTGTGACCGTCAGAAATGGCGGCAGATTGCAGGTCTGTTTGTTACTAACGGAATTTCAGTCATGAGTTTTGATTATTCAGGGCAGGGCGCAAGTTCGGGTACAATCGGTTTTGATAATGCCAGAACAGACTGTATTCCGGTACAGATTGACGATGCCATTGTAAAACTGCATCAGATTTCCGGAATTGATTATGACCATATAATCCTTGCAGGACATTCCATGGGCGGACGTTCAATATTGCGTCTTCTGTATGATTACAATTATCCGGGAGCCGAAACCACTGTTGTAAAGCGTCCTCTGGCAGGAGCCGTTCTTTTTTCTCCGGAAGTAAATTACCACTATAACGCTCAGGCAAGTCTTTTTGCAGGAACTTCTGATGCAGAAGAACTTCCATGGAATATTTTTGATGAAACTTGTGCCGGTGAAGTTCAGGTTTATCTTTATGGCTCTACTGCGGACGATATAGTTTCTCACAAAGATATAAAGTCAATTGCAGAAAGGCTTGGTTCTCATGCAACAGTGGGAATAGCAAAAGGAATCCTTCATTCCTATCAGATGTATTCTCCCGAATTCGCTGTTTTTATGAATTCGGCCCTTGAAAGTATTACAGGGAAAAAGGCGGAGTATTTTCCTTATAAAATCCTTCTTGTATATTTCGGCTGGTTTGGGGGACTCGCGGGATTACTTCTTGTTTTGATTGGCCTTAATAAGGAACTTGTCTGGAAAACAGATGAACAGGTTCCTGAACTGAATAATCCCAGAGCCTTTTTGCTATGGAAATTGCTGTTATGGCTTCCGGGGGCTGTAATGGCCTTTCTGGTCTGCTGCATTTGTGTCCTTATGCCTTTCGGAAGCCCCATTATGAATACGCCTTACATGTGTTTTATCGCCGGCTATGGAATTGTTATGCTCTTTGCTTACCGGAAAGGAAAATTTAAGGGAACAGAAGGAAAACTTGCTCCTGTTTCATTTAAGCTGAATTCAGATAAAGAAACTGTATTGAAAACTTTTCTTACTGCTTTTTTGCTTTGCTGGATTGTCTGGTATGTACTTCGCTCAACAATGTACCGGCTTATTCCGCTTAATTTCCGTTTGTTCTGGGTAATTTTTGCAACAATATTGATGTCTGCAGGATATTATGTTTCAGGCTGCGAAAGCGATATGCTTACCAAGTACAGGGCTTCTGTAAAAATCCGTTTGTTGTACAGTTTGATTCAATATGTTCCTTTGTTTCTGCTGGTTACCTTTTATATGGTATTGAAAAGCTATTCCGGAATGATAGGTCAGGTTCAGAATATGCTTTTGATGTATATTTTCTGCATTCCGCTTGGTGATTATATTAAAAAAATGACAGGAAACAGAATTTTAGGGGCAGTCATTACCGCTTTTCTGTTTCAGACCATAATGATTACTTCCGCAGCTCTCATTGCCTTATAATAGTTCGAAATAAAATTCAGTTATACAAAATAACATAATTTAATTTTTTTGTTGCGTGGTAAAAAATCCCGTTGTAAAATTAACATATGTTATGTGAACTCCGTGTATCTGCTTATGCCAAAGTCAATTTTGGACTTAATGTGCTTAGCGGACTGAAAAACGGGTATCATAACATAGAAAGTATTTTTCAGACAGTTGATTTGTACGACCAGCTGGTAATTACAAAACAGCCGGAGAAAATCTGTACTGTTAATTGTAACACCTTGGAACTGCCTGAAGAAAATACTTTGACTTTATCCTACAAGGCTTTTTGTGAAGTTACCGGAAAGAATGACTTTGGAGTTCATGTTGAACTTATAAAAGGTATTCCTTCAGGCGGCGGATTAGGCGGTGGGTCCAGCGATGGAGCTTCCCTTATAAAAGCCCTGGAAAAGATGAATGGAATTACTTTGACTGAAGAACAGCTTTGTAAAGTTGCTTCTAAAGTGGGAAGTGATGTGTTCTTCTTTACTTACTGCGGTTCTGATGGAACAGGCTGTGCCCTTGTATCAGGTCGTGGTGAAATTGTTAAGAAAGTTACCGGCCGGAAAGATTTATTTCTGCTTATGGTTTTTCCAAAGGTAAGCAGTTCCACAAAACTTGCTTATTCTTTGATAGATAAAATGTATGAGAGGGGAGAAGTTTTAGCCGCTCCTTCCTTTGAGACTTATGAGGCTATTTACAACGAAAACCCTGAAAAATGGACTTTTGTAAATACTTTTACCCCTGTTGTTTCTTCCGAATATGAAGAAATAAACCAGGCTTTGATTTCGGTTCGAAAAACCGGAGCTTTGTTTACTGATGTATCAGGATCTGGCTCGACGGTTTACGGCATATTTAAATCTGAACAACAAGCTGAACGTGCAAGACTTCTGCTTGCTGATAAATGGAGCTGTAAAGTCTGCAGGACTTTATAAATTTACGTTCTTGGAGGATCTCGTATGCAGATTACTGAACTTAGAATCAGAAAAGTGGAAGACGAAGGAAAACTTCGTGCTTATGTTACAGTTACTTTTGACAACTGTTTCGTTGTACACAATGTAAAAATTATTGATGGAAAAAGTGGTCTTTTCATCGCAATGCCAAGCCGCAAAACTGCAAACGGGGAATATAAGGATGTTGCTCATCCAATCAGCCCTGAGTTCAGAACAGAACTGCAGGAAAAAATCCTGGCTGAATATAATGCCGGCCATTTCCTTTCTGCAGACGAAGCAGACGTTGACTAATAACTTTCAGACTTTATTGCATCTTTAGAATCTCATTGATTTGAATCTCTTTTTAAGGTAAACTGAGTTTAAATATTGTAAATATTTATTCTACTGTTGTGTAAAGGTAGCACACGAGCTTTTGGTGCTCAGAGTCTGGGTTCGATTCCTAGCAGTAGAAGTCTTTTTCAGGTGTGATTTTATTGAATTACACCTTTTTTTATGTCCGGGATTTATTTTTCTTCAACAGACAGGAAAGTTTATCAGGATTTCTTTTCTTATATAGACACACAATCCTTATTTCGATAAAATAATAATACTACGCTATATGGAAAAAGTGTTTTTAAACACTAGGAGGATAGTTGGCATACCAGAATAACAACAATAAAGGACAGAGAATCAATGAAATGATTCGTGTTCGAGAGGTCAGACTTATCGATGACGAAGGTAATCAGTTAGGAATCATTCCGACACAGGAAGCTGTTCGTCTTGCAAAAGAGAAGGAATTGGACCTTGTTGAAGTTTCACCGAATGCTAATCCACCAGTGTGCAAAATACTGGACTATGGAAAATACCGGTTCGAACAGGAGAAAAAGCTCCGAGACTCCAAGAAAAACCAGAAGGTATTAAAGCTCAAGGAAATCCGCATGCAGCCAAAAATTGGTTCAGGCGACCTTGATACAAAAGCCCGCCATATACAGGAATTTTTAGACGAAGGCGATAAAGTAAAAGTAACAATCCGTTTCCGCGGACGTGAACTTGCTCATACCGAACTTGGTTTTGAAGTTCTGAATGAGGTGTTAAAACGGCTTACCTCGGCGTATAACATTGACAAACCGGCTGCAATGGACGGTCGTAACATGTCGATGACAATATCACCAAAAGCCAAATAAATTTTTTAGAGGTACGATTTCATGCCTAAAATGAAGACAAAGAAGTCTGCTGCCAAACGTTACTCACTGACTGGCACAGGCAAAGTAAAGCACAAGAAACAGAACCTTCGTCATATCCTGACAAAGCGTTCACCAAAAAGAAAGCGCCAGCTTCGTGAAACTGGCTATGTAGCAGAAGCAGATGCAAGAAAAATCAGAAAGCAGATGCTTCCTTACGGTTAATCTGAGGATAAGGAGTAAAAGATGTCAAGAGCAATAGACGGAACAAAAAGAAAGAATCGCCGCTCAAAGATTTTGAAACTTGCTAAAGGTTTCCGCGGAGATCGCAAATCAAACTATAAACCAGCCAAAGATGCTGTTGTAAAAGCACTTGGTCATTCATACGTTGACCGCCGTGATGTAAAACATGAATACCGCACACTTTGGATTGCACGTATCAACGCTGCAGTTCGTGCTGAAGGAATGACTTACTCACAGTTCATCGACGGTGTAAACAAAGCAGGAATCAAACTGAACCGCAAGGCTCTGTCAAACATGGCAATTGAAGATCCTGTAGCATTCAAAGCAGTTGTTGATGCAGCTAAAGCCGCAAGAAAATAACTGATCCTTTAATGGGAAAGAGGGGCGTAAGAATATGATTAGTCTTGATCAGGTTGAACTTCTTGAAGCAAAAATTGAAAGTGCTGTGGGAAAAATTACACAGCTACAGGTTGAAAACGATGCGCTGCGCAATAGAGTGCAGGAGCTTTCAAATGCGCTTTCAGCTAAGTCGGAGCAGCTTTCACTTTGTGAACAGAAACTCAATGATTCTGAAAAGAGTCAGCAGTTGATTGAGTCTGGTATTCTTAAAGCCCTGAACCGTTTGAATTCCATCGAAAACTCGGTGCTGAAGGCAAACGGATCTGAACCCGTTAAAACAATTGAACAGCCTGTAACACCTGTTGTTCAGGCTGCTCCAATTCCTGTTGTTACTCCTGTAGCAGCAGTTGAAAACGAACCTGATGTAACTGTTGAAGAAACTGTTGTTGAAGAAACCGAAGTGGTTTCTGAACCTGAAACAGTAATTGTTTCTGAACCTGAAACAGTTGAATCAGATGACGTTTTTGGTTTCCAGCCGGAAACTGAAGAAATCCCTGAAGAAGAAACATTTGAACCTGAATCAGAAATTGAGATTCCTGTTTCATACAGTGAACCAAGTCAGGAAACTGTTTCTAATCCTTTCGATTCTAACAAATCTGACGTACCAGGATTTGATATTTTCTAATGGGTACTTTATCAATCAATACACTCGGAACCTCATTTGCAATTCAGGCAGCTCAGGATACTGAATATCTTAATAAGCTTTACGGATATTTTGACCGTATTTCAGCTCAGATAAAAGAAAGCGGTATTCTGTCAGATGATACTCAGGTTGCAATTATGACTGGAATTATGATTTGTGATGAGCTTTACAAAGAAAAGTCACGAAAAATCAGCATTGAAAATGGTGTAATTCCTGATTATGATCCTGAAACCGAAGAAGAAATAATGCGTCGTACTCAGGATATGATCAATAAAATCGACCGGGTTCTTTAATATTGACTGTCTTCATTGATGCCGATTCCTGTCCGGCTACTGTCCGTAATCACGTTGTAAAACTCTCGAACGAAAAAAATATTCCCGTAATTTTTGCTGCCAACAGAAAATTTGAACCAGAAAACGGTCAGATTTTTCAGATGAAAGTCTGTGAAACAGAAAAAGATGCAGCAGACAACTTTATCGTAGAAAATTCTTCAGGTGCCGTGTTTTCAAACACTGGTTGCGCAGATGACAGATATGGTTTTGGAAAGCCGGTAATTCATACACCGGAAGAACTTGTGAAAGCCGGAAGTGATGTGGTAGTAACAAGAGACCTTCTTCTTGCAAAACGTCTTGTAGAAAAAAATATCTGTGCAATGAATGACCGCGGGACTTTTTTTACAGCGAAAAATATTGACCGCCTTTTGAAGGAAAGGGAAGAAGACCTTCAGTATGTTGCAATGGGCCTTGTAAAGCATGCCAAAGGTTCAACCTACAATAAAAAAGAGTTTGCAGATTTTGCAAACTCTTTTGATAAAATAATTAATCTTCTCTAGTATTCAGTTTCTTTATTCAGCATCTTTCAATGCATCAAAAATTGCTGTAATACGATCCCGGATTTCAAGGAATGCTTCAACAACCTCAGGGTCAAACTGAGTTCCTGAACATTTTTCTATTTCTGCAAAGGCTTCATCAATGGTCCAGGCTTCCTTGTAACATCTCTGACTTGAAAGTGCATCAAAGACATCTGCAACAGCTACGATTCGAGCTTCAAGAGGGATATCTGTTCCAGAAAGTGGTTCTGCTTCAGGAATCGGATTACCGGTTACATATTCAGAAACATTTACCTTTCCAGGATACCCCTGAGGTCCGCCATCCCATCTGTCATGGTGGTGAAGGTTGATGTTGAAACTCAGTTCATCCATGTAGCTTTTGTCAGGGTTAAAAAGCTGTGCTCCCATAAGGGTATGAGCTTTCATGATGTTTCTTTCAGTTTCATCAAATCTTCCCGGTTTTTTAAGAATCAGGTCAGAAATACCTACCTTTCCGATATCGTGGAAACGGGCAGCAATGGCCAGATTTGAGCGGAATTCCTGACTGTCTTCAAGGGAAATTGAATGGTTGAAAGCCCAGCGGTCAAAAATTTCAAGAGAGTAAGTGGAAACGCGTTTTACGTGTCCACCTGTTTCTTTCGGATCGCGAAGGGCAGCCATCTGATTCATGCGGTAAACCATATCCTGAGTAAGGTAAGCATTTTTCAGCAGGTTTACGGCATTGTTTGCAAAATGGTTGATGAACAGTTCATCCTGTTCTGAAAAAGGAATAACAGTTCCTTTAGAATCTTTACGGTTGATTATCTGAAGAACTCCAAAAAGTTCTTTGTCAGATTTGAGCGGAACAACGTACATTGAAGTTGTTCTATAATTGGCAAGAAGATCCGGATTAATATTGAACTTAAATGGAAGTGCAGAATCAAGTGTATAGCAGTCTTCAATATTGAGAGTTTTGAAAGTTTTGGCTACATAACCCGCAATTGATGTTTCACTGATCGGAAATGAAAACGATGTATAAGGAAGCTTCATTCCGGGTTTTAAGAGTGCCTGCCGGGTATCATTCTGACCGAATTTGATTAAAAGTCTTTCACCGGTTTCATCTACTTCGTAGATAGAACCGGCATCGGCATTAACAATTCGTCTGGTTTCAGTAAGGATACGTTCCAAAAGAACGTCAACATCCTTGATTTCAGCAAGCTGTTTTTCGAGTTCAACAATTTGTTCAAGTTTAACGTCAATTTCTGCCATTAAAAATCCTTTTTAGGTTGTTATATCTGTATTATCCGCGATAAAAGTTGATAAGACAACCGGCAGAGATGATTTTTCTTTCATCATCTGTCATGTCTCCTGTTGTAAGTTCGAATTCAGAAATACTTCCGTCAATTTTTACAGCGTATGCCTTATAATTATCGGCTTTTTCGTTTAAAAGCTTGCGAACATTTGGAATAAATACATAATCTCCGTTTCCGAAAGGAAGATTGTTTGTTGCTTCTTTGTCGCCTGTTTTGTAGAGGAATGGAAGCATTCCCCAGTTCATAAGGTTTGAACGGTAGCGTTTTGTTGCATATTCTGAAGCGATGTTTGCACATGCTCCAAGAACGCGCTGACATGAAGCTGCCTGTTCACGGGCTGAACCGTCACCTGGTTTTACTGCATAAATTGTTGAACCAAGTTCTGCAGCAGAAACTCTTCCCTTGAAATCAGGATATTTTGTTTCAAGAGTAAGAACAACACTTTCAATTTCTGATTTTACTTCATCGCTTACATCACGTACTGCTTTTGCACGTCCAACGTATGCAGGATCTTTTCTTGAGAGAGTGAATTCTGCAAGTCCCAGAGGGTTCGAACGGAATGAAGATGTTTCACCTGAAGGAATCAATTCATCTGTTGTAGTTACAGGGTCGTGGATTTCAGAAACAACTTTTACAAGGAGGTCGTCCTTAAGTTCGCTCATGCTTGGCCAGTCTTTTATGTTTGGTCCGAACTGGATTTCAACTTCTGGTTTTGCTACGCCTTTTGAGTCGTAAACACGGTTTTCGTAAATTGATTTGTCGAAAACGTATGGTTTCTTTGAGTAGTCTTCGTCGTATTTTGTTGCTGCTGTCAGGAAACCTTTGTTTGCAGCTGTTGCTGCAATTGAGCGGGCATCCATAAGTGCAACTGAAGAAAGCTGACCGTTCTGGATTTTTGAACCTTCGCGGTTAGGGAAGTTACGGGTTGAGTGACGGATTGAGAAGGCTCCGTTTGCAGGAGTGTCTCCGGCTCCGAAACATGGTCCACAGAATGCTGTCTTAACGATTGCACCAGCCTTGATAAGTTCAACTGCAGCACCGTTTTTCATGATTTCCATGTAGATTGGTGTAGAAGCAGGGTAAACACTTAAAGTGAATTTATCGTTTCCTGTGTTTGCATTTTTGAGAATATCAGCAGCGGCACAGATGTTTTCGTAAGAACCACCGGCACATCCTGCGATAATTCCCTGGTCACAGTAAAGTTTTCCGTCGATTACCTTGTTCTTAAGAGTAAAGTTTACTTTGTCTCCGAATGAAACTTTTGCACGTTTTTCTGTTTCGTCCAGAAGATCCATAAGGTTTCCGTTTACTTCATCGATTGTGTAAGCACATGAAGGGTGGAATGGAAGGGCAATCATCGGGCGTATTTCAGAAAGGTCAATTTCAATTACACCGTCGTAGTATGCTGTTCCGGCAGGTTTAATTTCTTTGTATGAACCTGCACGTCCGTGAAGGGCGTAGAATTCTTCGATTTTAGAATCTGTTGTCCAGATTGATGAAAGACAGGTTGTTTCTGTTGTCATAACATCAACACCAATACGGAAGTCTGCAGAAAGATTTGAAATTCCAGGTCCTACGAATTCCATTACCTTGTTTTTTACGTAACCGTTGTCAAATACAGCTTTAATGATTGCAAGGGCAACGTCCTGTGGACCAACACCGAATACAGGTGCACCTGTCATATAAACTGCAACAACACCAGGCATATTTACATCGTAGGTTTTTCCAAGAAGCTGTTTTGCAAGTTCACCGCCGCCTTCACCGATAGCCATTGTACCAAGAGCACCGTAGCGGGTGTGGCTGTCTGATCCGAGAATCATTTTGCCGCATTCTGCGAGCATTTCACGTGCGAACTGGTGGATAACAGCCTGGTGAGGAGGAACGTAGATTCCGCCGTATTTCTGGGCGCAGGTAAGACCGAACATGTGGTCATCATCGTTGATTGTTCCGCCTACTGCACAAAGTGAGTTGTGGCAGTTTGTAAGTGCATATGGAATAGGAAATTTTTCGAGTCCTGATGCACGGGCTGTCTGAATGATTCCGACGTATGTAATATCGTGTGAAGTGATCTTATCAAATTTGATTTTGAGGGCTTTTTCATCACCTGAAGTGTTGTGGCTGTGCATGATGTTCCATGCCATTGTGTTTTTGCGGGCTTCAGCTTCCGAAATGTTTGAAGATTCAACTAATTTGCCGTTTTCGAGATAGGCGCCTGTGTTCCAGAGTTTCATATATTTTTCCTGTTAGTTAAGAAATAAATTTTGCCATATTATACCAAAAAGGAGGCTTTTGATAAATATTTTGACTGAATCAGAAGGGTGATGAATTACACTTCCTGAAGTACATCAGAAAAATAGCCTGATGAAGAAATCTTTTCACCGGCTTCTTTCAGGTGACTGGTGTCTCCAAGTCTTTCAATCCTGAAATATGCAGAACCTTCGCTTCGTTCTTCTGTATTCAGAATTGTGATGGAAGTTGGGGCTACATAAAATCCCTGCCAGAGAACCATAGGACTGATATTCAGAAGGTGACTGATTATTACAAACATAACTCCAAGGTGACAGGTAAATACAAGAGTGTTTTCATCTTCAAGTTTTTTAACTGGAGTAAGATGCCATTTGGGAACCGGATTGTTCCAGTTTGGGTTAGGAACCGGTTTTTCAACGCTGTACATCATGCCGTTCCGGTGGTATCCATAGCGGCTGAGAATTGAATCTATTCCGTCACAAACCATTTTGTAGTATTTTTCACCGTCTGCAGATTTAATAAAATCTGTTTTCATCCACAGGTCTTTGTTAAAGTAGTCATCATTCTTTGTAAAATACTCAGGCTTCATATCCCACATAATATGGTCTTTCCCTGTTTCAGGATCTTTTGCCGGGTAGTAGAACTCCTGAAGCCAGTTAAGGGTTTCCTGTTCCCGTCCCATCTTCTTTAAGCTTGGGGCAATGGTATCCTGAGCACGTCCAAGTGGGGAAGTGTAGAATGCTTTTACATTTTCCCATTTTGAAACGCGTTCTGTTAAAGCTTCAACTTCACGGAGTCCTTTTTTTGTGACAGTATCATGCTCGTAATCAGGGTCTCCATGACGGATAAAAATAATTCTCATAAATCAGTTCCCGAAGGATTAAAGGCTGATGGCTTTCATTTTGCCTTTGCCTTTTACTTCATATTCATTTTCGTTATCAATTGTAATTTGATTTGTAAGGTGTGCTTTTACAGATTCAGTAACCATAATGTGGCCTGGAGTACAGATGCTTTCCATTCTGCTGGCCACGTTTACTGTATCTCCCCACAGGTCATAAATAAATTTGGTTTTACCGATAACTCCGGCTACAACAGGGCCACAGTTTATTCCGATGCGGATCTGGAACGGAATTTTTGCGGTTTTGTTGTATTCAGCCAGGTCTTTGTACATTCCTTTTGCAAACTTAATCATTGTGGCTGCATGGTCTTTTACAGGATTTGGAAGTCCGCACACGGCCATATAAGCGTCACCGATGGTTTTGATTTTTTCAACTCCCATTTTTTTTGCACGAAGGTCAAAACGGGTAAAGAGATCATTTAAGGCCGCAACGATTTCATCGGCAGTATGGTTGGAAGTGGTTTTTGTGAAACCGACAATGTCAGCAAAAAGAACGGTTACATCATCAAACTTGTCAGCTATTGTCTGGTCACCGAACTGGTTTTCTTTAAGACGCGCCGCAATTGAATCAGGCAGAATGTTTTTAAGAAGACGGTCAGAGTTGTCTTTCTCTATTTCGAGGTCAACGGTTTTCATCTGAATCATTGTTTCCAGCTGAAGTTGTTTTACCATAAGTCTTTTTTCGCGGGCTTTTACTATTATGATGATAATAACCGCAACGATAAAGAATACCAGGAGCCAGAACCAGAATACCTGATAAAAGAACGGTTTGATTCTGAAAGTAAGTGAAGCAGGTGTTTCATTCCAGAGACCGTCGCTGTTTGCTGCAGTTACTTTGAAAGTATAGGTTCCAGGTTTAAGGTTTGTATAAGAAACAGTTCTCTGGTTTGAAAGATCAGAGTAATCTTTGTCGAATCCTTCGAGTTTATGTTTGAAACGGATTAGCTCTGAAGAAACAAAGCTTAAACCTGTGTAATTAATATCAATGCGCTTTACGCCCGGTGTAAAAATGAAGGCAGTCTCATCGTCTGCAATGTTCTGTTTTTTGTTGTCTACTACAATGGATTCAATATGAATGCCTGGTACTGTCTGGTTTGAAGAAGTTTTAATCGGGTCATAAACAGCAAATCCGTCTATCAGGGTAAAATAAAGACGGCCCAGGGAATCCCGCATGGAAAGGGAAGTTGATGTTATCCCGCCTGTCTTCAATCCGTCATTTTTTGTGTAAAATCGTGGATCAAGCATTTTGATTTCTTTTTTTGCAAGGCGGTCAAAATCAGTGAATGGAAGGGATGATATTCCGCGGTTACTGGTCATCCATGCAGTTCCGGTATAATCAATTAAAATCTGGAATGCTGAATCTGTTCCCAATCCTGTGGAAGCATTGAAATTATCAAAACTGGAGCCGTTATACCGGCTGATTCCGGAACCTGTACAAATCCACATGTTATTATTTTCATCCTGAAAAACTTTGAAAATAACATTTCCTGAAAGACCGCTGGAAGTTCCAAAGGTCTGGATAATCTGGTCTTTACTGACAACGAAAATTCCGCCGCCATCGGTTCCTACCCAGATATTTTCATTATTATCCTGGAAGAGACACATGATGTAGTTGTTTGTCAGTTCATGACTGTGACTGAAATTTTCAATGGTTCCATCAGGCTTAATAATGGAAAGTCCTGTTGTGGTTCCTACCCACAGGTTTTTATCCGTGTCTTCCAAACATACGCGGACTTTGTCTCCGGAAAGTCCGTCCTCGCTGGTCCAGTATTTGATTCCGGTTTTTGTTTTCCGAATCTGGCCATATTTTGAATAGCAGCTTACAAGGAGGTCTCCGTTTGAAGCTGTACATACATGACGGATTCTGACCCCTTGTGTCATAGAACAGATTTCTTCTTTTTCAGAAATGTCTGTTCCATCCTTCATGCAGAGAAGACCGTTGTCAGTTCCAATCCAGATAAAGCCTGATTTATCTTCGCAAATGGCATTTACACTGAAGGTCAGGTTATGTGTCCGGAATTTACCGATGCTTAATTTTTCAACGCCGCCGCGGTCAGTTGCAAACCAGATGTTTCCTTCACGGTCTTCAAGAATGTGATTTACAGTATTGTCTGTAAGTCCGTTATCTGTTGAATAATGAGAAAAAGAATTTCCTTTGAACAGGAAAACACCTTTGTCTGTGGCAAACCACAGGTTTCCGGATTTATCTTTGTATATTTCATTCGGAGTTGAAATGCTGAAAAACTCGTCTTCCGGAAAGGTTTGTGGCTGTCCGTCTTTGATAAGTACTGCACCAAGATTTGATATACCGAATACAAGGTCTCCTGTGGAATTCTGTCCAATGGAAGAAATTGTGTGATTTGAAAAATTATCAAGAGCTGCATAATGTGAAAATTTACCTGATGCAAAATAATAAATACCGCCTTTTTTTGAAGTGGCAAGCCAGACTCGTCCGGCAGTATCGCAGTACATGTTTACAACAAGAATATGTTCATTTTCAATATCAGAAAGTCCGTCAGGTGTATGGAATGAACCGTCTGCTGTGAAATAGGTTACCCCGGAAGCCGTTCCTATCCAGATATTTCCCTGTTTGTCTTCAATTATGTCACGGATAGAATTGTTAGGAAGTCCGTTCTCTGTAGTGAACATGGTAATATTATCGCCGTCAATTCGGGCCACACCTTCGTCATTTGATCCAATCCACAAAACGCCTTTTGTATCTTCGAATACAACTCGGGCAGATACACAGTCAAAATTATCTACAGTATTTTTATTGAGAATTGTAAATTCAAAGCCGTCGAAACGAACAAGCCCGTCATAAGTACCAATGTAAATATAACTTCCGCTGTTCTGGATAATATCTGTTACTGTATTGCCCGGGAGGCCGTCGGCTGCGGTCCAGATACGGCTTACATAATCAGTAGGGAAGGTTTGTGTAAAAGCAGGAGATGAAATAAATAAAAACAACAGACTAAAAATAAAAAATAAAAAACGGGGTTTCTTTGCCATGAATCCGATTATAACATGAAGTGGAGATTTTGGATATAAAAAGAGATGTGTTAAAAAAGGGTAAAAAAAAAGCGGACACTTCGGGATGAAAGTGTCCGCCTCTATAAAAAAACTCCAGTTTATTTTACGAATTCTTTTTTCAGGAAGTCCAGGTCAAGTTCCGGATAAAGAACGTGAGCAGAAAGGAGAGCATTTACTCTTTCTTTAGCAGCTTTTACTGTATCGTCAGAAATGTCGATTTTTCCCTTAGCTGGTTTTCCTTCTTTTGTAAGGCCAGGTTTTGTGTTCTTGAGAACGAAGTCGATGATAGAAGCAACTTCTTTCATATCTTCAGTGTTCATGCCAAGAGTTGTAAGGGCAGGAGTTCCAAGACGAAGACCGGAAGTCCACCATGCACCGTTTTTGTCATAAGGAAGTGCGTTTGCGTTTGCTGTAACACCACAGGCGAAAAGGGCAGCTTCTGCCTGTTTTCCTGTAAGTCCGTAACCTGTTACATCAACCAGCATAAGGTGGTTGTCTGTTCCGCCAGTCTGGATTGGAAGACCGATATTTTTCAGAGATTCTGCAAGGACAGCTGCATTTTTTACAACGTTCTTTGCATATTCCTGGTAAGCAGGTGTATTTGCTTCTTTGAAAGCAATTGCTTTTGCTGCCATAACATGTGGAAGTGGTCCGCCAAGAACCATAGGACATCCTTTGTTTACATAGTCTGCAAGTTCTTTCTTACAGAGAATCATAGCACCACGTGGACCGCGGAGTGTTTTGTGTGTTGTTGTTGTTACAACATCTGCCCATTTTACAGGATCGTAATCATCCTGGAAAACTTTACCGGCTACAAGACCTGCAAAGTGAGCCATGTCTACCATGAGGACTGCTCCACATTTGTCTGCAATTTCGCGGAAGCGGCGGAAGTTGATGGCACGTGGGTAAGCCGAATATCCTGTAAGGAGGATAAGTGGTTTTACTTCCATAGCCTGTTTTTCAATCTGGTCATAATCAAGAAGACCTGTTTCTTTGCTTACTCCGTATGGATGTGATTCAAACATACGTGCTGAAACGTTCATTTTGTATCCGTGAGTAAGGTGTCCGCCACAAGAGTAGTCCAGTCCCATAAGTTTCTGGTTTCCGAACTTTTTGCGGAGGTCATCGAACTGTTCTGCTGTAAGGTCGTTCAGTGATTTTACACCAAGTTCTTCGAGAGTTGGTGTTTCAACTTTTGCAGAAAGGATTGCCCAGTAAGCAACCAGGTTTGTGTCAGCACCTGAGTGAGGCTGAACATATGCATAATCTGCACCAAAGAGTTTTTCTGCTTCACGTGCAGCTGTGTTTTCAACAGCATCAACGTTTACACAGCCACCATAATAGCGGTGTTCAGGATATCCTTCTGCATATTTGTCTGTAAGAAGGTTTCCCATAGCAGCCTGAACTGAAAGTGAACAATAGTTTTCTGAAGCAACAAGTTTCAGGTGGCTTCTCTGGTTTTCCAGTTCGTTTACTACGTCTGCAGCAATATCAGGGCCAACTTCAGCAACTTTCTGAAGGTTTGCTACATAAGCACACATTGCAG
>DCHR01000057.1 GCA_002315375.1 Treponema sp. UBA1747 | reverse complement strand
TGTTCCACATGAAGCCGTAGCCCAGGGAAGAAACTGCGAATGGAACTGTAATCTGTCCGTTGCGCTGTGCCAGTTCCAGCTGACATCCTTTCAGGTCCAGGTAAGGCATGGCGTACTGTCCCATACCGTAAAGTTTTTCGCCGTCGTTAGGATCAAAGCGAACTGTCAGCTTGTAATCGTAACCGCCGCGGAGTCCTTTCCATTCGCGGGCAATAACTTTTGTACAACAGGTTTCTTTTGAAGCGCTCGGATCGTATGAGCGGAAATATTCGTGAAGGATGCATTCTTTTCCTTTGTAAAACGAAAGAACACCGTTGTTGTTGAAACGGGCAGTCATCTTTCCGTTTGTGATTTCGGCACCATCCTTTGTAATCTTGATTTTTGCTTTGCAGGCTTTTGGTTCTTCTGTGAGACCCCAAACTTTACCTGTGAATTCAGGTTCCAGTGTTGAGCGAACGCGAAGGGCATCTTTTCCCCATGGTTCAATTTTCAGTGTTTCATTTCCCTTTTTGAGAATAAGGGCATTTTCTTCCTGTACGAACATGTGTACCTCTGATAAATGTTATTTTGGGCGTTCCGGCTCGCTATGCTCGCCGTCGCAGTGTCCGGGCTCCCCTACGGTCGGTCCTCACTTTGTTCGGACCCGCATAGCGGCCCTCCCGCTGCTAACGCATTTTAATGTAATTCTATAATACCTTGAGATTTTGGAAATTTGTAGTGGAATTTTTGTTATTAAAAAGTGAGGAATTTGGAACAAAAGGGGTCTGTCCCCTCTTTAAAAACAGTTATCTCTGTCCCTTTTGTAAGTGAAAGGTGTTTTGAAGTATTTATCCCTGTCCCCTTTGTAAGAAGAGGGGCTTGTGGGAGGTTGTTAATACACTTATCCCTGTCCCTTTTGTATTTAAACCGCAAAAAAAAAGGCGCTTCCGGGAGGAAGCGCCTTTTTTGGAGCCTGCGAAGAACTTATTTCAAGCTTGAACGGTCAAGTTTGTCGAAACCGTCTGTAAGTTCCTTTGCAATGGCAATGAGCTTTGCCAGGTCGCCTTTACGGCCGCCTTCGATGTTCATTGGCATTACAGGATCGTGGAGAGAAAGGCGCAGGAGAATCCAGCCCTGAACGTCTTCGCCTTTAAAGCTGAGGCGAACGCCTTCGAAACTCTGTGGCATTTCGTAGCCTTTGGCTTCGGCACGGGCCTTGAACTGGGCCAGAACGTCTTTTCCGTAAGCTTTGAAATCTTCTGTCTGGATCTTGAAGCGGTATTCGCCTTCTTCAACCAGAGGAGGAAGTTTTTCAATAAGGCTTTCAAGGCGTTTTCCTTCGCGGCTGGCATTAGACAGGGCAATAATCAGTTTTACTGCCAGGAAAGCACCGTCGTCCAGGAAGTAGTTGTCTTTAAGGGCACCGTGTCCTGAAGTTTCCATTGCCAGCGGTGAAACTTCACCTTTAGCATTCAGTTCTTTCTGCTTGTTGATTACGTTCTTGTAGCCGCGCATGTAGCACAGGTGTTTCAGTCCCAGAACATCCTGCAGGAAGTATGTAAGACGGTCAGATGTAACTGAGTCTGTAATGATTGTGCTTCCAGGATATTCAGGTGCCAGGATGGCAGAAATAAGGGCGATAATTGAGTCGCGGTTAATTTCTGAACCGTCAGCGAAAACGGCACTCATGCGGTCAACGTCTGTATCGAAAATGAGGCCAAGGTCAGCCTTGTTTTCAAGAACAGCTTCCTGAATGGCTTTCATGGCTTCTTTGTTTTCAGGGTTAGGAATGTGGTTAGGGAACATTCCGTCAGGTTCCAGGAACTGGCTTCCTTCTGTATTTGCGCCAAGTGGTTCAAGGATTTTGTCTACGAAGAAACCTGAAGCACCGTTTCCTGAGTCTACTACAATGTGGAGTCCTTTGAGAGGTGTTTCTCCGGCGTTGCAACCCTTAAGAATTGCGTTCTTAAGGTGTTCTGCATATACAGTCAGAAGATCGAAGCGCGGAGCATTGTTTGATTTTTCAAGCTGAGCATCCAGAATATTGTCTGCATCGTCATCGCTGATTTCGGTAGCAATTTCCAGGATTTCTGTAATGTCTTCGTGTTCCAGACCACCGTCTGCATTGAAAAGTTTTATTCCGTTTCTGTTGAAAGGAAGGTGGCTTGCTGTAATCATGGCTGAAGCATCGAATTTTGTCTGGTCAAAAACAATGCTCATGAACATAGCTGGAGTTGTAGCAAGTTCGCAGCGAACAACCTGTGCACCGGCGGCAAGAATACCGCAGCTCATGGCGTTCAAAAGGGAAGGACCTGTAATACGTGAGTCACGACCCAGCCCGATTTTAATTTCTTCAGGCTTTTTACCGGTTCTTTTGCAGAACCATTCAACGAATGCTTTACCGATTTTTGCGGCAGAGTTGGCTGTAAGAGTTACATCTTCGCCTTCAACACCTTCAATTGCGACACCACGGATGTCGCTACCATTCTGTAATTTAAGGATTTCTTTACTCATAAGAAAATTATACAACGGATGCGAAAGCGTCGCTATAAGAAAAAAAACTGAGTTAAAAAAAACAGCCCAAGCTTTGCTTGGGCTGGGCTTAGGCCGTGGAGGGCCGCGGAGCGGGTCCGAACGTCAGTGAGGACTGACCGTAGGGGAACCCGGAAGGGCCGGCGGTGAAACCGCAAGCCCCAACAGACTAGAATCTGAATCTGAGACCAAAGGAACTGCAGAAACCGAATGCAGGGGAATTTGGAATACCTCCGGCAAGTCCTACTTCGATTGGCAGTGAAAGATGGTTCCAGCAGATAACTTCGGTTCCGAAACCTACACCGGCGATTCCATCAAAAACATATTCCGATTTTTTAGAAGCGGAGTCACCGTAGTTGTAAGGATTATTTATTTGTCCTGTACAACCGGCAAGTCCCCAGATGTAAACCTTTGCCATATGTTTTTTTGAAGGATCTGTTTTGTAAACCTGAAACTGTGGTTTTACACCAACACAAAGATAAGAATCGGAATATGAATATGCATTGTTGAAATAACCTCCAACAGTAACATCAAGTCCAAAATTGTCCCACCAGTGCTGGTAATTCAATCCATAGATTGTATGTTCAGGAATAAAACTTGCTGAAGTTCCAAGGGCTGTGCTGTTGCAGTCCCAGTCTGAATTTTCTTCTGCAAACACAGGAAAAGCGGCTGCCAGAAGAACGAGTCCAGATAAAAGTAATTTAGTTATCTTTTTCATTTTAAACCTCTCTAGTAATAAAATGCTTGAGCAAATAAAAGTATACAAAAAAAATTAAAAAAAAGAATGTCATTTCAAGGACAATTATTGTCCTTTGAGTGACATTTGCTTTTATGAAAGACTTTGTTATATTTAAAACAGAAACCAATCCGGAGGTGAATTATGGTACAGGAAGTTTTGAATAACAGTCTTGATGAAATAAATGCAGCTGAAATTGCAGTTGTAGATTTTAATGCAACCTGGTGTGGTCCGTGCAAAATGCTGGCACCTGTTCTGCATGAAGTGGCAGAAGAATGTGAAAGTCGCGGATGGAAGTTTTTTAGTGTTGATGTAGACCAGAATGAAGGTCTTGCAACCAAATTCGGTATTATGGCTGTTCCTACAGTTTTCATTCTGAAAAAAGGGGAACGTGCAGGTTATTTTACAGGGTTCCGTCCAAAGGATGACCTGATTGCTGAAATTGAAGGAAAGCTTTAATGGCTGATCAGCAGTGGTTTGAAAAAGAGGATTTCTGGAACAATTACGGGCCCATCATGTTTGATGAAAGCAGATGGGCCGAAGCTCCTGCAGTAGCAGAATTTGTTCAGAAAATCGCAGGCTTGAAACCTGGAGACAGTGTTCTGGATGCCGGCTGCGGACCTGGAAGAATAAGCATAGAACTGGCTTCTCTGGGCATGAAGGTTACCGGAGTTGATATTATTCAGAGCGAGCTGGATGCTGCAGCCGAAAGTGCCAGAGACGAAGGTGTGGAACTGGAGCTTCTGAATGCGGATCTGCGGACTTTTGAAAGTGACAGGAAATATGACTGCGCAGTAAATCTTTACACTTCATTTGGGTATTGTGATACAAAGGAAGAAGATTTTGCGATTTTGACCTGCATTTGTAATACATTACGCAAAGGCGGAACTTTTATTCTTGAATGTACAAGCCGGGAAACTGCTATTTTGTACTGGACGGAAGGTGAAGAATTTGAACGGGCCGGAATGATTTGCCAGACACATTTTGGTGTTGTGGGCGCCTGGGAAGGTCTTCGTTCAAAATGGGATCTGATAAAACCTGACGGAACAAAGATTGAACATGAATTTGTTCAGCGGCTTTATTCCGCAGCAGAACTTTGTGAAATTATGAAAAAAGCGGGATTTTCTGAAGCAAATGCATACGGGGATTTTGATAAATCGCCTTATGACCAGAATGCCCGTACGATGGTAATTATTGCTAAGAAGTAGACCGATCATTAAAAATTAAAGCACGGAACCTGAAGGAACCGTGCTTTTTTTTTGGGGATTTCCTGAAGTTTATTTTGAACTGATTGTGGCTTTTCCTGTTTTCACTGAAATGAGAATTTCTGTTGTCCCGTTGTTGTAAACGGATTCCAGATTTTCACACTGGGCTGCAGTTACAAAAGTATTGTTGTCGATAAACTGTCCGTTTGTTGAATTAACAATTGCTTTGTAACCGGCCTTTTCTGGGAAAACAAGATTGATGGTTCCGTTTCCGGTTTTTGCCCATGATGGATTTTTAATCATTTCATTCAGCTGAACTTCGATAATTCCGTTTGGACTCTGGAATTCGAAGCCTTCTGTTTTTGAGTTTTTAAGAAGGATTGGTCCGCTCATTGTTTCGGCCTGAATCAGAGTTGATTCAATATTATCCAGATTGATTTCACCGCCGATGGCTGAAAGGGTCAGAGTGGAAATTTTTGATTCTTCCAGGGAAGTTTTTCCGCTGGCGCTTCCGACTTTTACAAGTCCGTTTATTTCACAGTTTTTCACGCTGACAATGCCGCTTAAGGTTGTAACCAGGATTTGTCTGGCATTCAGATTTTTCAGATAAGCATTGGCGGAAACTGTTGTGATTTTTATTTCACCCAGGTTTTTTCCGTAAGGAATTTCAACGACAATGTCGATTTTCTTTTTTATGCTGGAAAGCTTGCTGGTTTTTACACTGAGAGTTCCTTTGTCAATTTTGCAGGTTGGAGAAGGAGCATCATAATCTTTTGTGATTGAAATATTGATAGTGTTTGTTACTGCTTCAAGAATCTGAACCTTTCCTGCAGAGAAATTAACATCCAGATGTTTTACCTGGTCCGGTTCAAAGCTGTAAGACAGTTTTTCTTCGGGAACAAGTTCCGCAGCAAAAAGTGACCAAACCATGAAGGTTGTTGTTAGTAAAAATGTAATTAGTCTTTTCATATACCTTAGTATAACAAATATTTCCTCTATGGAAAAATAAACAAACGAATATTAGAATGTATACAAATAAAAAAGTATCGGGAGATTTAAAATGAAAAAAATTATGAATGGACTTTTAACAGTCCTTAGTGCAGGGGTATTGTTTCTGGCAATGTCCTGTGCTTCGACACCGTCGTCATCCAGAATGGAACCAATCATTGTGGATAAAGTTGAATCACAGGTTGGAAATATTAAGGTTGTCACTGATCCGGCATCAGAAGTGGTTATGCTTCTGCTTCGTCTTGCAGGAAATCCGGATGCAGTTTATCCGGCATATGGAAATTCAGATTTTAACGTTGCCGTTGATACCTGGTTTTTGAAGTACAAGAAACATCCTTCTGTAAAGATTGTAGAAAAACTGTCACAGAAATATTCGATGATGAATTTTCTGATGTTTACAGGAATAGTAAATGAGGATATGACAGGACTGACAAAATCCTTTGAGGAATTAAATGGATGGAGTAAAAATGATATTCAGACACTTCTGTCCGCTGTGAACCAGTTTGCATATGACACTAAATTCGAAAAATTTTATCTTTTGCAGCGGGCTTCCTATATAACTATGCAGAATGGAGTTGTGGATGCTTTAAGAGACGGAACAGTGGAAAAATACATTTCTGAAGTTTTCCTGGCAGGAAAACCATTCAAGGAAACTCTTCATGTTTCGGAACTTCTGGCCGGAAAGATTTTCTGGTATCACCTGGATTTTGAAGAAAAAGGTTATGACGATAAGATTTTCCTTTCTCCATACTGGTCAAAAGAAGCAGCATTTTCAATGATGACAAATATTTCTTTGCCGGTTATTCATACTTATGTTTCTACACTTCCTGAAGACTATCTGCTGTCTTTTAAACTTGAGTTGAATAAAATGCGTGAAAAGAACGGGCTGGAACCATTAAATGACGCCCAGTCTAAAGATGCTTTGATGGGAGACATTTCATATTTCACAAACCTGTTCTATCTGCGTGAAATCGGAGAGGAAGAAGATTTTGATGTTACAATCGAAAAATTCGAAAATGCATATTCTGAAGAAATGATTTCTGATTTTGTAGATGCCTTCGATGAATATTATGAAAAACCTGTGGAATCCCGAAATTATGAAAAGGATTTCTTTGAATACCTGGCAAAAGTTGATCTGGAAATGCTGAAGATTCTTGCCGGCCGATAAATCCTGGAAAGGACCTGGAGATTTAAAAAAGTGAAAAAATTATCTGTATTTTGTGTTGTCGTTTTTTCTGCATTAGCCATGATTTCATGCGCTTCTTCTCAGGGAGAAAAAGAAAAGAAAATCAGGCTGGATTTTGATGCACCTATTCGGGCCAGTTTTTCAACTGTTGATTTGGATGAAGATCTGGCTACTTTGAAGTATCTGGTGACAACAGCTTATGCCGGTTATCCTCAGGCACAGGAAAATGGTTTTGATGCAGATGCTTCAATTGCAGAAATCAGGGAAGCTGCTTTGAAAAATCTGACAAGCCTGGGGATGATTGATTCAGAATTTTATCAGAATAAAATTTTTGAAGTTCTGAATCGTGATATGAAACTGAATGACATGCATTTTACGGTTCAGGGATTTGGAAACAGTTCTAAAAGTATTGCAAAATATCTTCGCTTTACAAATCTGTATTTTGAAGAAAAAGGTGATGAATATTATTCACTGTATTCGGATGACGAAAGAATTCCAATGGGTGCAAAATTCACAGGGCCTGAAAAAAATCTGTATGAAACCTTTTATGAAGACAGAATTCTGTATCGTTATGCCGTGTATGCAGCACCGAATACAACCCGTCTGACAGTTTCCCTGGATGGCGAACAGTATCCTGTTTCTGTAATTAAACCTGAAGAATTCACTTACACAGGAAAACTTACAGGCTTTATTGAATCGGATGAATGTATTTATGTTTCGCTGACTTCCTTTAATATTGCAGAAACCGGAAACGATTATTATCAGTTCTGTGAAATTACAAAGAAGATTTCAAATGCAGATCCTGAAAAAACGGTGATTCTGGATTTACGCGGGAACGGGGGCGGTGTTCTTTATTTTGCTCCGCAGCTTGTGGCTTCAATGTATTTTCCTGTTGGAACTGAAGAGCATATGAATTTTTATAATTTCCTTTTGAACGAAAGTAACAAGCATCAGGTGCAGATAAAATCGGAAGCTGATGAACAGAAAAGGGAATACTATAAAAAACAGTTTGATGCTGTAAATAAGGTAAAAGAAGAATCTGAATATTCACGTGATTCTGATATCGTTCTGGAAAATAATGATATTGTGGAAACTTATTCAAAAGATTCAGAAACTGACAGAACCGTAATTATTCTGATGAACGGGGGAACGGCTTCTACTTCGGAATATACAATCGGGCTTTCTTATCTGGCAAAAGATTCCAATGTAATTCTGGTTGGTAACCGTACTTGTGGAGCAGTTGATTATGTTTCCAACTGGAGTTATACACTTCCAAAGTCGGGATTGAAATTATTTTTCGGAAGCCTGTTCGGAGCTTCTCCTTGTGTTTTGCAGAATGAAAATTTCAAAGGCGAAGGCGAAGGTTTCTGGCCGGACTGGTGGACAACAAACGAAAATATTCTGAACACCTTGATTCAGCTGACCGAAGACCAGAGCCTTTCTGAAAAACTGGCTGGTCTGAATAAAAAACAGCTGTAAGTTGATTTGAACTGAAATGAAAAGAGCGTCACGGAAGTGACGCTCTTTTTTTATTCCTTCTCTGCAATGCGGTAATCCCAGTTGTGTTTCGGATAACGGCCTTTCATTTCCTTGCAGATTTCAATCCAGGTTCCTGACCAGAAGCCTGCAAGGTCATCGGTAATTTGCAGAGGCCTGCTTGCCGGTGACAGAAGTTTAAGAAGTACAGGTTGTTTCATAATCTGCGGATTTTCAAAGCAGCCGAAAATTCTCTGGATTATTATTTCTATGACAGGTCTGACAATCAGTTTTGTTTTATCTTCCTGACTGGAATTTAATTCATAAGTTACTCTTGCTTTCCGTCCGTTTGAAAGAATTATCTGGGTTGGAACATTTGCATCGATAGACGAACCGTCCAGAAACCAGTAGGCAGCGTTATACAGGGTTTCATCTGTAAGCCTGCTGTCTGTAAGAAAAGGGGAAAGCCATTCTTCAGGATTGGTTTCCAGGCGGGAAATTACACTTTTTGTTTCAGATGAATTTTCTTCTTTGTGGTCTTGGTAAAACTGGGCTCTGATCAAGAAATTCTGCATTTTGTCTGACAAATTCAGGGAATTCAAACCTTTTTTCCTGATTTGTGTGCACCAGGCCCGGGTTGAATCCTCTTTTGATACATTAAGACGTTTTTCAGAAAGAATGATTCTGCCGTATTTTGTGTACTGGATTTTATTTATTTTTGTCTGGTTTTCATTGAAGGAACATTCTGTTTCTTCAGTAAGAAGATTTTGAATCAAAGAAAGAGCTTCATTTTCAGTAAGAGGCTCATAATCAAAAATTGTTCCGCCTGATGCGGTAGCCAGAACTTCGGGAGCAATGAGCCATTCCGGTGCCTGGGAATAAGTCAGGTCTTTTGAAAGGAATGCGGTATGGCCGTTTGGAAACTGATAGGAAATGTGCTGTTGCGGAAGGGAACCTGCAGCCTGGGATTGAGGTTGTTTTTTTGCAAGGCGGTCAGAGAAGCCTGCAAATAAAAGTTCGGTCTTTGAAGCAGTGTTTCCTGATGTCAGGGTATTACGGACAGACAGGCTGTTTCCGGCCCGGGTGATTTTATCCTGTATATCATCACAGAAACGCTTCTGCATTTCACGGTTTGAGTCTGCGTAGTTTGAATATTTTAAAATCAGGTTTACGGCATCATTTTTTAGTGAAGGATTTTCTGCTGCAAAAATAACCAGGTTTGCAAGACGTGGTGAAACACCTGCTTCCAGTGCGAGCCGTCCCCGGTTTGTAATTTTGTTTTCGCTGTCCAGAAAGTTCATGTTCTGTAAAAATTCAGTGGATGTTTTTACTGCTGCCGGTGAAGGTGAGTCAAGGAAAAAGTTTTCTGCTTCTGAAAGATTTTTTCCCCAAGCGGCACATTCGAGAACGATGGATGAAATATCTGTTCTAAGAATTTCAGGAGGCATTGTTTTCTGCCGCGGTTCGTTTTTACTCCACAATCTGACACATCGGCCTTCCTGCAGACGGCCTGCTCGTCCTTTGCGTTGTTCTGAGCTGAATTCACTTTCGGCTTCTGTAACAAGAGTTTCCATACCCAGGGCAAGGTTCATCTTATTTATACGGGAAATTCCTGAATCAATTACGGTGGTAACACCTGGAACTGTCAGGGATGTTTCTGCAATGGCAGAAGAAATGATTACCCGGTTTGTTCCGGCAGGAAGGGGCGCGAAAATCTTTTTCTGATCGGCAAGGGAAACACTCGAGTGAAGTACATGGATTTCTGTTTCTGAATTTCTGGAACCGGCTAGTGCTTCACGAAGGTCACTTTCGGCACGGCGTATTTCTTTGATTCCCGGAAGAAAGGCAAGGATTACTTTGCTTTTTTGAACAGGGTAAGCAGGGGTCTGTCCCCCTAATTCTTCAAGAACTGCCTTTACAAGGCTGCATTCCGGTTTGTATTCAACTTCTACAGGAAAGGTGCGTCCGGGGATTTCCATAACGGGCACCTGACTCTGTCCCCTTTGTAAGTTTTCGTGGCCCAGGTATTCGGTTTGTCCCTGTCCCCTTTGTAAGTTTTCGCCGCCCAGGTATCCGGTTTGTCCCTGTCCCTTTTGTAAGTTTTCACCATTAAGGTATCCGGCAAGTTTTTCAGTTTCAATTGTGGCCGACATAATGATTACAAAAAGATCATCCCGCAGTTCCATAGCTTCACGCAGGAAGGCCAGGTTCAGGTCTGTGGTCACCGAGCGTTCGTGGAATTCGTCGATTAAAATTACTGAGTAACCGTCCAGGCTTGGATCGTTCTGAAGTGTTCGCGAAAGAACCGCTTCCGTTACGACTTCGATTTTTGTTTCTTTTGAAGTTTTGTTTTCCAGATGGATTTTGTATCCGCAGGTTTTACCGCAGGGCTCTTCAAGTATTTCCGAAACCCGTTCTGCAATGGAAAGAGCCGCAATACGGCGGGGTTCCGTCATGAGGATTTTCCCAGGAAAGTACTCATGAAGACCGGCAGGGATTACTGTAGATTTTCCGGCACCAGTTTCCGCAGTTAAAATCAGAAAGCGTGAAGGAGAATTCTTCAGGGTTTCTGCAATCTGGGGAAGGTATGGACTGACCGGTAAATCTGGAAGTGTATACATGATTTTCAGTATATAAGAAGTGGGTGAAGTTTGATAAGATAATTTTATGAGAAAAAGTTTATCAGTATTATTATCATTATTTTCATTTTTATCCTGTTCAAAAGATTTGTGCACTTTCAAAGACCCTGGTGTTCCTTTTGAGCCATATGAATCACTGGCTGCTCTTGAAAAACGAAGTGCTTTGACCGGACGAACTTTTAATCCGGATCTGGCATTGGAAGAACTTTCCCGTCTGGAGACGGAAGAAAGAGTTCCTTTTACCCTTAATTACAACTGGTACGGAAGTCCTGTAGTAAAGGCCAAAGGTGGCGATGATGGGAAAGATCTTTTCCTTGTTGTGGATACAGGCCTTTCCTATAGTTATATCTACAAAAGCGGAATAGAAAAAGTTTTCGGGACCGAAGGAAATTTCTTTGATGTGAATGGTACCTACCAATGGTACAGAGAGAATCACATCGACAATAAAAAAAGATTAAAAAATCTTTCACGCGCAAAAGTAATAAAGCTAATCAGGAAGGATTTAAAAAACGGAAACATTAATACCTGGAGAGACATTGGTGGTATTCGTTTTAAGTATTATGCCTCAGACGAAGTAGAAATAAACGGTCAGCGCCTGGATGGAGTTCTGGGAGCGGACTTTCTTATGAAGCACAAGAATGTAGTTTTTGATTTTAAAGAAAACTATATGTATTTCGATCAGTCTCAAATTGACGGAGCTGTTCTTGAGATGAAGAAAAACAATTGTAATAACTTCTATGTTTATTTTTCATACAAAGGAAAGCAAGAACTTGGTATTGTTGATACTGGAAACTATACTTTCTGTCCAAGAAACGGAATCGGTGACGGTTCGCCTGAACATGATATAAATGACAAGTCTTTTGGTATTCATGGAAAAAGAAAAGTGAAACAGATTTCTCCTGCAGTGTGGACTTTTGATGATATAGAAATTGGCGGCATTCATTATGACAATGTGAAGGCTCAGTATTCATTTACAACAGATTCAGGTTTCAATTACGGAGCTCAGTATCATGCGTACTGTCTGAATAACCTGGGAAATGAATTCTTTTTCGATCACATCATTCAGTACGATTTTGAAAACATGAAATTCATAATTAAGTAGATTCTTTAAACTTGACAACTTGACAAGTTTAAAGTTAGCATCTGCTTATGACACAGATGACAGTAGGTGATTTCAAAGCACAGTTTTCCTCAGTTCTGGATAAAGTCCTTCAGGGGGAAGAAATTCAAATTTTATACGGGCGTTCAAAAAAGCCTGTAGCCTTGTTTACAAAAATCGACGAAAAACCAAAAAAGAAAAAACGCATTCCCGGATTATATAAAGATTATGGTCCTTATTGGGAAGATGAAGATTTTGAATTTACACCTGAAAACCTCTTTGACAATATGGATGACTTGCTCTAGGAGGATGTGATGAAATATTTAATTGATACTCATATATTTATCTGGTTTATGATGAATCCAGAAAAGATTTCAAAATCAGTTATGAAAATTCTTACAAATGAAGATAATCGCGTTTTCATAAGTCCTATCAGTTTTTGGGAAATGGCTATAAAATATCAGTCCAAAAAACTGGATTTAGGAAAAATCAATATTCTTCATCTTCCCCATATTGCGGAACAGTTCGATTTTGAACTTCTGAATCCTGAACCTTATGATTATGTAAGTGTTGGGACTGTTCCAATAAAAGAAGATCATCATGATCCTTTTGACCGCATGTTGATTCAGCAGGCTATAAGAAATAATTTGGTTCTGTTAAGTGCGGATTCCAAATTCCAGCAGTATGAAGAAAACGGTCTGCAGCTCATATGGTAAAATCACTCTTCTGCGAAACATCCGGCTTTTCGCTATAATGTAAGCATGTGGATGCTGCTTACTCTTTGTTACGGACTGATAAAAGGTGCCAGAGAAATTTTCAAAAAGAAGGCACTGGAAAAAAATACAGTAACAGAAGTTCTTCTGATTTATACTTTTATTTCTCTGATTATTGCCACACCTCAGCTTCCAAATGCCATGGGATTAACTGCGCGCCAGTATTTCTGGGTTGCAGTAAAAGCTTTTGTAATTTTCGTAGCCTGGATTGCAGGCTTCAAAGCCATTAAAAAACTCCCTGTGAGTCTGATTGGGGTTCTGGATTTATCCCGGGTTATTTTTGCATCTCTGCTGGGAGTTTTTGTTCTAGGTGAAACTATGACGATGAATAAGGGAATCGGGCTTTTACTGGTAAGCGCCGGCCTTTTGTTTTTAAAGTTTAACCCGTTCAAGAAAAAGAGCAGTAGCGATGGGAGCCCCGCCACCGGCGGACCCGCCGTGGCGTCCCGAAGGGATGGAGCAGGGGAGACCGAAGGTCCCCTGCGGAAGGGCGGACGTAGCGACGGTTCCGTCCAGGACGGAACCGGACTGCCCGAAAACTGCAATTTGTCTGTACAAAACACTACATTTTTTGTTCTTCTGGCTTTTTTATCCTGCATATTGAATGCGGTATCGGGGCTTTTGGATAAAATCCTCATGAAGGAAATGAATTCAAGCCAGCTTCAGTTCTGGTATACACTTTTCATGGTGATTTTTTATGCCCTCTACGCACTGATTACCCGTGCAAAAATTGACCGATCAGTCTGGAAGAACGTGTGGATTTATCTGCTGGCCATCGGTTTGATTTCTATGGACAAAGTTCTTTTCATTGCCAACGGAATGGCAGACAGCCAGGTAACCATAATGACTCTCATCAAACAAAGCAGCGTCATCGTAGCAATCCTTGCCGGCAAGTTTGTTTTCAAAGAAAAAGACATCCTTCACAAAGTCATCTGCGCCCTTATAGTAGTAGCCGGCATTGTAGTAGGAATAATGTAACCGCCACCCTTTTTTGTTATAAACCCCACTCATATATTTATAGTTTTCTAAAAACCCCGTGTTAGAATTAAGGTACATATAAATTAATCAGTTATTGATTTATGTGAAAAACTTATGCGAAGAAAAATCAAATAACACGCGAGCAAAAACAATGGAGAACCGTGGGCAAGGAGTCGAGCGAAGCGAGCGACGGGGACCCGCGGGAGGCCTCCATTGGTTATTGCGTGAGTGTTATTTGTTTTGTGTTACATATGTTTGCTAAATAAATGTTTAATTTATGTGAACAATTTTTTTTAACGCGGGGATTTTTATGTCAAAACGAAGAGCATTGTTTATTGGTGGCACCGGCACTATCAGTATGGCCATTACAAAAAGTCTGGCCCTGAATTACAGTGATGAATGGGAATTATATCTTTTGAACCGGGGAAACCGTTCTTCTGAACTTCCTGCCGGAATTAAAGAAATCCATGCAGATATTAATAATGAAGAAGAAGCAAAAGCTGCTTTGGGTGATCTGACTTTTGATACTGTCTGTGATTTCATCGGCTTTGTAGTTCCTCAGCTGGAACGGGACTACCGCCTGTTCAAGGGAAAAACAAAGCAGTTTATGTATATCAGTTCGGCTTCGGCTTACCAGAAACCAATCGGGGATTTCAGAATTACCGAAGGAACACCTCTGGCAAATCCTTACTGGGAATATTCCCGCAACAAAATTGCCTGTGAAGATTTCCTCATGGAAAAATACCGCAATGAAGGTTTCCCTGTAACAATCATCCGTCCAAGTCATACTTATGATGTTCGCAATGTTCCATTGGGAGTTCACGGTGACAAAGGCAGCTGGCAGGTAATCAAACGGATGCTGGAAGGAAAACCAGTCATTATCCATGGAGACGGAACAAGCCTGTGGCACATGACCTTTAATGAAGATTTTGCAAAGGGTTTTATCGGGCTTATGGGTAATGCTCACGCAGTGGGTGAAAATTATCAGATTACAAATGATGAGTCTTTAACCTGGAATCAGATTTATCAGACAATTGCCGATGTTCTGGGAGTTGAACTTAAAGCCGTTCATGTAAGTTCTGAATTCCTGGCAGCTGCAAGTCACTATGATTTTACTGGCGGCCTGATTGGAGACAAAGCAAATACTGTTGTTTTTGATAATACAAAGCTTAAGCGTGCAGTTCCCGGACTTGCTATGAACATTCGTTTTGAACAGGGAGTTCGTAAAACTCTGGATTATGTTCTGAGTCACAAAGAATGTCAGGTTGAAGATCCTGAATTTGATGCCTGGTGTGACAAAGTTATTTCAGCATTGGAAGAGGCAAAGAAAAAAGTCCTGGCATAAACCGGTGGAAAAAGCCTGTCTCAAAAGGTAAAATAAAGAGAAATTTTTGTTAAACGTTTAACTAACTTATGTTATAATGTTTTCATGAAGCGATTAAAACTTTTTGCTTGTACAGCGATTCTGCTGAATTTCGTGTCTGAAGGGGCTTTTTGTATGTCAAAATCTGTTAAAACAGCTGTTAACCCGGTGATTTATTCTGATATGCCGGATCCGGATGTAATTCGTGTAAATGATACTTTTTACATGGTATCAACAACCATGCATTTTATGCCTGGCGCAATTATTATGCGTTCCTATAATCTGGCTGACTGGGAAGTAGCAGGACACGTGTATAATAAACTGGAAGATTATGGTCCGGCCCGCATGGAAAAAGGAAAGAATATTTATGGTTCCGGAATGTGGGCTCCATCGCTGAAGTATTACAACGGGAAATTTTATATTCTTCATATCGCAAACGACACTCACTGTTCATATCTTTACACAGCAGACAATGCTGAAGGCCCATGGACTCAGAAGAAAATAGCAGGCTTTTATTATGACCCGGGACTTTTCTTTGATGACGACGGCCGGGCTTATGTGGTTCATGGAAACAGGGAAATCCATATTACAGAGCTTTCTGAAAATCTGGATGGTCCAAAAGCCGGAGGCCTGGATAAGGTTGTTCTTCGGGACAGTGATGAAATTCCGTTGGGATACGAGGGAAGTCACCTTTATAAAGTAAACGGAAAATATCTTTTGACTCTTATTCACTGGCCTAAAGGAAAAATGAGAACTGAAGCAGTTTTCATGACAGAGGATTTGAAGGGCGAATGGAAAGGCGGCGATGTTCTTTGTCATGATATGGGTGAATTCGGAGCCGGTGTTGCTCAGGGCGGCATTTTAGATACTCCTGACGGAGACTGGTACGGAGTGCTGTTCCAGGATCACGGTGCACAGGGACGAATGCCTTGTCTGGTTCCCGTTACTTTTAGAGAAGACGGATATCCGGTTTTCGGAATAAACGGAAAAGCCCCAAAATCTCTTGAAGTAAAGGATTTTAATCCCGGATATAAATATGAACCTCTGGCTCAGAATGATGATTTTGATTATTCAGAAAGCCATCCTAAATTGAAATCTGCCTGGGAATGGAATCACATTCCAAATGATGAAAACTGGTGGATTGAAGATAAGGCTTTGTGCATCAGAACGGAATACAGAAAGCAGAATCTGGTTACTGCCCGCAACACATTGACTCAGCGTGTAGTTGGTCCAAAGCCAGAAACAAGTGTTACCGTTGATGCTTCCGAACTTAAAGACGGCGATGTAATGGGATTAGGAGCTTTTGAAAGCTGCTACGGTTTTGTAGGTCTTACAAAGAAAAACGGAAAGACATATGTGGTTCGCGGGGAAACAAATTATCCTGACGGAAAAATTGAACCAAACCGTAATAACAGAAATCCTGACAAAATTACAGATGAAATTGAAATCGACGGAAATCTTTGTGAAGTGAAACTGGATTTTAATTTTGTGAATCTGAAAGATGAGGTTACTTTCTGGTGGCGCCAGGGAGAGGGCGAATGGAAGCAGATTGGAAAATCACATAAACTGCGTTTTATGCTGGACCATTTCTGCGGAGTTCGTGCAGCACTTTTTGTCTACAGCCAGGAAGAAAGCGGAGGAACTGGAAGGTTCCGAAGTTTCAGGGTTCAATAGGTTAAAACTATTGTTATTTATAGGAAAAATGTATTCTGACATTTTTAGAAATACTGTCACTATCTTTCTTAATTTGATATATTTTATTAATTAAATTTATTCCGGCTGAAGGCCGGGAGAAAGGAATGATTGTGAAAAAACTCAGATTTCTTGTTTCAGCTCTGGTAATTTGTCTTGCTGGAGCTTTTTTTGCATCCTGCGGAGGAAAAAAAGTTTCACAGGAAGTAATTAAAATCAGTATTTCATCGGAACCGGATGCTTTTTTTCCATGGAAGGCTTCAAGTTCTGATACAAAGGCAATTCTTTATAATATTTATGATTCCATTACTTTTTTTGATGCAGACGGAAAAATAATTCCTGCTGTTGCAAAAAAGTGGACAGTTTCAGAAGACGGACTTACATATACATTCGACCTTGAAAGCGGCATCAAATTTCATGACGGAACTCCTCTTTCGGAAAAGGATGTTGTTTATACTTACAAAAATCTGGCAGGTCTGGACGGATATACAATCACAAATGACAGCATGGCTATCATTTCTTCTGTAGAAGCCCCTTCTGCCGGAGTTGTAGTTATTACTCTTAAATCACCTTCAAGTGAATTCGTAAATCTTTGTGCAACCTGCTCGATTGTAAAAGACGGTGCAACCGCAGATGACCCTATCATCGGTTCTGGTCCTTACAAGTTTGTTTCTTACGACATCCATCAGAAAGTTGTTCTGGAAAAAAATGATGATTACTGGAACAAAGCACGCAAAGGAAAAATCAAGACTGTTGAACTTTATGTAATGACAAATGAAAGTGCAACACTCAGCGCCCTCAGTTCAAAACAGATTGATGTTGCCCAGCTTCTTACACCGGGAACTGCAAAAGCAATGGCTGCTAATTTCAACCTTATTAACACACCACAGAACATGGTTCAGATTCTGGCCATGAACAATCTGGTAAAGCCATATGATGATGTTCGTGTTCGTAAAGCAATTTCTATGGCCGTAAACAAGAAGGAAATCATCGAAGGTGTTATGGATTCAAGTGCAACAGAGCTGTACTCGAACTTTTCTCCGATTATGAAAAGTTATTACAACGATCAGCTTGTAAACGAAAATCCTTACGACCTGGAAAAAGCAAAGGCTCTCCTGGCAGAAGCAGGTTATGCCGACGGTTTTGAAATGACAATAACTGTTCCTTCAAATTACCAGGCTCATATGGATACAGCTCAGGTAATTGTGAACAACCTGGCACAGATTGGAATCAAAGCAAAAATCGAAGGAATTGAATGGACCACCTGGCTCAGCCGTGTTTACACACAGAAGGATTATGAAACTTCGGTAATCGCCTTTGGCGGAAAGCTGGAACCAAGTAACATTTTGAGACGTTATTATTCAACATACAAACGAAACTTCGTGAACTATAAAAATCCTGCATTTGACAAAGCTTTTGATGAAGCTTTCAGTGCTTTGACTCAGGAAGAACAGACAGCTAAATATAAGGAATGTCAGAAATATTTGGCAGAAGATGCACCTGCAGTATTTATCTGTGATCCAAACAATGCAGTTCTGACACAGAAAAATGTTAAAGGTTATATTTGCTATCCTGTAGTATTCTATGATCTTTCAAGTTACTATTTTGAGTAAAAAACTCTATAATAGTAACAAATGAATAAGGCGAATTTTTACATTAAAAAAATTTCAGGTCTCCTGATTACGATTTTTCTTGTAACCCTTATTACATTTTTTACGTTCAATATCCTGCCGGGGAATCCTGCCCTGGCTATACTTGGTCCGGATGCGGATACAGCGCAGATTCAGGCGCTGGAAGCAGAATTCCATCTGGACCAGCCGCTTTTTACCAGATATATTTCCTGGATTGCCGGGGTTTTGAAGGGAAATCTTGGTTATTCTTACCGTTACAGCCAGAAAGTTTCAGTAATTATTTCAAAAGCCTTCGGCGTAACTCTTTCTCTGGGTCTTTATTCTCTTATTCTTACAGTTTTGATAGGTCTGCCTCTGGGACTTCTGATGGGGCAGTTTTCGCGGAAGAAATCGGTTAAATTTCTGGAAATATTCGATCAGATCTGGCTTTCGACTCCCGGCTTCTGTACTGCAATCCTTTTGATAATGATTTTTACAGTCCTTCTGAATATTTTCCCTTCAATGGGGTATGTTCCGTTTTTTAAGGACCCTGTGGAAAACCTAAGGACACTTTTCCTGCCATCCCTGTCCCTTTCGTTTGGATCCAGCGCCATTCTGGCCCGTTATCTGAAAACAGATTTTACAATGCAGAAAAGTCTGGATTATGTGCGCACTGCACGAAGCAAAGGTTTAAGTACAGGAAGAATTGTTTTTGTTCATATTCTCAGAAACAGCCTGATTTGTGTCGTAACTACTCTGGGCCTTATTGTAACAGACATCCTGGGTGGAAGTATTATCATTGAAAATGTTTTTTCTCTTCCGGGAATAGGACGTCTGATTGCAACTTCCATTACAAGCCGCGACTTTCCTCTGATTCAGGGACTGGTTTTATATCTTTCTGTGATAACAGTGACAGTGAATTTCATTGTTGATGTTCTGTATAACGTAATTGATCCAAGAACCCGGGAGGTACGAAAATGAAAAAGTACTTCCGTAACAGAAGCTTTCTGGCAGGTTTTATCATCGTTTCTGCAATGGTTCTTTTTACTCTGATTGGATTGATTTTCCTGCCATATGATCCGACTGCTACTGATGCAGTTCACAAGTTCCAGAAAATATCTTCAGCTCATCTTCTGGGTACAGATCATCTGGGACGGGATGTTTTTTCAAGATTGGTTGTAGGAACAAGAAACTCTCTGATGGTTGGTCTTTGTGTAATGTTCTTTGGTTCCATCGTGGGAATTGTTCTGGGTGCCCTGGCAGGTTTCTTCGGAAAATGGGTGGATGCATTTATTTCAAAACTTATTGAAACACAAATGGCTTTCCCGGGAATTCTTCTGGCCCTTATGCTTATCAGTGTTCTGGGAGCCAGAATCAGCATTACGATTTTAGCCCTGACAATTATGAGCGTTCCGCGAATGACACGAATTGTTCGAGGCGGCTTCATTAAATACAAGAATTCACTTTTTGTAAAATCAAGCATCGCTAAAGGAGCGGGAAGTTTCAGAATTATTTTCCGTCACATTCTTCCGAATATTCTCAGTGACATTCTTGTAACAGCAAACCTGAATCTTTCTCTGGCAATTTTGAGCGAAAGCGGATTAAGTTATCTGGGACTGGGAATTCAGCCTCCGAACCCAAGCTTCGGACAGATGCTTTCAGACGGACAGCGTTTTATTTTCCAGTCGCCATATTCAGTACTGATTCCGGCCTTTGCATTAATTCTTCTGGTGCTTGGTTTCAATCTGATGGGCGACGGTATTTCGGAGGTGAATAAACATTAATATGAAAAACACATCCGAAAATTTTGTATTGAAAATAGAAAAGCTTAATGTGGTTTTTGAGCAGAAATTCATCTTCAAAAAAACGGAGATATTTCCGGTTCTGGATGAAATAAACCTTGAAGTTTTCCAGGGAGAATTCGTGGCCCTGGTAGGCGAATCAGGCTGCGGAAAAACCATGACTTCTCTGAGCATTACAAATCTGCTTCCGGAATCTGCAAGGATTACCGGCGGAAAGATTTTATTTGACGGGGACAAAAATCTTACAGGGCTTTCAAAAAAAGAATACAGAGAGATTCTTGGAAAGGAAATTTCAGTTATTTTTCAGGACCCATTAAGTGCTTTGAATCCTCTGATGAAAATTGGAAAGCAGATTACTGAAGCGGGAACTGCACATGGAATGTCCAGAGAAGAAGCCTGGACAAAAGCAGTAGAAAACCTGAAGCTGGTGGGCATTGCAGGAGCTGAAAGTGTAATGAATGTGTACCCTAAGGATTTGTCTGGCGGCATGATGCAGCGGGTTCTCATTGCCCAGAGTCTTATGAACAATCCGAAGCTTCTTATTGCAGATGAGCCAACCACTGCTCTGGATGCAACTGTTCAGGCTGAAATAATCGAAATCCTTATTTCCCTTAAAGAAAAGACGGGAACCTCACTTCTCCTTATTACACATGATCTGGGAGTGGTTTCAAAGCTTTGTTCCAGAATCTACGTAATGTATGCCGGTCAGATTATCGAAGAAGGAAACACAGAAGATGTTCTGTCAAATCCTGTTCATCCATATACAGAAGCTCTTATTGGTACTATTCCTGATGCAAATCACAGAAACAGGGAACTTCCTGTTTTACACGGTATTGTTCCAACTCTTTCTGAGCGCAGGAATCTTAAATGTCGTTTTGCAGATCGTTGTGCGAAATGTAATACAAAATGCACAGAAATGGCACCAAATATGCAGAATGTAACACTTAACCATGCAGTAAGATGCAATTTGCTGGATTCTGGTGATACCGGAGGTCAAAATGTCTGAAAATCTGGTAAAAGCAGTAAATCTAACAAAGATATATGAACGTTCTGACGGAAATAAAGTTTATGCTGTAAACGGTGTGAATTTTGAATTGAAAAAGGGTCTGTCTTACGGACTGGTAGGTGAATCAGGCTGCGGAAAATCTACTCTGGGACAAATGCTGGTAAAGCTTCTGGAACCGACAGAAGGGGACATTGAGTTCGAAGGGAAAACAATCTGCGGAAAAATGAAGCGGGCTGATGAAAATGATTTCCGTAAAAAAGCTCAGGTGGTTTTCCAGAACCCCTATGATTCTCTGAATCCAAAAATGAAAATCTATGAAATTATCGAGGAACCTCTGGCAATTCATAAAATAGGGAAAACAAAAAAAGAGCGGGCCGGTCTGGTAAACGAAATAAGAACTCTCTGTGGACTGGACCTTTCTGTCATGGAAAAATATCCTTCGGAGCTTTCCGGGGGACAGAGACAGCGGGTGTGCATTGCTTCCAGCATGATTTTGAATCCGGAGTTCCTGGTTCTGGATGAAGCCGTTTCTTCCCTGGATGTGCTCATTCAGGCACAGATTCTGAACATGCTGAAAAAACTGCAGAAAAACCTGAACCTTACATCTCTGTTTATTTCACATAATCTGAATGCAGTTTCTTATGTGGCGGACGTTATTTTTGTTATGTATCTGGGACACATTGTGGAACAGGGACCGGTTGAAGAGATTTTGAAAAATCCGCTTCACCCTTATACAAAGGCTCTGTTCAGTGCTTCCTATAACCTGAACCAGAAAGAAGAAAAGCGCATGGTTCTTCACGGCGAACTTCCGGACCCGACAAAAAAAATAACCGGCTGTCCTTTTGCGTCCCGCTGTCCTTTTGCAGAAGACAGGTGTCGCAGTGAACTGCCGGTTTTGAAATCAGATGAGAAAAATCCAGGGCATTTGTGTGCCTGCTGGAAGTCTAGTCTATAACATCCCACATTTCTTCAATGTCATTGTCAGTAATAACATTACATGATCCTTTGTGAAGGATTGTGTATTCATGCTGACAGTGTCCGTTTTTCTTTTTCTTTGCCAGTTCTTCGGCTGAAACAATCAGGACACAAATGCAGTATTCTTTGTGATAAAGACGTTTACCTACAAGATTTTTCCATTCATGAACGAAATCGATTCCACTTGAGCCTTCAGAAGAAGAAGCTTCAACTTCAGCATCGTCTTCATCATCATTCATTACAGCGTCCCATGGACTCTTTGGTTTTTCTTCCTTTGGATTCTTGTCTTTTTTTCCGAACATTTTTGTCTCCTGGTACTAAATTTTTCTTATTTCATGAAGCCTGAAAGCTCTGTTTTGCTGAAAAGTGCATTTTTCTGGGCTGCAGAGGCAATATCATCCATTGTCAGAGTGCCATTTTCCAGTTTTGAAGCAAAATCAGGGTCTTTTTTATATGCGCAGAGGATTCCGCGGCTTGAATTTACTGTTCCGCCGGCTTTATCCAGAAGTGTGGCTGCGATTTCAGCAGCTCCACCCTGAGCTCCGTAGCCAGGAATCAGGAAGAAGGTGTTAGGATAAAGGTCACGGAGTTTGCGTGCATCCTGAGCCTGAGTGGCACCTACAACTGCACCGATTGGTCCACAAGTCTGGTCAGCATAAACTGCTTTCCATTCTGTACCGATTCTTTCCAGTTCTGTACCAACACGATTCAGAAGAAGTGAGCCGTCTTTAAGTTCCTGGTGTTCGATATCAACCATTCCCGGGTTTGATGTGCAGAGGAGAACAAAAGCGCCTTTTCCGCCTTTTTCAGGTGCACAGTATTCTGTGAAAGGTTTGAGGGTATCAAAGCCCATGTAAGGGTTGATTGTGATAATGTCTGTTTCGAAGTCGCCTGTAAAATGAGCACGGGCATAAGCTCCGGCTGTGGCAGCGATGTCTCCGCGTTTAATGTCAGAGATGCAGATAAGTCCTGCGTCTTTTACCGCTTTAATTGTTTCTGCATAAATCTTCATGCCTTCAAGGCCCATGGCTTCGTAGTAGGCAATCTGAACTTTACAGCAGCAGGCTGATTTGTCTGCAGCTACACGACGGATAATTTCTTTGTTGTAAGCAAGAACAGCTTCTGTGGCTGAAGAATAGTTTTTCAAAACTGATTCAGGAATATAAGAAGGATCAGTATCCAGTCCAACGCAAAGCGGTCCGTTTTTTGCTGCCAGATTCTGCAGCTCCATCATTTTGTGTGTCATACATACAATGATACAGTAAAAGGTGAAAATAAGGTATAGTGAATAATTGATAATATGGTTTTGAGCTTTTAGAATAGGTTTTGTAAGAGGAAAGGAAAGTGGAAAAGGAAAGAGCTCCTAGAAACAGGACAGTGACAATTTCTGATGAAGAAAAAACTCTGTATGAAGGAAAATTGTGCAAAGTGGAAAATACGCAGGATTATGTGGACCACATTTTTAATGATCCTCTGGAAGAGCTGATAAAAATTGTTCCTGAAAAATCTGTTGATCTGCTTATTCTGGATCCTCCCTATAACCTTTCAAAAGACTTCGGAAAGATGAAATTCGGGGAAAGAAGTGATGAATCTTACGAAAAATACCTGGAAACCTGGTTTCCAATGCTCCTTCCTCTGTTAAAAGATACTGCCAGTGTATATCTTTGTGGTGACTGGAAATGCTCAAATTCGTTGTACAAAATGTGCGAAAAGTACCTGAAAACGCAAAATCGTATTACATGGCAGCGGGAAAAAGGCCGCGGGGCTGCTCATAACTGGAAGAATTGTACTGAAGATATCTGGTTTGCTACTGTTTCCGACGACTTTTATTTTGATGTTGATGCCGTAAAGCAGAAACGTCGTGTAATCGCTCCATACAAGGAAAACGGAGTTCCAAAAGACTGGGAAGATACTGAGGATGGAAAATTCCGACTGACCTGTCCTTCCAACTTCTGGGATGATATTTCCGTTCCTTTCTGGTCTATGCCGGAAAATACGGACCATCCGACACAGAAACCTGAAAAACTTTTTGCAAAACTGATTCTGGCCAGTTCCCGTCCTGGAGATCTGGTTATGGATCCTTTTATGGGAAGCGGGACTACTGCCGTAGTTGCAAAAAAACTTGGCCGCCATTTTGTTGGTTCTGAAATTAATCCTGAATACTGTATGTGGGCCTTAAAGCGCCTGGATATGGCTGAAAGTGATAAATCAATTCAAGGCTATGAAGATGGTGTTTTCTACGAGCGGAACAGCGGAAAATAGAAAAATTCTACTATAGAAGAAAGAACTAACAAATTTTTATAATCAACCGAAACTAGAAAAAGAGGGTTTATTTCTAATTGAGGTTGATATGATTTTTACGAAAAAAGCGGCAAAACTAACTCCGATTATTCTTGCGACACCTTTATTCTTTTTGGGATTTTTTGGGTCATGTAATCTGGATCTCGGATTAGGAACAAAAGTCGATTCTGAAAAACCTGAAATTTTTATTGAGACTCCGGAAAGTATAGATTACGTCAGAGGTTCTTTTACTTTGAAGGGAACCTGTTCAGATGATACGTATGTAAAATCTGTTTCTGCAGTTATAAAGGACATGAAGGCAAAAAACAAGTATGGTCCTTTTGAGGGAAAAGTTTCTGAAGATTCAACAACATGGTTTATCGAAATTGAAAATTCTGTTGATGAAAAAACAGAGCTCAGAAAATTTCCGGACGGCGAATATCAGGTTATTGTAACAGCCACAGACAGTGAAAATCGTAAGAGTGAAACCGAACGCTCATTCTTCATTGATAACACTCCACCGCTTATTGTTCTTGAAACTCCATCTACGGGCCTTGCTTCTTATTCACAGGAATCTTATGGTCAGAAGCTTAAGATTGCGGGTCAGACTTCAGATTTTTCTGGAACATCACTTTTGGAATTTTATTTTTACAAAGACAAAGAATTAACAGAACCAGCTGTCCTGGATGAAAAAGGAAAGGAAGTTCCTGTTGTAATTGAAAACCCTTCGGAAAAACTCAGCGAAGTAATAGCGTCTTTTGAAAATGAAGGCGGGATTTATGAAAAACTTTACGGCAAAGAAAAAGCAGGCGGAAAAATTTTCTACGGAAAAGTACTTGCTTATGACAATGCAAGAAAAAATCCTGCAGTGGACGGGGACAAAGGAAACTGCACGGAAGGTTTCTATTTTGTAAATGATGTTTATTCAAAAGGATTTTCATTTTCTCTGAATCCTCAGAACAATCCGGTTTATTCATTATCACAATACAAAGCTTTATCAGAAAATGAAAACGGACTTGTTGAATGGTCTGAAGAAAAAATTCCGAACGGTACAAGTATCGGAATTAATATTCAGTCGGGTCTGGATAAATATCTGATAGAAGAAGATTCCCTTCAGGTAATTGCACGAAGATGTGATGAAAGCGGAAAAATTTTCGAAGAGGAATCTCCTGTTGTTCTGCTGCCAGCAGTAATTGATGCAGAAAAAAACAAGCTCATAACAGATGAAGAAATCCTTAAAGCCCGCGGTGCCAGAATAAAAGCCAACGGAAGCTATAACCGTAACCTTACAGTTGATATTTGCAAAACTGAAAACGGACTTCAGGTTGGAAAATATTATCTGCTTCAGGTACAGGGTTGGGATTCCAAGGGAAATGATTTCTGTACAGAGAATGGTGAAGTTTTCGGATTCCAGATGGTTTCAAACGGAAAGCTTCCTGAATTGAAAATTACAAATCCACCTGCATCGAACAGTCTGATTTTTGCTTCAAAGGAAGGCCTGGAAATTTTGGGAACTGCAGAGCACGATGAAGCAGTGCCGAAAGTTCATGTGTTTGTTGGTGAAAAAGAAATTACTTCTCCTGAGGGTGAAGAAGTTAATAACATAAAATATCAGATTCCTGCTTCACTTCTGACTGAAGGTTCAAATATTATAACTGTTCAGGCATGGAATGAGGAAAGTTTTGCAGAAGAAAAGCGTACAGTAATTTATGATACTGAAGCTCCTTTAATCAGCGGACTGCAAATAAGTCCGGTTGTAAATGAAACTGACAATAAAGGAAATGTAATTAAGAAATTTGTTAATGGAAAAATTTCTGTGACAGGACTTCTTCAGGATTTGTATGGAATAGAAAAATCTGCTTACAGAGTCCTGGCAAAATTTGATGGAAAAGAAGTGCTGGTTGCAGAAGGAGAAAATCTTTCTAATCCTTCTTTTGCTCTCAAAAATATTGAAACTGATATAGAAGAATTAAAATCTGTTAAGTCTGAAATTCAGATGGTGGTTGAAGTTACAGCCAGAGATGCAGGCGGAAATGAAGCCAAAGAAATTCTCGAAGGCTTTATAATCGATCAGAGCACTGATCTGCCGAAAATAGATATTTCTGAAAATCAGATAAAGCCATTGAAAAAAGGTGAATGGATTTCTGCGGACCAGAAACTTCCTTCTTTGAATCTCATGGAATTTATTTCCGGAAACATAACAGATGATGATGGAATTGCATCAGCAAAGATAAAACTTTACGATGCTGACCCAGAAACTTTTGATTATGATGCTGATGATGTTTCTGAGAATTTCTCAACAAGGATTTTAAATCCTAAAAATAATATCCGTCTGGATTTTTCGGAACAAATGCCGAACGTGTCAGGATTTTATTATCTGGTAATTGAAGCAGAAGATATAAACCAGAAAAAATCTGTTTACGAAAGCTTCGTAAAAATTTCCGGACGAATGGCAACAATTTCTGTTACCGATGGGAATAAAGAATTTGTAACACAGCTTGAAGGCGGAAAAAATAAAATTGAACTGTCTGGTGTTGTAAGTGGTGAAAGCAGCAATGATGATCCTCTGTGTATTTATGTACTGGAAAGTAAAAACAAAAATATAGAGAAAAAAGAATCATGGAAAAAAATATGGGAAGCCGGGAAATCTGATTCAGACCTTCCTTATGTTTCCGGATCTTCAGTTGATTGGAATGCGGTTCTGGATTTTTCGTCTGATTTCAAAGATGTAACAGATGATGGAATTCATACATTGATTATCAGAGCCTTTGATGAAAATCAAAAATGGACGGATACAAATTTCACTTATTATATAGATAATACAAAACCTGTGATTTCGGAAATCTCGAGTCCGCTTGAAGACGATCTGTATATTCAGTCCGACAAGTATCAGTTCAGAGGAAAAATTTCTGAAAGCGGTTCAGGACTGAAAGAAGTTTATTATCAGTTCGTAACACATACAGATAAATCTGAAAGTTCAGTTTTTCCTGATGAAAGCAAGTGGATTAAAGTTGAAAATGCTTCGATAAACTTTTTTCAGAGTTTTGTAGCAGGACATAATTCCGCAGAGGACGGAAGTGTTTGTGAAGGAAGTCATTCTTTATTCATTAAAGCAGTTGATGAAACAGGACTGGAATCGGAAATCGCAGAAAGAAAATTCTTTGTGGATCTTGAAAAACCTGCCGTTGATTTTGATTCTGAAATTCTTTCTTCAAATAAACGTAATACAGTCTTCTCGCTTTCGGGAACAGTAACAGATTCATGTCTTATTCCTGCAAAAATCTACATCTCTGAAAACGGCGGAGTGGCAGAAGAATTTTCCGTAACAAGTTCTGACGGACTTTCAG
>DCHR01000002.1:178-13574 GCA_002315375.1 Treponema sp. UBA1747 | reverse complement strand
GGTAAAAAGGTTTGTTGCCTGTCCTGAAGTTTTCAGGTCCAGTTCCCGGGCGAAATCTTCACAATTGAAGGCTGCAATTACTCTGGAATTTTCTTTCTCCCTCATAAAAGCAAAGGTTGTGTTTGATACAGAAAGACCTCTGTAGTTTCCGTCCTGAAGAGCAGGAACCTTCTGTCTGATTTCCGAAAGCTTTTTGATGTGACTGTTCAGACCTTCTGTCTGTGGATCAGGAACCGCAAAATCGGGAACCCGGGAAAATGGCGGAAGTGACGGGCGAAGCTGATAGTCTGAATTATTTGTCCTTATACCTTTTATTCCGTTTTCGCTTCCATAGTAAACAGAAGGAATTCCCGGAACAGAGAAAAGCATTGTATAAAGTGAGTAAAGATTCTTTGGATTCCTTACAGTAGAGGCAATCCGGTTTACGTCATGGTTATCCAGAAAATTGTAGAGAAGCTTGCCTTTGAAAATTCCTTCAGATTCCGAGAACATCCGTTTCAAAGACCATTGGACTTCATAAAAATTTTTTTCATTGAAAGAGGACCACATTCCTTTGTGCAGCTGGTAATTTGTTACGCTGTTCAGCATATTTTCATTTACCCAGCGGTTGTAATCTCCATGGACCACTTCTCCCATGAGCCAGAAATCAGGGGCCAGTGAAAGACAGAAATCCTTTAATTTTGTCATAAAGTTGAAGGACATGACATCGGCAGCATCAAGGCGAAGCCCGTCGATTTTGAATTCAGTTATCCATTTTCTTACTGCTTCAAATATGTGGTTCTGAACTTCCGGGTTTTCCAGGTTGAATTTAACAAGATCATCACAACCGGCCCAGTTCCGGTATGAAAAACCATCTCCAAACCAGTTGTTATTTGAGAAGTTGATATCCTGATACCAGTTTATATACCGACTGGTAAGTAGGTTTTGCTGTAAATCTTTAAAGGCAAAAAAGTGTCTGCCGGAATGATTGAAGACTGCATCGAGAACGATTTTGATTCCGAGAGAGTGGGCGGTTTCAACAAAGGCTGTAAGATCTTCATTTGTACCTAGTCTCCGGTCAACCCAAAAATAATCCAGGGTGTCATAACCGTGAGCGGTACTTTCAAAAAGAGGTCCGATGTAAATTGCATTGAATCCCTTGTTTCTGATTTCCGGAAGTTCCTGAGTAAGTTTTTTAAGTCCGTCACCGGCTGCCTGGCAGAAATCATTCTGCTTTGGACAGTTACAAAGGCCCAGAGGATAAATATGATAAAAAACTGTAGTTTTGATTTCTGAATTCATAGAGTCTCCTGACTGTTAGTTTGCAACTCCCCAGAGGAAAGTCTGAACCAGTTTCTGGATTGTTTCTTTGTTCAGATCCAGGGAAAAGGTTACGTTACTGAATACGGAATAGTACAAAGTAGACTGAAAAATACGGGAATACATGGCTTCATAGCCTTTCATGTTTCCGAAGGTTCCTGAGTATTTTTCAAAAACTTCGAGAAACAGGGCATCGATTTTCTTTTTGAATTCTGCATAAACGAGACCACTTTCATTCCGCATGCTGGAAGTGGAGAGAGAATAGAAAAGGCTGAAAAAAGCAGGATGATCTTTTGAAAAGGAAAGAACGTTTTCAAAAATAGAAAAAAGACATCCCGGAAAATCGGTGGAGGCTTCAAAAGCTCTGTAGATGTTTTCATAGAGTTCTGATCCGAAAATTGAAAAAATTTCTTTGAAGAGCCCCAGTTTATTTTCGTAATAATAATAAAGGGTTGGTTTTGAAATTTCGCAGGTTTCGCAAATCTGCTGGACGCCGATAGATTCATATCCTTTGAAAGCAAAGAGAGAAGTGGCGCGGTGTAAGATGGTTTCTTTTGTATCTAATTCCATGATGGTAATATACCGAACGGTAGGTAGAGAGTCAATCAACCCCAATTAAAGCCAATCATAGTTTTTCCTTAATTGAAAGACTTGAACAAGAAAAGGGAATTCACTAAATTAAATGAAACAAGCAAAGGCGCTTGGTTTAATGAGATAAGAAGATTTGTCTCCTTAGGCCAGGCGTCTTTTTTTTTGCTTTCCAGCATGCAGCGCAAGACAGCAGATTGTTGCTGCGCAGAAACCTCTTCGGGGTTTTAGGGGCGGAGCCCCTAGGCAGAGGGGGTAGCGGAAGACAGACCGGTGAGCCTGTCGAAACGGTTCTGGCTGGAGCGAGGGGGAGACTTCCCCCAACAGGGGTAACATATGAAAGCTTTTTTGATTCTTGCAAACGGCATGGTTTTCGAAGGCGAATCTTTTGGGGCCACGGGAGTTGTAATCGGGGAAACAGTTTTCACCACCGGGATGAACGGATATCTGGAAACTTTGACGGACCCGAGTTATTACGGACAGATTGTTACACAGACATTTCCGCTGATCGGGAATTACGGTGTGATTCCCAAAGATTTTGAAAGCGGTGGATGTCACGTCCGAGGATACATTGTCCGGGATATGTGTGAGACTCCTTCCAATTTCCGCTGTGAAGGAAAACTTGAAGACTGGCTTTCTTCCCAGAAAATTATCGGCCTGAAAGGAATTGATACCAGGGCCCTTACAAAAGTGCTTCGTGAATCCGGAGTTATGAACGGAATGATTGTTTCCGGAGAAAGTGACGAAGCAAAAAGCGTTCTGAAAGCTTTGAAGAAACCTGACGAAAAACAGAAAATTCTTTCTGAAATAAAAGCCTATGTAATTACAGATGCAGTGAAAAGTGTTACGGGAAGTGCGGCGGCCGTTGAAGAAAGTGCAAGTGTAGTTTTCAAGGAATCTGCTGAATACCGCTTTGTTCCTGTAAAATCTGACGGAACAAAAATCTATGACCAGAAAACTGCCATGAAAGCAGGAAAAGGTAAGAAAGTGGTGCTTTGGGATTTTGGAGCCAAGGCAAATATCCGCCGTGAACTTTTGAAGCGCGGTCTTGAAGTAATTACTGTAAGCGGACTTGCAACAGCAAAAGATATTATGGCTTTGAACCCGGACGGAATTATGCTTAGTAACGGTCCCGGGGATCCTAAAGAAAATGTTGGAATCATTTCTGAAATCAAAAAACTGATCAAGGCAAAACTTCCGATTTTCGGTATCTGTCTTGGCCACCAGCTTCTGGCCCTGGCATCCGGTGCTGATACAGAAAAACTGAAGTACGGTCACCGTGGTCCGAACCAGCCTGTAAAATATCTGGAAACAGGACGCGTTTATATTTCGACACAGAACCACGGTTACGCCGTAAAAAATGATACTCTGCCAAAAGGTGCACACTTGAGTTTTATAAATACCAATGACGGAACCTGTGAGGGAATTATTTATACAAAGTTCCCGGCTTTCAGCGTTCAATTTCACCCGGAAGCCTGTGCAGGCCCTCTGGATACTTCTTTCCTTTTTGACGATTTTGTAAAACTCATTAACTCTTCAATCTCTTCGATTTCCTCTAGGGAGGACAAATAAAATGCCTTTAAATAAAGATATACATAAAGTAATGGTTATCGGGTCGGGCCCGATTATTATCGGACAGGCTGCAGAATTTGACTATGCCGGAAGCCAGGCCTGTAAGGCTCTTAAAGAACAGGGACTGGAAGTTGTTCTTGTAAACTCGAACCCGGCAACTCTTATGACCGACCACACAATGGCCGACCAGATTTATATTGAACCTCTTATTCCTGAAACAATTCAGAGAATCATTGAAAAAGAAAAACCGGACTCGCTTCTTTCTACTCTTGGGGGACAGACAGGTCTTACTCTTTCCATGGAACTCGCTAAGTCGGGCTTTCTTAAGGAACACGGAGTGCGCCTTCTTGGTGCAAAGCCTGAAACAATCGACAAGGCCGAAGACCGCCAGATGTTCAAGGACACCATGGAAAAAATCGGGGAGCCTTGTATTCCGTCTAAGGTTGTTACCACATACGAAGATGCTTATGACTTTGTAAAGAATGTAATCGGTTACCCGGCAATTATCCGTCCTGCCTTTACTCTTGGTGGAACAGGGGGCGGTATTGTTCATAATGATGAAGAAATGGATGAGATTGCACACAACGGACTTCACCGTTCTCCAATCCATCAGATTCTGGTTGAAAAATGTATTTCGGGCTGGAAGGAAATTGAGTTTGAAGTTATGCGTGACGGAAGCGGAAACGTTCTGACTGTCTGTTCAATGGAAAACTTTGACCCGGTTGGTGTTCACACAGGTGACTCAATCGTTATTGCACCGGCCGTAACCTTAAGTGATAAAGAATATCAGATGCTCCGTTCGGCAGCCCTGAACATTATTTCTTCCCTTGGAATGGAAGGTGGATGTAACTGTCAGTTTGCCCTGAATCCGGACACTTTCGAATATGCAGTTATTGAAGTAAACCCTCGTGTTAGCCGTTCTTCGGCTCTGGCTTCAAAGGCAACAGGATATCCAATTGCCAAAGTTGCCGCTCTGATAGCTATCGGTTACAACCTGGATGAGATTCCGAACTTTGTTACAAAGAAAACTGCTGCCTGTTTTGAACCGGTACTGGATTATGTTGTTGTAAAAATGCCTAAGTTCCCTTTTGAAAAATTCGTTTATGCTAAACGTGATCTGGGAACTCAGATGAAGGCCACCGGTGAAGTTATGGCAATAGGCCAGACTTTTGAACAGGCCATTATGAAAGCTGCACGCGGTGCGGAAGTTGGTGTTCAGTCTCTGAATCTGGCAGTTTTTGAAGAAGCCGGTGATGAAGAAATTATCCGCAGAGTCGGTGAATGTACAGACCAGAGAATTTTTGCCTTGTTCCAGGCAATCAAGCGCCGTCTTCTGACTCTGGAAGAAATCCATAATATTACAAAAATCGATATGTGGTTCCTCTGCAAGCTGCAGAACCTTGCAAAAATGGAATGGGAACTGGCAGAAGGAAAGCTTACAACTGAACTTTACCTTAAGGCAAAAAATCTCGGTTATCCGGACACTGTTATTCAGAAGCTGACCGGAACAAAAATACCGGGTTGTTCTGGTATCCTTGCCGAAGCAAAAGAAGCTGCACGACTTGTAAAAAAGGGACAGCTTGCCCATATTCCGGCTTCCTACAAAATGGTTGATACCTGTGCCGGCGAGTTCAATGCAGAAACACCTTATTTTTACGGAACTTACGACAAGGAAAACGAAGCTGCTGAATTCCTTTATGAAAAAAAGAAGCTTGAAGCAAATGCGGGAATGACTTCTTCCTTTGGTGCTGCGGCTGGAAACGGCGCCTGGGGAAAGCAGGTGGCAAAATCCAAGGGAACTATCATCGTTCTGGGGTCAGGTCCAATCCGCATCGGGCAGGGAATTGAATTCGACTATGCTTCTGTTCAGTGTGTATGGGCTTTGAAGCGCCTTGGCTACGAAGTTGTAACAATCAACAATAACCCTGAAACTGTTTCCACAGACTTTGATACTTCGGACAGACTTTATTTTGAACCTCTTACTCCTGAAGACGTAATGGGAGTAATTAATACAGAAAAACCGGTTGGTGTTGTAGTTGCCTTTGGCGGCGGAACTGCAATCAAGCTGGCAAACTTCCTGGCAGACCAGGGAATCCGCATCCTTGGAACAAGTGCCGACGCCATTGACCTGGCCGAAGACCGCGAACGATTTGATGAACTTTGTGAAAAACTTCAGATCAAAAGACCAAAAGGACTCACTGTTCTTACAGAAAAAGAAGCTTTGGCCGCAACAAAGGAACTGGGATATCCTGTTCTTTTAAGACCAAGTTATGTTCTTGGCGGACAGAATATGATTATCGCTTTCAACGATGCTGACGTAAAAGAATACATGAAAATCATTCTGGCACAGGGCATTTCGAACCCGATTCTTATTGACCAGTACAAAATGGGAACCGAGCTTGAAGTTGACGCTATCTGTGACGGAAAGGACATTCTGATTCCGGGAATCATGGAACACATTGAAAGAACCGGTATCCATTCCGGTGACTCAATTGCAGTTTACCCGAGCTGGAACCTGAACGACGTTATCCGTGAAAAAATTATCCGTCAAAGCCGCGAACTGGCCCTTGCACTTGGAACAAAGGGGCTTGTAAATATTCAGTACCTGATTTACAACAATGACCTTTATATTATTGAAGTAAACCCTCGTTCAAGCCGTACGGTTCCTTACATTTCAAAAGTAACAAACGTACCGATGGTGGACCTGGCAGTCCGTGCCATGCTTGGAGAACGGGTCCGCGACATGGGCTACGGAACAGGTCTCTACAAGATTCCGCCTTACTTTGCAGTAAAAGTACCGGTTTTCAGTTTTGAAAAGCTTATGGACGTGGATACTCACCTTGGTCCTGAGATGAAAAGTACCGGTGAAGTTCTTGGAATTGCCGCCACAATGGAAGAAGCAATTTTCAAGGGACTCATAGGGGCTGGATATAACATGAAACGAAGCGGTGGAGTTTTGTTCAGCGTGCGCAAAACTGACCGCTACGAACTTCCTTCTCTTGCAAGAAAATTCTACGAAATGGGATTCAAACTTTATGCAACTGAAGGAAATGCAGAAACTCTCCGTGACTTCGGAATGGAAGTGGAAACTGTAAACAAGATTCACGAAAACCCTGACGACAACCTGCTTACTTTGATGGATTCAGGAAAAGTCGATTACGTAATTTCAACTTCTGCCAAGGGTCGTGATCCTCATTCCGATTCTGTAAAGATGCGCCGTCATGCAGTTGAAAGAGACATTCCGTGTCTTACTGCCATTGATACAGCCAACGCCATTGCAAACTGTCTTAAGTCAAAATACAGCGCCGAAAACGTTGAACTTATTGATATCAACAAGCTGCGCGAAGTGGACCAGGTGATTCACTTTACGAAAATGTCTTCTACCGGAAACGACTTCATCATCATTGATACCCGCGAACAGTTCATCAATAACCCTGGCGGCTTAGCCGTGCGCCTTTGCGACAGACGAAGCGGAATTGGGGCAGACTCCCTGGTTCTGGTTGGAAAAACTTCAAAAGCCGATGCTTCAATGCGCTTCTACAACCTGGACGGAACTGAAGGTATGATGGCCGGTAACGCTCTTCGTGCCGTGGCAAAATATCTTTACGACAACAACATTGAAGGCATTGCAGACCGCCACAACAAGAATGACACAACTGCCGAGATTTCAATCAAGACTCAGGCCGGCGTAAAGAAAGTTAAGATTTACAAGCTCAACGGAAAGGTAAGTTCCGTAACAATTGATCTGGGAAAACCTTCCGTTATGGTTCCTGAAACCGTAAAAGGCGCCAGTGAAATTACTGGAAAAGGAAAGGGCGTAACAACTCCTGCAAAACTGAATGTGGACGGAACTTCTTATGAAGTAACTACAGTAAGTGTAGGAAACCCTCACTGCGTAACTTTCGTTGATTTTGTAGACAAACTGAACTTGAAAACTCTGGGACCAAAATTTGAACATCATAAGGCTTTCCCTGAAAGAACAAATACCGAATTTGTACGTGTGGTAGGACCTAACGAGCTGAAAATGCGCACCTGGGAACGCGGAAACGGGGAAACTCCTGCCTGTGGTACCGGTGCCTGTGCTGCGGTAATTGCAGCCGTTGAAAAAGGCTTCTGTCCTATGAACGAAGACATTACGGTAAATGTCCGTGGTGGCCAGATGTTTGTCCGCTATACAGGGGACACAGTATACCTGACAGGTGAAACAAACCTCTGCTACGAAGGTGACGTTGAAATTTAATTCTTTCTTTTTCCAGCCATAAAGTGATGGTATAATAAGTTCACACACAGAGGAGTTTATTATGCGCACTTTATGGGAAATGGACATGAAGAATTACAAGGAAAATGGGACTGTTGGCAGGCGTCCGTCTGTCCGCGGAATCATTTTCCGTGACGGGAAAATAGCCCTGGTTCACAGTCTGAAATATGATTATTACAAATTTCCCGGCGGCGGAATTGATGAAGGGGAAACTCATGCCCAGACTCTGGCCCGTGAAGTTCTGGAAGAATCAGGGATTCAGATTGACCCGGCATCCATAAAAGAATACGGACAGATAATCAGAAAAGAAAAAGGTCTTTACGACGATATTTTTCTCCAGGAAAATTTTTATTACACTGCCCAGCCTCTTGCTTTCAAAGAACAGAAACTTGATGATTACGAAGCCGAAGAAGGGTTCACTCTTGAATGGGTAACTCTCGAACATGGCATTGATGTGAATGAAAATCATTCTCATAAAGATAAGTGCGATGTTATTAATGGCCTTCATATGATCCAAAGGGAAACTTTTGTCATGAAAAAACTTCTGGAAGAAAAAACTGGAGAGTAAAACGAGGCATTTTTGTGCGGCCTTATTAATACTTCCCGAATCTCCGGCCTTTAATCACTTTTCAAAGACCTTTCGAATAATATGTGTTAGAATTTATATAACAATTGAGTAGGGGTAAAAACATATGAAAAAGCTTTTTTTCAGTCTTTTTTTAATTTCTATGTCTTTTTTTCTGGGTGCAGAACAGGTGATTAAAAATGGTTTTGTTTTTGAAATCGAGGATGATTATGCAATTCTGACAGGTTATTCTGGATCTGAAGAAAAGCTTTCTGTTCCGGGTACAATTAATAAAATCCCGGTAAAAAAAATCGGTGAAAAAGCGTTTAGTGGAAATCGTCTTATAAAAACAATTTCTCTTGGACCGAATGTTGTTGAAATTTGTGATGAAGCTTTTGCCGGCTGTGAAAATCTTACCACTGTTTATATAAGAAATATCGATGAAAATCATATCTTTGGTAAAAACTGTTTTTATGGCAGCGATAAAGCCAGAGTACGGTTTGTTCCGTATGAATCAAAAGTTGCAAAGATTTCCAATCCTCCTGAAAGGGAAACAATGGTTTTTGTGGAAGGAAATGATAAAGTCAAAAGTTTTTACATGGATAAATTCGAAATGGATGAGAAAACTTACCAAAAAATCATGGATAATTTTGATGCTGAAGGTTTCTTTCCATGTTATGCCTACATTTATGAAGCGATTATTTTCTGTAATAAATTGAGTTTAAGTGAAGGAAGGACTCCCTGTTATTCCTTTGCAAAAACAACAAATCCGGATGAATGGGACGGTTCCCGTTTTATGTGGCTAACAACAAAATGGTCTGATTCAGACGGAATGATTCACAGAGCAGAAGGCTTTAAATGTGATTTAAATGCAGATGGTTACCGTATTCCGACTCAGGAAGAATGGCTTTATGCAGCCCGTGGAGGTAAAAATCCAAATTCCTTTAAGTATGCGGGGGCTGATGACCTTAATGAAGTTGCAATTAACAGTAATGTTGCAAATCAGGTTCAGAAGGGAGGCAGGATGGCTCCAAACAAATTAGGGATTTATGATCTTTCAGGTAATCTTTCTGAATTATGTTTTTTGGGAATGGATGGGGAAAAACCTTTGTTCGGATATTTTGGCGGTAATCTAGATAGATTTCATCCGGATGCGGAAAAAAAGAATATGAGAATTGATTCTGAAGCTGTTTACGAGAAAACTGAGTTCACTGATCACACTTTTAGAAGAGGTTTCCGCGTAGTTTGTACTGCAAATTAAAAAGAAAAAGCATGTTTGTTTTTTTTGATGTTGACCGCACACTTCTGGATTTTGATACAGCTGCGGAACTTGGTATAAAAAATGTTTTCGATAAATTCCGCGCTGAAATTAAGACCGATTACGCAGAATTTCTTTTTCAGTGGAGAAAATGGGCTCAGTTTTATTTTGATGAGTATTCGGAAGGAAAATGGACTCACTGGGAACAGAAAAGAATGCGGCTCTGGAAAACCTTTCAGGTAACTGGAGGAATCGAGCTTTCTTATGAAGAAGCCGACCGCCGTTTTGCTTTTTACGAAAAAGTTTACGAAGAAAACATCTGCCTTTTCCCGGATGTAATTTCAGTTCTGGATGCCCTGCAAAAAGCCGGCGTTCCTATGGGCGTAATTACCAACGGGGAAGAACCAATTCAGCTTGCAAAGCTTGAACGCTTCGGGCTGAAAAAATATTTTGATGTGGTGGTGGTTTCTTCTTCGGCAGGAGTTTCAAAGCCGGATCCGGAAATCGGTCGCCTTGCGGCAGAGAAAATCGGGAATCCGGACCCTTCGGAAATTTTCTTTATCGGTGACAGTCTTGCCCATGATATCCCTCTGGCACTGGCACTTGGCTGGAAGGGAATTTTCATTAACCGGAGCGGAAAAAAATATGATGTTCCAGCTGGAATTATGGAAATTCACAGCTTGCAGGAAATTGTGCCGCAAATAACCGGAAGTTTTCAGAAATAAAAAGAAATTCCAAATTCAAATATCTGGATTCTTTTTATATAATAAAATCATACAGGGGAACAAAACATGGCAATTCAAATCTTCGGTACAAATAAAAATTTTGATTTTAAAAAAGCAGAACGTTTTTTTTCAGAAAGAAAAATTCAGGTTCAGAAAGTTGATCTTAAAGAAAAGGGGATTTCAAAAGGGGAACTTGAAAGCGTAGTTTCTCTTCTTTCCAGAACTGCAGGCGGTAGAAACGAAGCAATTGAAATGCTCATAGACAAGAAAAGCAAGGATTATTCTTCAATTGCATATCTGGATGATGATGACAAGTTTGAAAAGATTCTGGAAAATCCGCTGCTTCTGGTTCAGCCAATTGTTCGTAACGGAAAGGAAGCCTGTACAATAGGATACGAACCTGAAATCTGGAAAAACTGGAAATAAAAAAAAATTAAAATTTTTTTTTGAAATAATTGACATTTTTTTTTCAGAGTTGTATAAATATTACATCGAACGACAAAGACGCCGTTGATTCCAGTAGTGGAGTCGACGGCTTTTTTTATGCCCGAAAGTTTTTCAGAAAAAACGGGCTTCGTTTGAATAAAACAGGAATCTATAAAGAAAAGGCGACGATGGTGTCGTATTCCGGGCAGACGTGTCCGGAGTGCACCTCGTCGCCTTTTTTTGTCAATAATAAGGGGGTTACTATTATGACAAATGTACCAGAGTTATTTGGAAGCATGGTTTTCAACCAGAAAACAATGAAAGATCGCCTTCCAAAAGAAACATTCAAAGCACTTAAAAAAACATTAGATGATGGAGCACCATTAAAACTTGATGTTGCCAATGTTGTAGCACATGCTATGAAAGAATGGGCAATCGAAAATGGCGCAACTCACTATACTCACTGGTTCCAGCCACTGACTGGAATTACAGCTGAAAAACATGACTCTTTCATTAATCCACAGGATGATGGAACAGTAATCATGTCTTTCTCAGGAAAAGAACTTGTAAAAGGTGAACCTGATGCTTCTTCTTTCCCATCTGGAGGACACCGTGCAACTTTCGAAGCCCGCGGTTACACAGTCTGGGATCCAACATCATATCCTTTCATCAAGGAACATACACTTTGTATTCCAACAGCTTTCTGTTCATACACAGGTGAAGCTCTCGATAAAAAAACACCACTGCTCCGCTCTATGGAAGCTCTGGACATTCAGGCCAAACGTATTCTGAAACTTTTCGGAAAAGAAGTAAGCCACGTGGCAACAACTGTTGGACCTGAACAGGAATACTTCATTGTTGACCAGAAGCTTTACCAGCAGCGCAAAGACCTTCGTATGACAGGCCGTACACTGTTCGGTGCAAAACCTTCAAAAGGTCAGGAAATGGATGACCAGTACTTCGCAGCTCTTAATCCACGTATTGTTGAATACATGGAAGACCTGAATGAAACACTGTGGAAGTATGGAATCCTTTCAAAGACAGAACATAACGAAGTTGCTCCAGCCCAGCACGAAATGGCTCCAATCTTCAGTACAACAAACCTTTCAGTTGACCAGAACCAGCTGACTATGGAAGTTATGAAGAAAGTTGCAAAACGCCACGGACTTGAATGTCTGCTTCATGAAAAACCATTTGCAGGTCTTAACGGATCTGGTAAACATAACAACTGGTCTATGTCTACAAACTCAGGTGAAAACCTCCTGGAACCAGGAAAAACACCTGAATCAAACGCACAGTTCCTTCTGTTCCTTACAGCAATTCTTAAAGCTGTAGATGAAAACCAGGACCTGCTCCGTATTTCAGTAGCATCTGCTGGAAACGACCATCGTCTTGGAGCAAACGAAGCTCCTCCAGCAATCATTTCGGTTTACCTTGGTGATGAACTTTACAAAGTTCTTGAGTCCCTGAAAGACGGAAAACCATATGCTGCTGACAAAACAGATACAATGACAATCGGTGCCGATGTTCTTCCACCAATTCCAAAGGATTCAACAGACCGCAACCGTACATCACCATTTGCCTTTACAGGTAACAAGTTTGAGTTCCGTTCAGCAGGTTCTTCTGCTTCAATCGCAACTCCAAACACAACCCTGGATGCAATCGTAGCACAGGTTCTGAAAGTATTTGCTGATGAACTGGAAGGTGCAGCAGACTTTGACAAAGCCCTGAACGAACTGATCGTTCGTGAAGTAAAAGCACACTGGAGAATCGTGTTCAACGGAAACGGTTACGATGAATCTTGGAAAGTTGAAGCTGCAAAACGCGGACTGATGGAACTGAAAACAACACCGGATGCTGTTGAACACTATCTGGATGCTAAAAACGTAAAACTCTTCACAGAAATGGGAGTTTACACAAAAGAAGAAATGGAAGCACATTACGACATCAAACTCGAAAAGTACTGCCAGCTTCTGAATATCGAAGTAAACACAATGCTGGAAATGATCTACAAAGATATTCTTCCTGCAGTTTACAAATATACTGCTGATGTTTCTAAAACAGTTATCGACCTTAAGGCAGTTGTTCCTGGAGCAAAAGCAGTTGCTCAGGTTTCAGTTCTTGAAAAACTGGATGCTCTGCTTTCAAGCATTACTGAAAAAACAGAACTGCTTGTAAAAGCTCATGAAGAAGCAAAAGCCGCTGGTGATGCTCTTAAAGAAGCAAAAGCATATGCAGGATCAGTTGTTCCTGCCATGGCTGAGGTTCGTGCAGTTTATGACGAAATGGAACCTCTCCTTGGTGAAGGATACAAACCATTCCCAAGTTACGAAGACCTTCTGTTCCGCGTATAAAAATAAAGAGAACAGAATCCGGGGGAAGTTTTCCCTCAAACAATTTAAGTTTTTTGAATAAGCACAATGGCGTGCTGCTGATACAAACCCGTTCCGGTTACCCCCTGGCGGAGTCAGCAGCACGCTTTTTTTTACAACAGTCCTGTCATTAAAGGGGTAGGCAGGTAGGAGAAACAATATGGAAGAAGTAATGAGTGCCGTACAGTCCCTTCAGGGTGATCTGTGGGGTGTTTGGTTCCTGCTCGGTGCAGCTCTGGTTTTCTGGATGCAGGCAGGTTTTGCAATGGTAGAAACTGGTTTTACCCGCGCAAAAAATACCGGTAACATTATTATGAAAAACCTTATGGACTT
>DCHR01000002.1:0-135 GCA_002315375.1 Treponema sp. UBA1747 | reverse complement strand
TCATTGCAATTGGTTTTGGACTTTTACTTGGCGAAAACGCCTTTTTCGGATTAATCGGAAAACCTAACCTTCAGGTTTTCACAAGCTACGCAGACTTTGACTGGTCAAACTTTGTTTTCAACCTGGTATTCTGTG
>DCHR01000048.1:60214-61554 GCA_002315375.1 Treponema sp. UBA1747 | reverse complement strand
TCTTCAAATCAAAACTCCAGAAAATCACGTTTTCAAAAATCTGGATTTGTTCTAAATCTGGGGACGGTTCTCCAATCAGATTGCAGATTTCCTGGGGTCTGTCCCCGCTTAAAATAAAAATCAGATTGTAATAATTTTCTTTGTCATTTCCCCACCAGGAAGGCTCGTTTTCCATAATGTTTTTAAGATTAGGTTCAGAAATCACATAAACTGGAATTGTCAGCTGAAAGGTTGTAAGAATCATTTTTTCAATTTGAGTACGGATTTCCGGAATAGAGTCGGAAGTGGTTGAAAATGCTACGTTTCCGCTGTTGAGATAGGTTGAAACTTCAGAAAATCCTTCTTTTTCAAAAGACGATTTTAATTCTGCCATAGGAACTTTATTTTTACCGCTAATGTTTATGCCGCGGAGGAATGCAAAGTATTTGTTCATAATAAAATTATAACATGATAAAATATAAAAATAACAGGAGAGAAACAAATGAAAGACAGATCAGCAGCATTCATTATTAAAGACAAAAAAATCCTTATGGTTAAGGTTTTTTATGATAATCATTATTTCTGGTCACTTCCAGGTGGTGGAATTGAAAAAAATGAAACTCCTGAACAGGCCTGCATTCGGGAATTGAAAGAAGAAACCGGAATTGATGGAGAAATTATTCGTCCGCTTACAATTCAGTTCAGAACAAGTGGCGCTAAGGAATACAGCTTTCTGTGCAAAATGAAAGACGAAAATCAGGTGGCAATAAACGGCTACGATCCTGATGAACCGGAAGGAATTGGAGTTCAGGAAACTGCCTGGAAAACTTATGAAGAAATGTCGGAAATAGACCAACAGTTTCTTTGTGGATTTGGCTATATTGATGCCAAATAAATAATTGGAGAGAGTTTTATGAATAAAGATTTACTTTACACAGCAAAAATTGAACAGACCTGGGATTATCCTCACAGAATGAAATATGTGGCAGAGACAGATTCTTTTATTGAAAAAGAAGATATGTCTTTGTCTTATTATCGCAATGTAAAACAGCCTTATGGTTGGATTAAAGAATCGGGAACTCCGCCGCAGGAACATCTGGATGTAATGATTATGACAGACCGTCATTTTGAACTTGGTGATGAAGTTCCAGTGCGCATTATCGGAGTTTTTTGCCGCAGTGATGGAGACAATAAATTTGTAGCAGTAGAAACTGACCGACAGATTTCAGATTTTTCCGAATTGTCACAAACAGAAGTTGAGGACTGCTACCGCCTGTACAAGCCTTTCACACCAGAAGAAGGCTGGTTTGGTCGGGACCGGGCTGAACAGGAAATCACTGCTTACGAAAATACACCAAAAC
>DCHR01000048.1:0-60143 GCA_002315375.1 Treponema sp. UBA1747 | reverse complement strand
TCATGTAAACGGACATATGGGTGGCAAGAGTAACTGGAATCTTACAGAAAAAGGCAAAGAACAGGCCCGCAATATTGGAAAATGGCTCAAACAATATGAAGGCTGTCAGTACAGTTTTAAAATGTATTATTCAGATTTGCCTCGTGCCGCACAGACTGCAGAAGGAATAAACGAAGCTTTGAATATTCCGTCACAAAATCTGATTAAATCGGAACTGCTAAGGGAGTTTAATCTTGGAGAAGGAAACGGCAAGCCCCGGGACTGGTACAAGGATCATGCTGCAACTCCACCAAAAGTTTACAATCCTGATTTCAGATCACTTCCTGATGCAGAATGTGATACAGAGTTTTACGCCCGTCTTAAGAAATTTGCAGATGAAATCCGTTCCAACAAAGATGAACGTATTTTAATAGTTTCTCACGGCGGTGCATTGGGAATGCTTCAGTCGATTTTGATTGGCGGAACAATCCAGGATATTCCAAAACGAGTTTTCATGGGACATTCCGGCGGTGTAACAAGATTTGTAATTCAGCCAAATGGTCAGGTGGAGATTGATTATTTTAATCTTTGGGTGAGTTAGTAAGGATAAAAATGACCGAATTAGAATTAAAAATCTACGATTTGGTACGCCGGATTCCGGAAGGCAAAGTTGCAACTTACGGTCAGATTGCCCGCATGGCAGGGGATGGACATTTGGCCCGGGTTGTGGGAAACGTAATGCATAAAAATCCATATCCGTTCTGGGAACTGGGTAGTAAAGTAGGCTTTGATTATGATTACAGTAAAAATGTGTTTCCGGAAAACTTTCCTCCCGTTCCCTGCCACCGGGTAGTTAATTCTGCTGGAAAAATGGGTGCTAACTTTGGCATGGGTGGTCCTGAAATTCAGGCAGCAATGCTCAGGACGGAAGGGGTGGAAGTTGTAGACGGTAAAATTCAGAATCTTGAAAAATATTTGTTCGCAGGAAAAGAATAGTAGTTCCTAATTTTGAGATACTGTATCTTCTTCAGCCGGGGCATCTTCAGGAGTTTCAGTTTCTTCCACGGCCCATCTGTTGTAAATGTTTGCAAGAATTGCTCCGGAAATATTATGCCATACGGAAAAAATTGCGCCTGGAACTGTTGCCATTGCCAAAGTAGGGAATGCAGTTCCTGCAAGACTGGTTGCAAGTCCTGAGTTCTGCATACCGATTTCAACAGACAGTGCTTTTGTTTTTGCAGGAGTAAGGTGAAGGAGTTTTCCTAATCCGAATCCGCAGCCGTAGCCAAGAAGATTGTGAAGAATAACGATTACAAAAACGATTGCACCGGTTGAAAGGATTTTTGCAGAATTGTGACTTACAACTGCAGCAACAATGAGACAGATGGCAATTACAGAAATCATTGGAAGGATTTTTACGATTCTCTGAGTAAACTTACCAAAGAATTTATTGATAAGAAAACCGAGCCCAATAGGAACAATTACCACTTTAACAATAGAAAGGAACATAGCCATTGCATCAACATTTACAGTTGTTCTGAGCAGAAGATAAGTAATTGCCGGAGTAAGGATTGGAGCCAGCAATGTATTTACGGAAGTCATTCCCACCGAGAGGGCAACATCGCCTTTTGAAAGGTAAGTAATAACGTTGCTTGAAGTGCCACCCGGACAGGTTCCCACAAGAATTACGCCTGCCATAAGTGCCGGGTCAAGGTTGAAAATCTTACTGAGGAAAAAAGCCAGAGCCGGCATAATGATAAACTGTGCAAGGCATCCGCAAATAATATCTTTTGGACGGGTAAAAACCAGTTTAAAATCTTCCAGTTTAAGGGTAAGTCCCATTCCGAACATAACAATCATCAGAAGGTAATTAATCCATTTTGTCTGAATCCACAGACAGGATTTAGGAACAAACAAGGCTAACACGGCAATCACAAGCACAATAATAGCCATAAACTTACCGAAGAATTCACTGATTTTTTCCAAAATTTTCATAAAAGCCTCCAATATAATATATTCCTTTTCTTTGCTAAAAAATCAACTGTTCCTGTCATTATCTTCCACAATATGAAGCGGCCCAGTTTGATTCAAAATTTCACTAATCCTGTTTTTAATAAAATTAGGCTTTATATTACTTTCAGGGATTTTCTCAACGGGAATCCACTTAAGTTCTTCATCTTCATCAGTTTTTGCTGGAATTTGGGAAATATCTTCTTCTGTAGAAAGTAAATAATAAAACTCCAGAGTGTGGCAGTCTTTTCCTTCAATATTGCCACCGTGGCCTTTAAAGAAATTTTCACAGACAACGGCAAGTCGCTCAATTTTTACCTGAACACCGACTTCTTCTGTAAATTCTCTTAAAACACCTGTTTCTGTACTTTCTCCAAGTTTGACCCCACCGCCGGCTACATAACAGTAGTCTCCAAATTTTGTTTTTACAAACAGGATTTTTCCATCTTCCAGCAATAAGCCGCCGGCACGGAATCTGAAGTAATTATTTTCTACAGTAAAAGCGCAATCGTGTTTTGGTTCTGACATTTTTATACTCCTAATTCTGTTAAAACTTTTTCTTCAATAAATTGAACTCTGTCAAAAATTGCCGGCTTGAAAGTTCCTGTTACTCCTGCGGCAATTTTCTTTTCCGGGTTCACATAGATTACATTTCCGCAGTCGCCAATGGCTGCAAAAACTGGTTTATCTTTATTCGGAATCAACCATAAAAAGCCGTAACTCATGTTTCCAAACCGTTCACCTAAAGTCTGATATGGTGTTGTCATTTGTTCAATCCATTTTTGACTTACGATTTGTTTTCCGTTACACATTCCGCCATCTGCAAGCATCATTCCGATTTTGGCCATGTCTGTAGCAGATAAAGTTAATCCCCAGCCAGCCGTTACAGTTCCTGCAGGTTCTTCATACCATTCATGCTTTCGTGGGTTTTTATTCAAAATAAAATCAAATTGATCTTCTTTAGAAATATCTTCATGAGGAATTGATTTTGGAATGTCTAAAGGTTCAAAAAGATTTGTGTTTGCAAAATCCAGAACTTTTTGGCCGGTGGCTTTTTCAATAATACCGTTCATAATCTGAATGCCGAGAGTTGCGTATTTAAATTCGCCGATTATTCCGGCACGACCGCCAAGCAAATCAAGGGCTGCTTTTGTCCAGTCCAGACTGGTACAAACTTTAGTCCATGGTTCAGATTTATATTTGTAAGGCGCTGTCATTGTAAGCAGGTGTCTGATTGTTATATCAAAAATTGTTTTTTCACCTCGTTTTGCCTGATAATCCGGGAAATAAGACATAACTTTGTCATCAATACTGTGTATAAAACCTTTATCAATTGCAATTCCTGTCAGCAGAGAAACAATGCTTTTTGTAACGGACATAATGTTCTGGGCATCGTCTTTTTTGTAGCCGTGCCAGAAATCTTCGTAAATAATCTGGTTATCCTTAATAACTGTAAGTTCGCAGATATTAGGCTGGGTAGTTTCTACAAGAGAATGAAGTTTATGGTTGTTTGTATTCATGATACAAATAACCATAATGTCATTAAAAATGGAATTCAAGAAATATTTTAAAATAATTTAAAAGAATTTATTTCCCCCCAACTTATTCTGAAAACCAGTCTTCAAGTTTTAGGAAGGAATTTTCTACCATTGGCGCAAAATCTTCTGTGTTGTGAGTTACTAAAACCATTCCGTTGGCAATAGCGGTTGCGGCAATCTGAGTGTCTGAATATGGAAGTGGATGGCCTTTTTGTTCCATTTTGCCCAGGAATTCACCGCAGATGTTTGCGGAAAACTGATCGTATGGAATAACAGGCAGAGCTTCTTTAATTTCCGATAGACATTCAGCAATATAATTTTTTCGTTTTCCGTCAGGCATTCTTTCCAATCCATGAATCATTTCCTGCCATGTAATTGAAGAAATAGCACAAAAATCTTTTCGAAGTACATATTCTTCAACTACTTTTGAATTTGGACGTTCCTTAGAAAATTCTGAAACAATGTTTGTATCCAATAAATAAATCTTTTTCATGTTTAGGCTCCTTTTATTCTTCAAAAATCTTTCTGTTAGGATCTGGATAATATTTTGGTGGAATAGGAATTCCTTCATCATTAAGAACATCTGCATATTCTTCTTTTAATTTATTTAAGCGGTCAATTAAAGAAGGTTTATTACTTTTTCTTGCTTCATACTCACCATAGCTGATAATCACTGCAACCGGCTTGTTGTAGCGGGTGAGAATAACCGGTTCTTCTGTTTCCGCAGTTTTCACATAATCAGATAAATTGTTTCTTGCTTCGTAAATTGATGTTGTACACATAGGTTCCTCCAAGGATTAGGATTGTTTAAAATATAGTTTGGGAAATAAATATAGTCAACATACTAAAAGTTAGCCAACTTGTTCAAAAGGGGTTTTAGGGGAAACATTTATGTTGCCCCTAGGCGAAGGGGAAGCGGAAAACAGCTTTGCTGGTTGGAGCGAGGGGAAGGCTTTCCCCTTTTTTATCTTGCCAACTTTAAGTTAATATATTATGGGAATAAAAAATGACTTTTACAAACCAACAAATTAAACAGATTGCAATGCAGCAGTCTTGTTATGACATTAATTCCAAAGTTGAAGATTTTTTGCAGGAGCAGAATGTGATTGTTTCTTTTAAGATGGCACCTCAGGCCCGTAAATATTTGAAGGAACCAATTACCTGTAATCTTGTTTCGTACGGAAATAATATTGTGGCTTCTGTAACTCCGGAAGTTCGTCAGATTGTGGAAGAATACATTGGAAAGTTCACTTTTTATCATTGTTTTGAAACTCCAAATATGAACTGGCTGAATGAACGGTTGGAAGAGCTTGGTCATAAAATCTGTTTTATGGCGGAATATTTTTTACCAGATGTTTCTGTTTTGACTCGTCTTTCCTGCGATTACGAAATGCGTGTTATGGAACCAAAGGATTTTAAAAATCTTTATCTTCCTGAATGGAGCAATGCTCTTTGCGAAAATCGTAAGGAGCTGGATATTCTTGGTTATGGCGCTTTTGACAATGGCAAGCTGATTGGTTTTGCCTGCAGTTCAGCTGATTGCGATTCTATGTGGCAGATTGGAATTGATGTTTTGCCTGAATACCGTCGTAAAGGAATTGCTGCAGCTTTGACCAGTAATCTTGCAGTGGAAATTCTTGAGCGTGAAAAAGTTCCCTTTTACTGCTGTGCCTGGTCTAATCTGAAATCGGCTGGAAATGCAATCAAAAGTGGATTCCGCCCTGCCTGGGTAGAAATGACAGTAAAGCCTTCACAGATTGTGAATGAAATGAACAAGTAATAAAAACGCTTGTCATTCCGAACTCGTTTCGGAATCTCTTTTAATGAGATCCTGAATCAAGTTCAGGATGACGTTTCTTTGTTCAGGTGAAATCTTACTCTGTCACCCCTGTAATTTTGATTGAAAATAATTGTCCTTTATCATCCAGGGCATACAATTTGCATCCTATAATTTTATTGATAGTAACTGCGGATTCCTGTTCCGGGTATAGAGGGATTGTAATAATACGGTCGTAGTAAATTGCAAAAATTGCCGCAATAAAGTTTCCCTTTTCCATTGGATGATCAAAAGTCAAATAAAAATGATTATCTGTTTCCAGTACTGTGGCATTTAAGTCTGGAAGCGATTTTCCATCTTTCCGAAGATTAAAGCCCTTAAGTTTATTTCCACAACAACTGATTTCTGAGGGGCTTGTAATGGAAATCAGGTTTCCACAATCTGCACAGCGGAAAAATGTAAGATTCTTTAAGTCACCGCCAATAGAGCGCCGTGTAGGCTGTTCTCCAACTAAAATGCTTTGAATATCAACTTCCAGTGCTTTGGAAAGTTCCGGCAGCAAAGTAATATCCGGGCAGCCACGGCCAGTTTCCCATTTGCAGATTGCCTTGTTGCTCACGTTTATCATATCTGCCAGCTGCTGCTGAGTCAGACCCTTTTTTGTACGAATGTCGTAAATAAGTTTTCCTGATTTTTCTGCGTTCATAGTGGTTTTAGTCTATGCAGAAAAGCAGGGTGTGTAAATCTACGGGTCGTAGACTTGCTTATTTCAGGAAAATTGTTTTTACAATGAGGAAAATTATAATAAGCCAGAAAATTACAATTGGAATGGCATAATACCATTTTTTTGGTTTGCCGTTGTCCCAAAGACCGGCACTTTTTTCACGGCATTCTGCCATTACTTCTGGTGGAATCAGTTTGATAGTCCACACGACAAGAACCGGCAGAATAAGAAGGTCATCAAGATAGCCGATAACCGGAATAAAATCCGGAATCAGATCTATGGGAGAAAGGGCATAGGCTACAGTTATGGCAGCCAGAATCTTTGCCCCAAGAGGAGTATCTTTATGCTTGAGTGCCAGAAAAACTGCAGGAATATCAGTTTTTAATTGCTTTGCACGTTCTTTTAAATTCATTTTTTATTTCTTTGTCACCTTCACCAGCCGCTCATGCATAACAACCATAAGCACCAGCAAAATAACAAGATAAACTGGCAGCAACGCAACGTTGATATAATTGGCAATGAGTCCGAAAAGTGGTGGCATGGCAAGGGTTCCCATATAGGCAAAAGCCATCTGAACGCCGATTACTGCCTGAGATTTGTCTTCGCCAAAATGAGCGGGAGTTGAATGGATGATACAAGGGTAAATCGGAGCGCAACCAAGACCAATCATAATAAGGCCGGCAAGGGCAGTGTAAGTGCCGAAGGGAATTATCATTATGATGATGCCGGTAACAATTAAGCCCTGACCAAAGCGGATCATTTGTAAGTCGGAAAATTTGATTGTTAAAAATCCGTTGAAGGCGCGGCCCATTGTAATACCGATGTAAAACATGGAACCAAAGCTGGCGGCAATTTCTACGGGGATGCCTTTGTACAGGTTCAAATAAGAGCTGGCCCAAAGTCCAGAGGTTGATTCAATTCCGCAGTAGCAGAAAAAGCAGATGAGAACTTCCCGGGCACCTTTAATTTTTAAAACATCTTTAAGAGCCATAGGTTTACGAACTTCGCCAGTTTCTTCATTAATGGTGCTGCGTTTTTTCCACATTGGAAGGCTTAAAAACAGGATTAGAGTAAGGCCAATCTGCAAAAGGGAAATAATTCTGTAGCCTCGGTTCCAGCCGAAGCCGCCTGTAAGGGCATAACCCATAATGTAAGGGCCGGTTGCAGCGCCAACTCCCCACATGCAGTGGAGCCAGCTCATGTGGCGGCTTGTATAGTGGAGGGCAACATAATTGTTCAGGGAAGCATCAACACTTCCGCCACCTAAGCCGTAAGGAATGGCCCAAAGACACAAAAGCCAGAAATTATGGGTGATTGAAAATCCGAACAGGGCAAGGGCAGTCATGGCAACGCTGATGGCAGTTACTTTTCCGGTTCCAAGCTTAAGGGTAAGCCGGTCACTCTGCAAACTGGAAACAATTGTTCCCGCCGCAATGAGGGCAGAAAGAATGCCGGCGTAAGAAAGAGGAACCCCAAATTCTACATACATATCTGGCCAGGCAGCTCCAAGCATTGCATCCGGCAGACCCAGACTGATAAATGCCATATAAATAATTGCTAAAAGTAACTGAAACATAATTTTTCCTTCAATTAATATATAACCCGAACTGTAAAAAAATGCTACAATCAAAATATGATTTACCGAAAAGCCACAACAGACGATTTACCGGAAATAAGCCAGTTATTCTCAAAAGCCGTTGAAAAGATGATCAGTGAAGGAATTCTTCAATGGGATGAAATTTATCCAACGATGGAAGATTTTTCTGGTGATGTTGGGAAAAACCAGGCTTTTGTTGGTGTTGATGAAGCCGGCGGAAAAATCTGCGTTTATTATGTTTTGAATCAGGAATTTGATGAAGAATACAATCACGCAAAGTGGAATTACAATACAAGTAAGTTTTATATTGTTCACAGGCTTTGTGTGCATCCGGATTTTCAGCATCAGGGAATTGCAACTAAAACTATACGTCAGATTGAAACTCAGGCTCTGAAAGATGGAATGGAAGAACTGCGTCTGGATGTGTATTCGCTGAATCCTTATTCCCTAAAGCTTTACGACCGGGCAGGTTACATGAAAACCGGTGAAGCAAACTGGAGAAAAGGGCTGTTTTATTTGATGGAAAAACATTTGTAAATTTTATCCTCAGATTTCTTCCCAATCCGCCTGTATCTTTCCCGAATCACATGCATATTCCAGTACTTTTTCGTGAGGGAATTTTTCAACCAGCATGCGTACAAATTTCTGTGCAAAACAATAAGGAGAACGAATCTGCTGAAAACTTTCCGGTCCGCCAAAATAAACTTCTTTTGGAAAATCAATTTTTTCATTTTTTTGATATGCCTGATCTGCAAGATAAGTTGCCAGTCCTTCCCCCATAAACCAGGTAACCTTATTCATATCCGGCTGAAGATTCTGATGGCAGATATGAGCAACTTCGTGAACAATTACTTTCATACCATTGTTTGAATTCTTCCAGATCTGAATGAATGTTAATCGTAATTTTTTTCTCGATGGAAGTAATTCCAAAAAAATCCATGAGCCGCTTAACTTCCGACGGCAGTTTTTCAAGAAAAGCTTCCATATCTTTATTTGGTTTTTCGTTGGAATCAATAAATACTGAGTATAAATCTGTTTCTGCAATACAATTTTTAATCATAAAATCCCTCGGGGACAGCCCCCAATAATTCAAAATTTATCTGCGGTTCAAAACCAAAACCACATCTGTAGTTATGCTGCCATCCGCTTCTTTGTAATTAAGATTCCATTTTTTAAGCAGCTCAAAACCAAGGTCTGTCAGTTTTTTTACAATTGTTTCCTGACTGTAATAGTTCACACGGATTGTAACTTCCGGATTAAAAGAGGGATGTTCTTCCTGCACATAATTGTCTTTGCCAGGATACTTTTCTGAGTTTACATTCATAAAACTGAGGTAATAAACGCCGCCTTCTTTTAGGGAAGCGTAAACTGTCTTAAAATGATTATCTGCTTCATCCGGAAAAAGATAAGGTAAACCAAAGCCGTTTATAATTCCGTCAAACTTTTCTTCCAATTCAAAATCACAGATATTACTGCAAACAGTTTTTGCTTTTGGAAGGTAACCGGAAGCAATTTCCAGCATGTTCGGAGCAAGATCCATAAGTGTGAAATCAAGGTCGGAAACCTGACTGTTGATGAATCGGGAAATGTTTGCCGGACCGCAGGCTGTATCTAAAACTTTGCTACCGGTTTTCAAAAAGGATGCAAAATATTTGTAAGCTTCGTCGTAATTTGAAAGAGCTCCGATTTTTTTGTCAAAAGAAGAAGCAGAAACATCATAAGCCTTAAGGTTCATTATGGAAGTCCATTCTTTCCGGGTAATGCGGTAAACTTTTGTGATCTCATTTATATCATCTTTGAACTCTTCTACAAACTTGCAGCCCCAACTTTGAGCACATCTGGCCGAAGGTTCATTGGTGTATTTCATATAAGAATAGATTTCGTTAAATGGTGTATTTTTAAACGCCCAGTCCCGGACTGCAACTGCTGCTTCCCGGGCGAAACCTTTTCGCTGCTGGCTTTTAAGAATGTGATACCCGATTTCAGGTTTAATCACATTGCCAATCATCTGCATTGTAAGACCGCAGTCGCCAATCATTTCGCCTGTTTCTTTTAAGCACACAGCCCAGAGACCAAAACCGAAGATTCTGTTGCGTTCAATGTTTCGGTTTATCCATCCGCGCACACGTTCATCATCAAAGGTGTAGGGGTAGTGCTGCATAATATCTGAATCTGATAAAACTGCTTTTAATGAGTCAAAATCAGCTTCTGTCATTTCACGTAAAATAAGTCGTTCAGTTTGTAAGATCATTTTTTCTCCGGGGGCTGTCCCCTTTATTTTAATTTAATCTGATAATTTATATACAAAACCTTTTTTTGCGTTTCCACTGAAGCCCATATTTTCATAAAACTGATGAGCTTCTGTTCTTTTTGAGTTGCTTAAAAGCATTGCTTTGTAGCAGTTGTTCTGACGGGCAAACTTAAGACCAGCTTCAATCACTTTTCTTGCCAGTCCCTGCTTGCGGTAATTTTTGTCGGTAACTACATTTTCTACAAAGCAGATGTTCCGGCAATAATGAGTCAGATTCGGAATAATCACGCAGTAACAGGTGGAAACTACTTTTCCGTTATCAACTGCACCAAAATATTTTATATACTTGTTGTTTTCAATTTCCGCTTTCCAAGTCTCTTCTGCCTTTTCGGCCGGAATTGTCTCTAAAGGTGCATCCAGCTGAACATAAAGCTCTCTAAGAGATGGTAAATCCTGCAAGGTAAGTTCTCTAATTTCCATTTTGTTCTTCGCTTCTAAAACACATCCGCAAAAGGCACGGTTGTAGTGTATTCATAAAATCCCAGTTTTTTGTAAAAATCGTAAGCGGGAATGTCTTTTTCTGTCAAAAGATAAATTGCGTGTACATCCCGGCTCAGAAGATATTCACGGATGTTTTTCATAAAAGCGGTTCCAATTCCCTGGTGCTGGCGGTCGGTGGCAATGCAAAACTCATTTAGTATAAGTTCTGTGCCCCGGTACCAGTGTTTGATATAACCCATGGCAAGTCCCACAATTGTGTCGCCATCAAAATAGCCTAAAGCAACGGAGTTTACGTTTCCAATTAAATCCACAATGTAAGCATCCAGCTGTGCTTTGTCGCTCCAGTCGTCATTCCAGGGTTCTTTTGTAAAAACCGAAGTGAAAAAATCCTTGATTAATTCTTTGTCCTTTAGTGATAAAACTCGTAATTCCATATTCTTCTCTAAAATTACCAGGGAGAAGTCTCTCCCTGCGGCCGCACTTCGTTGCGTCCTACCCACTCTGCGGGCACATCCCGCAACGCCCTGTAGTTTTTCTATTATAACCCATATCCTTCAAAAGACATTAAGTTATTACTTTAATTTTTCAGTTCCCAATTCATGTTATAATAACTGCATGTTTGAACAATTCACTTTTGATGAAAATATTGATGTCGAAACTTACATGAAATTTCGTGAAAGTGTTGGCTGGGGCTTGTTTCCCCTGGAAGAGGCTGAAGTTACCCTGAAAAATTCTGCTGTAAAAATTGCCTGCCATAAAGACGGAAAAACTATTGCCATTTGCCGTGCGCTTTGGGATGGTGGCTACACTGCCTATATTGCCGATGTAATTGTTGATGAGAAATATCGGGGCCAGGGCCTTGGAAAAGAAATTGTTCGCCGTGCAATTGAAAAAATTGAAAATCAGATGAAGCCGGGCTGGAAAATCAGAATGGTGCTTAATGCGACTCCTGGTAAAGAACCTTTTTATGAAAAATTCGGGTTTGTAAAGAGACCTAATGAACATGCAGGTCACGGCATGCACAGGGATTTTTTGAAAGAGTAAACAGCTATGAATTTTTTACAGATTCTTTATCTTTTTACAGATTTCCTTGTCTGAAGAAAGTTCTTCAAGAGTTGCAGGAATTCTGTAAGTCCAGTTGAAAGCATTTACTGAACCCGGAACATTTATGCGTTCATCTTCAGGATTTTCTTTCCAGTATTTTTCATTCAGATAAAGAAGGTCCTGAAGGGGAGGAATGAACCAGACGCTTTCAGCAGATTTGCAGGCTTTCAACAGCTCTTCATAAGAAAGCTTTTCATCTGCAGTTTCTTTTTCTTCAGTTTCATTTTCAACTGATTCTGATTTTTCTTTAATCTGATTATCTTCAATTTCAAAAACTTTACTGCTTTCAATCCATTCACGCATGGTGCTTGAATCGTGAACACTTGTGGTGCAGACACTTAACGGTTCGTATTCATTAAACGGAACATAAGGCTGACCTTCTTCATCCCATACGCGGCACCAGCGCACAACCCGGAGCCCAAGGATTCCAAGTTTTTTCATCACCCGTGGAACACATTCAAAGCCGACACCCAGGTCTTCGCCGCATGGAATCATTTTTGTGGCTTCAGTCAGAGCTGAAAGAATTTCTGTTGCATTCTTTTCCCAGGTTTTGTTTTCTTTTTTGTTTACTGCCTCAAAAAGTTCAGAAAGTTTTTTCTTTTCACTTTCAGAAAGACTCTGCCATGAAGTGGATTGTCCGAAAATCCAGCTGGGAACAAATTTGTTTTTTGCCACATTGATAAGGGTACGGTCACTCCATTTACCGATGAGATAATCCTTTATTCGTTTTTCCGCTTCTTCCGTGCAAAGTTCTGCTTTTACAAGATCAGTTTCCCGGATTGTTCTGGAACCGAAGTTTTTCTTACCGGCCCCGTCCAGAAGCCACAGTTCTTCGCCGGGAAGTTTTGTTGCAAACAGCTTGAGGATTTCATGACTCTTTTCGTGATTCCATGTGATGTCTTCGATGATACCTGTTGGAACGTGTGGAACAGAAAGCCATCTGATGCGGTTTTCGTCAAAGCCAAGTTCGGTAAGTTCTTCAGCTTTAATTCCCGAGTAAGGTTCAGTGTGACCGTTCAGGGCATTCTCATCGTTTTCAGGAATTGCCCAGATGCGGAAGAAGCCAAGAATATGATCCAGCCTGTAAGCATCATAAAATTTTGAAGCATTTATAAGACGGTCTTTCCACCACTGGTAATTTTCGGCTTTCAGGTTTTTCCAGTTGTAGGTTGGGAAGCCCCAGTTCTGCCCGGACGGATTTTCACCGTCTGCAGGAGAACCAGCTCTGAGCTGCTGGTTGAAAACTTCCGGATGACTCCAGGCATCGCAGGAATCTTCGTTCATTAAAATAGGAAGGTCACCTTTAATAAGAATTTTGTTTTCACGGCAGTATTCTACGCTTTCGGAAAACTGTTGTTCACATTCAGCCTGAAGCCAGACGTAATAAAGGTGTGCCGGGTCAGATTCAAATCTTTTCTGGATTTCTTCTTCGCTTAAGCCTGTATCTGATTTCTTCCAGCTTTTCCAGGAAGCCTGCATGTAACTGTACTTCAGGTTTTTATAAACTGCGTAAGGGATTACCCATGGGTTTTTCTTTATAAAGAAAGAAAGTTCTTTTGCAGCTTTTCCTTTTTCTGCGGTTTCTGTGGCAGCATAAATCAGGCGCAGAAAATAATCTTTGGAATTATTTACTTCATCATAATCAAATCGTTCTGCATTCTTGTGATAGGAAATAAAAGCGTCGTAATTTTTTTTGAATTCTTTGTCAGCTTTATAAACTTCATCAAAACCGTCAATTGATTCCAGTGAAAGATAAATGGGATGAAGTGCAAATGCCGAAAGGGCAGAGTAAGGTGAACTTTGTGTTCCCGAATCATTTACAGGAAGAAGCTGGATAAGTCCAAGTCCTGTTTTTTTTGCAAAGTCTGCCAGAAGTTTTAAGTCTGTATATTCACCGATTGTTTTTGCTGATTTTGTGCGCAGTGCTGAAAGAGGAACTGCAGTTCCTGTAAGTTTTGAAAGTTGAGACATGATTAAAGTATACCATACAAAATAAAAACTTCAAAAACGGGTTGTTTATGTTTACCTTAGTTACTGCCTTTCAGACAGGGCTTTTGAAAAGGTTCTGTAAATATCAGTTTCTTTTCCTTCTTCAGAAAGATCTCTCGCTCTCTCTCCAGTGCCACACCGGTTTTGAAAGCTTGTTGGGGAAGGGCTGGAAATTATTGAAATCAGGAAGCCAGGATGTATCATCGGAAAGTTCCTGGTAAAACAGATATTCAAAATCGTAGACTTCCAGCATATCCTGAATGTCTTCATCTTCAACTTTTGAAGTAAGGCGGTTTTCAATTACAGAAAGACATTTTTTGCGGGCTTCAAGACAGGCAGTCTCTTCTTCAAATGGAACGGGAGTGTACTGGTTCATAAGGGAAATAATGGCTTTGCCGTCCGCATTTTCAGAAAGCCAGGAAAGTGTGTCGCAGGTCTGCTCGAATTTTCCCGGTAAGAAAAGATGGCGGATAATGACTCCCTGTGTCATTTTCTCGAAAGTTTCACCATTCCGTTCAACTTCTTCTATCTTAATGGGATTATTTTTAATCATCCAGGTAATGGCTTTTTTTGCAACTTCAGGATAGTCCGGTGCTTTGAAAAGTTTTCCGCTTAGATCTGAATCCAGGGTTTTAAGATCCGGAAGCCATATGGTAACAAGTCCCTTCAAAAGTTCCAGCATTTCAACGCTCTCATAGGCTGAACTGTTCCAGCAGAAGGGCAGAGTGCATCCGGCAGCTTTTGCGTCTTTTATGAAAGAAGCCAGCTTTGGAATATGGTGACTTCCTGTAATGAGATTGATGTTTTCGGCTCCGATATTCTGGAGGTCCAGGCACATTTTTGTGAATTCGGCAGAATCTACCGGACGTCCCATTCCGTTTTGGGAAATCTGATAATTCTGGCAGAAAGCACAGCGGAGAGTACAGCCGGTTATGAAAATAGTGCCGCTTCCGCCTTTTACGGTAATGAGAGGTTCTTCACCGAAATGAAGGCCTGCGCTTGCAATGCGGAGGGCTGAAGGCTCTTTACAGAAACCAACCGAAGTTTCGCGGTTTACATTGCAGTGTCTCGGGCACTGGTTACAGTTTTTATAAGGCATGATGATCAACCAGAATTGCCATTAATTCGGTCAGTTTTTCAATATCCATGTCTTCGGCTTCAAAATTTACCAGTTCTGCCAGGTTTTTCCAGTCTTCTTTAGACACAAGTTCAGAATTTTCATCAGAATTGTTCAAAAATGCCAGGAAAGCAGCCAGTTTTGCAATGGCATCGTCTGCTGGAGCTTCAGTTAAATCGGCCTGGTTCCAGATATAATTCTTTTCCCAATAGTCAAAAATAGTTCCTGCAAGGCTTTTATCTACCTGAGAAGATCTGGCAAAAAGATTGGCCAGTGGGTCGCTGAGACGGTTGTAATCGTTTACATTGTTATGTTCATGACGGTCCATTTTCTTTAATTTGGCTACGTCACTTGTAAATTTTTCGATATCTGTCATAGAAAAAAGGATAGCAGATTTATATAGAATATAAAAGGATTTTCTTGACAATTGCGCGTGGGAAAACTAAAATTAAGGTTATGGACTTGAGAACAGTATTAACAACAGACACAGTAAATTTGCACCTTAAAGGTACTACAAAAGAAGAAATCGTAGACGAAATGCTCGACATTCTGGTTAAAGCCGGAAAAGTTACAGACAAAAAGTCTGCATACGAATGCGTTATGGACCGCGAACGCAAAATGTCTACAGGTATGAAACACGGAATCGCTATTCCACACGGAAAAACAGATACAGTAACAGATCTGGTTGCATGTATTGGTATTTCTGATAATCCGGTAGATTTCGATTCTTTGGATCAGGAACCATGCCGTATTTTCATTATGACATTGTCACCAATCAATAAAACAGGACCACACCTTCAGTTCCTGGCAGAAGTAAGTCTTCTGTTTAAGAGCCCTGAAAAGCGTCAGGAAATCCTGAGTACACAGGACAAAGCTGAAGTTATCAGAATTCTTACAGAATAGAATTGTTCTGCAAGATAAATAGAACAAAAAAGCCGTGTGTTAGAAGTCTTTCTTCGTACCCACGGCTTTTTTTTTGAGTGAACAGGGTGGTTGAGCTTGTCGAAACTGCTTTTATTCACAATACAGGAAAAAAAGTAATGGATGAGAAAAACGAAAAAGAAATTATTTCAGAGGAAATGGAAGGTACGGAAGTTCCGGTAGAACAGACCGGGGAATCTGTTTCGGCGGAAGAAAATGTTCCGGATGAAAAGCTTCCCGAAGAAAATAACTCTGAAGAAAAAAAAGGAAAGAAAAAAAAGAAGAAGAATCCTTTTCTCAGGTTTCTTTCGGGAATCTTCTGGTTTCTGATTATTCTTATTCTGATTCCTGTTATCTGGCTTACAGTAAATGCTTTTATAAAAACTGATATTCTGGATTCAGTTCCTTCTGATTACTCCGTTCATTTGAGAACAGACTCTGTCTGGGATGCCGTGAATCCGCTTCTTGATTTGCAGGCAGCAGACCTTCTTTTATCAGAGCCAGCATTGGCTTCTTCCAAAGAAATTCTTATGGATTTCCGGCAGTCTCCTTTGCGTTCTAATAAATATGTTGGTCTTGCTTTGTCACGCCGTATGGATTTTATGCTTTACGAAGGAACTGATTTTATTGCTGTTCTGGATACAGGTTTTCTTGCCGGCGCCTTTAAACTGGTTCCATACATTCTGGATTACGTGAAAATAAAAAAAATACCGGATACGGTTACAGTCGAAAAGTCAGACGGACAAAGAATAATAAGGATTGAAGCCGGGGAACTGGTTATAAAAGTTTTAGTTAGAAAGAACCTGGTTTTTGTGGCCTCAAGTGAAAATCTTTTTGAAAAAATCCTTATGGGCGGAAACAGAGAATCCTTCACTGCAAAAAAACAGGAATCTTTTGAAGGAACTCTTTCATCAGCATTTTCTATTTCAGCTGATGCAAGAAAACTTCTTGCCATGGCCGGGGATAACAATTATGTGAAAGCAGTTTCGACCTGTATTCCAGAGGATGAACCTGCTACTCTGGAATTTGGAATTACAGATCATAATCTTTCGCTGCTTCTTAATGCACCTTTCAGTCTGGATTCCCTTGATGAAAAAAATCCTGCAGCTTCACTTCTTAAAAGAAAATCCGGAATCCCGGGAATTATCCAGAAGTTTCCGGCACCTGTTCAATACTATACTGTTATAGCTCTGGGATCCCTGAAAGAACTGAAGGAAACCGCTTTCTTCGCTGCAGACAAATCTCTGGATCTGGAAACAAAATGGAAAACTGCACAGAACCTTTCCAATGCGGTTTTCCATGAAAATCTTGAAAATTTACTTTTCTCATGGACAGATGATGAATATATTGTTTTCGGAATTGAAAACAAAGCGGAACCGGTTTTTGCAATAAAAATTAAGGATGAAAATCGGAGACAGAAAGTTTTTGATACTCTGTTCAAATCCATCATTCTACAAAATGATACAAGTCTCATTCTGGACAATGTACGTCTCCCAAGAATGGAACTTCCGTCATTCCTGCAGAGTCTTCTGGAAGCCTTTAATATTCACATTCCGTCTCCATACTATATGGTAAAGAACGGATATATTTATTTGTCACAAAGTCCTGAAAATCTGGCAGCCGTAAATGCTTCTGTAAAAAATGGAACTCGGCTCAGTCAGAATCAGACCTGGAAAGAAATATCTGAAAAATTCTCCCAGGAAACTTCACTCAGCCTTTTTTACAATCTGGAAAGAAGTATTCCTTTCTTCCTGAAATCAAAATCAGCAGTTTCAAAAATACTTGAATTGTATAATGTGGGAAGATTTGATTTAAGAATCAATGAAAATATTCTGCAGTTGTCATTAAGTGCCGTTGAGTGTGAAACTTCAGTTTCATCAAGTGTTTCAGGATACCCTGTAAATCCTGAAGGAAAAATAACTTCGGAGCTTTACAAATCAAATATTTCAAACAGCCGCATTGTTTTCTATTCCATGGGAAATAAGGTTATTGCCCGTAACATGGTTACCGGCGAACAGAAGGAAAGGGTGATTGACGGTTTGAAGTTTATTGATTCCGCATTTGTTCCTGCAAAAACTGCAAAAGATATACCTGCCTTATGGGCGGTTACTGGCGACGGAACTGTTTATCTTCTGGATGAAAATCTGAAGGATCCGACAGGATTCCCTTTGTTCTCCGGTTACGTTCCTTCTTCTGCCGGAAAAGCCGGACCTGATGGTCTTGTATTCAACGCCAGAGGGCAGAAGGTTATAAAAGTTTCTTCCAGCGGAAAAGTTATTTCCCTGGATACAGAATCCTTTGATGATATTTCTTCCGAACCTGTAATTTCTGAAAAATTCACTGTTCATTATGAACGCAGCTTCCTTGGCGGCATTCATCTTATGGACAACCGGGGTGAATTGAAAATGATTCCGGTTCCTATGGGCTTCGGAACTCCTGATGTCATGAAAAGAAAAGATTCCGGAAATGAAATCATCGGCTTCCTTTCCCAGTCAGGAGAATTTACCGCTGCAGAAATTTCTGTTTCTGAAGACGGACAGGTAATCGTGCAGGAAAGCTTTGAAAATCTTGAAGGGGTTTTCTACCTTAATGTAAAAGTTTGTGGTGAATCTTTTGTTGCACTTTCAGAAGACGGAACTTTATACAGCATCAGACTTTTTGAAAACGATCAGAAAGATCCTCTTGTTGTAAAAGTAAAGCTTCCTTACGTAACAGGCCGTTCCGGTGTAATTACTATTTGCGACTTTGATAAAGACGGAACAGATGAAGTATTTGTCTGCGGAGATGGAAATACAATATATGGCTTCAGGGAAAATCTGGAAATGATTGGAGCATTCCCTGTTTCAGGTTATGGAAAACCTTTATTCATGGACCTGGACGGAGACGGCAAAAATGAATGTATCTGTACTTCTCTTGATAATAAAATAAACGGATGGCGAATTTCGTATTAAAATTAATCTGGAGTGAATATGAAAAAAAGTTTATTTAAGCTGATTGCGATTTCTTTTCTGCTTTCTTTTGCTGCGGTTTCCTGTGCAAGTCTTCAGGAAGATGTTCTCATTACCAGTGAAACTGAAACCCATGTAGCTTCTGAAACAGAAGATTTTGAAAAATCCTTCCGTGAGTTTGATTCAGCTCTTCTTTCCGGAAAAGAAGTCAGCTCAAGAGAAATGGATAAGTATTGTTCAGGAATCGAGAAGAAAATTTCTTCCCACGCTGAACCCGCTTTGACTGCCAGACTCCAGGCTCTTGAAGGACTTGTTCAGGTTCTGGGAAATAAGAATAAAAAAGCTGCTGAATTATACAGCTCTGCAAAAGCCCTGCAATCCGGAGATGAATGCGTTCTGCTTCTTAATGTGCGCCTTCAGGAAAACATTGAAACATCTCTTTCTGTAATCAATGAATACCTTTCCTTTGATTCAGAAAACCCTCTGTTTGTTCTGGAAAAGGGTATTCTGCTTTATAAAAAGGGTGATTACTCGGGAGCCGTTGCAGGTTTTGACGATGCCTTTCTTTTGTTCGACAGACAAAGTAAACCGTTATACAGAGAAAAATATACTCCGATTCGTGATGCTGCCTGGAAGTTCTATTCCATGGGAGTAGAGACCTCTGAAAATATTTCATTTTCAGAAAAAAATCTGACCTGTGAAAAAATGGTAGGGCTGACCCGTGAATCTACAAAGCTTCTTGAAAGCTTTACCCTGGATTCAAATGTATCAAATAAAGAACTGGTAAAGAAACTTGAAAAGGCCGGATATTTCAGCGCTGCGGTTGATGCAAAAGGCGAAAGTTTTTCTTCGCAGGAAATAACCGGGGCCAAAGAATTAACCCGAATTTTATGTGCCCGCTTTTTATGGAATCTTTATGTTAAGGAAAAGGGAAATCCTAAGTTGCTGACAGCTTATTCAACCCGGTATGCAAAACTGAAAAATCCGGTTTCACCTGTTGAAGACCTTCCTCTTCAGAGTCCTGATTTTGATGCCTGTCTTGGCGTCGTGGAAAAAGAAATTATGAACCTGACAGACGGAAAACTTTTTGAAGGAGAGAAAGTTGTTTCTGAACTGGAATTCATAGAGTTTGTAAAAAACTGTCAGAAGGTTCTTGAGTAGTTTCTTTAAAATAACGGGTGGTTGAAACAGTTGAAGTCACCCGTTATGTTCCCGTTTATTCAGTCCAGACTTTTTTTACCATATTCAGATTTCTGATTAAGTCCAGGTTACGGTCAGAGTTTTCAAGTGTCATGAAATCATTTCCTTTAACAACAAAAGACTGGTTGTTTTCATGAATATGGAAAAATACTTTGCAACTTCCTGAATTTTCAGAAATTATGTCTCTCAATGGCTGCAGACTGAGTCTGGAAACTTCAGCAGAATCAAGTTCAATGTGAACTTCACGTACAGAATGTGTTTCAAGTTTTGCAGGATCTTCAATGGAATCTACAATGAAACTCGGGTCAGGTCTCTGGTCACTTATTTCAACTCTTCCGCGGAATGCATAAATTCCGCCGTCAACAATCTGTGTTTTTAGCTGTTCCCATTTGTCACTGAAGAAAGTCATGTCTATAAAGCCGTCATAGTCTGAAAGCTTTGCAAAGGCCATTGGAGTACCTTTCTTGGTTACGATTGTACGAAGCCCTGTTACCATTCCAAGACAGGTGTAAAGCTTTCCAGAATTTCTAAGATCCCATGGACGTGCTCCGGCAGCAATTGCACGGTCTCTGTCTGTTTTTTCTTCCTGGGCTTTTTCCATAATATTGGAAGCCCTGACAGTAACGGCTCTTTCAATTGCCAGTTTATAGTCATCCAGAGGATGTCCTGAAACAAAACAACCGATGCAGTCTTTTTCCATATTCAGGAGTTCCATGCGTGGAAGGTCTGCAACAATATTGAATTTGAATTCGGTCATCTGGGCAAAGCCTGTATCATCATCGTCGCCAAAGAGAGAACCCTGTGCGCTGTTCTTTTCGGCATTGATTTTTTCGGCATGCTCCATGGCTGCTTCCATGTTTGTCAGAAGCGTCGGGCGGTTCAGTGCAAGTCCTTCAGTTTCTCCCGTATGGTCGAAGGCTCCTGTTTTGATAAGAACTTCTATTGCCCGTTTGTTTACGGTGTGGAGGTCTACTCGGCTTATAAAATCCATGAAAGATTTATATGGTCCGTTTTCTGTTCTTTCACGTACAACTTCAATGGAAGCTGCTTCACCCATACCTTTGATTCCCTTAAGCCCGAATACAATGCGGCCGTCAACAACGTCAAAGATTACGTCAGAACGGTTTACATCAGGAGGATCAACAGGTACACCTATGCTGCGGGCTTCTTCTATATAAACCGGCAGAGTATCAGTTGAAGTGATTTCGTTTGTTAAGTTGGCTGCCATAAACTCGGCAGGGTAGTTTGCTTTTAAGAAGCCTGTGCGGTAAGCAAGAACTGAATAGGCAGCGGCGTGAGATTTATTGAAACCGTATCCTGCGAATGGAACCATGATTTCAAAAATATCGCCGGCGTGTTCGGCCGTATGTCCCTGATTTTTTGCACCTTCAATAAATTCGTCCTTCTTTTTCATCAGAACGTCCAGCTTCTTTTTACCCATGGCACGGCGGAGCATGTCGGCTCCACCAAGAGAGAAACCGGCGATTTTCTGTGCAACCTGCATAACCTGTTCCTGGTAAACCATAACCCCGTAGGTTTCTTTAAGGAGCGGTTCCAGACAAGGGTCAGGGTAGTGGATTGTTTCAGGCTTCCATTTTCCGTCGATGTACTGAGGAATATAATCCAGAGGTCCCGGACGGTAAAGGGCGTTCAACGCAACAAGCTCTTCAATACAGTGAGGCTGACACTGGCGGAGAATCTTCTGCATTCCCGGACTTTCAAACTGGAAGATAGCTACAGAATCACCGCGGCAGAAAAGTTCGAAAGTTTTTTCATCTGTTTCAGAAACATCACCGGCGCTGAATTCAGGAGTTCCTTCCGGACGGTGCTTGTTGATAATGTCTTCTGCATAACGGATAAGAGAAAGTGTTTTAAGTCCCAGGTAGTCGAATTTTACAAGACCACAAGGTTCAATAATATCCATTGTGTACTGAACGGCAGTTTTCATTTTGCCGTCAGCATCAGTAATTGCAAAAACAGGAGCCCAGTCCGGCAGCGGAGTCAGCCCGATAACCATACCTGAAGCATGGAGACCTGTGTTGCGGAACATGCCTTCAAGACGTGTGGCCAGGCTGAAAAGTTTCTGATATCGTGGGTCATCCTTGTAAGGAATAAGCTGTCCGCCGTCCGGGAATTTTTCTGTAGGCTCTTCAAAGGCGTTTTTAAGTTTTGCCTTAGGGTTTTCCGGAATACACTTTTTCAGCATGTTTACTTCAGGAAGCGGAATGTCCAGGATGCGTCCTACGTCGGCAAGACAGTTCTTTGGTTTAAGGGTACCGAAGGTAACGATATGACCAACGTTTTCATCATGGTACAAATCGCGGGTATGCTGGATGATTTCCTGTCTGAAGTCGAAGTCCATGTCAACGTCAAAGTCCGGCATGGAAACACGTTCAGGGTTTAAGAATCGTTCAAAGATAAGTCCGAAGCGGAAGGGATCAATGTCAGTAATTCCAAGACAATAGGCTACAAGAGAACCGGCGCCGGAACCTCGTCCAGGTCCGATTGGAATACGGTGCTTTGGTTTATTGTGAACTGTGTCCCAGTCAGATTTAGACCAGTTGATGAATTCCCAAACGATAAGGAAGTAGCCGGCAAAACCCATACCTGTAATGATTTCAAGTTCATAATTAAGACGTTTCTGGATTTCTTCGTCTTCGTAATTTGTCGGATATCTTTTTTTAAGACCTTCCATAACCAGGTGAATCATGTAGTCATTCTGGTCGGACTGGTAGTCATCGCCATGAGTGCGGAATTCGGCAGGAAGTTCAAAGCGGGGAAGGGTTCCCTTAAGTTCAGGCGTTGAATACTGAAGGATTGTAAGGTCACACATGTTTGCGATTTTAGTAGTATTCGCAATCATTTCTTCCATTACTTCAGGAGTAAAACCTTCAACTCCATAGAAGGTCTGGCGCATTTCGCTTTCGCTTTTGAAGTAGAATTCCGGATGGCGGGTTCCGTCATCATCGGTTCCCATAGGAGTACTGTCTTTAATCAGCTTTTTGAACCCGATACATTTAAGAGCATCCTGGGCTTCCCAGTCTTCTCTTTCTGTGTAGTGACAGTCGTTTGTAAGGACAATAGGTATGTTCAGGTCGCGGGCAAGCTTCAGAAGTTTTGGAGCAACTTCCCGCTGTTCCTTCATACCATGGTCCTGGATTTCGATGTAATAATGGTCCGGTCCGAAGGTGTCGCGGTATGCTGCGGCTACTTTATATGCTTCTTCGGTACGGCCGGAAGCCAGAAGCTGTGGAATTTCTCCGGCGATACAGGCCGAAAGACAGATAATTCCTTCATGATATTTCTGCAAAAGTTCAAAGTCGATGCGGGGTTTACCGAAAGCCTGACCTTCTGTAAAGCCGATGGAGTTGAGCCAGCACATATTCTTGTAACCGGTCATATTCTCGCACAGAAGAATCAGATGGAAATACTTGCACCCTTTGCCGCCTTTTCCGTAAGGTGCACGTTCCTGTGCTTTATGGTCACCGTAGGCAACATAGAATTCACATCCGACAATAGGATTTATTCCGTTTACGTGGCAGAGTTTTTCAAAGTTCAGGGCTCCGAACATGTTTCCATGATCTGTCAGAGCAACTGCCGGCATGTTCAGACGTTTGGCTTTTGCAACAATTGCGTCAATTTTCTGGGCGCCGTCCAGAAGGGAATAATCAGAGTGAACATGAAGGTGAATAAAATTAGAAACCGGGGTTCCTTCAGGAGCCGGGTCAAATTCGTGGTAGTCTGCCATTTTTTTATCCTTTAAACTAGTTCTGTAAGTATACCATATTTTTCGGGTTTTGACCTGAAGACAGGGAAATAAAAAAAATCCGCAGGGGTCTCCTGCGGATTGGAATTTCATGAACAGGTGGTTGTGCCTGGTGAAATTACCTGTTCATATTATCTGTATTTCAGAAACTTACAGTTTGAATGTGTTGATGTCAGTCTGAATTGCCTGGATGTTAGCCTGTGTTTCTGTTGTACTTGCATTTACAACTGTAATGGCATCAGAAATCTGCTGTGATCCGGAAGCAATAAGCTGCATTTTTTCATTGATTTCGCGTGTAACAGAACTGAGGGAATCCATTTCTCTGGCAATCTGTTCACCGCCATTAAGCATTTCGGCAGAACCGTCTTTTACAATAACAGTTGAATCATTGATTGCGCGCATTGCATCAAGAACCTGCTGGTTACCTGAGTTCTGTTCTTCCATTGCATTTGCGATTACTGATTCCTGCTGTTTTACAGTCTGAGCCAGACTGTAGATTTCTTCGAATTCGTTCTGAACAGTCTTGATGTTTTCTGAAACTGCACTGATGCTTTCAGAAAGTGCTTTCAGGCTTTCATCAATAGATTTACCCTGATTAGTTGACTGTTCAGCAAGTTTACGGATTTCGTCAGCAACAACGCTGAAACCTTTTCCTGCTTCACCGGCATGTGCCGATTCAATGGCAGCGTTCATGGCCAGAAGGTTAGTTCGGCTTGCAAGGGTCTGAATCATGCTTGATGCCTGCATAATGCCGGCACTCTGGTTGATAATGTTCTGTGCTGTATCAACGGCGATTTTTACGGAAGCCTGACCTTTTTCTGAAGCTACACCCAGTTTGTTTACGGCTTCACTGTTTCTTTCAAGAATTGAACTTACAGATTTAATGTTGGCAACCATTTCTTCAACTGCGGCTGAACTCTGTGTAACTCCAGCAGCCTGATTTTCAATTGCTTCGTTAAGAGATTTGATTGTTCCAAGAATCTGATTTACTGCAGCTGATGTTTCTTCAACACCTGCGCTCTGATTCTGCATTTCGGCTTCAACAGCCTGGATAGCGGTTCCAATACTGTCAACGTTTCTTCCTGCTACGGCCATATTTGAAATAAGGTCTTTTGAAGAACGTGTTGTAGCCTGAGATGCAGCATTCATGTCTGAAATAAGTTCTTTTGTCTGGCGGTAGAAACGGTTCATGCTGACGATAACAGATCCCAGTTCTGAACGGTTTGTAACAGGAGCTTTTTCAATGGTGTAATCACGTTTTGCAAGTCCTTCAGCCATTATTTCAATGTTTTTGATAGAATCTTTTACGTCCTTGATCAAAAGGAATTCAATTAAACCGATGTGGATTGCAGAATAGCCTACTATAGGAAGAATTCTTTTTGTGAAAAGCTGCATTCCCATATCAAGGTTTGCAGGAACCACAAGAATACCGATAATAATTGCAATACAACCTAAAAAGGCGAAGAAAATAACCAGAAAGTTTCTTGAAGCATAATCCAGTGTGATTTTAGATTTATCAAAAGGAAGCCAGTTAAGATTTTTTTCTACCAGCTGGATAGAAGCTGTGTAACAAAGAAGACCTGTGTTGAAAAGAACGCCTACAATGAAACATCCGAAACTGATGGAGGCCATTGGAGATGATTCGAAGGCTTCAAGAGGTCCAATCTGGTTTCCTGCAATTCCGTAAGCAATAACTGTCAGAATATTGATAAAGATAGGAACTCCGATGTTTACATAATCCAGCAATTTCAGTTTTTTATTCAGTTTATCGCAGCTTTCAGGTGTTCCGTCACATTTATCGACACTTTTTTTCATGACGACACTTAATCCGGCAGCAGCACCAACAGAAATCAAAAACATCAGTAAGACAAAAGGATTTCTGTTAATCTGTCTGTATTCTTTTGCTGTAAGGACTCCTCCCATAAGAAGAAAAACCCCGCCTAAAAGATTTGCAATACAATAAACTGCACCAAGAAGAGCGTATGCACTGTTTGGAATTTTTGTTTTTGCAATGCCATTAACTGTTGAAACAGGTTTTGAATTTGTTTTGTTTTCCATAAATCAATGTTTCCTTAATGAATTTCTCTCGTAACTAGTATACCACAGTCTTTAAAATAAAGACATTAAAAAAGAAAAAAACTCTATTTTCTCTATACAAATAAATAATCTCTTTTTAGCGTTTGTAATATTTATAAAATTGATTTTTTATTTTACAATAGAAAAATCATGTTCAAAAAAGTCGGAAGAGCGGTTATCAGTAAGTTTTCAGATATTCCTTATGTACTTGGGTATATCGGGCGTGTTTTAACCAGTTCTTTCTTCTTTCTTTCACGCGAAAAAGCTGCCAGAAAAATTCTTATTATGCAGCTTCTTTTTACCTTTATCGAAGCACTTTCGCTGGTTGCTGTTCTTTCTCTGGCTCTGGGAAGCGGACTTTACCTTATCGGGAACTCTTTTCTTCTTTCTATAGGACAATCCTCTCTGATTTATCAGATTCTGGTGCTTATAATGTGCCGGGAACTGGGACCTCTTCTGGTTGCATTTGTAGTTACAGCCCGTTCTGCCACAGCCATTGCAACAGAAATCGGTGGAATGGTAACAAGCCATCAGATCGAAAGCTATGTATCTTTCGGAGTAGATCCTATAGGGCATCTTGCGGCTCCCCGATTTCTGGGCGTAACCCTTTCTGTATTCTTTTTGAACCTTTATTTTTCATTTTTCGGAATGCTGGGACCTTTTTTCGTGGCAAAACTTATTGATCCGACAGGTTCCGCAAATTATTTTACAAATCTTTTTCAGGCACTTTCGGTATCAACAATCATTCTTTCAAGTGCAAAAAGCCTTGTTTTTGGAATGATCGTTTCCCTGTGTTCAACATACGCAGGTTTTTCTGTAAACCGTGCCTCAACTGAAATTCCGGTCGCCGGTATCAAGGCGGTAGGAAATTCCTTTTTGCTGGTTATATTTGCAGATGTTATTTTTATCGTTCTGCCATTTTTGTTCTGATGCAGGAGAATAGAATAATGGCTTTGTTTGATGTAAAGAATATCAGTTTCTCTCAGGGTGGAAAGACAATTGTTGATGATGTCAGCGTTCAGATTGAAAAGGGCACTGTAACCGGTTTCCTGGGAAAATCCGGATGCGGTAAAACAACACTGATTAAGCTGATTTCCGGGATCCTTGTTCCGACCGGGGGAAAATCTCTTTATGAGGATCATGATATTCAGACCATGAGCAAAAGCCGGAATATGGCTTTCAGAAAAAAATGCAGTTTTGTTTTTCAGGATTCGGCTCTTTGGGCAAACCAGGATATTCTGCAGAATATGAATCTGCCCCTGAAGATTCATTATCCCAAGATGTCTGCGGCAGACATGAATGCAGTAATTGCTGATGTACTTCAGAAAGTGAATTTCAAACGTTCCTTGAATCTGAGACCTGCAGATTTGTCTGCCGGAGAACAGAAAAAAATAGCATTTGCAAGAGCTATTGTTACGGAGCCGGAAATTTTGTTTCTGGATGAAGTTACAGCAGCCCTTGATGTTTCAGGATGTGAACTGGTTTATAAAATCCTGGAAGATTTCCTGAGTAAAGGAAATACAATTGTATATGTAAGTCACAACAGTGATTTCATAAAAAGATTCACCGGAAATTTACATATTATTGAAGATGGAAAATTGAAAAAAACACATACAGGTGCCACTAATGTTGATATGCTCATGAATTATATCAACGGTGACAGCGGGGAATAAAATGAAATTCAGAATTCGTTATGCAGATCAGATTGTCGGCTTCTTTTCAATTGCAGCACTGGTTGTTCTGGTTGTAATTGTTTTTGCTTTGGGTGCAAAACAAAACTGGTTTGTGAGAAAAAATCTTTATCACACAAAGTTTGAAAGCGGTTCTTCAATTAAGGCCGGTATGGATATTACCTACAAAGGATTCGGTATCGGAAAGATTAAGAATATCACTCTTGAAGATGACCAGGTAATGGTAGAATTTTACATTCTTGATGATTACATGGATTATGTAAAAGAATACTCACTTCTGGAGTTCAGCTCGAATATTCTGGGGCTGGGAACTTCCTTTGTATGGCACCCGGGAAAAGGCAGCGGAACAATTGAACCGGGTTCTGAAATCTATCGCTATGATTCGCGGGAAGGAATGAAAATCCGCGAAAAACATCTGATTGTAGGGGAAAAGGGTGGTGATTCTATTACAGCTATTATCGATAAAGTTGAACCGCTTCTGGATACTGTAACAAGACTTCTTCGTGATCTTGATGAAGGTATTACAGGTAACGTTCGTCCCGGACCTGACGGCCAGGAAAGAAAAAATGAACTTGCTGAACTTATTCAGAATATCAAGGGAATCACTCAGAATGTTGAAGATCTTACACAGGACCTTACAGTTCTTACTGCAAAACTTGGCAGCGATGACGGTGCTGTTACTGCAATTCTTGGTGCAGACGGCTGGAAAGCAATTGAAGATATTCTGAAAAATGTTGACGGTCTTCTTACAAAGGTCGGAGGCATCGGTGACCAGGCAGGAACTCTTATTGGAAATACAACACCTCAGCTTGATTCAACCCTGAATCAGATTGATACACTGTTGCTGCAGCTGCAGGATGTTCTTACTGGTGTAAAGAATAATCCTCTGATTAAGAACGGGGTTCCTGACAGAAGCCAGGAAACAAGTGCAACACCAAATTTAAGAAACGAGAATTTTTAGGAATGAATAAAATGAGAAGATTGAAACTTTCCGGGGCTCTTTTTTGTATCAGTGTATTTTTAATAGCCTGTTCATCTGCCCCTAAAAGACAGATGGTTTATTCAGATATAACAAGCCGTGCATATGAAAATTATGAAAAAGCAAACGGGGCAATTGTCCGGGGCGAATATGACAAGGCAGAAAAATATCTGGAAGATGCCTATGCTCTGGCAGTCTCTGTTGATAAAAATGATCTGATCTGTAAGATTCTTCTGTCGGCTGTTACCTACCGGATTCAGTATCCGGTTGTTGATATGATGGAACTGGATTTCAGACTTCCAGTTTCTGTTGATGCTCTTCTTTCTGATGCTAAAGTAGCAGCATCTCTTTCCGATGAAAAGCAGAAACCTGTTCTTGAATCAATAATCCGCGTTTATGAATGCAGGGCAAAACTTTTCAAGGCACAGAATGATGAGGACAGCATTACCAATTCAGAAATACAGAAACTGCTTGATGCTGAAATAAAAAATCTTTCAAAAGATCCTTATTATCTGGCCTTCCTGTACAGAACAAAAGGTGAATGGTCATCTTTTTTGATGAACTATAAGGATGCGGCAGAAGATTATGAAAAGGCAGCAGAGATTCATACAAAGAACCGTTATCTTTATGAAATTGCTTATGACTGGTATCTGTGTGCAACCTGCCGTTCAAAAGAAGGCCGGAAAGACGAGGCTCTGAAAACTATTCAGATGGCCTTGAAATACGACCGGGATGCAGAAAATACTTCTGCAATTGCACAGGATTACATGGCTGCCGCATATATTTTATGCAAGAAAAATCCGACAGATGAAGACAGAAAATCGGCTGTCTTTTATGCAGAACGGGCTGCCCAGATTTATAAAAGTATTGGTCTTCTGAATCAGGCTGAACTTTGCGAAATCTGGATTGAAGGGAACCGTTAAATATCTTTTTATCTAGAAAAAAGTCCATAAAAAATTTAAAATAGGCAAATATTTTCAATATAATCACACATTTATTTAGGGGCTCTTATGTCACGTGAAAAAATTGTTGTTCTTGATTTTGGAAGCCAGTATGCACACCTTATTGCAAAGCGTTTCCGTATGCTTGGTTTTTATTCTGAAATTGCACTTCCTTCTGCAGGTCTGGAAACTTTTGAGAATGCAAAAGGTATAGTTTTTTCAGGGGGACCAGCTTCTGTATATGATGAAAAAACTCCTGATTTCAATTCTGAAATCCTTTCACTTGATATTCCTATTCTTGGGCTCTGTTACGGACATTATATCGTCCAGCTTGGCTATAATGGAAAAGTTGGAAAGGCTGATGTAGGTGAATTCGGTTTTGCAACACTGAATCTGAATTCTGAAGTTACTTCACCGCTTTTCAAGGGAATTGATCCAAGCCAGCAGGTATGGATGAGCCATCAGGACGGAGTTCTTCAGATGGGAGAAGGTTTCGAAGTTGTAGGCTCAACAAAAGATTGTCCTTACGCTGCAACACAGAATCTGGCAAAGAAAAGATTTTCCCTTCAGTGTCACTGTGAAGTAAAAGATACTCCATGTGGAAACCAGATTTTCCAGAACTTTGCAGAATACTGCGGAATGGAAGTAAACTGGGATCAGGATAAGGTTCTTGCCACAATTCTGGAAGGAATCAAGAATGACGCCCACAAGGCTGACGGTGATAAAAATGTTCTTTTGTTCCTTTCAGGCGGTGTAGACTCAACAATCGCTTTTGCACTTCTGAATAAAGCACTCGGCCAGGACAGAGTTCTTGGTCTTCATATCGATAACGGCTTCATGAGAAAAAATGAAAGCCAGAAAGTTGCCGATGCTTACCACAAATTCGGTTTTGACAACTTCATTGTTGAAGATGCATCAGCCAGCTTCCTTAATGCCATTGCAGGTCTGACAGACCCACAGAAAAAACGTATGGCAGTTGGAGAAAACTTCATTACTGTTCGTGACGCCGTTGTAAAGGCACAGAACCTTGATGAATCAAAATGGATGCTGGCACAGGGAACTTTGTATCCGGATATTATTGAATCGGGTGGAACAAAAAACAGCCACACAATAAAAACACACCATAACCGGGTTGAAGGAATCCAGAAGCTTATTGAACAGGGCATGATTATTGAACCTTTGAAAGATCTTTACAAAGACGAAGTTCGTGCCATCGGTAAAAAACTGGGACTTTCAGATGATCTGGTTATGCGTCATCCTTTCCCTGGACCTGGACTTTCAATCAACGTTCTTTGTTCTGAAGGGGTTCAGTCAGAAAAAGATCTGGAAGAACTTCCTAAAGCAAAGGAAGAAATCCAGAATCTGAACATTACAGAATTCTGTGAAAACTGCATGAAGGGACTTGTTCGTTCAGTACTCCCGGTACGTTCAGTCGGTGTTCAGGGTGACTTCCGTACTTATCGTTTTCCAGCTGTTCTTGCCTTCGAACAGGACTCAGAAGGTTTCTGTCATGTTCCAAAAATGTGGGAAAAGGTTGAAGCCTGTTCAAGTAACATCACAAACTCTTCTACATATTTGAACCGCACTTTGATTAAGCTGTGGCAGAAGCCTGGTGTAAAAGATGATGACCTGAAACTTCAGAAAGGTTACTGTACAAAAGACAGACTGGACCAGCTTCGTGAAGCAGACAACATTGTTCTGACTAATCTTCATGAATCAGGCTGGTATGACAAAATCTTCCAGCACCTGACAATTACTCTTCCATACGCAACAAGTGCAGACAGAACAAGTTTTGTTCTTCGTCCTGTATGTTCGGAAGACGTTATGACAGCCCGCTTTGCTCAGCTGCCACACGACCTTCTTGATAAAATCGTACGTGAAATTGCAGCCCTTCCTTTTGTTGATGCTCTTTATTTTGATGCCACTAATAAGCCTCCTGCAACATTTGGATGGGAATAGTGAAAAGATTACAACCGCCTGCAACATTTGGATGGGATGAGGCGGTTATCGCCCTAAGCGACGCGGGGGCATCGCGTCGCACCGCCGATAGGAAGCGGAGCCTGCGAAGCTTCCCATAGAAAAGATTTGGCGCCCGTCCGTGGGCGCCATCTTTTTTTAGTTGAGGTTTTAAAATGGAATTGAATACCGGGTGTAAATTATTAAGGACTCTTTTATTTTTGTTTCTAGCCGTTTCATTTTTGTTCTCTTCTTGTTCAAAAAAAACTCCGGGAAAAAAATCTGAAGAAGAAAAAAGTGTTGAATTTTTGAATGTACCTGCAGGAGAAAATCAATCTTTTGAAAGAGATGTTGTTGAACGTGAAGGTGAAAGCAAGAAAATAAGCTGGGATTTGATATCTCCGTATTTTGGAACTTATTTGCCTGAAATATATCTGAATAACTTAAGGAAGTTTAAATCTCATGTAAAAGCTTCAGATGAATTTGCTTTGGCTGTAGATAATAGTCCCAATGTAATAGTTTTGAATGAAAAAGGTGTAGCTTGTAATTTCAATTTTCATGAGGGCGTAAGTTTTGAGATATTGGAAAATGATGCTGATTCGATGCTTGTAAAAGATTTTTTTGATAATAAAGAATACAGATTGGAAAATAAGCTGTATATTCTGGTAGATGGGATAAAGTATAAAAAAATCCATGAAAGCAGGGAAATGGATTCTGCAGTAATCAGTTCTTTCTTGACTGAAGAATTATTACCTAAAATGAAATTAAAGGATGGGAATAAATCTTTTTGTGTTGATGGCTCTGTAATTTTATATAACAATGAAAAGTATTTTTATGGAACATCCCTGGTTTTTGTAGGACATAAATATGACCATATCGGTCAAGAACTTTATTCTTCTGAAAGATATATAGAAATCCTTGATAATCAGATAAATATTTATAGGGCTTATCCTAAAGAAAATGAATCTGATATCGGTTGGGAAGAAAACGCGGTATATGAAATGGAAAGTTCATTTCATATACCGGAGTAATTGTTTGCTGTCTTTTATCTCAATACCACGTAAGTTTTTCCAAAACCGCCGTCTTCTGGCGGAGCAAAACTGAATTCCTTTACTCCGTGGTAGTGGCTCAGGTAGTCATGGACTGCCTGCTGAAGAATGCCGTTTCCTTTTCCGTGGACGATGCTGAATCTTGGGAAATTGTGTATTGCGCAAAGATCCAGCTGGTGTTCCAGGGCCCGGATTGCTTCGTCAGCATACATTCCCAGAAGCCGGAGTTCGAACTGTGGATATTCATTTCCACTTTCAGCTTTTTCTACAACAACAGAAACAGAAGATATTTTTTCTCCTGCAGATTTTACAAGACGGATGTCCTTTTCTTTTGCAGTCATGCGGACGCTTCCAAACTGTACAACCCACTGTCCCTTCTTGTTTTTTTCAACCAGAGTTCCCCGGCTTTTCATAGAACCAACTTCAACTTCAGCACCAGGTTCAAATGAAAGTGGGGCAGGTGATGAAGGTGATTTCTTTGCAGTTTCTGAAACTTGGGAAGCCGGAATGCTTTCTGCATATTTCAGTGCTTCTGAAAGCTTCATTTTTTTCTTTGTTTTCTTGTGAGAAGCGCGGATTTTTTCTGTAGTTTTCTGAATCTCAATTTCAGCTTCGCGGATTTTTTCATCTTCCTGTTCCAGTTCTTCTTCCAGACGGATACCGTTGGCTTCAAGTTCAGAAATGAATTGTTTTACGCTTACAGTCTTGTCCCTTGTGATTTCGCCTTCGCGAATCTGACGGATAAGGTTTTCAAGTTCCCGCCGGGATTGTCTCATGAATTCATCCAGCTCACGGGTTTTGTTGTTTTTCAGTTCATGTTCCTTGCGTCGGAGCTGGACTTCTTTTTCTGCAAGTCGCAGACCTTTTTCTTCCTGTGCGTCGGCTTCTTTCTGGGTTGCGTTTCTCAGTTTGTCCAGTTCAGAATGTTTTTTTGAAAGTCCTTTTATGAGGGCAGAAACGTCTGTCTGTTCAGTTGCAATATAATGCTTTGCATTTTTTACAATAAAGTGAGGAAGTCCTGATTTTTCAGCAATATCAAGTGCATGACTTTCTCCCGGAACTCCCATTAAAAGGTGATAGCTTGGAGCCAGAGTGTCTGTGTTGAATTCAACTGATGCATTGATACAGTGGGGATTTGTATAACCGTAGTTTTTGAGAACTCCCATATGAGTTGTTACAAGAACAAAGGCCTGTCGTTCAATCAGGTGGTCCAGAACACTCATGGAAAGAGCTGTTCCTTCCTGAGGGTCAGTTCCGCTTCCAAGTTCATCCAGCAATACAAGGGAATTAGGTCCCGCTTTTTTTACAGCCTTAGCAATGTTTTTCATGTGACCTGAGAAGGTCGAAAGGCTTTGATTCAAAGACTGTTCATCACCAATGTCTGCATAAATATTGTCGAAAACAGGAAGTCTTGTTCCTTCACCGGCCGGAACCGGGAAACCGCTCTGGTTCAGCATGGAAAGCAGAGCAAAGGTTTTGAGGGAAACAGTTTTACCGCCGGTATTTGGTCCTGTAATAATCAGAACTCTTTTCCCGTCCATAAAGCGGATTGTGATTGGAACGCAGCGTTCTCCCAAAAGAGGATGACGGGCATTCAGAAGAAGAGGAGGTTCCGAAGCATTTTCCTGAATGCTGTCTTTTTCATTTTTATTTTCTGATGCAGCTTCACTCACCGAAGAACATGGGAGAGCATAAATACAGTTATTTTCTTTGCCCCATTTGGCGGCAGCCCAGGTTGCATCAAAGAAATTCATCTGAGGAATGTTTTCACGGAATGCTGGAATTGAAGGCTGAAGTTCTTCTGTTGTCTTTATGAGAATCTTTTTGATTTCTTCCTGAAGTTCATATTCTTTTTCAATCAGTTCGTTTGTGGCATAAACAGATTCTTCAGGTTCAACATAAACAGTTCTTCCTGAAACAGAAACTTCATGAACCAGACCATGAATTTTATTCTGCTGTCCGGCTCTGACTGCCAGAACCTGTCTTCCGTTTTTTAGAACAGGAACATTGCTTTCCAGTATGTCTGAAAGTTTGTTATCCGTGCAGTAACGGTGCATGATTACTTTGATTTTATTGTTCAGATCAGCAATCTGTTTTCTGATGGCAGCGATTTCAGGAAGGTCTCTTAATTCGCCGTCTTGTGTAATGATTCTGAAAATGATTCTTGATGCGTCGGACAGGTCAAAGAGTTTTGCAGTTTCTTCCGGCAGGTATTTGAAATCCAGTTCGGTTTCTTTGAGCTTTACAGATTCACTTACTTTCTTCACTGCGTTACAGAACTGACCCAGAGCATAAAGCTGCTGAAGTGTAAGGGCAGAACCTGTGGCATGAATAATCGGCATAAGAGGGTAGACCGGTTCCCATGGCGAGAAAGGAAGTGAGTTTGTGCGGGACATGAATTTTTCCCATTCACGGGAGATTTCTTTCAGGTGCTCGATTTTCTCTGCGTCATGATAAGGCTCCCTTCTGAGAAGAAAGTTTTTTCCTTCTTCAGAAATGGCGCAATCGGCAACAGCGTCCCTTATTGTGTAGTAATCAATTTGTTCTAAAGTCTTGTTCATTTGTAATTTAAAAATAAAATGCCACAAGCCTTTAAATCTATCGAATGAAATAAAGGAATGTGGCAATTCAAATATAGAATATTAAATAAAAATCAGTTTCTGACTATTCGAAGATAACCTGTTCTTTCTGTGTTGTAGCTTCGCCCTCTGCATATGCAACTTTTCCGATTACATAAGCTTTCATATCAGGTGTATCTTCACGGTGATATTTGTGAGAGTTTTCATTGAACATTTTCAGAACAGCGTCTGCTTCTTTTGCGTTTACTGCCAGAACGAATCCGATACCCATGTTGAATGTGTTGTAGATTGAGTCCAGATCAGCACCGCGGCGAATCAGTTCACCGAATACTGGCGGGATGTCCCAGCTGTCACGTTTGATAATTGAAATCAGCTGTTTCTTTCCGTCTTTTGCTTTTGGATACATACGAGGAATATTTTCATAGAATCCGCCGCCTGTTACGTGAACCATACCGTGAATTGCCTTGCGGTATTTTCCAAGAACTTCCATAACAGGTTTTACGTAAATGCGGGTTGGTGTAAGCAGTGCTTCACCAACAGTTTTTCCTGTATCTTTTCCGTCAATAATAAATGGATCCATTGGGTTTGGAACCAGTTTGCGAACCAGAGAGAATCCGTTTGAGTGAACGCCTGTAGAAGAAAGTCCGATAAGAACGTCACCTTCTTTGATTGCAGAACCGTCAATCATTTCTTTCTTTTCGCCAACACCAACACCGAATCCGGCCAGGTCGTATTTTCCAACATCGTAGAAACCAGGCATTTCTGCTGTTTCACCACCAAGAAGGGCACATCCTGTTTCTACACATCCGTCTGCAACGCCTTTAACCAGGTCTGCTGCTACTTCTGCTTCAAGTTTTCCACAGGCAATGTAGTCCAGGAAGAATGATGTCTGAACACCACAGCAGAGAATGTCGTTTACACTCATGGCAACACAGTCGATACCAACTGTGTCATATTTTTTCATCTGGAATGCAACGTCCAGTTTTGTACCAACACCGTCAGTTCCCGAAACCATTACAGGATTTTTGTATCCTTTTGGGATTTCGAACATACCTGCAAAACTTCCAAGTCCTGTAAGCATGCCAGGGATCATTGTGCGTTTTGCGTGATCCTTGTATTTATTTACTGCGCGGTAACCTTCTTCAACATCAACACCAGATTCTTTGTAACTAGCCATGTTTGTTTATCTCCTGTGGATTTATCCACTTATATAAAAATTAAATATTTGCTACGTGATCAGCCTGAGCTGAATCAGCCAGTTTCTTTCTGAAAGCAACCAGTTTTTCTTTCAGTTCAGGATATTTGATTGCCAGCATTTCAACTGCCAGGTATCCTGCGTTCTTTGCGTTTCCGATTCCCACTGTTGCAACAGGAATCTGTGGAGGCATCTGAACAATAGAAAGAAGAGCGTCCATACCGGCAAGACCGTTTGTTACGCCAGGTGTTACACATTCAAGAGGTACACCGATTACAGGGATTGTTGTCATTCCGGCAATTACGCCTGGAAGTGCAGCTGCAAGACCTGCACCTGCAATAATAACTTCAAATCCGTCCTTTTCAATCTGAGCTACAGTTTCAGCCAGAAGTTCGTGGGCTCTGTGAGCAGAAATAACAAAAGCTTTGTATTCAACTCCGAATTCTTTAAGAACATCGGCTGCTTTTGACATTTTGTCTGTGTCAGATTTTGAACCAAAAAAGATTGCGACTTTCATAGTGACAATATATCAGAAAGAAGGGTTTATTGCCATATTATTGTAGTATAATTAATGTATGGGATTCAAAATTGAAAGGAATGATATTACCCGTGTAAGGGCTGATGCAATCGTAAACACCGCAAATCCACTTCCTCTGGTAGGTAAAGGCACTGACGAGGCCGTTTATAAGGCTGCAGGTTATGAAAACCTCCTTGCAGAAAGGGTAAAAATAGGTGCTATTGACTGCGGAACCAGTGCCTGGACTTCTGCGTTTAACCTTTCAGAACACGGGGTTAAATACATCATCCATACATCCGGAGTTTTTTATAAAGAAAGTAATCATGAGGGCTCTGTTGATTTTTTGAGAAAATGCTATTCGTCGGCCCTGAATCTGGCTATGTCCTTGAAATGCAAAAGTGTAGCCATTCCTCTTCTGGGAACCGGAAACTATGGTTTCCCCAAGGAACTGGGGCTTCGCATTGCAATTGATGAAATAAGCCGATTCCTTTTTGACAACGAAATTGAAATTATTCTTGTAGTTTATGATGACCAGTCATTCAAGATTTCGGACCGCCTTTTTGACGATGTGCAGGATTATCTTGGAAAAAACCTGCGTGAAGAAATAACTGTCTGTGGATCCAGAGCTGCTATTACCGGTTATTTAGAAGAGTTTATTGTTGCAGAAAAACCCTCGGTTCGCTGTAATTATTCTTTTGATAAAGCAGCTTCTTCCCGCAGAAAAAAATCCAGTTGTCTGGAAGACTTTCTTGTTTCAGCAGAAACTGAATCTTTCCGTGATGTTCTGCTTAAAAAGATTGCGGACCGGGAGTTGAGCAACGCTGAAGTCTATAAAAAAGCAGGTCTTGACCGTAAGTATTTCAGCAAAATTATTAACCCCGGACAGAAGAATGAAAAAGTTCCTGTGAAACATACAGTCATGGCACTGGGGCTGGCGCTGAAAATGAACCTGGAGGAGTTTGAAGCTTTTCTTAAAACAGCCGGATACTGCATTATGACAAGTGACGTTTATGACCTTATCGTAAAATACTGTGTTCTGAATGAAATTTACAATGTCATAGAAGTTAATATTCTTTTGAATGATAACGGTTTGAAAAGTCTGGATGAAAAATAAAAAAATTGTCGCCTGAGTGACGACCATTCCTGCTTCCTTTTTCAGTATTCTTGAATTATCAAAACGATTAAAGAATATGGAGGAATCAGTTATGAAAAAAGGACTTACAGAAATCGTTTTTATTCTGGATAATTCAGGTTCAATGGGTGGTCTTGAAAAGGACACAATCGGGGGATTCAATTCATTTATTGAAAAACAGAAAGAAGGTGAGGGAGACGCTATAGTTTCTGTTGTGTTGTTCAATTCCTATTCAACTGTAATCTACAATCGAAAAGATATTTCAAAAATTGAACCTATGAATGACAAGCAGTATACAGTTGGAGGCTGTACAGCTCTCCTTGATGCAGTAGGAAATGCAATCAATCACATTGTGAAGATTCATAAAAACGAAGGCGAAGACAACGTTCCTGAAAAAACTGTTTTTGTCATTACAACGGACGGAGAAGAAAATTCCAGCCGTGAGTTCTCTTACGATAAAATCAAGAAAATGATTGAGAAAGAAACTGAAAAATATGGATGGGAATTTCTTTTCCTTGGTGCAAATATTGATGCAGCTGCCGAAGCAGACCGGTTGGGAATTTCCCGTGACAGGGCGGCAAGATATGAATGCGATTCAACAGGAACAAACCTGAATTTTTACTGTGTATCAGAAAGTATCTGCAGCATAAGAGAAGGCAAAGCCCTTGATTCCGGATGGAAAAAGGAAATAGAGGAATACCGGAATCGGAGTTCAAAATAAAAATTCCTTTAAGAAAATTCCGATAAATAAACCCAAAATAATTATATTATTTTCAGTTTTCCCTAATATACTTGTAATATCAAACATATAAATAAGGATTTTGTTATGGTTAATGTAAAAGGAAAATGGGCTTTAATTACTGGGGCATCACGCGGAATCGGATATCTTTCAGCTTTATTTATGGCTGAACAGGGCTGTAACCTGATTCTCCATGCCCGCAAGGAAGAAAATGCCGCAAAAGTGCTGGCAGAAGTAAAGGCAAAAGGTGTGGAAGCTTATGTTGTGGCTGCAGAACTTACGGACCTTTCACAGGTTGAAGCAATGCTTAATAAAATAGATGACCTTGGAGTTAATGTTGAAATTGTCCTGAACAACGCAGGTCTTCAGATTGCTTACCGTACAGAATACCTTAAAACTCCTGTAAGTGATTACACAGAAAGTTTCAAAATCAATACCATTGCTCCGGCCATGATTATGTATCACTTCCTTCCTAAGATGATGGAAAAAGGATTCGGACGTATTCTGAATACAACAAGCGGAATTACTCTGGATCCTCAGCAGGCTGGTTATTCAGCAAGTAAAGCTGCCCTGGACAAAATAACAATAGATCTGGGAAGCAAGGTTCAGGGAACCGATGTTTGCATAAACCTGACAGATCCTGGCTGGTGCCGAACAGACCTTGGCGGACCTGCAGCTCCAAATGCTCCTGAAAGTACAATCCCGGGTATTGTTGTCGGTGCTTTCATTGACGATAAAAAATCAGGCCGCAATCTTGGCGCCCAGAATTTTACCGGCATGACACTGGAAGAAGCCGTGGCTAAAGCCGAAAGGGAATTCAAGAGTCCGTATTAAAAAAAGAATAATTGTTTATTGAGATTGTAAATTGAGAAGCGCTTCCTGCCGGGCTTCCATGAGCATTTCTTTGTCGCGGACAACATCGGCTACGCTGAACTCCAGGGCGCCTGCCTGAAGAGTTCCGTTGATTTCTCCCGGTCCGCGGATTTTAAGATCCTGTTCTGCAAGGACGAAGCCGTCTGTGCTGGTGCGGAGCGCTTTCATTCTTTCTATGCCGGTTTCTGTAATCCTGTTTGAATAAACAAGGAAACAATATGACTGCAGACTGCTTCGGCCTACGCGACCGCGAAGCTGATGCAGCTGGGAAAGCCCGAAGTGGTCGGCTCCTTCTATTACGATGCAGGTTGCATTGGGAACATCCACTCCTACTTCAATTACGGTTGTTGCTGCAAGAATCTGAATCTCGCCGCTCTGAAATCCTTTAAGAATTTTTTCCTGTTCTTCTTCTCCCACTTTTCCGTGAAGAAGAGCACATTTGATTCCCGGGAAAATATTCTTTGAAAGCTTTTCGAAGGCAGCAGTGGCACTTTTAAGTCCACGGGCATTTTCTTTTCCGTCACCTGTAAGAACAAAATCGTCAGCATCTTCTGCTTCTCCGATTGCAGGATAAACAAAATAAGCCTGACGCCCCTGAGACAGTTCATTCCGTACAAAATTATAGGCGTTCTGTTCATTGCCTTCCTTTACAAGATAGGTGGTTATTTCTTTTCGTCCGACAGGTTTTGTTTTGATTACTGAAACATCCAGGTCTCCGAAAATGGTCATGGCAAGAGTCTGTGGAATAGGAGTTGCACTCATCATAAGAAGATGAGGCTCAAAGGTGTAGGTTTTCTTGTCACCGCCTGCTGCTTTTTCTGCTTTCCGCCCCTTTGCAATAATGGCTTCCCTCTGCATAACGCCGAACCGGTGCTGTTCATCAATTACTGCCAGCTGCAGATCTTTGTAAACTACATCGGCACTGAAAAGGGCGTGGGTTCCGATGATTAAATCTATCTGTCCTTCCTTCAGGGCTTTCAAAACTCTGGTGCGTCCCGAACTTTTTAATGAACCTGACATAAAGGCAACGCTGATGCCCAAAGGTCCCAGAAGTTTTGCAGCTGTTTCTGCATGCTGTTTCGCAAGAATTTCTGTAGGAGCCATGACAGCGCACTGACCGCCATAATCCTTAATTCTAAGGGCAAGAATCAGAGCAACTAAAGTTTTACCGCTGCCTACATCTCCCTGTAAAAGCCTTGCCATTGTGAAAGGCGGTTTTGTACATACAGGATTTTCTGAAACCAGAATATCGTTTCTTTCCTTGTATCCGCGGTCAATTTCAATGTTCATTTCATCAATGACTTTTTTCTGGTCTTCTGTAAGAGAGAAGGGAAGTGCATCTACCAATGCTTTTTGTGCAGGAGATAACTGACAGTTGTTTGTAACCGCCGAATCTGATTTATCAGAAGATACGTCTTTCCCGTTAATGTCGATTTGCGATTTACCTCTTTTATCTGCCCGCTCAAGAATTTTCTTCTGGAAGAAAAAGAGTTCTTCGAAAGCCAGAGTTTTTCTCGCCATTTCTGCTTCTGCAAGATTTTCAGGCTGGTGTATTTTTGTTACGGCTTCCTGCTTGGAAAGAAGATTTCTTTTTTTCAGAATTTCCGGATCAAGTTCATCCTCAAGTCCTTTTGCATATTGCTTCAGGGCATTGGAAATAGCTGTTCCAAGTTTCTTCTGAGTGAGACCTTCTGTAAGGGCATAAATGGGAATCACCCGGGAATCAGGCGGCATCTGATTTTTGTAATCGTCCAGAGAACCATTTTCTGCAAGCTTTGTAATATCAAAGGAAGAAGACTGAAGTGTATTGTATTTGATTTCAAATTTACCTGTTACGGCTGCAATGGCTCCTGCGGGGTATGCATTTTCCATGAAAGGTCTGTTGAAGCAGACCAGGGTAGCGGCAGCAGTTCCATCATTTATATGAAGCTTCAGGGTTTTCATGTTCCCGTAGCCGAACCATTCGTGACCTGTAATCTGGGCTATTGTGTGGATTTTATTGAAAATGCCTTCAGTGTTGAAATCTTTGAGAGGGATTTTTCTGGTGCGGTCTTCATATTTCCGCGGATAATATTGAAGTAAATCTCCAACAGTAAAAATATTCAGGCGGGCCAGTTGTTTTATCATTGCCGGACCAACGCCTTTTACAGCGCTGACCGGTGTATTAATATCAGAAAGCTTCATTATAGAAGATTATACTTGAAACTCAGAAAATCAGAAAGGAATAGAGCGGCAAAGGTGAACCAGAATGCCGGTAAGGATATTTCCTAAGAAAAGAACTGCAATAAGGATAAGCAGGGAAGCCAGAAGGCAGTTCTGATAGTTGTTCTGATTCTTATAGAAAGGTTTTGCAATTTTCTGTGCCAGAGGCCGGAGAAAATTATCCAGCTGTGCCCACATTGAATTGTAATCGTACTGATTTTTTTTAATCAGGATAACGATGAAACGTACCAGAATCAGAATTAAAAGGAATGTCAGGAGGCTGGAACAGAGGCCCCAGATCTGGCGGATTATTTCTCCCAGTGCATTTCCAAAAAGGAATCTTCCGTTTGAAGCCATTGAGCCGAAAATTGACGAGGCCAGGGAAAGAATGCCAAGGGAAATAATCGGTGAAAAATCTATATATCCGACGTGAGTCCACTTCCATTTGCTGAAAACACGGAGATATGGTTCAGTAATTTTTGCAATTGTCTGTCCAAATTTTGTGTATTTTGCACCGGGAATCCAGGTCATGATGATGTCGATAAAGCAGAGAATTGTGTAAATAACGATTGCAGCAGCAATTAATGAAAAAAGTGTAGTCATAATATAAATATAAACACAAAAAAAACTTGCGACAACAAGTTTTTTGCAATTCCACAACTAGGGGAAATACACTATACTAAAAAAAATCAAACTTATTTCTATATAACTCTCAGGAGATATTATGTCTGTTACATGGTCAAATGCTGACACTCTTTCATCATGGAAGAAACTTATGTCACTTAAAGGCGTTTCTGTAAAAGAAGCCCTTTCAGCAAAAGATGCTGCAAAACGCGTTGCAAAATATTCTGTTCCTATGGCTGCAGGTCTTACTTACAATTACGCTGCAAAACAGGTAAACGATTCAGTTCTGGCTGAACTTAAAAACCTGGCAGAAGAAGCACAGCTTGTTGCTAAATACAAGGAACTTTATAACGGTGCAGTTATCAACACTGGTGAGAAACGTATGGTTCTTCATCAGCTTACACGCGGTCAGCTTGGAAAAGATGTTGTAGCAGACGGTGTAAATAAACGTGAATTCTATGTAAAGGAACAGGAAAGAATTGCTGCTTTTGCAAAGAAAGTTCATTCCGGAAAAATCCTGAACGAAAACGGTGAAAAATTCACAACAGTTTGTCAGATCGGTATCGGTGGTTCTGACCTCGGTCCACGCGCCATGTACCTGGCTCTGGAAAACTGGGCAAAGAAAAACAAGACTTTCAAAATGGAAGCCCGCTTCATTTCAAATGTTGACCCTGATGACGCCGCAAGCGTTATGAAGTCAATCGACATGGCTCATACAATCTTCATTCTGGTTTCAAAATCAGGAACAACTCTGGAAACACTTACAAACGAAAACTTTGTAAAAGCATTCCTTAAAAAAGCAAAACTTGATCCTTCAAAACACATGATCGCTGTTACATCGGAAACTTCACCACTGGCACACAATCCTGATTACCTTGAAGCTTTCTATATGGACGATTACATTGGCGGACGTTACTCTTCTACTTCTGGAGTAGGTGGAGCAGTTCTGTCACTGGCTTTCGGACCAAAAGTATTTGCAGAATTCCTTGAAGGCGCTGCAGAAGAAGACAAACTTGCTGCAAACAAGAACCTTCTTAAGAACCCTGCCATGCTTGATGCCCTTATCGGTGTATTTGAAAGAAACATGCAGGGATATCCTGCAACTGCAATTCTGCCATATTCACAGGCTCTTTCACGTTTCCCGGCTCACCTTCAGCAGCTGGACATGGAATCAAACGGTAAATCAGTAAACCGCTTTGGTGAACCTGTAGACTACTCAACTGGTCCTGTAATATTCGGTGAACCAGGAACAAATGGACAGCACTCATTCTACCAGCTGCTTCATCAGGGAACAGATGTAACACCACTTCAGTTCATCGCTTTCTCTGAAAACCAGACAGGTGACGATGTTGTAATCAAAGGTTCAACAAGCCAGGTAAAACTCTGCGCAAACGTAACAGCTCAGATCGTTGCTTTCGCTTGCGGAAAAACTGATGAAAACCCAAATAAAGCTTTTGCAGGTGAAAGACCTTCAAGTCTTATCTACGGTGCACAGCTGAATCCAAAATCACTTGGTGCTCTTCTTGCTCACTACGAAAATAAAGTTATGTTCCAGGGCTTCGTATGGAACGTAAATAGCTTCGATCAAGAGGGAGTTCAGCTTGGTAAGAAACTTGCAACAGCAGTTCTGGCCGGTGATATGTCAGGTGCTCTTAAGGCTTACGCTAATCTTCTTATCAAATAATGTGTAAGGCCGCTGGTCGGCCGGTGTTTAATAGAGAACCGTTAAAAAAAACGCTTGAGAAGCGTTTTTTAGGTTGTCCTATTAATGTGTGGGGGGAAGTCTACGACCTACGGTCGTTTGTATGAGAAGAAATGATTTAAGTCGCCGCTAGCGCGTCTTGAGCATCCCCCTCGCTTCAAACGAAAGGCTGTACTTTGTACAGCCTTTTTCGTTTTCCGCTACCCCCTCTGCGGGCTTCAATCGCCAGCCCGCAACGCCCGCTTTTCATTCATTGCGTTTTTTTTTAATGACTGATAAACTTTCACCATTATGAAATTAGATCCTATTTTTGAAGTAAAAAACAATTCACTTTTTCTTATTGCTGACGGTTCAGCAGTTAATCCTTCTTCTTTTTCTTTTGTAGAATTCAATCAGGCAGATATTGAACTTGATGAAGAAGTTTACAATGAAGAAACTCTTGCCGCCTGGCGTGAAGAATTTCTTGCAAAAGATGAAAAAGGGGAGTTTGTTGTGCTTGCTCCTCATGCTTCAATGGATCTTTCCAATGCTTTGAATTTGGAACGTTTCTGTAATACCTGTAATCATTCGGCTCGCCGCGTAAAGGACTGTAAAAGCGTTGCCGGTTTTCTCTTTGATGAAGCTTTCCTTTCTTCTGATACAGAAAGACGCATTGCAGAATTCACAGAACTTCTTGCAAAAAAACATGCCCAGTATGTTTATTTCGCAGAAAAAACAGTGGCAGAAAAATTAGATATAATTGAAAAATTGCAAAATCTTTCAGTTGTGCTCTATTAGACCGCAATCCTTGCGAAAAACCGCAATATTTGCGAAGATTTTGCAAATATTTCACTATAATTCCTAAATAATTGATAAAATTCTCTTGAATTCATTTAAAGTTTATGACATTATCTCAACTAATAGACTTGAGGTGGTGGTTATATGACTCCAAAAAACCGGAATAACGGTTTTTCAAATTCATGTTTTTTGTTCTCACTTCTTGGCATTTTCTTTAGTGTGGCTGCTTTTTGTATTTATTTTATAGTGCCGGCAGAAACAACATCAAACCTGATTACAGAAACAGCTCCTGTTGAAGAAATTTCTGAACCTGTTGTTGAAGAAACTCCAGAATTCGTTACTTATTTGAATGAAGTTGCTTCCAAAAGTTTTGAAAAAGATGAAGATAATGGACTTGAATTATACAGAAATCCTGAAAGTCGTGGTGCTGTTGAATGGTTCTACTCACATGTTACCGGACGGGAAGATGTAGCTCTTGCAATTCTTCAGGAAGCTGAAAAAAACAATATTCCGTTGTCACTGGCATTTTCACTGGCTTACACAGAAAGCCGTTACAATACAAATGCCGTAAATAAAAACTCAAATGAAACTATTGACCGCGGCCTTTTCCAGCTGAACAGTAGTTCTTTTCCAAACCTTACTGAAAATGATTTCTTTGATCCTGAAGTAAGCGCAAAATACGGAATGAGTCATTTGAAGTTTTGTATGAATACAGCAGGAAATGAAGTTTCCGCCCTGGCTATGTATAACGCCGGAACCGGAAAAGTTCGTTCAAATAGAACGCCACAATCAACTTTGAATTATGTCGGAAAGATTATGGCATATCAGGATACAATCGACAAACTGTTTGAAAACGAAGTCGCCTCCTACTTCGAAACAAAATTGTCATCCAAAGCATCCGTAGCAATGGCTTCCAAAAACTGAGTGTCACTCAGCAGTTGAAAGCTTTAATTAAAATCCTCCTTTTGAGCAGGCCCGTTTTTGTTTTTTTCGGGCCTGTTTTTTTTGCGTTAAAGAGGGGGGTGTGTGTTTTTAGCAGCATAAAACCCGCCGGTAATCATGCTTATTTGCGGGGATGGCTTCTCTTTTTTGTAGCTTTGTCTGAATACATCATTTCATCGGCTTTCGCAATAATCTTTTCGATTTTTGTTTTTGAGGAAATTGATGCGGCTTTTGCTCCTATACTTGCATTTATGGAATAAGGTTTCCCGCTTTTACTGTTCAATTCATTCAGGGAAATTGAAAACTTCTCTTTGAAGGATGAAATGATGCTCTGGGAGTTTTCTGAGGAAATGAACGCAGTAACAAATTCATCTCCGCCAAAACGGGCACTTATTGCAGACGGGCCTCCGGTACTTTTGATTACTTCCGCAAGTTTCTTGATTGCCCAGTCACCTTCTTTATGGCCGTAAGTATCATTGATAAATTTCAGCTCATCCATATCAATGGAGAAAATAACAAGTTCTTTCTTTTTATTTTCTTTTTCATTGTATGAAAGCTCTTCCATTCTTGAAGTTATTTTTGCAAAGAAACCACGTCTGTTGTAAATGCCTGTAAGGACATCACAGACTGTCATGTATTCAAGTTTTGCCCGGTATTTTATAGAAGAAAGTCCCTGACTCAAGTTTTGACTGAAAACTTCCATATTGTACATGGAAACATCATTGTCATCATAAGAGGAAACTAAATAACCGATATTTTCTTCTCCGAAAGAAAGGTTTATAAATACAAGATTCGTAATTCCTTCACTGATTATTTTGTTCAGATTCGGGATATACTGCGAGCGCCTGATTGGCGGGTAATCATAGTAATGTTCATAGTTTTCGGAAACTGTCATACAGTCAACAAAATCACTGTATGGGTTTTTGTGGCTGTAAACTAGTGAGGATTTCGGTGAAGCATAATCCTGGTTCAAAAGAATCCAGGTGTTAGGATTGTAGAATCCTTTTCCTGCAATAGCGTGACTCAAACTGCTTACATTGTTTGAACAGGCCGCAAATGAAGCAAGTTTATGTGTTAATCCGGTGATGTAGCGCATGCCGCCGATTCTGCTCATCGCTTTTAAGGCCAGATTGTGCTGGTGATGTTTTACATTGCTCTGACATCCGCAGGACTGGGTAAAGATAATCTCCGGTTCAATGCTTTGAAGTTTCGGAACCCTTTTTCCAGCGATAAGCTTCAGCAGCCCTTCGAAAGTCAGGGCTCCCAGTTTTGTATAATTGCATTTTGCAGTAGTAAGACGGGGAGAAGAGTAGTGTTCGAATTCTATTCCGTCGTATCCGGTTACAATTACGTCATCAGGAACTGAATAGCCGTGCTCATTAAGTTTTGAAATAACAGACATGGCCATAACATCATTACTGCAGATGAATGCGTCGGGAACAGAAATCCCTGATTCAAAAAATTTGTCCATTTCCATCAGGGTTTTGCCTTCCCAGAATTCTCCGTAGAAAAGACGTTTTTTATCAAAAGGCAGATTGTGTTTTTTCAGGGAACGTTTAAAAGCTTTCAGGCGCTGCTCACTGAACAGGTTGTTCTTCATTCCTGCCACAAAGTTCAGGGTTTTGCAGTTGTGTTTTTCTATTACATGATCAGTAATGTGTTCAATAAAATCTTCGTTGCGGTATGTATAACTGTGACAAAGACTGCTTTTGTATCCAAGTGAAATAACTGGAAGTCCATGTTCCCGGCATTTATTAATAAGTGATTCGCCCAGTGCTTTTTCGTTCATTATGTTCTGAGTAATAATTACACCGGCTACAGACTGAAAATTTAAAAGAGAGAAAATAGTAGTTTCAAGATGAAAATCTTTTTTTTCCAGGAAAGATGTCAGTGCGTCAAAAATGAAAACATTCCATCCTGACTCTTTTGCAGCAGAACAGATGCCCCTTATGGCGTCTGCTTCTTCATTAATGGAACAGTTTCCAGTAATGACGGCAATTGTTTTATCTTTTATTTCCTGCATAGGTTTTATTATAACCCGGAATGTCCAAAAACTCCAAACGACAAATTTAGTTTATTTTACTTGAAAAATTAGGGGAACTTTCTAAGCACTCCTTCATCGTGTTTGATTAGGAATTAGGAAAAGTTTTGTTCCAAAACTTTCCATATTTAGACATTCGCAAACACTCCTTCATCGTGTTTTCGAAATGAAGAAAAGATTCTTGAAGAATCTTTTGCGATTAAGACGCATTTAAAAGCTCCTTCATCGCTTTTAAATGCTCTTGTTAAAATTTTAACAGTAATCGACTTTTTAACGGGAATTTGGTAAAATTCAGGTGATTTTCAGGCAATTTCTCTTGAAATTCCATTCTCACACAAGGGCAGGTTTTCTATAATGGAGACATCTTTTGAGTTACCTAAGGCAACAAGGAAACGTCTTGTTCAGTTTCTGCAGATTCTTAATAACTGGCAGAATGACAGGATTAAGTCTGGAGATCTTGCAGCACTTACAGGCTGCACAGAATCTACCATCAGACACGATATTTTTCTTGCCGGGTTCAAAGGAGGAGTTTCAAACGGCTACAGCAGGGAAGAATTAAAAAACTTTCTTTCTGTGAAGCTGGGTTTTGAAACAGAAAATCAGGAATTGAAAAAGTGCTGCATAGTGGGACTTGGACGGCTTGGTGCCGCATTGCTGGATGACAGTATTTTTCATAATTCCGGATTTCAGGTTGGATGCGGATTTGATTCCAGTGTTAACCGGGTTGAGATTCTGCGTTCTACATTTCCTTTGTATCCTGCTTATGAAATGGAATGGGTACTTAAAAAGGAAAAAATAGAACATGCAGTTCTGTGCGTACCTGACAAGGATGCCCAGAATATGGCTGACCGTCTGGTTAAGTTCGGCATAAAAGGGATTGTGAATATGACCACAACCTTTATTGCAGTTCCTGACGGAGTGCATGTGGCAGATGCAAATCCTGCTTTAGCCTTAATGAGTCTAAAAAAAATAAATATAAACTGACAATGGAGTTGGTTCTGTCTGAAGGATAGTTTCAGCCGGGCTGACTCTCAAGGAGTTACAAATGGCAAGAGTATACAACTTTTCAGCAGGACCAAGCTGTCTTCCTGAAGATGTACTTAAAGAATGTGCCGCAGAAATGATGGAATATGGCACAACAGGTCAGAGCGTTATGGAAATGAGCCACCGTTCAAAGGCTTATGAACCAATCATTCAGGATGCAGAAGCAATGATCCGCAAACTGATGAATGTTCCGGAGAACTACAAAGTTCTTTTCGTTCAGGGTGGTGGTTCAACACAGTTTGCCATGGTTGCTCAGAACCTTGGTATTAAAAACAAAAAAGCAGCTTACATCGAAACAGGTGTATGGGCAAAAAAAGCTGCTGCAGAAGCAAAACACCTTGGTGTTGCAGTTGATGTAATTGCTTCATCAAAAGACAAGAACTATTCTTACATCCCAAAAGTTGAAAAAGTTGAAGGTGACTACGACTACGTTTATATTTGTTTCAACAACACAATCATGGGAACTCACTATGAATACATTCCTGAAACAGGAAACATTCCTCTGGTAGCTGACCTTTCATCTTGTATTCTTTCAGAAGAAGTAGATGTTTCAAAATTCGGTCTCATTTTCGCAGGAGCACAGAAGAACCTGGCTCCTGCCGGTGTTACACTGGTAATCGTTCGCGAAGACCTGATTCCTGAACCAGATGCATGTCTCCCTGGAACTCCAACAATGAGCATGTACAAAACACACGCTGACAACGACAGCATGTACAATACACCACCTTGTTACACAATCTACGTTCTGGGAAAAGTTCTTCACTGGATCGAAAAGAACGGCGGTGCTGCAGGAATCAACAAGCTCAACGTTGAAAAAGCAAATTACCTTTACAACTTCCTGGATTCAAGCGATTTCTACCACGCAACAACAGAAGTTGGAAGCCGCTCTCTCATGAACGTTCCTTTCCTTACAAAATACTCTAACGACGTAACAAAGGCTGCTGCAAAAGTTGATGAAGCTGAACAGACAGCAGAACAGAAAGCAGCACTTGCAAAAGAAAAGGAAATCAACGCCAAGTTCGTAAAAGAAGCAGAAGCTGCAGGACTTGTAAACCTTAAGGGACACCGTCTCGTTGGTGGTATGCGTGCATCAATCTACAATGCAATGACTCTGGACGGAGTTAGAGCCCTTGTAGAATTCATGAAGAAATTCGCAGCTGAAAACTAAAATGGAGGAAGGTAGAAACTAAACAAACGCTCCCTTGGGTCGCCTTTGTTTTTAACGTTTCTACTATAAGATTATGTATAAAATTCAGACTTTAAATAAAATCAGTGCCATCGGTCTCAATGTTCTTGACCGTGATAATTACGAAATTGCAACAGACATTAACAATCCTGATGCAATCCTGGTTCGCTCAGCAGACATGCATGAAATGCAGCTTTCAGATTCAGTAAAAGCTGTAGCACGTGCAGGAGCAGGAACAAACAATATTCCTATTCCACAGCTTACAGAAAAGGGTATTGTTGTATTTAATACTCCTGGAGCAAATGCTAACGCTGTAAAAGAACTGGTTATGATGTCACTTCTTCTGGCAAGCCGTCCTGCAGTTGCAGCAAACGCCTGGGCAAAAACACTTACAGGAAAAGGAGATGAAATTCCTGATCTGGCAGAGAAAGGAAAAAGCCAGTTCGTAGGACCAGAACTTAAAGGAAAAACACTTGGTGTTATCGGTCTTGGTGCAATCGGTGCTATGGTTGCAAACCTTGCTATCAAATTCGGTATGGAAGTAATCGGTTACGACCCATTCCTTTCTGTAAAAGCCGCATGGAGCCTGGACCACAATGTAAAACATGCTGAAACACTGGATCAGGTTTATGCAAAGTCAGACTACATTACAATCCATGTTCCACAGACAAATGATACAAAAGGCATGATCAACGCTTCTACAATCCGCACAATGAAAGACGGTGTACGTATCATCAATATTGCTCGCGGCGGACTTGTAAACAATGCTGATATGATTGAAGCTCTGGATTCAGGAAAAGTTGCATGCATGGTAACAGACTTCTGTGCAGAAGAACTTCTGAACCATCCGAAAGTAATCTGTATGCCACACCTTGGTGCTTCAACTCCTGAAGCAGAAGACAACTGTGCAGTTATGGCTTCACAGCAGCTGAAAGACTTCCTGGAAAACGGAAATATCGTAAACTCTGTAAACTTCCCTAAAACAGTTACAGACAATCCTGTACCAAAGGGAGGAACACGTCTCTGTGTATTCCACAAAAACGTTCCTGATGTAATTTCAAGCTTTACAAAATTCCTTGGTGAAGCACATCTGAACATTACAGGCATGGTAAACCAGGCTAAGGGTGAAGTTTCTTACAACCTTACAGACGTTGATACAATCGTTAGCGATGAAATCGTAGAAAAACTTGCAGCCCTTGATACAGTTATCAAAGTACGTGCAATCCATGGTTAGATTTTTTCAGTAGGGGCCGGGCATTCCGGCTCGCCTGACGGCTCGCGGTCGGGTGCTGCGTGGCTCCGGCTTTCGCCTCCGAACCTTCGGTTCGCTTCGCGCCACTACGCCCCCTAATGCAAAAGCGCTTCCTTTCGGAAGCGCTTTTTTTTGTTCTGATCAACTGGTCCCTGAGCCTGTCGAAGGGGCGGAGGACCCGTTTGATTTACTTCACGGTAAGTATTACTTCTTCATCCAGGACCGTCTTAGGGTAATAAATCCATAATGTTATATTTTCTTTGGGAGAAGTGACCAGGGCAGGGGAATAAGAAAGAGTAAACTCTGTTCCCGCAGTAATATTCTGGATATGTCCTTCGTTTCCATATGCCCCGTCAAGCTTCAGCCAGTTGCCAGCTGCTGAAGAAGTATCAGCATAATAGAAATACAAATCCGAAAGATTTTTATCTGAAACAAAATTATAAATTACTGGAACTGTGTTCCCTTCAGAAGGAAGCTGTTCAAAAGAATCTGTAAGATCGAGCTTGATTCCGTAATAATCATATTCAGTAGTTGACGGTGCATTTGTTGAAGCATCCCATTTATAATCTTTTTTTAGAGTGTACTTTGTCTCTTTCTTTTCAATTGGTTCATTTCCGCCTTTCCAGACTTTTACGTAATCAACCAGCATTCGGGCAGGAAGCATTTCATCTTTGATTTTTGGATTTTTATCCCAAAGACTTCCGTACCAGTCTCCGTATTCTGCAGTAATAAAAATGAAATTTGCAGAATGATTTACACCGCCTGTTTTACTTGCAGTAATTACAAGTGCTGTTTTTTCATCACCATCCATAACAAGCTTATAGCCGTCTTCCATCCAGTAATAAGTTGCCGTGTGCCAGCTATTGAAAAAGTTTTCATCAAAATTCCAGCGTTCATAGTAAGCTTGTTTTATTGATAAATCTTCCGGATATCCGTCCCAGTTAAAACTTGTCTGAATATACTTTTCATGAGGAATTAATTCCAATATGTCTATTTCACAGCCATCTGTTGCGCTGTTGTTTACATTCATTTCGGTCATATTCATAAGCCAGAATGCATACCACCAGCCCTGTCCGTCATCAATTTTAAATCGGATTTCATATTTTCCGCCGCATTGTTCAAAAAGACCGTCTGTTTCAATTGCACCAGCTTCATATATTTCTGTAACGGGGTTTTTTCTACACTCAATTACAAGATTTCCGTTTTTCACATAAGAACATTCATCTGCCCAGTACCAAGGCTTGTTCATATTTGTGTTTTTGAGCTGTGCTTTTCGTCTCCATTTTGCTGAATCTAATTCTGTTCCTTCAAAATTTTCTTCAAAAGTCAGAATGTAATCATCTGTTTTTTCAATTCTTTCAACCCTTTCAATCTGGTCGTTTTCATAAGAAACCGGTTCAATTTCCAGTTTAAGAAAACCTTCAGGATTATAAACAACATTTGAATCGGCTTTCAGATATAACTGACAGTTTTCGGGATTATCAATTGTGTGATTGTTTACAAAAAATTTATATCTTACGGTTTCATCAATATTTCCGTTTTCATCAAAACGAAGGGGACGGGGATCTCCCAGTACTTTCCAGTCTGGTGTTGTATCTATCATCTGAACCGTGAGATATCGGTTATCAGAACCATTAACTTTTTTAATGTTTGAATTTACTTTTCCCTTTATATGGATAGTCAGAATGTCTCCGATGCTGACTGTTCTTTTATAGTCAGGAGAAAGGAAGTCAGCAATGGCTGCGTATCCCTGAAATGAGTTTTCATCTTTTGTTTCGGCCAGCCAGTTGTATTCCGGAAGAAGGTTTATTTTTATTAAGTCCTGTTTGTCTGTTGGTGAATCAGAATCAGTTTTTTCTTCCGTTTCATTTCCTTTTGGTGGTGTTTCTGTGTTTTTATCACATCCCAACAGAAAAAGAGTTGTCGTAATGAGAATTAAAAGTAATCTGATTTTTTTCAATTTTTACTCCTTGTTTTTTTTAATTTTAGCATGGGAAAATTTATAAAGACAGTATGTTATGTACAAGATTTTCGAGAAACAAAACTTTTACCGGATAAAAAAAATGGCTGCCATGGAAGGCAGCCATTAACTAGTTCACGAAGACTGACAGGTTGTCTTCATGACACTAAAAGTTTCCCAAAGAGAGTAAACTCCTAACGGTTCTGTTCTTTAATCAGAGCGTCGTAAGAGTTCTTTGTTGCTTCGTACTGTTCCTGTGGAGTAACGTAGCATCCGTATACGTTCCAGATGTAGTCACCAAGCTGGTTGATACCTGTAATCATGTGGATAAGGTTTGGTTCACCATTTTCGTACATCATCTGCATTGTTTCATCAACAGCGCGTTCGTCGCGGAAACGTGGATACCATTCATCTTTCCAGTTATCAACGCTGTAACCTGGTGTGATGTCTGACCACAGGTCAAATGCTTTGATGATTTTTTCAGCACGTTCCATTGTGTAACATGCAGGAAGAACTACGTAGTTGTCGTTGAAGAGAGTCTTGTATTTTCCGTCTGTGTTAGGACCGAGAGGGAATGATACGAAACCGTAATCATCGAGGTTGTCTTCAAGTTCTTTTGCGAAGTAAGCCTGGTGGCAGCAGAATGCTGTTTCACCGTTCTTGAAACATGCATACATCCAGTCCCAGTTTGCTCCCTCTGGCATTGGTTTTTCATAGTTTGTTACCATCTGCTGAACCCAGAGCATAGCTTCTGTTGTTTTGTCAGCACCAACTTCAGAGTAGTATTTTCCGTTTTCATCTTTTCCAATGAATGTTGAACCATTTGACTGAACAGCCAGTGTTGCAAAGTCAACTGATCCTGAAGCCATACCGTAAACATCAATTACACCGTCATTGTCGATATCGCGTGTTGTTGCTTTAAGTACTTTTTCGAAAGAATCCCAGGTCCATGTTCCGTTTGCCTGCATATCATAGATTGAATCAGGGTTAATGTTTGCTTCGCGAAGAAGACGTTTGTTGAAGTAAAGTCCTCCGCGTGGCTCTGGTGGAATATGACGACATGCGTAAATTCCGCCTTTCTTTGAACACAGGTCAAATGTTGATTTAGCCCATTTTTCAGCAGTCCAGTCAACATTAGTGAATTTGTTCAGGTCATAGAACATTCCGGCTTTAAGTCCTGAACCGATTGAGCGGTTGTCTACAAAGAATAAATAGTTTTCTTCTCCACCAACCATACAGAAGTTAGAAACTGTCTGTGGGTGTGAATTCCAGTTTCCTACACCAATCTGGTCAAAATCCATGTTGTATGTGTAGCAGATGAACTTACGGAATTTTTTTGTATCATCTTCTGACTGTGAATGAGTTGCTTCTCCAGAAACACCGTTAGCTGGTGACCAGTAGTCTGCGAGGCGGATTACCATTCCACCAAAGTCATAAGGTTTTCCTGTTTTTGGATCTTTCTGAACCTTGTAATCTTTGAACTGTTTCTGAAGAGCCTTAAATTCGGCTTTTTCATCTTTTGACAGTTTCTTTGGGGCTGCAACCAGTGAACCCGCAAGGAGAAGGGCTGTCATTCCGGCGAGAATAACTTTTTTAGAAGTTTTAAGCATTATAATTTCCTCCTGAAATTTAATTAAATGCATTCAATAGTGGTGTGATTTTATACTTAAATTATAGCATTCTTTTAGTGTAACGCAAGTAAAATTTTAATTAAATTTTTATAAAATTTACTTAATTTTAAGTAAAATTATAAAAATAAAGTGTATCGTTAAATGAGACATTTGTTGTGTTATACTTTAATAAAGAGCTGCAGGAGGTGATTAAATGATTTTTATTGGATTGCTTTTTCTATTATTTATTGGATTTGTTGTATACATGATAATTGGCAGCTTTGAAAATCCACCTGACGTTCCTCATAAACACGCTTATAGAAAACATTATTATGACGACTTAGATGATGATGAATATGATTCTGAGTACGGGTTTTATGGAGATGAATATGAAAGAGGCTATCTGGATGGTTTTAACGCGTCATATAACAGGGGACTACAAAATTCAAATTCTTCTTCACAACAAAAAAAAGAGGAACCTGCATGGAAACCTTTGCCAGATTATGTAGATGATTACGGGTATTATTGTCCGGAATGTGATGCAGATTTATTTGATGATCATTGTGAGCATGAGGATGACTGGACTTAAAAAAAATCAGTTTTTTTCGGAAAAGAATTGTAAAAAAAGAAAAGCCGGAAGACGTTTGTCTTTCCGGCTTTTTGGTTGAAATGAACAGCGCCTGAGCTTGTCAAAATTTCCGTTCATTTCATTCAGTCAGAGACTGAATTATTTTGCACGTTCAATGAATGAACCGTCGCGTGTATCAACGATGATTTCATCGTCAATGTTTACGAACAGTGGAACGCGAACTTCAATTCCTGTATCCAGAGTTGCTGGTTTAAGTGATTTACCAGATGTATCACCTTTAACTCCAGGTTCTGTGTATTTTACTGTACGTCTGTTTTCTACAGGAAGAACGATACCTACTGGGCTTCCTTCGTAGAATGTGATTTCTACAGGGATTTCTTCACCTTCAACAAGGTATCCTGTGTAGTCACCAAGCTGTTCAGCTGAAAGTTCGAACTGTTCGTATGTTTCCTGATCCATGAATACGTAGTTTGTACCACCTTCAATGTAAGAAAGAGCTGTTGTACGTTTGTCCAGTTCAACTTCATCGAATTTAACACCGGCGTCGAGACCAACTTCCATTGTTGATTTTGAAACAAGGTTCTGTACGCGGAAGAATGTTGTCATACCCTGGCGTCCTGAAACCTGACGAAGGAATTTCTGTACGATAAGTGGTTCTTTTACTTTCTTGTCGTTTTCGTAGTAGAAAGCTGTACCTACTTTCAGTTCAGATGTCATTAACATAAATATTACCTCTAAAAATAAAGTTTACAGATTATTATTTTTCTATTTTAATGTTTTTCTTAATAAAAGTCATCAGGTTTACTGCAAGGTCACCATTATCCTGAAGTGATTTTGCAAAAGCTCTGAAACCCGGTTTTAGAAGTTCCAGATTATTCAGGAAAGCAAGTATGCTCTTCTCCAGTCTGAAGCTGTCACAGGAAGTGCTTTCCGCCTTGTCCCTGCAAACCTTAGCAGTTTCCATTTCAATCAGGCACTGGGAATTAACGCAGTTCCAGGCTTCTTCAACCAGAAGAAATTCCTCTCCGAAATGAGGCTTCATTCTTTCAAGGAGAGCCTGTACTTTTACCATCTGGTAATTTTCATTCTGCGGATAAGCCTGCCAGATAAAAGGTATTCCTGAACAGCAGGCCTGTGACATGGAGTCTTCTCCTCTGATAAGCATAAAATCCATGCTTTGCATCATCTGGTCCCAGTCTGTCTGATTCATATAAGAAAGGGCTTCTGTCTGGAAACCTATATTTTCTTTACTGCAGGCTTCAAGAATTGATTTCTGTCCGGCGCCACCTGCTATTTTTATCACTGTGTTTTTATCGAAAACTTTATTCATGGCCCTGATAACTGGAGTCCAGTCAGAAGGGTAGGCAAAGTATAATACTTTAGAAAACTGGTTATCTTGAGTTTTCCTGTATTGTTCATTGTCAATTGCACGTTGTTTATTAATCAACAGTCCGCCTGTTTTCTTTGTGAAGCCCGGCATGAAATTTACTTTTGGAACCCAGGCAGTTCGGGTAAGGCTTTTCAGACAATGGAAGTCATCGGCCCATGTTTCTGCCGTAAGGTAATCAATCATTATTATGTGAACTTTATAATCGACCCGGTCTTCAAAAAGAATTTTTTCCAGCCAGTCCGGTTGTCCGCACTGGAACATTTCAAGAATAATTTCCGGCGGATTTTCCGTGAAAGTTTTGTAGCAGAAGTCGTAGTTTGTCCAATCGTAAACTTCAATGAATCCTTCTCCGCATTTACATTTCTGATAGGGAAGTTCAGTGTTAATCTGGTCGTTAATATTATGAAAAGCCTTCAGATTGTTCGTGACTAAACGAATGTTTATTTCGGGGGGATCCCAGGTAGTGGCACCATCTTTATTACACAACTCATTATTTTGCATCAGCAGATGTCTGCAAAGACGCCATGACACACCGATGTCACCAAAATTATCAACAACGTCAGCGAGAATAACTAAATCTGTAAATTGGGAAGAAAGGGCCACTTACTGAACCTGGCTGTAAAGACCTGAAATTTCGTTTCTCCATTCAGGTTTTGAATCACGGTCTTCTACTTCGATAATTCTTTTGATTGTGAATTTTCTCTGGTCCCGCGGATTTTCAAAATAAAGAACGCCGAATCTACCTTGTCCGATATAAGCGATTTTTTCGTTCTGTTCAAGTTTTTCCTGCGAATGAAGTTCGTTTATAATGCAGTCAAAATGAACGGGAGTTCCGGATCTTTTATCGTGAATTGCACCTGCAATATCATCAATTTTTTTTCCGCATTTAGGGCAAATTATTTCGCGTGCTTTAAGTTCAAGAATTGATTTCTGGCGAAGATTTTCAGCTTCTTTGTCTTCGTACTGACTTTTGTTAAACTGGAAAACCTTCTGCCGTGCAGCAAAAGGTTTTTCATTGGTTTGTTTACCGTTTGAATTGTTTTTCTGGTTGTTCCAGTTATTGTGATGTTTTTTATTACGTTTGTTTCTGTCCATAGGTTTCCTCAAAATCGGGGAAACTAATCTATTGGTCTGTTTCCCGCAACATTAATTCTTCCGGATTATCAATCAGTTTCTGGCTGATGACAAATGCAATACGTTGTACTGCATCGTTCAGATAATCCGCATCATGTATTTTTTTACGCAGTTCAAGAATACGTGGTGACAGTTTCTGTTCTTCTTCCTGGTCCAGAACAAGTACAGTTGTGTCATGTTTTACAGCATATGAAGGAATCATAAAAGCTCCGAAAAAGCGTTTTCTATATGGTAAACAGGAGGCAGACCCTGCATATCATTAATAATTACATCGAATCTCACGAGGTATTTACTATATTGTCGATGTATTTGTAGAAAACGTTTAGAAATTTTTATTATCCTTTTTTGTTTTTGAGGGCCCAGAACCGATTGCAGCATGTCTAAAGTGGCATTTGGCAGGGTTTTGACCTCTACAAAAACTACTGTATCTCCTTTTACGGCAATTATGTCAATTTCACCGCCTTTTATTTTCCAGTTACGCTCTATTATGGTGTATCCCTGGTCAGTAAGGAAAGCTGCGGCTTTGTCTTCCCCCTGAAGTCCTGTCAGATTTGTTTCTAAACTCAAATCCTACAGTTCCTCCAGAAAATCTACCTGATTGTCCAGAACTTCAATTGGTTCCAGGTCCGATTCAAGCATTTCAACGGGTGCAAGTTCATCATTCAGGTTTTCTGTAGAATTTTCCGATTGAAGATCCTGAATTTCATCAGTTACATCCTGGATTTCTTCTACAGAATCCAGATCTTCCAGCAACTGTTCAGAATCTTCATCGATTTCTTCATTTTCAGCCAGAATGTGACCATCAGAAAGAAGAAATGGTATGCGCCATTTAGATAAAGCTGCCAGATGGTAAGGCTTTATTGAAATGCCTGATTCAATGAACATATACTTTCCGTCATCAAAGAAAACAGGTTTTGAAAAGCGGATTCCGGGTTTTATACTGGAAATATCAATTCGTTCCATTAGCAGTTGCTTCCTGACTTTTTGCAATAAAAGAGAAAATCCGTGCAACAACTTCCCATGTTTCTTCAGGAATCGAAGTTCCCAGGTCCTGCACGGAAAGGTAATCTGCCAGATCAGAATTCTCCACTATCATAATATCATTCATTTTTGCGCATTTCAACAATTCTTCAGCAAGCTTTCCTCTGGCACTGGCGGTAATAAAAGGAGCAGGGGCACCTTCCGGATATTTTAGAGCAACAGCTTTGCATATTTTTGCAGATTCGGGATTTTTCTCGTTTTCCATCAGATATTTCCTTCTGCCAGCTTGAAATCTTCCATTTTATATCCTGTTCCATCGGCTTTTTCAAAGGGAATAAAGTGAATCTGAACCTCTTTTCCCGATTTCAAAAAGTGGTTTCTTAATTTTTCTGTTTCCAGTTCAGGATTCAGGATTCCTTCTGCAGAAAAACTGATGGATGTTATGTTTCTGTTTATTATGAACCGCCATTTTACATCTTTATAATTTACGTGAAGATTCATCAGCCTGAAGTTTTTGTCACTGCTTCCAAGCAGAAGCATAATTTTTCCGTTTCCGGGTTTTGTTTCTGTAACAGTATTAATAATCTCGAACGGAATGGTGACCCAGGAGTTTTCGGAGGATTTGTCCTTAAAAAAGCCGGTATGATTCAGAACAGTAAGATTCCCATAGTCATTTGGAATGGAACCGTCAACCAGGGAAGTAATAAAAGATTTTATTTCAGAAAGCCAGTCATTTTCTGAAATTCTGATATTTTCCGCGTAAGGATTTGTGGTTTCATTATTCTTTTCCCGGTCTTCTTCAGTAAAGTCAGGTTTGTCTGAAAAAGAATTCTGATTACTGTTTTCAGAGGGGTATTTATAAACTTTTTTTTGTTCTCTGCTGATCAATTCTTCCAGTTTTTCTTCAGGATTTTCCGCTTTTTCTGCAGCCCGCCTGATTTTTCTCATAAGAGCGGAATCCAGTCTCATGCCAAGCTGTTTGAACTGCAAAAGGATATTGAAGGAAAGGTTGTCTGCGGGAAGATTAAGGGAAGCAAGCAGAGACGCCAGGGCAGGAGAGGTAACACTTTCATACAGGTTTCCAGTTTCAATGATTTGAAGTGTGCTGATATCTTTTATGCCGGGTGCGTCAGTAATATTTGCCGGTGTAATAGTTATGCCACCGTTTTTCAGTCCCAGTATTCCCTTGAAGGTATCTCCAGGCTTCAGTTCCTTGGTTGAATGTATTATCAGACGGACTCCGGCCACGCTTCCTTCGTATGCATTTTTCCCCCGTGGTCCGATTATCCTTACCAGAACAGGACTTCCGGGTTTAAGGGTGTCAGAATATCTGATTAGTTTGGGTTTGCTTTGGGAGGAGTCTTCGGATTTGATTTTTTCAACAGGACTTTTATCCATACCATCCGAATTCTATGTTAAATTAAAAAATCCCGCAAGGAAAACCTGTGCGGGATTTATACTAAGCTAAGCGCTTAAAGAAAACTTATTTGTTTTCTTCTGTTGTAGCTGCTGCTTTTGCTTCAGCTGCTGCCTGAGCTGCTGCGTTACGAGCTTCGAGAG
>DCHR01000029.1 GCA_002315375.1 Treponema sp. UBA1747 | reverse complement strand
ACGTTTGGTTCGATCTGGATCACGGTTACTGGTGTAAGATTACCGCTAGCATCGAAAATCTGTGTCATGCCAATTTTTTTTGCAATCAGACCTTTCATTCTGATATCTCCTAATAAGGAACTAAGTTCCTTCTGTTATTTTTAAGGCCGTCGTCCCAGATCCAAGGGGATCGTACCTTTGATTAAAGTTTTAAGCCTGCGCACTGGCGCGGCTTGGTTTTGTGCTTCTGAAACTTACTGTTTGATGTTTACATCAACACCTGCAGGAAGTTCAAGCTTTCTCAGTGAATCCAGAACATCTTCTGATGGATTCATGATGTCAATAAGGCGTTTGTGAGTTCTCATTTCGAACTGTTCACGTGACTTTTTGTTTACGTGTGGTGAACGAAGAACTGTTACCTTATTAATGCGTGTTGGAAGAGGGATAGGTCCTGAAACCTTAGCACCTGCTTTCTGAACAGCCTGTACGATAGCTTTAGCACTCTGATCGATCAGTTCTACATCGAATGCACGAAGTCTGACACGAATCTTTCCATTAGCCATTTTATTGTACTCCTAAAAAACGATTACAAGAGGCTGCTTAAAACAGCCCCTTGTATATCAAATAAAACTATTCGATGATTTTTGTAACCTGGCCAGAAGCGATTGTACGTCCACCTTCGCGGATAGCGAGTTTGAGACCTTCGTCCATAGCAACTGGGTGAATCAGATCACCTTCGATTTTCAGGTTGTCACCTGGTTTAGCCATATCTACACCGTCACAGAGGTTTACTGTACCAGTAATATCTGTTGTGCGGAAGTAGAACTGTGGGCGGTAACCAGAGAAGAAAGGCTTTTCGCGTCCACCTTCTTTTGCAGAAAGAACGTAGATCTGAGCTTCGAATTTTGTATGTGGGTTGATTGATTTTGGAGCTGCCAGAACCTGTCCACGTACAACGTCTTTCTTTTCAACACCACGGAGGAGGATACCAGCGTTGTCACCAGCCATACCTTCGTTAAGTGTTTTGTTGAACATTTCGATACCTGTTACAGTTGTATCCTGTGTAGGTTTGATACCTACGATCTGTACTGCATCACCCATGTGAACAACACCACGTTCGATACGTCCAGTTACTACTGTACCACGACCTGTGATTGTGAAGATGTCTTCGATTGGCATAAGGAATGGTTTCTGATCATCACGAACTGGATCATCGAACCATGTGTCCATAGCTGTAAGGAGTTCTTCGATACATGCTGTGTTAGCTGCATCTGAAGATTCGTTCAGAGCTTTGAAAGCTGAACCTTTGATGATTGGTGTGTCAGCTGAGAATCCGTAAGACTGAACTGTGTCTTTAACATCTTCTTCAACCATCATGAGCATTTCTTCGTCGCCATCAAGAGCGTCTACTTTGTTAAGGAAAACGATGATCTTTGGTACACCTACCTGACGAGCCAGGAGGAGGTGTTCTTTTGTCTGAGCCATAACACCATCTGTTGCAGCGATAACGAGGATAGAACCATCCATCTGTGCAGCACCAGTAATCATGTTTTTGATGTAGTCAGCATGACCTGGACAGTCAATGTGTGCGTAGTGGCGTTTGTCTGACTGGTATTCAAGGTGACGAGAGTTGATTGTGATACCACGTTCCTTTTCTTCAGGACAGTTATCGATTTCGTCATATTTAAGTACTTTGTCACCGTATTTGTTACCACAGTATGTTGTGATAGCGGCTGACAGTGTAGTCTTACCATGGTCTACGTGACCGATAGTACCAACGTTCATGTGAGGTTTTGTTCTGTTGAACTCTTCCTTTGCCATGTTGTTTCTCCTTTACCGGAAGTCCTTTTTTTCCGGCAATTTTTATTTAATATGTGTTGCACTTTAAGCCAGAATGTGACAGGTACTTAATAAGTCCCGCATCATTCGCAGACACACTTTGTTACCATGTTTGACTTCTGTTAGAGACAGTTTCGGAAGAATATTCTATATGAATTGTACTGAATGGATATTCATCAATTCGAAATATCCTTACCCGACACCACCTAACGTTATCAAGCAAGTTGTTTGACAACTGGTCTGGTCTTTCGAGTAACGGCTGAACAGCCATCAGAAACCCCGAAACAAGTTGTCTTATATAGAAAACTATCAACGATAGTTATTCACCAGTTTAGGGCCGCACACACCTGAAAGTTCCTCCCTGTTCATTATTCCACTGTCTGACAAGTTGATGAACTAACTTTACGGTTGCGCCGGATTAAAATCCGCCTGATCTCAAAGAACCCACTATCCCCCTTTTTAACATAAGGATAGGTTTGATAAATATACAAAATAAGAAAGAAATGTTCAAGTGCAAGATTAGAAAATAATGCATAAATGTAACATTTGTTAACATTTTAAGAAATGTGGATATGCATAAAAACTGCGTTTAATTCAAACATTTATTCACTTATAAAAACAAAAAAACTTATTCCCGGTCACAATCCCGGCAGTGAGGCGATAGATATGAACGGGGGTTTTAGGGGGCTGGCCCCCTAGGAGAAGGGGGTGTGGCGAAAAAGCACATTTTATATGGGCTTTTGAGCCCAGGGGGAAGACTTTCCCCCTAAAAAAACATTTTTTCCGCATTTTTTATAATTTTTTTTATTTTTTTTCTAAAGTAACACTTAAAAACTCCGAAATTAGAGTAAAGGGTGGTGGAAACCCGTGAGGCGAACCACCATGAAAGCGTAGCTTTCGGAAGTGGTTTGCGCAAGTAAAACCAATAACAAATGTACTAACCAAAAAAAGGAGTGTTTTATGGTTATCAATCACAATATGAGCGCTATGTTCGCTCAGCGTTCCCAGGGAATTCAGGATTTGAACACACAGAAAAGCATGGAAAAGCTTTCTTCTGGAATGAGAATCAACCGTGCAGGTGATGATGCATCAGGACTCGCAGTTTCTGAAAAAATGCGTTCACAGATCCGCGGTTTGAACCAGGCTTCACAGAATGCCCAGAACGGTATTTCTTTCATTCAGACAACAGAAGGATACCTCCAGGAAACAACTGACATTGTTCAGCGTATCCGCCAGCTTGCTGTACAGTCTTCCAACGGTATTTACTCTTCAGAAGACCGCATGCAGATTCAGGTTGAAGTATCTTCTCTTATCGCTGAAGTTGACCGCGTAGCATCTGCTGCTCAGTTCAACGGTATGAATATGCTTACAGGACGTTACGCACGCCCAACAGGTGAAAATGTTGTAACAGCTTCAATGTGGTTCCACATTGGTGCTAACATGGACCAGAGAACACAGGTTTACATTGGAACAATGTCAGCTGCAGCTCTCGGACTCCGCAACGTTGGTGACGAAACAATTATGTCTCTGGAAACTCCAGACGAAGCAAACCGTGCTATCGGTACACTTGATGAAGCAATCAAAAAGATCAACAAACAGCGTGCTGACCTCGGTGCTTACCAGAACCGTCTCGATATGACAGTTAAAGGACTTGATATTGGTGCTGAAAACCTCCAGGCTTCTGAATCACGCATCCGTGATACAGACATGGCTTCTGAAATGGTTTCATTCACAACATCTCAGGTTCTCTCTCAGGCTGGAACAGCTATGCTGGCTCAGGCAAACCAGTCAAGCCAGAACGTACTTTCACTCCTCCGCTAGGATTAGTTAAAGTAGCATAAAAAAAGAGCGTCCTTGAGGCGCTCTTTTTCATTTAACCTTGAGCCAGCATAGCTAAGGCCTGGTATTCAGTTTTGACGCAGAAATAAAGTACGCGAAGCGGACTTTTCTGCTCAAAACTGACGGCGAAACTGTGATACCTGTCTTTTTTAGGTGCAGGTTTGGTTTCGCCGGGCTCAGGCAAACTGGCGGAACTAAACCAAGTTTTATTAAATAAACAAAAGATTTCTTCCGCCGCTTCGCTAGGATTAGTTAAAGTAGCATAAAAAAAGAGCGTCCTTGAGGCGCTCTTTTTCATTTAACCTTGAGCCAGCATAGCTTTGGCAAGGTATTCAGTTTTGATGCAGAAATAAAGGACGCGAAGCGGACTTTTCTGCTCAAAACTGACGGCGAAACTGTTTTCCCGAGATTTTGCAGGAAAAGGTCTGGTTTCGCCGTTATTCTGTCCGATTTATCTGGTAAGGACCGGCATCCTCTTCTCCATCACGCCAATGTTTAGGGGAATATTTTCCGGCAGGAAGATAACTTAAACCTAAACTGCTGTTTTCTACTATTAAATCTTCATAAGTTGTAAATGCAGTATTAATAGAAGTTGAAACCAGGCTGCTAAACACCTTAAAAAGCACGGAAGTTTCGTCTGATTCTTCTTTTACTGAAGTGTCTTTTATAACAGTTACATTTTTTGAATATAAAACAGCGTCTGTTTTTGTCGAACGCAGTTCATAATCTACATCTACGATAATTGTTCCCAGAAGTGCTACTTTTGCACACTGATTTATTCGGGTAAACAGGACCATATCAGCCCCGAAATACTCTTTGAAACGGGTAACGCTTTGGTCAATAAATAATTCTGAATCCAGAACACTTTCTCTCTGAAGAATTTCCATAGTAAGGTGAGGCGGTAATACATAATATCCCGCTTCACAAAGAGGTTTTGCAAGAGTTGCATAAAGAGCACTCTTCATATCAACTTCCATTGAATTATTGATAACAGGCATTATCAAAACAGTAACAGGGGATTCTTCATAAAAATCAGAATAAACATCCTGTTTCATATTGTTGGAAGCACAGGAAGAAAGAATTATACCCGCCAGTAAAACCAGAATAAAAGGAATCTTTTTCATTATTCTTCATCCTCCTCGAACATTGCTACAACTTTCTTTAGAAACTGGGAAGATTCGGGATATAATTCCATTTCCATTCTCAAATATTTCAAGCCTTCACTTGTTTCGCCATCCTGAATAAGGAAAAAACCATAATCAGCAAATATTCCAGGAGGAACTTCTTTCCGCTGGCCAAAAGTCTGATGATCCATTATCCGTTCAAACTGATTTACCAGAAGTTTTCGGTTCCACTCAGAAGGATTTCTTGAATAATCATAACATTTATCATTATACGAACCCCAGTCATACAACTTCGGATTGGATGCACAGGATACCAACCCCGAAAGGAATACTGAAGCCGACAGAAGCAAAATGCCGTTTTTCACACTTTTTTTCATAATCTAACGAATTTCCTGAACTTCATAATTTGAAATATCAGAATCTATCTCTCCTGCAACAAGTTTTACTATTGAATATTCATTCTGACCTGAACCCATTACTTTTTCAACCTGTAATTTACCTATTTTTTCACCGTCCAGAGTGATATAAAGACCTGTCTGCGGATTTTTTACTTTTTTACCGACAGTCATAAGATTAAATACATCCCCTTTCCGGATTCCCTGAGATTCACCGCCGGCAATAATTATCACGTCGTCCTCATTTGAAATAATATAAGTTTTCCAGGCTTTATCAGTACAATTCTTTTCAATATTAGAAATAAGGGATTCTATAGCACCTTCAATGGCTTTATCTGCCAGTGTACTGTCATAGTCTGCAACAGTTCCGAATCCAAGTACGTTTGTTGCCTTCATTTCAGCCTCGGCAGCACCTTCATCGGCATAAATGACCTGTCCTGTTGCTACATCGACAAGGCGAATAGAAACAGAAGCTTCTACAATCTGAGTTTTTGATCCTCCAAAAATCGATGCTGTAACACCTTCTGTTTTACGACCGTATTTTGTTATGGAACCAATAATAAGAAATTCGGCACCAACGGTTTCCGGTGAAATTCCTGAATAAACCTGTTCTTTTTCAATAAGATTCAAATCATTTCTTTCAAGAAGGATAAATTTTCCGGAATTCTGAAGTTTAGTATTCAGAATATCCATTGCCTGTTTCTGCATCGGGTCATTTTCGCGGTCATAAAAGGCACCTTTTGCATAATTTGTTTCATTTGAAAAACGGGCAATAGCAACAGTACGTTTTATTCCTGAATATGCAGAATCTCTATCAACAACAACATCAACTGGTGGTGTGTTATCTGTAGCTTCTTCCTTATTTACAGCCGATGATGTTTCACATGATGCAAACATCAGAAGGGAACAAAGGGTTAGTCCCATAAGATTTTTTACAACTTTCATTTTTCTTCTCCTGATTTTTTAATTAATCGTTCTACTAAAAAAACGAAAGAAAACCTTGGAAAGTTACAGAAAAAAAACACGGATTATTAATTTCTGTTATTTTGAAAAACGTCCTTCCCTGCCCTTTTACCTTTCCACTATCCTTTTTTAACGTTATATTTTTGTATTATGGAAACTACACCTGGACCCGGATTCAATCCGGAAGAAATCATTTTTTGTACCACCTCAGCCTGTAATCTGAAATGCGGACACTGTTTTGTAAACCAGAAAGCCGGAAGTCTTGATACAGATGATGCTTTGAAACTTTTAAGAGATTGTGCCCATAACGGCATTACAAAAACCGGTTTTTCCGGTGGTGAACCATTTCTGAATCTTGAATTAACCTGCTTATTAATAGAAGAAAGTGTAAAAAATGAAATGATGTTTGACCGGCTTATGACAAATGGTGTCTGGTGGAAATCGGAAAGTGAACTTTTTGAAAAACTGAACAGAGTGAAAAAAGCAGGTTTTGACGGAAAAATAGGCCTTTCCTGGGACTGTTTTCATGGAGAAGCAGGAGCTTCCGTTCAGAAAATCGCTATGTTCATTACGGCGTGCCATCAGGTTTTTGACGATGAAACCTGTGTGGAAATACTGAGTGTAGTTGATGCTGCCAATCTGAAAAATGATGACCTGGATTTCAAGGACAATCTGATTGACCTGGGACTGACAATCGGTGGTTATGTTGACGGTTATACAGACAAACACACAAAAAACGGCCAGCTGGCAATTGTAAATGATTATGGAGACCTGGTTGTTCCTGTTTACAGATTTTCACAGAGTTTTCTTCCTGAACCTGGAAAAAAATGGCACGACAAGAAATGGTTTACTGAAGATTACTGTCAGAATACAGGAAATGTATTCTACGTTCATGCAGACGGCCGTGTAGCTCCATGCTGTGGATTTGCCAACGAAGAAGAAGCTCTGATTATCGGGACAATTAAAGACAGTTATGAAAAGCTTATGAAAAATGCAGAAAATAACAGAATGGTGAACCTCTGTTACTGTCAGGGGCTGGACTTATATAGAAGAAACCTTGAAGAAACTGAAGGTAAAAAAGCACTTCCTGGAAGAACAAACGATATGTGTATGTTCTGCGCATGGGTTTGTCGTAAATAACCTGTTTTTAAACAAAAAAAGCTGTCCTGATGTTTGCTGGTGTTTTGGTGGTTTCGATAAACTCAACCACCGTTGTACTCAGCTTATTTTGGACAGCTTTTTATTTTATAATCGAAATTAAGGTTTATTTGCAGAATTCAGCAAGAACTCTCTTGAAGATTTCAAGACCTTCATCGATTTCTTTCCAGCTGATTGTCAGCGGAGGAAGGAAGCGAACAACATCTTTTCCGGCTGTTGTTGTACAAAGTCCTTCTTCCAGGGCTTTTACTTCAATATCAAATGGTTTTACTGATTCATCAATCTGAACACCAACCATAAGCCCCTTTCCGCGAACATCCTTTACAATCGGATATCCCCAGCTTTTGATGATTTCACGGATATAGTCACCTTTATTGATAACATCCTGCATAAATCCGTCTTTTGTAAGGGTATCGATTACTACATTTCCTGCAGCACAAGCCAGAGGGTTTCCCGCAAATGTAGACTGATGGTCGCCAGCTACGAACACACCGTTGGCTTTTCCACGGAAAAGCATGGCTCCCATCGGAACGCCGCCTGCAATTCCTTTTGCCAGAGTAACAACTTCAGGTTTGAATCCAAGAGCATCAGAAGCAAGGAAAGATCCTGTACGTCCGATACCTGTCTGAACTTCATCTGCCATAACAATAGCGCCGGCTTTTCTTGCTGCTTCAGCAGCTGCCTGTGCCCATTCTGGATTAATAAGGTTTACTCCCCCTTCTCCCTGGATACATTCAATGAAAAGAGCTGCTGTTGTGTCGTCAAAAGCAGTTTCAAGACAGTCAAAATCATTAGGTTTGATTGTTTTGAATCCCTCAGGATACGGAGCAAAGCAGTCTGGGTGGAATTTTGCCTGACCTGTTGCTGTAAGAGTGGCCAGAGTTCTTCCGTGGAAACTTGATTCCAGAGTAATGATTGTCTTGCGTTTTTCTCCGCCGTTGAGCTGACCGTATTTGCGTGCAAGTTTGATTGCAGCTTCGTTTGCTTCGGCACCTGAGTTTCCGAAATATCCGCCTTCAAATCCTGTTACTGCCAGAAGTTTTTTTGCGAATTCAAGACCGGTGTCTGAGAAGTAGTAGTTCGAAATATGAATCTGTTTGGCTGCCTGCGTTGAAATGGCCTTTACAAGAGGCTTGTAATTATGACCAAGACAGTTTACGCCGATACCTGAAACAAAGTCGATATATTTTCTGCCGTCTGCAGAATACATTGTAGAGCCCTTTGCCTTTACAAAAGTCAGGTCAAAAGATCCGTAGTTATTTACAATAAGTTTTTCCATAAGTGACAGTATAGTTAATAGAAAGACAGAATTCAATTAAGCGGAATGAGTGCTGAATATGAATTGCCTGCGTGCCTTAATTTCTTTTCACTATATTTAAACCAATCTTTCTATTATAATATTCGCACTATAATTAATTTGGTAAAACTAAAGGAGAAAAAAATGGACCAGTTAAAAATTCTGCTGGCTAAAGGCCGCATCTACGAATCAGTTTACGAACTTTTGAATGACGTAGGTATTACAATCCATCTTCCTGACAGAACATACTTTCCGACAACAAACCAGAAAGACCTGGCTTTCCAGGTAGTAAAACCACAGATTACAAGTGCACTTCTGGCACAGAACAAAGCTGACGTTGGTTTCAGCGGCAAGGACTGGGTTTACGAAAACGGTGTTCAGAATAAAGTTGTAGAAATCATGGACCTGGGATTCGATCCTGTCCGCATTGTTGCCGCAGTTCCAGAAGCAGTTGATTTTGATGCACTTCTCAAGAAACCTGTTACAATTGCTACAGAATATCAGAATCTTTCAAAAAACTGGATTAAAGAAAAGAAAGTTGACGGAACAATTTTCCGCACATGGGGAACTTCTGAAGGTTTCGTTCGTGACGACCCTGATTCAGAAGCACAAATTCTTATCGACAATACATCTACAGGTTCTTCACTTAAAGCAAACCGCCTTAAGATCTGCGACACACTCATGACATCTTCTACACGCATGTATGCTTCAAAAGAAGCCATGAAAGATCCTGCAAAGAAACAGAAAATCATGGAACTGAAAATGCTTTTCGAAGCAGTTCTTGCAGCCCGCGACAAGGTTATGCTGGAAATGAATGTTTCCAAGAAAGACTTTGACAAACTGGTTGCAGCAATTCCAAGCATGAAAAGCCCTACAGTTTCTCCGCTTTATGGAGACGACGGATACGCAATCAAGATTGCAGTTAAGAAAGGTGAAGTTCCTACTCTTCTTCCAAAACTCCGTGAACTTGGTGCAACAGATATTCTGGAATACGCACTGAGAAAGGTAATGTAGAAAACTTGTGGTATCGATAAGTTCAACCACTGAAAGTTCAAATACCTAAACAAAAGGCGACCTGAAAGGTCGCCTTTTGTTTTTAAGTGAATAAAGGATTGTATTTTTCGTCCCCCCTTATTCACATTATGCAATAATCAAATCAGAAAATTTTTCTTAAAACCCTAAACCCAGTTAATCTGCTGACGTCTTACCATTTTGGGAAGAATGCCGTCGATTGTTCTGGCACCACACATATACATGGCGTCTTCCAGTTCCTTCCGGATTTTTTCAAGATAACATTCAATTCCTTCCTGACCGCCGCCATAATAAGAAATCAGAACAGGACGACAGATGAGACACATGTCAGCACCAAGAGCCAGTGCCTTGAAAACATCATTGCCGGTTCTGATTCCCCCGTCTACCATAATCTTTGTTTTACCTTTAACTGCGGCAACGATTTCAGGAAGAACATCTGCTGTACCCGGAGTTTCTGCCAAAACACGGCCACCGTGATTTGAAACGATAATAGCATCAGCACCTGCATCGACTGCTTTCAGGGCACTTTCAGCAGTCATAATTCCTTTGATAATGAAAGGAACCTTTGCATATTCTTTAAGTTCTCTCAATTCTTCAACAGATTTTGTTCCGCCTTTACCGTGAAGCTGGCGTAAATGTGGTAAACCAGCGCTATCCACTACGACACACATAGCCGGCGGAAGATCCCCACCCTTATACAAATCCATAAGAGTTTTTATTCCGTCATTGGCATCAGGATTGAAAACCGGAATACCATTATTTCCATGATTTCTTCCGGAAGCAATGGCAGAATCCCAGACCCGCTTTTCAAGGCCGTTTCCGAAGGCATGGACAATTCCCATTTTCTCACAGGCAGCCATACATTTTTCATTGAAATCAGCCACATCATCAGTAGGATTAAACTGAAGTCTGATTGAACCGATTGGTGCAGTCATTAAAGGCATTCCATATTTACGGCCCAAGAACTCTGTTTCTGTTGAAATTGCTGTTTTTTCAACAATGGTATCCATATTCAACTTGATTCTGCGCCAGGCATTGTAATTGTCATTTGCTCCGTTTCCCGGTGCTTTTGATCCCGGCCCCGGCATAATGTTTCCGCAGCCAAGTCCGTTGCAGACAGGACAAACCTTGCAGTTTGGTCCGATTCTGGTTTTTGCATTTTCCAAGACTTCCTTATAATCCATCATATTCTCCTGTTTTATACATAATTATATCATAATCTGTTTTTTTCACGACAAAACAAAAAGCTTCGCATAAAAAAAATGACTTAAAATAAATATATGTTATAATAAAACAATATTTAATTATTAACTCTAATAAAAAAAGGAGAAATAAAAATGAAAAAATTCTTAGTCTGGTAAGCGCCGGCTTACTGATTTTGATGCTTTCGGGCTGTGATATGCTGCTAGGAAAAGTAACTGAACAGATTCAGAAAGGTGCTGCAGCTCCATCTGTTACCGTTACTTCAAACCGTGAAATTAACTTGCACTATAATGATGAATCTGTTCTTACAATAAATGCTACAGTTAGCGATAACGGTTCATTATCTTATCAGTGGTACAAAGGTTCTACATCGGATTCAAACAAAGCAACTGCAATTTCTGGAGCAACAAATTCAACTTATTCTGTATCAGGTAATTCAGAAAGCGAAACTTATTACTGGTGTAAAGTTACTAATTCAAATAATCTTAAAACAGAAGAAGCCTGGTCAGATTATATTTATGTAAAGATCAGTAATATTGTTGTAGTAGGCGATGACGACATTAGTGGAAGTCCAGTCTGGAATGCTGATTATACATATTTAATTAATTATGACTGTTATGTTTCCAACAAGCTTACAATTCCAGCAGGAACTGTAGTAAAGTTTGAAGAGCATAGTTCCTTAAATACTGACGAAAATGGAATCATCATTGCAAAAGGTGAAGCTGCCGTAGAAGATGATCCTGCAACAGATGAAGATGAAACAAAAGCTGCAAAACCAGTTATCTTTACCGCTGCAACAGATAACACTGTTGGTATTACAATTCCAGCTTACAAAGATTCAACTCCGGAAGAAGGATACTGGGAAGGATTATCTGCTGGAACTCAGGGTTCTGTTTTTGATAACTGTGTAATCCGTTATGCAGGAAGCGAATATTTTGGAGCTCTTAAACTTGCAGCAAAAACAACTGTTACAAACTGTACATTTACAGACAATGCTACTCCGCATGATACAAGAGGTGCTTTGAATATTGAGGCCTTTGGGGTCAAATCAACTGTTACAGGAAACACTTTCTACAACAATGCATGGCCACTTTCTTGTCCTGCAAACTTTACAGTAGATTCTTCAAATGTTTTCCATAAAGATGACTTAAAAAATACAAACCAGGCAATCAGACTCTGGGATGATAATATTGAATCTAACGAAAAAGTAACCTGGGGCATTACAGAGGTTCCTTATTATGCAGACGAAATTGATGTTTGGGGAGAACTTACAATCGCTGACGGTGTAATCGTTAGATTTGCAGCAGAAGGTAGCCTTGCTGTATTCGAGAACGGAAAACTCACTGTTGAAAATGCAATTCTTACTTCATATCGTGATGACGCAAACGGCGGAGACATTTTTGCAGATGGTGATAGTACTGCTGACGAAAGTGACTGGAAAGGTGTTTGGATTGAAGATGAAGACGGCTTGAATAACAGCTTAAACAAAGATTCAACAAAAGTTCTTTATAATGAACCTGTTGAAGAATAGTTAAAACCAAAGCTAAAAACCGGTGGTTTTGATAAGATCAGCCACCGGTTATTTTTTTTATGAATTGAATTCCTTTATGAGCTGGATTCGGGTCCGGCAATTTGTTATATCGTATATACGGGAAACATAACATTCCACGGAATGAACTGTCATTTTCAGGTTGTCGGCAATCTGTTCATTACTGTGCTCTTTCAAGATTTCTTCAAAAACCTGAATTTCCCTTTTTGTCATAAACTTACTGATTTCTTCTATCTTCTGGTATTTTGACAGCATCTTTTCTTCAATAAAGATGCCGCCGTTACGAACAATCTCAAGGCATTTCAAAAGAACACCTTCACTGCTGGCTTTTGAAACATATCCTTTTGCCCCAAGGACTTTTGACTGGGAAATATAAACACTGGAATCAAACATAGAAAACATGACACATTTTATTTGAGGAAAATTCGATGTCATATATTCCAGGAGCTCAAAGCCGTTTTCTTCACCAAGTTGAATATCAATGATACAGATTTCAGGCAGTCTGGTCTGAAAAAACTTTCTGGCTTCTTCTATGTTCCCTGCACTTCCGATAGTACTGAAAGATGTATTTTTTTCGACCCAATTCTCCAGGCCGCGAATCATCATGTTATGGTCATCCACAAAGAATAAGGTGTTTTTCTCTACTAAAAGTTCATTCATTCTATTGGTATCTCCAGCCTGATTTTTGTACCGTCATCTTTTTCGCTTGTTATGGAAAAATTCGCTCCTATTTCATTGGCCCGCTGCTTCATGTTTTCCAGCCCGAAATGAAATCCTATAAGGGGAACTTTTTCAAAGCCAATTCCATTATCAATTATGAAAAGCAGAATTGTTTTTTTCTGATTGTGTTCATCATTGCGTATAAGCAGGGAAACATTTGTAGCTTTGGAATGTTTTTCTATATTATTGAAAGCCTCGTGAATTATTCCAAATATATTCTCTGTTTTGTAAAAACTTAAGTTACCGGAATCCAAATCGGGATCCATTTTAATTATACAGCTAATTGAAGTTCTCTTCTGAAACAATTCCAGAAAATTATAAAGAGAAGTTGCAAAAGTCTGCCAGACCGAAGCAGTATCCTGACTTTTATTAAGTCCCGGTGACAAAGTATTACAGATTTCACGAAGGTCTGTAATACTTTTGGTTAAGGTTTCTTCAATGAAAGTCTGCTTTCCCCTGCTTTCCGAATCACCCTCAGGAATATTCAGTAGTTCTGTTTCTATACGGGCAACTCTTAAATCCTGGCAGATTGTATCATGTAATTCCCGGGAAATCCGGCGCCGCTCCTTCTGAACGCCTTCGATAATGTAATCGGAATAATACCCCATTTCCTTTGATTCTTTCCGCAGTTTTTCAAACCGGGTAATAATAATGAACACGAAAATACACAGGAGTAAAATCAGAATCAGTGCTGAAGCCAGAATATATAAATTTGCTACAGAGGCTTTGGCCATAACCTCCGTTTCTTCGAGTGTAAGGGAAAACAATAAGTTTGATATTTTCTTTATACTGGCCATGACCACTTCATTGTCATTTTGGGAAACCCCTTCTTTGAGTTTTTCAAGGACATTATCAGTTTCCCTGAAAATATCTGTATAATCCTGATTCAAAAGAACATTCACATAACTTTCATTGGAGTTTTTGTAATTTTCATAAGCCTTTACAAATTCATCAAACTGGACTTGCGATTTTGAAATAAAATCCGGATCCTCATACTTAACTGTTTCCAGAACTTGACGCCAGCAGGTAACAATATCTGAAAAAGTCTCGGAAGATCTAGTTTTACCGAATAAAGGATTACAGATTAAAGAGAAAAATACAAAAGATACTATTACTACTTTTTTTATAAAAAACTGCATTGTTTATAAATAACTATATAGAAAAATATTGTGTTAATGAACAATATAAACTATAAATAACTGTATGGATAAAAAACTGAACCCGAAAATTGTCATTCCCTTTCTTATTTTATTTTGCGTTTTTCTGAACATTTCATTCAATCACCTTGTTTCCTATGCTCTCAAAATCCCGCTTTTTCTGGATACAATCGGAACAGTTTATATTACCTTTGCTGTCGGCTGGATTCCGGGCATAATCTGTGCAGTTCTGACCACTCTGGCAGACAGCCTTATAGGAGGATATTTTCTCCAGCTGCCATGTCTTTATGTTTTGTGCTCTTTGAGTGCTGTAGGAGTGACACTTTTCTTCAAGAATTATGTCTTCAACACAAACTCACCGGGCATCAGAATAGCCTACCTTTTCATCATGTCGATTATCATGTGTCTGGTAATCAGCATAATGGGCGGATTAATCGACAGCTTTTGCATAACCTTTTCCTCATACACCAGCACCACACCTGTTGCTTCTGATTATTTCAAGCCAAATTTCTATCAGATAGGTTTCTCACAGTTAGGAACAAACATTGTTTCAAGATTTCCGGTTAATATTATTGACCGTCCGATTACTGTATTTACTGCTTACGGAACCGTGCTGCTAACCAGAAATCTTATAAACAAGGCAGATGCAGAATAATCCTGCATCAAAAACCTCCGATTTTTATATCTATCTTAATTCTACGTTCGTATTTTTGAAAAAAAAATAGAGAAATACTCTACCTGAGTTTTTTTTATCCGGACGACTTCTCTTCAAGCCGCGGTCTTTTGCCTTGTGGAAAACACAAAAAAATAATGCTACAATAATCATTAATACGGAGTTATTTATGGCAAGAACTGCAACTGTTGAAAGAAATACAAAAGAAACTCAGATTACTCTGACCCTTAACCTGGACGGTTCGGGAAAATGTGATGTAAAAAATCCAATCGGATTCTTTGACCACATGCTTCAGGCTTTCTGCAAACACGGAATGTTTGATTTGAGCGGAGAACTTAAGGGTGACCTGGAAGTAGACCAGCACCACTTGATAGAAGATACCGGCATCACTTTGGGAATGGCTTTTGCAAAAGCACTTGGAAACTGTGCAGGTATTTACCGTTCCGGATTCTTTATTTACCCGATGGATGAAACTCTGGCCCAGGCCGCAGTTGATTTTGGCGGACGTCCTTTCCTGGTTTGCAATTCGCAGCTTACAGGAATCCCTCTTGTCTCAATCGGTCAGGATGGCAAAGAAGCAAGCTTTATGACAGACTGCAATGAAGATTTCTGGCAGGGATTTGTAAACGGCGCCGGATGCAACCTGCACATTGATGTAATCCGCGGACGCAGCGACCACCACAAAATGGAAGCTATCTTCAAAGCCTGTGCCCGTGCAATGCGCGCCGCCACAGAAATTGATGCACGCAGAAACGGAGCTATTCCAAGCACAAAAGGCGTAATCTAAGTCATTATGAAAAAAATTGCAGTATTCGGCGATTCAATTCTGAAGGGAGCTGTTACAGGTTATTCCGATCATCTTTTTGATATTCTTCCTGAAAACTCCCTGACGATTGCACAGAAATCTCTGGATTTTGAACTTTTCAATGATTCCGTTTTTGGAAGTACAATTGCCAAAAGCCAGAGAAGACTGAACAAATACTTTGAAAAAGGCGAAAAGGCAGATATCATCATTATTGAATCGGGCGGCAACGACTGCGATTACGACTGGCTCCAGTTCATAAAAGATCCGGATATGAAAGTTCCTGTGCAGCGCACTCCCCTGGCTGATTTTATGGGCATTCTGGATGAAATGGTTCAGACTGTAAAACAGAACGGTGCCGTTCCTGTTGTAATGACCATGCCAAGCCTTGTTGCTGACCGCTGGTACAACCACATTACACGTAACCTGGATGAAAGCGCCAGAATAAAAATCGATTCCTTCCTCGGAGAAAACCCGGCAGACACACTCGGGAAAAACCACGAAATATACAACCTGAATCTTGCGGAATACTGCCGTGAAAAAGATCTGTTCACAGTGGATATGCGGAAGGCAATGCTTGAAAGCGGCGAATACCGTTCCATGATGTGTCAGGACGGAATCCACCCCAATGAAAAAGGCTATGAGTATATGGCCGGCATCTGGAAAAAAGAACTGGCCGAATTACTGTAAACCTTCTTATATTATATAAAGATATAGTTTAACCACCGGAGATATTATGTCTTTGAAAAAAAACTTCACCTTATTTGTATTTTCATTTTTATTCTGTGCCTTCACTTTTACAGGATGCTATTCCATTTTTTCAGGCGGAGCTTCAGGACGTGTAGTAGATGCTGAAAGTACCAGTGCCTCAAAAACCGGAATCGCTGATGTAGATATTTACGCATACACAAGTTCTTCTGACTGGAATAAAGATTTCAACAGCTGGAACGGCGTAGATCGCTTTACTCCTCAAGCCGATTACTACAGTCATACAGTTTCGGGAAGCGACGGGCGTTTTACTCTGTCCAAGATTATCTGGAAAACTGACAAATCCCAGTTCGGAAAAGATGCTGATTATTCAAAAATCTACCTGCTTTTCTATCATGAAAACTATGGTCTTGTAAAAGGAACTACACTGATTGTTTCAGATTCAACAAGTGATACTGTTTACCAGGAAATGACAAAATCACGTAAAACAACAATTCTTAACATCAACCTTAAAGATGTTACCGGTTCCAGTGTGGCTTCCGTACCTGTGCAGGTTTCAGTATCTGTTCCTCAGACAACAACAGAAAATGATTCTCCGGCCCCTGTAATTTACAAATCAACAATAACTGATTCAGGCTCTATCAGTATTTCTTATCCGCGATGGCAAAGCGATGAAGACAAAAAAGCCGGATTGGAAACAGAACCGGATATTTCAATCACTTACTACCAGAACTCAGATGAAATAACCTGGAAGGCCTGTTACAACGGAGACAGTGCTGATTCAGATTACAGCTTCAGAACAGAACCTGTTTCCAAAAAGATTTCAGGTAGCAGCTATTCAATTACCCTTTACGGAAAGAAAACCCGCCTTAATGTTCCGGTAATAAGCGGAAAGTGTGGCGATGAAGACGGAGTCCAGATTTTCATGACAGCAACTCCTGAAGGAAAAGAGACCTTCAACTGCGGTTCTGTTTCAACTGCACCTGCAACCTTCGGAAACAATACCGTTGTTCACGGACAGTTTTCTGATTTAGGTCAGGGGTATTTCTGGGATGATGATTCTTATAAAACACAAGCCCTGGAAATAACGCTGAAAATTTCAGGAGGTGAAAAATCCGCTGAAATAACTCTCCCCTCTTCACAAACCGAAAATTACGTTGAACTGAAATAAATGAAAAAAAATATTTCTGCTTTATTCTGTTTTTCTATTTTATTTTCTCTGAATGCCCGGAGTTTTACTCTTGAAGATTTGAAATCAAGTCTGCATTCCAATAACCCTGAAATCAAAACAGTTCAGGAAGAATACAACCGTTCCGTTCTGGATTATAAAGACGCACTGGCCGGAATGGGACCTAAAATCGATCTGACAATTTCAGGAACTTATATGGTAAATCCGCCTGTTGGAAGTTTATCCATTAATGTTGATGATATTATCAACTCTGTAAACTGGCCGGAAGGAACAAGTCCCTCTTCCAGCGGACAGTATGTAAAAATTTATGACGGCATGGAAAACACTTACTACAATTTCGGACTTACTCTGGAACAGCCCCTTTTTACCTGGGGAAAACTTCATTACGCTGCAGGTCTTTATAAAGAACTTTCAAAGGTCCAGAAAATAAAACTGGAATATACAGAAAAGAAACTGGAATCCGAACTGGAGACAAGACTTGCCACTTTATACTACCTGAAAAAAATTACAGCAATTCTGGATGAAGAAAAAGTTTTTGCACAGGAACTGGTTTCCTATTCTGAAGATGCAGAAAAATCAGGAATGCTGCTTCATCAGGATGTTATTGATGCCCGCATTCATGCTAAGGAACTGGATATTGCACAGCAGGGAGTTCTGGAACAGATTACAAATCAGATTCTGGAACTTCAGCGCATAACAGGTGAAAACGATCTTTCTCCGGAAAACATCACCTTGAATTTTGATGAAAATATCATCTCAGAAATTATGAACAGTGACCGGGTTCTGCTCCAGGAAAAGGCTCTGAGCGGAAACCAGGATTCCATCAAAATGATTACACAGGCAAAAACAATCCAGGACATGGCAGTAAAAATTGCAAAGAACTCTGTTTACTGGAAGCCTGATGTTGGAATGGAAATGAGCGCCTCTTACGGAGGCCAGCGCATGCCTTTTATGGAACCAAACTGGCGCAGAAAAGATGATTATTCTTTGAACCTTTCACTTGGAATTAAGACTACAGTCTGGGACGGTGGTAAAAAACTGAACGACGTTTCCCGTTCATTGAGCAATGCTGACTCAGCACAGGTAAATGTTGAAGCCACCCGTTCTACCATCAGAAAAACCATGAACGAACAGTGGAACACAGCTGATGTCTGTTCTATGAAAATTGAATACCAGGATTTAAAAATAGAAACGGCCGATTCGAAAATCGGCCATCAGGAAGTTTTGTTCCAGAACGGATACGGAAGCAAGGCAGACCTGCTGGAAGCACAGATAAACAAATGCTCAGAACAGATAACCAAACTGCAGCATGAGCTGCAGAGGGCTGTTGCCTGCCTTACAATCAGATTCCTTTCAGGAAACTAGATTATTCTTCTTCTGTCGGGAAGAAAGCTTCAAGTTCTTCAAGATTCTTGAAAGTTTTGCTGTAGGTTTCTTTTCCGTCATCAGCGAAAGCTTTTACAGTTACATTCATTGTACATTCAATAACTTCCTGCAGTTTTTCCATGATAAGATTGAAATCTGGTCCCTCAGATGAATCATCTTCCATGTCACCCATAAAGTCAGCGATTAAATCCATAACCTTGGCCAGATTAACAGTAAATCCGCCTTCGCTGGTAAGAACGATTTTTCCGCCTAATCCGTCTTCTGTGCAAACTGAAAAACCTGCATCAGCAGAGCCACCAATTTTTACTTTCCCTGACAGGCTCATACCTTCAGCATCTGTAGTTACTGAAGCATCCGAAGCTTCGATAGAAGTATTAATATTTGAAATTAATTTTTTGATGATTGATTCTTTTTCAGGTGTAATAGTGATTGATGCATCTCCTGTCACTGAACCTGAATAAGTCATTTTTGATTCTGTTTCACCTGCTTTTCTGGTAGCAGTAAGATCTGCCACCAGTTTCAGGTTACCCTTATCAACAGTCCCGTTCACACCTTCAATTCCAGTTTCTTTCAGGTCAAAGGTTTTGTCATAAGACAGTGTTGCGCCTAAATTACCATCTTCGTCAGGGGCAGCTTCATAGAATTTCATCACTTCTTCTACGAATTCATTAAGTGGTCCAAGATCAGGCATTGAGAATCCAAAACCGCCTTCACTTCCGCCAAGACCAGAATCATCATCGTCACCATAGTCCCAGTCAGAATCATCGTCACCATAGTCCCAGTCATCATCTTCCGAATCAGAGTCAGCTGATCTTGCAACAGATTTTACAAGGTTTGCACTAACCGGATTTTTTAATGAATCTGTATTAATGACAGGATCCTTATCAAGTGCTGCAAAAACTGCTTTAAGGTCATCATCTGACTTAACGTTTGTTGTTGCACCTGATGCAGACAGATCACCAACTGATATTGATCCAACTTTCGGATTATCAGGAACATCAGTTCCTTTGTTGCGGTCACATGCTACTGTTGAAAACAGCAGTCCCAATCCCATAAGTGCAGCTACTGCACCTCTTAAACTTTTTTTCATTTTTCTCTCCTCGTCAGGTTTAACCTGATATTTTTAATTTTCGCTTTTCAGCATTTTCTCATATTCATCTACGGACATAGGCTTGTAATAATAGAAGCCCTGAACGTAGTTCAGTCCAATATCCTTTATGACCTGGATCTGGTCTTCTGTTTCGACACCTTCAGCAATTACTGAAAGCTTCATTTTACGCGACATATTCAGGACGCTTTCGATAATATCAACACCTTTTTCATAATTGGTATTATTCAAATCGAAGAACTTAATATCCATCTTCAGAACGTCAGCCTGAACATCTTTTAACATATTCAGAGAAGAATAACCGCTTCCGAAGTCGTCAATCAGAACCGTAAATCCTGAAGCCCGCAGTCGCTGGACTACCGTTTTCAGAACCCGTGTATCTTCAACAAAGGCGCTCTCTGTAATTTCTATTTCCAGGAATTTCCGGTCAATCTGATACTTGGAAACCAGATTGTCAAAAATCTCAGGCACATCTACCGAATCGATATCTATCCGGGAAACATTTACAGAAACAGGAGCTATATCAAGCCCTTCTTCCATCCATTTTTTAATTGTTGCGCAAACCATATCCCAGATATACATATCAACCCGGGTTACAAGCCCGTTTTTTTCGATAATCGGGATAAATTCTGATGGCGGAATCAGGCCCCGCTTTTTATGAAGCCAGCGGACCAAAGCTTCCGAACCAACTATTTTTTTATCTGAAACCGAGTATTTCGGCTGCAGATAGAAAGTAAATTCTTTTTCTACCAGAGCACGCTCAACTTCAGGAGCGATCTGAATTTCGTGTTCAATATCTGAAAGCATTTCTTTGGAGAACCAGCAGATTCGCTCCTGATAGTTTCCAAGAATTCTTTCACAGGCAGTATTGGCAGAATCCATTGCATCACGGATATCTGCTTTATCAGAATCAACAATACAGGCACCAAATGCCATACGGAAACCTTCAACTCCGTCAAACTTGGCAAGAATATCGGAAATTCCGTTGATAAGATAATCAATCACAACGGGTTGATTATCCAGAATGATGTAAAAGTTGTCGCCTCCTGCATAACCGGAAACCGTGTCGAACATTCTGTCCATTTCAAGAAGGAAAACCGAAATTCGCTTAAGAAGTTTGTCGCCTTCCGGACTTCCGTACCATTTGTTGAAAAGACGGAAATGTTCCACGTCCATAGCAATTACACAGACTTCCGCACCCTGTCGTTCCGCAAGATATTCTTCTGCATGCAGAACGAAACCACGACGGGTAAATAGCCCCGAAAAAGAATCGATTTCTTCGGAAGCGTTCAGTTTACGGACATCCTGTGCGGCAGTTTTGATCTTGAAAATTGCAAGAACAATCTGGTCTTCAGTACCGGCATACACTTCAGGTATGAGAGTTACCGTTACTTCATCCCAGGAACCGACAGCATTTTTCTCACGGTATGTGTTGGTGAGAGGCACTGTCGTTTCTGCCATCTTTAAAGAAAGCAATTGAAAATCCCAAAAGTTTCGGAAATTCTGCAAATCATTTGGATTAATTGACGTTTTTTCCAGACGGGAAATGAGACTGTCGAAAGATTCAACGTTATACTCAATACCGTACTCTTCATCATTCTTGTGAACATAACGGTATTTATTCTGAGTAAGGTTTATTTCAAGGAAATAATCACACTGAGGTAGAAACAGCATTCGACTCATGAGACTTCTTTCGCTGTTTACAATGTGCCGGCAGGAAACCAGATTGGTTACCCCGACACCTGGAAGATCCAGTTTGGCACAGTTTGCACTAAGGAACGTATTCAGAGCCTTACTGAATATATTGAATGAGGATACATTAGACGATTTTATCGGACACCCAAAGCAGGGCTCCATAGAACCATTAAAATGCTGGAAACAAAAATCTCCCGGTTTTGCATCGGGAAAAACGGCAGACAAACTCTGGTTAAAAGACACAAGCCGATAGTCGTTATCGACTGCGTAAACCAAGGATTCGAGATGATCCACTTAATAACACCTTTTTATAACTTTACAAGCTACTTTTTTAACTTAATTTACTTGATTATACCACGAATTTTAATTTTTCTGTAGTAAGATTTCAAAAATAAATCTCTTTTAAGGATTTTTTTGTATACTCTCAGTATAATTCCATTATGGAAAATGAAATTATCGTTTATACAGACGGCGGATGTTCCGGAAACCCTGGTCCCGGAGGATGGGGAATAGTTGTTATTGCTGACGGACAGGAAAAACAGCTTTCCGGTGGAGAAAAAGTTACCACAAACAACAGAATGGAGCTTTCCGCTGCTATTGCTGCCCTTTCCGTTATTAAAAATACGCCTCAATTTGCAGGACGCCCTGTAAAAGTAAATATCGACAGTCAGTATGTAAAAAACGGCATTACTACCTGGATTAAAGGCTGGAAAGCAAAAGGATGGAAAACCGCAAGCAAAGATCCTGTAAAGAACCAGGATTTATGGATGATGCTGGACGAACTGAACAACAGGTTGGATGTTTCCTGGAACTGGGTAAAAGGCCATGCAGGAATCAAATATAACGAAATCTGTGACAGTCTTTGTCAGGACGAAATTAAAAAAAATAAATAAAAATTTTTCGGGTAATTTGCCAGAAAGAACATAAAAAACCAATACTAACAATGTGGGCAGATACGTTTTGGTTTTCCTTACATTCATATGGTATTTTTCCCTGTTCGGATTTACTTCCTGCGAACTATTCAAAAGTTTTGCAGATTCAATGGAAGTTTCCATTCAGCTGCCAGCCTGGCCGCCCACAGAGGATCCCGATACCTGTTATCCGGATCTTTCAGGCTGGCAGCTGTTTTTTTGCGGAAAATCAGGTGATGAAACCATTTTTATTCCCTATGGTCCTTCCGGAACTCCAGAAATAAAAAGAAAGGTTTCGAAAGCTGATTTAATTTCTATTCTGGCCAGACCGGTTACATTAAGCAAAGATGAATCTTTTGAAACGCTTTTCTTCATGCCCTGCGGAGCGGTTTTTCCGGCAGATTGTGAAAAAAGAGATCAAAAAGACCAGATTTTCCTGACCTGGGAAAAAGGCTTTACTGCTTCACTTATTTCTGCCATTTACAGCACTGCAGAAAAACCGGAAGACCGTGAAAATTACGGAAACTTCATGCTTAAATTCAACTGGATCCGTTTTTCTGAAGAAATAAAAAACAAATCTGATGATTCATCCTTCTACAATCCCTGGTTCCTGGATTTTCCTGTTACTGCCAATTCCATTTCATCAGGAAAATTCACGGTTCTGAAAATAAAATCTCCGGATTATGACCAGTTTCCTCCTGCAGAAGAAGGATTTTGTGCATTAAGTCCCTACATTCCAGAAAATGAAAAAATATATGCATCCCGGACACTTCCTGTTTACAAAAAAACTGATAATTATTTCTTTTTACCCCAAGACAAGCTGCTGATAATCAATTCAGGAAATGGAAAAAATTTCTCAGAAACTACTGTATTTATGCCGAAAAGAATGAATAGAGATAGTCTATGCGAAAATTATTCTTACATGCCTTTTTATTAATCAGTTTCTCAACTCTTTTGTTCTCCTGCGGTTCCGGAAAAAAACAGGCAAAGCCGGCACAGGATATTATTGAAATCAACGATAATTCAAAAACAAAACCACATCAGTGGTTCGCTTTCAATAAAAACGGTTTCGAACCGGTCTCTATTCCTCAGAATGCCCCGGCAGTTCCCCAGAAACCATGGACAGAGGCTATCCGCATTTCGGCCAGTTCTGCTACAAGCGCGGAGGACGGCCAGACGCAAAAAGCATATATGATTGTAAACAGACTTGGAATTATGTCCATGAACGGGCCGGATTTTGAATTGAACCGGGATAACACGCTTTTCTCTGAACGTACTGCAGGAAACCTGATTTTCATTAACGGAACTCCGGTTTATTCCCTTTATAAAAGTACCTTCTTCAATTCAAATCTTCTGGATAACCAGCATCCATTTCTTGTGCAGTTCGACCCTTCTTCAAAAATCTCTTACCCGCTGGTAAATTGTGACAACCTGACAGAAAACAAGGCCTGTGAAGTTACTGATTTTATTTTTGACGGACGAACCTGGTTCTGCTGCATAAAAAGCGAAGAAAATACAAAAACAGAATTCTCCTATATAAAATGGGTTTCAAATATTCCTCTTTTGAACCAGAGTCCGGCTGTAGCCTCGCAGAATATTACAATAGAAAACAGCGATGCAGATGCCTTCCGAAAAGAAAAGGAACCATTGCCTTTCTCAAAAGCTCCGGATAGAATCAGAAAACTGCTTACAGGTATGGCATCAACTGTACCTTTTAACCTTACGATTCACACAGCCGGCGGAACTTCGCCACGACTGTACTCCAATGTATCAAAAGAAAATGAAGAAGCCCTGACTGCTTATGGAGTTGTTTCGGAAAGCTGGAGCGGAATTATGTTCCAGGACGGAACACTTTATGTTGAAGGAGCCCTGGATGGCCGGCGCATTTTACGAAAAGGAAAAGCCGTAGCTTTACGGCTCCCTCGTCTTCCCTACGGCTTTAACTACACAAGCTTCGTTATTTCAGGAGCAACCCTTTATGCTGCCTGGGAAGAAAGTGATTTTTACATGACCGGAAGAAGCGGTTTTATTAAAGTAGATCTTGACCAGACTCTGTATACAAAGATTACAACCTGAAAAAACGATAGAATATAAAAAAGAAATATGAAGAAAAAGATTTTTATTACAGTTTTATTTTTCCTCTCTTTTACCTGTCTTTGCGCAAGAAGTTTCGACTTAGTATTCACCTTTCCGACTGCGCTTTATGTAAATACAGGAGACAAACAGGTCAGTGCACCTTCCCCGATTTATTTTAACCCTGGAATCGGTGCTGCCTGGCCCAAAGAGAAAACGATTTCTGTTGAACCTGCAGTGAATTTATCTTACGGCTATTTCTTGTTTAACGAAGGCCGTGCCCTGCCCGCAGAAATAGAAAACCGGGAAGCAACAGTTCTCTCTTTGCTCCTGAACGTTCCTGCAGTTTATTCATTCCCGATAAAATCTACAAAGCTGCGGGTAAATGCAGGAGGCGCAATGCTTATGCGTTTTGCCTGGAAGGCAGATGCAGATTCAGATGATTCCAATGTAAAGGAAATCAGAAAATACCTCTGGGGAAATGCCAGATTTTTATATATTTCAGGAGGAGTTGACTGGAGTGTACCACTTCCTTCTTCTTCCCGATTCGGACCATTCATGAACTTTTTCCTGCCAATAGGCTCAATCTTTGCAGGGGAAGGTTTGAATGGTATGATATTACAAGCAGGATTAAAATTATCCATTTAATAAAACAGGAAAAAAATTATGGATGACATGAATTACACACAGCAGCTGTCACAGCTGATTGCACAGAAAACTGAATGGTATAACGGAACAGAATTTCCACAGATTCTGGATAAATATCGTCTTCTCTACACCTGCGTAAAGAACATTAACGATATGCTTATTCAAAAAAGCATTATCGCAGAAGACCCTTACCGTTTTGAAAAAAAGATTTCAGAAGTCATTTGTCCCGACACAAATCCTTATAATGAAACTGAAAGAAACGTAATCGTTGGAACCCGTTTTTCAGATTACATTGCCATGCTTGATTTTATCTGTACATACACACGCTTCAATATTGAAACAATCACCCTGTCAAAAATCAAAAAATTTCAGGAATTGAACGCCTGTTTTGACTGGGATGAACTGACTTCAAACAGTGCAAAACCAAATACACGCGGTCTTTCAATTCTTATAAATGAAGCACGAACAAACTCTCCTTCTATCGTGCAGAGTATGCTGAATGACCACCTTTCAAAATGTTCACAGACTTTAACCGAAATCAACAAAAGATTGAATCAGCTTATCCGTTTCCAGCGGGAAATCTATAAACTTTCAATCAGAAAAGATTTGCAGGAACACCCTTCTTACAACATGGCAAAAGCTCTGGAATCTCCTGATGCAGAACTTGCAGAAATCAAAAGAGTTTTCCCTGAAATCATGGGTAAAAAACCTTTCTACACAGAACTCATTAATGAAATCATTTATGAGGATCAGGGACCGGACCGTGAAGCAAACCGTCAGTCTGTTCTTTCAAAACTGGAAATCAAGGAAACAAAAAAAGTAACAAAGAAGCAGGTAAATACAAAAGAACTTCTGATGAATTCAGTACTCGTACTCGGAGCCCTTTCTCCGACATACCGCTCAATTTCTGAAAAAATCAGTGAAAACTTATCTCTGGTTCATACAGGACCTTCTTCTCTCGCAGGAAAAATAAAGGAACTGTTCAGAAAAGCTTTTGGACTTAAGGCAAAAGAAATCCAGATTAAACTGGTTACTATTGATCCGATTACAAAACACAAAAATACCCGCGAAATTAAAGTAAACGAACTGATCGAAGATATTAACAGAAAAGACAGAATCTACACCGGCATTGCAAACAGAGGTATTGAATACAATAAGATTAATGCCGCAAATGAAGACCAGATTCTCTCTTTCCTGGGAAAACAGATTTCTGAAAACCAGAACCTGTTCATTACAATCCAGGCCCTGGACGATTACTTCAAAAATATTCCTAACGTTACAGTCCGCGTGCGAATGAAAGGTATGAAAATTGACCTTGATACTATGAAAAACACAATCATAACCTGTAACAAAAAACGCGGCGAATACCAGGCAGTAATTGAAGAAGCCGAACAGATGAAAAGACTTGGAATAAAAAATGACTAAACAAAAATTTGCAGCAGCTTTAATTCTTTCTTTATTTATTTTATCACCATTATTCTCACAGAGATTTCTTGATGAAGAAGATGAAGTTGAAGACCTGCTTTCCCAGGAAGAAGATTACATCGAAGATCCGGGTGAACTTTCAAACAATCTTCTGACTGCGAGTAAATATGTTCTGACTGTAATTGAATCTGCGCAGGTTCACGATCTGAATCCCAAAACTTCAACCTATGTTTCAGACGCCCAGATTCTTTCCGGAATTTATGAAGGACTCTTTTCTTACGATCCTCAGAGCCTTGATCCCCTTCCGGCTGTCTGCGAAAAATATAAAATTTCCCGTGACAAAAAAAGATGGACTTTCTACCTCAGAAACAATGCCTGTTTTTCAGACGGAACACAGATTACAGCAGAAGATGTCCGCCGTTCATGGCTTGAATTAATGGCCACTCCAGATGCACCTTATGCTTCCATGCTGGACATCATTGTTGGCGCAGAAGAATACAGAACTGGTCTTGGGAAAGAAGAGGATGTTCTCATTACCGCTGTATCTCCAACGACACTTTCTATCCGGCTTAAAAAACCTGCAAGTTATCTTCCAAGTCTTTTGAGTCATACTGCATTTTCAATCACCCACAGAAATCCTACTGTTTTTTCAGGTGCCTTCAGTATCGGTGACATGAAGAACAACCAGATTGTTCTTGAAAAAAATGAATTCTACTGGGATGCCCAGAATGTTCATCTCAAGATGATTTGTTTCTTTCAATCTCTTGGGGCAGAAGAAAATGCTTACTTCTACAACACAGGTTTTGCTGAATGGATTACATCCTATGATGTTAATACAAGAAAAATTCTCAAGCAGGATGACATTAAATTCAATGCAGAATTCGGAACTGAATATCTTTTCTTCAAGGATTCTTACGTGAAGCCTGAAGAAACACGGACAAGTCCTGTATGGGATTATCCGGAATTCCGTCTTGCAGTTCTGGAAGCAATGCCCTGGGATACTTTGAGAAAAAACGCTTATGTTCCGGCCCCGACTTTTGTTTACCCTTTAAACGGATATCCGGAAGTCGAAGGTTTTTCATATACTGATCCTGACGAAGCCAGACTGATGATGATGGATGCCAGGGCAAATTTTGAAATCCCTGAAGATGAAATAATTCCATTGTACTTTGAACTTTCTGAAGGAACCCTTCACGAAAACGAAATCAACGCCATAAAGGAAGCTCTGGCCCCTCTGGGAATTGAACCTGTATTTAACTTTATTCCTTTTGCACAATATGTTGATTATGTAAAATACTGCGACGCTGATATTGTTTCTTATAACTGGATCGGAGACTTTGCAGACCCTCTCGCCTTCCTGGAACTTTTCCGCGGAGACTCAACTATGAATCAGAGCGGTTGGGAAGATGAAGATTTTGACAGACTGATTGATGAAGCTTCAGGTATAAGCGGCACCAAAAGATATGAGCTTCTGGCAGAAGCTGAACGCATTCTTCTGGACAGCGGAATGGTAATCCCTCTGATTCATCCTATTTCAATGTCCATTATCAGTATTGAAGAAATAGGCGGCTGGTATCCCAATGCCTTTAATATTCACCCTCTGAAATATCTGTTCAAAAAGGATGTCAAACCGAACCTTAAAGACTGTATATAGTAAAAAAACTAAAATTTCTGACATAACTCCTAAAAATAGAAGAAAAAATCCAAAATATTTGTAAAACTCCGCGAAAAATGAAGAGTATAATGATAACTGGAGAATAAATTTCAGGAGCCTTATATGAAAGAATGCACAAAAGGTTCTTTTACCACACTGAATGGTGAAAGATTTTACAAAATCGAAAATTATGATCAGATGGATGATTTCTTCATGACAATCACCAGTTCCTCAGATATCTGGAACTTTATCTGGTCTAAAGGTGGAATTACAGCAGGCAGCATAAACAGCGACTTCATGATTTTCCCATATTATACAGCAGACAAAGTAAGCGACGGAAAAACCAATACAGGTTCTTTCTCTATGCTGAAAGTAACAAAAAACGGAAAAGTTTATAAATCAGAACCATTTGCATCTTTAAGAAACTCAACTCTGGCAAGCAGTCTTGAAGGAAATGAAATCAAACACAACCTTTACAAAAATATTAGCGGAACCCGTGTATGGTTTGAAGAAGTAAATGAAGAACTTGAACTTGCATTCCGCATTGGCTGGACCAGTTCTGCAAAATACGGTCTTGTCCGCTGCACAGAAATTCAGAATCTTTCTTCCTCTGCTGTTTCAGTAGAAGTACTGGATGGATGCCGCAATATTCTTCCGGCTCACTGCGACAGAGGATTCCTTGAATCAAACTCTTATCTCCTTGATGCTTACAAAAAATCAGATATTGATACAGAAGCAAACTTCGGAATCTTCACAGTTTCTTCTATTGTCTCAGACAAAGCAGAACCAAACGAAGGCCTCCGCTGTAATGTCTGCTGGTTCTCTACAGATGACACTCCTATTCTGGACCCTGAAGCACCAGCATACTTTGTTGCAGACAAAGAAATAAGAAACATTCCTGTTCTGAAAGGAAAACGCGCTTCATTCTACATCGACCGCACAGTTGAGCTTTCGGCAAAAGATTCGGAAGGTTCCAAAGACAGCTGGTATCAGGTTTTTGATACTTCCCTGAACCACTCAAGAGTTGCTGAACTGAAACACAACATTACAGACAAAGCAGCTGCAACAAAAGACCTGGAAAAAGATATTGCAGACGGAATTGCTCTTATGAACAAATACGTTTCGGAAAGTGACGGTATCCAGGAAACTTCAGATGAAATGGCATCTGCACACCACTACGCAAATGTTATGTTCAACATTATGCGCGGTGGCGTTTTCCTGGATGCATCAAACATTTCAAAAGACGATTTCATGGCATTTGTAAACAGCCGCAATAAGAAAGAAGCTGCGGTTATTAAAGCTATCGTTGAAAAATGTCCATGTGAAAATGGAAAAATTGCACGCAAGGAACTTGAAAAGGCAGTTTATGCTTCAGAAAATCCTCAGGCAATCCGCCTCTTCCTGGAATACATGCCTATTACTTTCAGCCGCCGTCACGGGGACCCAAGCCGTCCATGGAACAGATTTAACATCCGCCTCCGCGATGAAAACAACAATCCAATTCTGAACTACGAAGGAAACTGGCGTGATATTTTCCAGAACTGGGAATCACTTTCTTTCAGTTACCCAGAATACATCAAAAATATCACAGCTAAATTCCTCAACGCAATGACAGCTGAAGGATACAACCCATACCGCATCAGCCGTGACGGTCTGGACTGGGAAATTCCTGATCCAAATAACCCATGGGCACAGATCGGTTACTGGGGTGACCACCAGGTAATTTACCTTGAAAAGCTTCTGGAACTGTGGAACAAAACAAACAGCCGTGATCTGAAAGAAACTCTGAACAAGGAATACTATTCAACAGCAAAAGTTCCTTTCATCATCAAGCCTTATGCTGAACTCCGGAAAGATCCAAGACACAGTATCGTATTCGACAGAAACCTGAGTAATGAACTCATGCAGAAAACATGGGAATACGGAAGCGATGTAAAACTCATCCGTACAGCTGATGATAATGTAGCTCTTGTTTCTCTTACAGCAAAACTGATTCAGATCGTTCTCTGTAAGGCATGTAACCTGATTCCAGGTGGCGGTATCTGGTTGAACACACAGCGTCCTGAATGGAATGATGCAAACAATGCTCTTGCAGGATACGGACTTTCAATGGTAACTGTATGTTACCTGCGCCGCTACCTGTCATTCCTCATCAACATGTACAGCGAAGTTTCTTCTGAAAACTTTACACTCCCGATTGAAACTGCCGAATGCTTTGCTGCAATTTCAAAACTGTACACTGACAATGACGCTGCTGACTGTGGAAAAGATCCTGTAAAACTCAACGCCTTTACAGAAAAAGCTGAACTGATTTTCCAGAAGGAATACGAAACTGTTTATGCAAATGGTTACTCAGGAAAAACAGAAACTATCAGCGGGGAAACAATCGTTTCACGTCTTAAGGAAATCCTTAATTATGTTGATTACACAATCAAGAGCAACAAACGTCCGGATGGTCTTTACCACTCATACAACACTCTGATTCTTGAAAAAGATTCAATGAGAGTAAAGACACTTCAGGAAATGCTTGAAGGTCAGGTTGCTGTTATCTCTTCAGGAGTTCTTTCAGAAAAAGAAACTCTCGACCTGGTTAAGTCATTGAAAGAAAGCCGCATGTTCGAAAAGAACCAGTACTCTTACATGCTTTACCCGGACAAGGAACTTCCAATGTTCGAAGACAAGAACTGTGTTTCAAAAGAAGATGCAGAAAAGCTTTCTGCACTGCTGGAAAAATCACAGGGAAGACTCCTTTCAAAAGATATCAACGAGGTTTACCATTTCAACTCTAACTTCATGAACGCAAACACAGTAAAAAAATACATTTCTGAAATGCCTGCAGACATGAAACCTACGGAAGCCGAAGCAGAAGAACTCCTGAAACTTTATGAAAAGACTTTCAATCATCAGGACTTCACAGGACGCTCAGGAACCTTCTATGCCTTTGAAGGTCTTGGAAGCATTTACTGGCACATGGTTGCAAAACTTCTTCTGGCTGTACAGGAATGCGCAGTAAAAGCCTCTGACGAAGCCTTTGAAGGTACTCCAGATGCAGACAAAGTTAAACTTGCAAAAGAACTGGCACTCTGTTACTACGACATCAGAAAAGGTATCGGATACAACAAGACACCTTCAGTTTACGGTGCCTTCCCTTCAGATCCATACTCACATACACCAAGCATGCAGGGAGCAAAACAGCCTGGTATGACAGGTCAGGTAAAAGAAGAAATCCTTACCCGCTGGGGAGAACTTGGCATTTCCATCAAAGAAGGAATCGCTTCTTTCAATCCTCACATTCTGCAGAAATCAGAATTCAGTGCAGACGGAAAGCTTTCCTTCACCTGGTGTGGAACACCTGTTGTATATGTTCTTGGAAATGAAAATAAAATCACCGTTACTGAAGAAGGAAAAGAAATCTGTACTGAAGGCTGCAGCCTTTCCAGTGAACAGACAGGAAAACTTTTTGCACGTAACGGAAGCATCACTAAGATTTGTGTAACAACAAACCTGTCTGAAAACCTGATGTAAAAGTCTGTTTTTGAAAATCAAATGTGCCCTTCGATAAGCTCAGGGATCATTTGATGAAATAAAAAATGGGGGCCCGCAACGAAAGTTTAGGGCCCCCATTTCCAGATTATTTAGTTTATATAACCTTTGTTTTACTTCAGCATTGCTTCACAGGTATTGTAGAACTCAGGTTTCTTTTTACAATCCCATGCGAACATGCCGCAGAACGGTCCATTCATTTTGTAGCTGTAATCTGTTGTCGGAAGACTCGGATTATCCAGAATTCCCCAGATTGCCCAGCAGGTAAATTTTCCGTTTGCTGTTTCATTTATGTGAGACAGCATCTGTGCCATTTTACCGTAGAATTCTTCATGCTGTTTTTTAGCATATTCTCCGTTGTCATAATTACGGAGTGCCATTTCGGTAATCTGAACTTCATATCCAAGCGAAGCATATTTTTCGATTGTTTCTTTAATAGCATAAATATCACCGGAATTCATACATCCTGACTGCTGTCCGTAACCGCCAACATAACCCTGCATTCCGATTCCATCACAAAGACGTTCTCCCTTTGTATTGATCACGTCATCCTGTGCATTAACTTCTTCAACAAGATTGATGATGCAGTTTCTTTTATCTGCATAGAAGTTATTGTAATCATTGTAGAACAGTTTGATGTCGTATCCATTTTCCTGAACGAAATCATGAGCATATTTAAAAGCCCATTTTACATAATCACGGCCAATTGTTTCGTAATAAAGATTTTTTGAACCGCCACGAGTTTTGCGGACACGGGCTTTGTCTCCGGAGGCAGCTTCTGACGGACTGTCTGACACGGCTTCATTAACAACGTCCCAGCAGTAAACAACGCCAGGGAATTTTTCTTCACAGTGCTGGATAACTGTTTCAATGGAATACTTCATACGAGCTTTGATTTCTTCTGCATCTGCCAGTTCCTTATTGCGGTAATCTTTATAGAAGAACCATTCTGTCATGTATGCATCCCATACAAGAACATGTCCGCGAACTTTTATATTATTTTCCTGTGCGAACTGAAGAAGGCGGTCACAGTTTGTCCATTTGAAAGCAGGCATTCCGTCACGGCTTCTTACTCCCCAGTCCAAAAGAGAATACATTTTCATTTCATTTGTGGCAGTAACAGAATTGAAATCACCTGTAACCATATTGCGGTATTTTGCATTCTGAAGACTTTCAGGACTCATACAGGTTCCCATTTTGAAACCTTTATTTCCTGTCAGTTCATAAAGAGGCGGATATTCAGGAATAACAGGTTTTTCCGGTTCTGCTGATTTTGATGATGTGCTTCCGCACCCGAATAAGAATAATGATAAAGCTGAGATAGTCAAAAAATAAGTTAAACGTTTCATAAGTTTATTATACTGAAATACTAGTATTTAAGTATAGGGTAAAAAAATAAATCCCGGAATTTTCCGGGATTTTATATTGAGTTCTAACTGCGGGGTTCCGCTAGTTAGCGGAACCTACGAGGCGTCCGAGGTTTATGGATCCGTCGAAAGACATACCCTGCAAAGTCCGTCCTCTTCGGATCCGTCGAAAGTCCTTCCTCACGGAAGCGACTTTCTAGGAACGATTTTCCTATCCAAGCGAAGCTGTTTCCGCAGTTATGAAATAACTGCGGGGTTCCGCTAGTTAGCGGAACCTACGAGGCACATCCACTCGGCCTCGGCGCACAAGGTTTCACCGACGTAGAGTTTGCCGGCCTGTTTGATCATTTTAGGACTGTTGCGGAGGAATTCAATTTCCATGCGGGCTTTGTCGCCTGGGCGAACCTGATTGCGGAACTTCACTTTGTCCAGTGTGGCAAAGAAGAAAAGTCCGTCTGCAGGAACGATGTTCAGGAAACGAAGGGCTGCTCCGCCTGCCTGTGCCATAGTTTCACAGAGGATTACTCCTGGAACTACAGGATATTCAGGAAAATGTCCTTTGAAAAAGAATTCATTTTCTGTAAAAGTGTGTTCACAAACACAACCTTTTTCATCTGCAGAAACAATTTCATCGACAAAAAGAAAAGGTTCACGGTGTGGAAGAAGTGATTTGATATCTGTTGTTAATGACATATTACTTTACCTTCTTGAGGATGATAGCACCGTTGTGGCCGCCGAAACCGAATGTTGCAGACATAGCAGCTTCAACAGGTTCGTTGAGTCCTACGTTCGGAACATAGTTCAGGTCACATCCGCCTTCGATATCAACTTCGTCCAGATTCTTTGTACATGGGATAAAGCTGTCCTGAATTGCTTTTACACAAACCATTGCTTCGATTGCACCTGTTGCACCGAGACAGTGACCGTGCATTGATTTTGTAGAAGAGATCTTGAGTTTGCGTGCGTTTTCTTCGCCGAAAGCGATTTTCAGCATCTGTGTTTCAGCTGAGTCATTCTTGTGTGTAGAAGTTCCGTGTGCGTTGTAGTATGTGATTTCTGAAGGATCCATTCCTGCATCTTTCAGGGCGCGTGTCATACATTTAGATCCTGTAATTCCATCAGGATTTGGAGCTGTAAGATGGTAACCGTCACAAGAAGCACCGTATCCTGCAACTTCTGCGTAGATTTTTGCACCGCGTGCTTTTGCATGTTCGTATTCTTCGAACATCAGCATACCTGAACCTTCACCCATTACGAAACCGTTGCGGTTCTTGTCAAATGGACGTGAAGCTTTGGTTGGATCTTCATCAAAACCTGTTGAAAGAGCATGAAGAACTTCGAAAGAAACAACACCGAACTGACAGATTGTTGCTTCTGCCCCACCAGTAAGACAGGTATCAAGACGTCCAGAGCGAACCATATCAAATGCAACACCAAGAGCATCTGTTCCAGAAGAACAGGCAGTTGCGATTGACTGAACAGGTCCGTGAAGACCGAAATTGATTGCGATGTTTCCTCCAACTTCGTTTGGAATAAGTTCAGGAATAGCCATTGGATTTGTTTTTGTGAATCCCATTTTCTGCATGCCAAGAATTGAAGCTTCTGTTACTTCCAGACCGCCGATTCCAACACCAAGGATAATACCGGTTTCATCAAGAACTTCTGCATTTCCCATAAGTCCTGCATCATCAAGACACTGTTTTGCAGCTGCAACACCAAACTGTGTGAAGCGTGCCATTTTACGTGCATCCTTTGAATCCATGAAATCAGCAGCATTGAAGTTTTTTACTTCTGCTGCATAGTGAACTTTATTGATTGATGCATCAAACTGTGTAATCGGAGCGATTCCGCTTTTACCGGATTTAATTCCGGCCCAGAATTCTTCAACACTATTTCCAAGAGGAGTGATTGCTCCCAATCCTGTAACTACTACACGTCTTGCCATATATTTTCTCCTACAAAAAAAAGAATATGTATTTTTCTATAAATTATTTAGTCCTTCTACATTGTTAACAGAAACACAATTCCAGGTTTCATTGTATTCTGTTTTTGCCCAGAGACCGGCCAGAACATTTCCAACGCCAGGTTCAACCAGTTTCCATTCAGAACCGTCAGCTTTCATTGTTTCTGCCAGAACAGCTTCTTCTGTTGTCCATAGAACCGGATTTGTCAGGTGAAGAACAGCATTCTTTTTGATTTCTGACCCGTCAGTTGCAAGAGCACCGGTTACATTAGAGAACATTGTGATTTTGGGATTATTGAAAGCTACATCAGCAATTGCTTTTTCAAACTCAACTGCAGCTTCCTGCATAAGTGGTGAGTGATATGGACCTGCAACTGCCAGGCGGATTGCACGGCGGGCACCAGCTTCTTTTGCTTTTGCTTCAACTTCTGTAAGTGCATCAAATGTTCCGCTTACTACTGTCTGAACTGAAGAGTTCAGATTGGCCGGGTAAGCATCTTTGATTCCGGCACAAACTTCTTTTACAGCTTCAGGAGCAAGTCCAAGAACAGCTGTCATTCCAGGTGCATGACCTTCATTTGCTGAAGCAATTTTTTCACAAACTGCCTGCATGATAAGTCCGCGTGCACGAACTACTTTAATTACATCTTCATAAGAAAGAACACCTGCTGCATATAAAGCAGGAAATTCTCCGAGAGAAAATCCCATAACAGCTGAAGGAGTAATGCCTTTTGATTCAAGGACTTTCATTACTGCAAGAGATGCAGTAGTAATTGCCAGCTGACTGTTGTCAGAACGGCTCAGAATATCTTTTTCTGTGTTCCACAGAAGTTCAGGCATATCAACGCCTGTAATAGCGGTTACATCATCTACAACTTTGCGAGCTTCAGGATAAGCTTCACAAAGATCTTTAATCATGCCGGGAACCTGAGCTCCCTGGCCCGGAAACAAGAAAGCATATTTTGTTGCCATACTATTCTTCCTGTAAAATATGTTGTTTTAATTTATTATGACATTTTTTGTAAAAGTGTCAATCTAAATTTAACATAATACAGAAAGTGTGACAAGGGAATTTTATAAAAGAGCGGAATAATTGATTAGAACTCTACTTCTTCAACGTCATCAAGATTGAATTCAATTTCACTATGGTCACCGGAAACAAGAACTTCTTCTGCCATGCTCATAGCCTGTGCGGCAATTTCTTCTGCCTTAATATTCAGGGCATTGGCGTTATCTTCCTGTTCCATTGCTTCAGCAACGGTGTCCTGCGTTTTGAATTCTTCCAGAACATTTTCAAGATCTGTCATATTCTTGTAACTGTCTTTACTGTTATCAGATACTTCTGTAATACGGTGAACAATATCTGAGGTTCCGCGTTTGATTTCGTGGATTCCTTCCTGTGCCTGTGCAAACAGGTTGTTCATGCTGGTAACTTCACCGGAAACAACACTCTGCTTTTCTGCCAGCTGTTCACAAAAATTATTGATTTCACTGGCTGCAACTGCAGTTTCCTCTGTTTTTGTGCGGATTGATTTCATCTGTTCATCAACCTGAACAATGTCATTGGAAATATCCTGCATTGAATTTACAACCTGGTCTGCGTTTTCGCGGACTTTTCCGAAGGCTTCGGAAGCCTGGAAAGAAGCATCATTTGCATCTGCTACTGTATCAACAATACTGTTTACCGATTCGCGAATCTTTTTGGCATTTACGGTTGTACTTTCTGCAAGAGAACGGATTTCTTCAGCAACAACACTGAATCCAACTCCCGCCTCCCCTGCATGGGCTGCTTCAATTGCAGCATTCATGGAAAGAAGATTTGTCTGACTTGCAATATCATTAATGATTTTTACGACACCTGCAATCTGTTTAAGCTGCTTCTTTATTTCGGTAAGCATATTTGCAGTAAGTTTAACTTTGTTGTCGCCGTCAGCAACCAGATCATGCATTTCCTGTGCATCTTTTGCACGGGCTTCAGCCATCTGTGTAATATGTTCAAGAGTTTCTGCAACTTCAATTACGGTTCTGTTTGCATCATCAACAGATTTTGTCTGGCGTTCATTGTGAGAAACAAGACTCGAAACCTGACTATCCATTTCACCAATAACAGCAACTGACTTCTTAACTGCTTTACTGATCATATCAAATTCTTTTGTAATGCTTTCAATGTTGGCATCAATCTCTGTAGTGGCCGCAGCAGTCGAATTTGCAGAATCGTTAATCTGATATCCCGATGAAATGGCTTTTGACGCTGTTTTTTTAACAATAAGAAGGAAGGAATTTAATTCAGATACCATATTATTCATGTTGTTCATAAGGTCCTGCATTTCTGTAGATCCATTGGTATCGATTGAAATTGTAAAATCTTTTTTGGCCAGAGACTTACTCATTTCACGGATAGAAATAATCCGTCTGGCAATATTGAAAGTAACATAGGAAATAGACACTGCCAGAAGAATACAAATAACAAGAGCCATAATCACAGCAAAAAGAGTATAACGGAGATTTGCTTTAGAAAGGATGTCTTCAAACTCATAAGATGCTTTGTTGATAAGATTTTTCATTGTTGTATAACCAACAAATATTCCGGAAAATTCTGCATCTACACTGATAACATATTCATAAAGGCGCTGAATCTGTTCATTTTCAGGATATTTAAGGTAAGCATCACGGATACCTGATTTCTGAACCTGCGAAGCCATTGAAACCGAAAGCTTTTCAGCCTCGATTTTTTCCATTATCGGAAGAAGCTTTTCATATCGGGTTCGGTTTACACCCCAAAGTTTCTCAAGCTGGGACAAGGTCTCGCGGAAGTCCGCAGGGAAAGACCGGATAATCGGGTTGCTTACAAGATAAGAAAGGGATTCATCTACAGCTTCAAACTTTTCTGAATAATCACGATAAGCATTAACCGACATAATCTGGTGAAAATCCAGCTGATTAATATAGTTAATAAGTTCACTCAGGTTTTTCTGAACGATTACCTGTTCGTACTGATAATTCTTTATGGACATATTCTTTCGCGACCAGTACTGTGTAAGTCCCGTAAGAATCAGAAATGAAAACACAGTGAAAGCAATAATAAGCGAAAATTTTGTATTAAGTTTCATAAAAAAAAATCCCTATACCCGTAATTATATCACGGATATAGGGAAAATCCACTAGGGCATCTGGGAAAATCTCCAAAATCTCAAAGGATTCGGCGTCTAATTTTTCGTTATTTTAATATTTTCTCTGCAATTATTCTTCTGAAAGTTCTTATACGTCCAGTTCGAACTCTTCAACAGGACTTTCAGTGTCAGAAACAGTTTCAGGTTCTGTAACCGGTGTTACTTCTTCGCCAGCCTCTCCCAGTTCTTCAACTTCATTAATGTCCTGAGTCTTGAATTCATCCAGAATTGTTTTGAGCTCATTCATGTTCTCGTAACTGTCATTACTATTATCGCTTACTTCTGTAATGCGGTTTACGATATCAGCAGTTCCCCTTCTGATTTCATGAATGCCATTCTGGGCTTCAAGGAAGAGACTGTTCATGCTCTGAACTTCGTCTGAAACATTTCTCTGCTTCTGAACAAGTTTTGTACTGTAGCCGCTGATCTCATTGGCAGCCTGAGCAGTTTCATCTGTTTTTTCTTTGATATTCTGCATCTGGCTGTCAATTCTGTTAATTCCGTCAGAAATATCTTCCATGGACTGAACAACCTGATTTGCATTTTCACGAACTTTACCAAAGGCTTCAGAAGCCTGAACTCCGGCAACATCGGCATCCTGAACGGAAGAAACAATATCCCCGATGGCAACCTTAATTCTCTTTGCATTTGCTGCAGTATTTTCTGCGAGACTTCTGATTTCCTCTGCAACAACACTGAATCCTTTTCCTGCTTCTCCGGCATGAGCAGATTCAATGGCAGCGTTCATAGAAAGGAGGTTTGTCTGGCTTGCAATATCATTGATGAGTTTAACAATGTTTCCGATTTCAGAAAGCTGACTTTTAATTTCATCCAGTTTCTTTGCGGATACCTTAATCTTTTCGTCACCGTCTGCAACCAGAACATTCATTTCTTTTGCATCGCGGGCACGTAAAGAAGCCATTTCTGAAATTTCTGAAAGGGTGCGGGCTGCATCCATAACAGTCTGATTTGCATTTTCAACTGATTTTGTCTGCCGTTCGTTATAAAGAACCAGATTATCTACCTGTGCGTTCATTTCTTCAATAATCTGAACTGATTTTTCTACAGACTGAGAAATCTGGTCGAATTCTTTTGTAATACTTTCGATGTTTGCATCAATCTGGGTGGTAGCAGCTGCAGTAGAGTTGGCAGAATCCGTGATTTTATATCCCGACTGGATTGCCCTGGCGGCAGTTTCTTTTACAGTCAGAAGGAATCCGTTCAATTCGGAAACCATATCGTTCATATTCCGCATCAGATCCTTCATTTCGCTGGATCCGTTTGGATTTACATCCACAGTAAAATCCTTTTCCTTAAGATTTCCGGAAATATCGCGGATTTTCATAATTCGCTTTGTAATCCGGCCTGTTATCACTCTTACAAAAATAACAAGAACTATGGAAGCAAGAAGTCCTATAATAATCGACATTCTGGCAAAACCATAAGTCTTTGCCATACAAAGTTCGCCCAATTCATCCACGGCGAATTCATTAAGTTCAGACATCTGTTCTGAAGAAACTCTGAGATTCTTAATTAAGTCAGAAATAGAACGCCAGATTGTATTAAGTTCTGAATAATGTTCTTCCTCAATAAGGAAAGGCTTAGCTCCTCCAATTCCGTATTGAATCAGGTAAAAGTTTTCAACGTCATTGATAGGAACAGCCTGAAGCTTTTCAAACTCGGTACTCATGTGATTGAGTGTAAACTTCATGCTTCTCCACAGATTAGGAATGTATTCGATGGCATCAAGGAATTCTACAGGAAGATTATTAAGTCCCTCTTTGTCTGTGAGGTAATTAATATCCTCTTCAAGTTTGGCATAAACTTCTTCCCATTCATCATAAACGGTTGCAATTTTTACACTATACAAATTTATATTGTTTACAAAATTTACAGTTTCAGTCAGATGCAGCTGCATGCGGCCCTGTCTGTACTGGAAGTTTTTCATAGTTGTAATTCTTTGCATACCAAAAAGGAGTATAAACATAAGTGAAAAGGTTTCGAGAATTGTGAGAAAAATTATTAAAAGGAATTTATTGTTCAGTTTCATACGTTACCATTATAAGGCAGATTCTGTAAAAAGTTAAATAAATATCTTCTTCACGAAAACGTTTGAAATTCTTCAATTTACAACATTTTCAGGGATTTTCGGGGAGGTCTGTCCCCTTTGAAACCGCAGGGGTCTGTCCCCTCTGAACAGGGTCTGTCCCTGTCCCCGGCCTTTCGAGAAGTTCAGGGACCATTTGATGAAAAAAAATGACCGGTGGTCAGCCACCGGTCATTTCAGTTCAAATATGAATGTTTAAGGAAAATTCTAGTAAACGCTCAGAATCTGAGCAAGACGGTCTTTTCCGATGATTTTCATGAAGTTTGCAAGACGTGGTCCCTGGTCTTTACCGATAAGTGCGTGGTAAAGAGCTGTGAACAGAGCCTTTGCTTCAAGTCCCATTCCTGTTGCAATGTCATACATAGCCTGCTGGCAGTCTTTGTCTGTAGCAAAGCTTCCAACCTGTGGAACAACTTCGTCACGAACACGTTTAACTGCTGTAAGCATGTCACCTGTAATGTCTTCTGCTTTTGAACCGTCCTTACGCAGGCTGAAGCGCATATCTTCTGCACAGTCAGGTGCCGATTCATTGATCCAGTACCAGGCACAGGCAGCACGGCGGCGGAGGCATTCTTCCTGTTCAGGTTTTACATCTCCAAGAGAAGCGATTACTGCATCAACATCTCCGTCGTATGTCTGAAGGAGAGTTGTAAGAAGACGGAATGGAACCTGATATGGCATTACTGCAGGCATACCGTCAATCTGTGAAAGTTCATAAATGCGCTTTTCGCGTGCCAGAAGAGAAGCTTTCTTTGCAGGGTCTTTTTCTTTTGGTTCTTCTGTTCCCCAAACATAGCGTTCTGTTCTGTCGTAAGCTTCGTAAATTGTAAGAACGTCCAGGTCAAAGCTGATTGAGAATTCATGATCAACTTTATTCTGGGCAAAGATGTAGCGGAGAACTTCAGGCTGGTAAACTTCAAGAGCATCAACCAGAGAAATAACCTTTCCTTTTGAAGAAGACATTTTTCCTGGAACTCCCTTAAGTTTTACGAAGTCATACTTCATTGTTACAGGAGCATCCCATCCAAATACTTTCTTTGAAACTTCTTTTGCTGTGTCGTAAGATCCTCCAGGACTGATATGATCTTTTCCGCCCGGTTCGAATACAACTTTTTCTTCGTTCCATCTCATAGGCCAGTCAACGCGCCAGCCCAGCTTGATGCCGCCGAATTCGCGGATATCTACAGTTTCGTCACAGCCGCATTCACATTTGTAAGAAACGCCGTATTCTCCGTCGTAACCTGTGATTTCAGTTGTATCCTTGTTACATTTTCCACAGAAAATTGATGTAGGCCAGTAAACATCTTCAGGCTTCATTTTGTGTTCATCATCACGATAAGTGTTGAGACATTCCTTGATGAGTTCACGGTTCTGAAGTGATTTTTTCAGTCCTTCAACATAGCGGTGTGCCTGATAGCGTGAAGACTGGTAAAGGAATTCAGGATGAATTCCCACACGTGGAAGCTGAGTTTCAATATCAACTTCATGATGACGTGCATAGTTTTCGTCGCGTTCAAAAGTATCAGGAACAGAAGTAATTGGATAGCGAAGATAATTTGCAAGAACTTCAGGTTTTGGCATATTGCCAGGGACTTTGCGGAATACATCGTAGTCGTCCCATGAATAAATAAAGCGGACATTTTTTCCTGCATCACGGAGAGCGCGTACAACAAGGTCTACAGTGATGATTTCACGGAAGTTTCCGATATGAACGGTACCTGACGGAGTAATTCCCGAAGCACATGTGTAAGAAGGGAGATCACCCTTTTCTTTGATGATTTTTGCTGCCACCTGGTCAGCCCAGTGGTTATAAGTTGTTTCGTTTGCCATAGTTTTTCTATTATATAGAAAATCTTTTTTATGTGCAAAAGGTCGCAGAAGTGTTCTTCCGAGATTTTCAAAGGAAAGTAGCACAAATTTTCCATTGAAAATTAGAACTTCCCGATGGAAAATAAAATCAGGAAGGTAAAACAATGAAAAAATTAACCAACAGAATTTTTGCTTTAGCAGGAATATTTCTTCTGGCACTGAGCCTTATTTCCTGCGGAAGCATCACAAAAGGAACCGCTGGGAATTCCCAGAATCAGGAACAGGAAACAACCGTTCCTTCAGTTGAAGTTCCTGACGTTCCTCCCCTTCAGCTTGCAGAGGGTGAAAAATCCGAAGCCCAGAAATTCGTAGAAAAAATGGGTATCGGAATCAACCTTGGAAACACAATGGAAGCAACCGGTTCCTGGGTAAATAAGAACGGCGGTGTAAAAGCTTATGAAACCTGTTGGGGAAGCCCGGTCATTACAAAAGACATGATTCAAGGCTATGCTGATGCAGGCTTCAAGACTCTGAGAATTCCTGTAGCATGGTCAAATCTTATGAAAGATGATTACACCATTGCGCCGGAGCTTCTGGACCGAGTTCAGCAGATTGTAGACTGGACCCTGGAATGCGGAATGTACCCTCTTGTTAACGAACACTGGGACGGCGGATGGTGGGAAACCTTCCCTACCAATAAAGCTGAGTGCATGAAAAAATACACCCGGATGTGGACCCAGATTCTGGAACGCTTCAAGGATTATGATGAACGTCTTGTTCTGGAATCCTTGAATGAAGAAGGAGGATGGAACAGTGTCTGGAACAGATGGGGCGGAACAACAGGAAAAGCAGAATCCTTCGGACTGTTAAATGAAATTAACCAGGCCTTCGTAAACCTGGTCCGCAGTTCAGGCGGCAACAATGAAACACGTCTTCTGCTTATTGCGGGCTATCAGACCGACATCGGACTGACCTGTGATCCTTTATTCAAAATGCCTGCAGATCCTGCTTACATGTGTGCAGTTTCAGTTCACTATTACACCCCTTCAAACTTCGCAATTCTGGAAAAAGATGCTGACTGGGGAAAATGCAGAACCACCTGGGGCACACAGAAAGATTTGAGCGAACTTTCAGCAAACATGAAAAAAATGAAAACAACTTTTGTTGATAAAGGAGTTCCTGTAATCATCGGTGAATACGGATGCCCTACAAAAAACAAGGAACAGGAATCAATTCAGAATTACCTGAAATACGTTTGCCTTCATGCCTATAAAAACGGAATGTGCCCTGTTCTCTGGGACATCCAGAAAAAGGGCACATCGGAAGATCCTTTCAGTCATTATGACAGAAGAACCTGCAAACTTGTTGATCCGGTAGTTCAGGAAAATTTCAGAAACATTCTGGAAACTGTTGAACGCTAAAAACTCATTTAGTTCTGATTTCGTATGATTTCAGATGTTTTCCGTCTGAATCAAAAAAAGCAAAACTAAGCTTGTCTTTTTCTGCCAGATTCAAATCAAGGAATCCGGCAGAAGTATTATTCATCCAGATTGAATTAGAAGATTTATTTTCTACCCGGTCAAAGATTCCGCTCATGGAACCTGCAACGATATAAGTTACGCCGTTCTTTTCCAGAAGCTCCATCAGGTGATCTTCTCCGGAAATAACCAGGTCTACTTTATACTTTTCGAAAATCGAACAGAAGTTTTCAAGAACAGAATCTTTCTTCCTGCTGCTGATAAAAGAGTTATGAGACAAAACAAGAACTTTGTCTTCTACCGGGATTTTATCCAGCTGTTCTGCCAGCCATTTTTCCTGATTTTCTGCAGCATTGTTTTCTGTTTTAATTTCATCAAGAACCAGAATATGTGAACCTTTAAAATCAAGACAATAATTCCCGGATTTATTTCCTTTTCCAGAAAAAACCACATTGAAATTTTCTCTGGTCTTTTTGTAAAAATCTTTATTCCCCGGCAGTACAAGAACAGGAGTTTCTTTCAGCCCCTGATTCAATGTTGCAACAGCATTGTTGTAGGAGTCCTTTTTACTTCCGTCTTCAACAATATCACCCAGAATTACAAAGCTGTCATAGGATCTTCTTGAAACCTTATTGATTATTCTCAAACGTAAATCTGAATCTGCCATTCCGCTTCCCCAGTGAGGATCTCCGGAAAACGCAAGAGAAGTTAAAACTTCAGGCTGGTTCTCCAGAAAAGAATTCTGCAGTTTTTCTACAGGCAGATTTTTCTTTCCGCAGGAAGTAAAAATGAAAATAATTGCAAAAAATGAAAGACAGATTTTTGATTTGTTTTTTGAGACTAACATTGTAATTCTCCATTAAGCAGAATTGTTTTTTCACTGCCGTCGCTGTACTTCAAAACGATTGTAGGATTTCTGACTACCCCGTCCAGATGAATAAGACTCGGTGCATCGTTATCGTAATTTTCACCGATTGCAAAATGACAGGTGCGGAAAGCTTTTTCATCTTCAAGCATGTTTCCTGTAATAGATGCGGCAGGATTCAGTCCGATGCCCAGTTCCCCGATATTGCGGGCATTGCGTTTGTAAACCTCGCCTTTTCCTTCAGGAAGTTTTCCTTCTTTTTCATAAGCCAAAGCACGTTTTTCAGCATCAGTAATTGTCTGAAGAAGACGTTCAGCTTCCTTATCGCCTGTTATTTCTGTTACAAAACCATTTTCCAGTTTACAGGTAATAGGAGTATTCAAAATAGAATCGCCGTCAAAGAAAGTCATGGAACCGTCATAAACGATTGTACCTTCGCAGCCTTTTGTTTCTCCACCGGCTTCTGTTCCCGGAACGAGAGGACTGATGAAAACTTCACCGGCCGGAATATTTCCGCCGCTTCCCGGTGTTGAAAAATCTCCGTCATCATTCAGAAGTTTTCGTCCCTGAACCGGAACCATAATGTCTGTTCCGGCAGGAGCGGTAACATGAACAAATTCTGCACCTTCAAAAATTTTTCCAAGTTTTTTGCAACGGTTTTTCAGTTCCAGATAATCGATATTCGCAGTCCTGTTCATCATGTCCACTGTAATACCTGGAGTCCAGACTGCACGCATCGTTTTTTTACCGTCCAGAAGATAATCGAAAACATGAGGATATTCCTGACCGTCTTCTGTTTTATAAGGATTTGCAGTTGCACCCGGATCTTTTCCAAGCTTAATGTTTGAAATGGAAAGTGCTACATCAGGATTAGAACCGATTGCTGCAAGAACAACAGGTTCCGCATTATCAAAGGAAGTCTTGTCATTCTGAAAAACCAGAGTCGGTTTTGCGTTGACCAGATTTGCTGCATGAAAGAACCCCTGCGCAATTTCAACTGTTGCAGGATTTGCAATAATCAGTACGGTTTCATCTTTTTTTACTTTAAGAACATCCTGGATCACTGTGTCGTAAGGAGATCTGTCTTTATTTATAATATCATTGATTTTCTTGATTTCTTTTTTCAAAATGCTCATAGGTTTATTATACCATAATAACCGGACCTTCGACATACTGATATTTCAACAGGCGCCGGTGAAAGACCATTCTAAAAAACAGAAAACCGTCTGGAAAGTTCATTATGAACCTTCCGCTTATTTGCAGTCCACATTGGAGCAATCAGAAGAGATTTGGCACCGTCCCCTGTGAGGCGGTGAATTACAAAATCTGGAGGAATAATTTTCAGGGCATTTTCCAAAAGCCTGTAATACTCTTCTTCTTCCAGAACTTTTACTTCGCCCATTTCATATAAATCAAAAAGGTCTGTCCCCTTAAGTATATGAAGGCAGCTGATTTTAATGCCGTCTGCTGTTTCACAGACAGTCCGGACAGTATCCATCATATCTTTTTCGTTTTCCCCGGGAAGTCCGAAAATCACATGAGTAACAATATGGATTGAAGAATCCAGTTCTCTGATTTTTTTTACAGCAGCATAATATTCTTCATTCCTGTAGCCGCGGCGGATAAACTCAGCTGATTTTTCATTTGTTGTCTGAAGACCAAGTTCTATGGAAACAAGAAAAGGATTCTCTTCAGAAGTTTTACTTTTGCAAAGTGATTTTATTATTTCAAGAATTTCATCATTCAGACAATCGGGGCGTGTTCCGATTGAAATGCCGCAGACATCAGGACAGGCTGCGGCTTCTCGGTACAAGGCACCGAGCCGTTCAGGGTTCCCGTAAGTGTTTGTAAAGTTCTGAAAGTAAGCGATGTATTTGCCTTGAACGGAATCCTTCTTCTGGCAGTCAGCGCCACCGCGTCCCAGAAGCTTTTTCTCTACAAGTTTTTTTGCTTCTTCAATCTGTTCTGTAATGGACTTGTTTCTGGATGCAGCAAAATCGCCGGAGCCGGTTGCACTGCAGAAAATGCAGCCCCGGGTTCCTTTTGTTCCATCCCGGGTCGGACAGGTGCATCCGGCGTCCAAAGAAATTTTATAGACTTTTACCCCGAACTTTTTTATGTAATAGTCTGAAATATACATCAGTTAAAACAGTAGCGGAGTCCAAGCTGAAATGAAAGAAGAGACATCATATAAAGTATTGCACCAGGCTCTTCCCCCAAAAGTGCATAAAATTTTCCGGAATTTGAAGATCCATAGAACATTGGTAAATGAAACTGACCTGAAAGCATAAGATTCGAAGAAAAACGGTATCCTAACCGATAATAAGCACCCCAAAGACTTTCAACAGATAACTCTTTTCTTGTTTCAGGATTATATTCAGCATCTTCGACAGTTCCCTCAGAAGAACCTGACGGATCAACTATAACAGTGTTAATCCCAGAAAACAGATAACAACCGGCACCAATACTATGGGACCATCCTGTTGAATGGGGATTTGTGTTGTATCCTAAAGAAATGCCTGACAGAAATACACCTGCAAAATTGGGGAACATACTTAAATTGATTTCAAACTTATCAATATCAACAGCACCAGTAAAGATAGGATAATAATATAAAAATTTAATCCCAACACTTCCACCAACTGTTGGTCCGCTTTTTTCAGTTTCCACAATTTCATTTTCACCTGCAGCATTCAGGTTTTCTTCTGCAAACAAAGTAAAACTGCACAGCATTAAAAGAACAAATAAGATTTTTTTCATCATCTAATAACTCCTGTTTGTTGAACAAATTATAATGGATATTTGCCCAATTTCAATTTTTTTTATATAGTATCAGACGTACGATGTAAACGTGCCCGAGTTCACAGAACCAGCCTTACCGAAGACGCCACGGCGCTCCGGTGATACACATCTTTTTTTTATCCCAACTTACATTTGTAAAAAACGATTTACGTTTTTTACACAACATTTATTGAGTCTCAAAAAGCGGTGCGAGCAATAACAATGGAGTACCGTGGGCAAGGAGCGAGCGAAGCGAGTCGACGGGGACCCGCGGGAGGACTCCATTGTTAATTGCGGGAACCCTTTTTGAGACTAAGGAAAGGTTTTATGAACAAATACGTAAAGCGTTACTTAATTGACGCGATGAGTGGCATGGCTCAAGGACTTTTTGCTTCCTTGTTGATCGGAACAATTATCAAAACTTTGGGACAGCAGCTTCTGCGCCTCAATGTTAATCCTGTTTTCCAGTTTCTGGTTGATGCCGGAAACTTTGCAACAGAAGGCCATGTTGTAGGTGCTGCAATGGCTGTTGGAATCGGCTTTGCAATGCAGCTCCCACTTCTGGTTCTGCTTTCCCTGGTAGCCGTTGGTGCCGCCGCCAATGTTACAGGCGGAGCCGGTGGTCCTCTTGCAGTTCTGGTTATTGCAATCATTTCTGCGGAAATGGGAAACCTTGTAAGCAAAAAAACAAAGGTTGATATTATCGTTACTCCGGCCGTTACAATTCTGGTTGGAGCACTGCTTACAGTTCTTACTGCAAAATACATAGGAATGGCTGCAAGTTCCATAGGACGCCTTGTAGTATGGGCAACAAAACTTCATCCGTTCTGGATGGGTATTCTTGTTTCTGCAATTATCGGAATTGCACTTACACTTCCAATTTCCAGTGCCGCCATTTGTGCAGCATTCGGACTTACAGGACTTGCAGGTGGGGCCGCCGTCGCAGGCTGCTGTGCCCAGATGATTGGATTTGCAGTTCTGTCTTTCCCTGAAAACCGCTGGGGCGGAGTTCTTTCTCAAGGACTTGGGACAAGTATGCTCCAGATGCCAAACATCATCAAAAATCCAAAAGTATGGCTTCCTCCAATTATCACATCAATGATTACAGGGCCAATTGCAACATGTCTTTTCAAACTGGAAATGAACGGCGCTGCCGTAAGTTCCGGAATGGGGACCTGCGGACTCGTCGGACAGATTGGTGTAATTACAGGATGGTATGAACCAAGTGCCGTTGCCGTTACTCACGGAGCTGCAGCAATCCAGCCTGGCTGGCTTGAATGGACTGGGCTTATTCTGGTCTGCTTTGTTCTTCCTGCAGTACTCTGCTGGTCTTTCGGACTCCTGTTCAGAAAACTAGGTTGGATTAAGGAAGGTGATTTAACACTGAACTAATCTGGATGGATGTACACACCGGCCCTTCGCCCCTTCGACAAGCTCAGGGACCACAGACTCAGGGGCCGAATTCACAAGTGGCAAACTCATAACTCCTTTGCTATACTAGAATAATGACGATTGCCATTTGTGATGATGAACTGAATATCCGGTCAGGACTGAAAACTGCTCTTGAAAAAGAGCAGTACTCTGTTATGGAGTTTGAAAACGGACTTGAATGCTATAACGCCATTTCCGCCTTAAACAGTTCTGACTTTCCTTCCCTGTTCATTCTGGACATTATGATGCCGGAAATGGACGGACTTACTCTTTTCAAAAAAATCAAAGAACTTTCCCCTGCAACACCGGTTATGTTCCTCACTTCACGTGATGAAGAATTCGATAAAGTACTTGGTCTTGAACTGGGGGCCGATGATTATCTCACAAAACCTTATTCTATCCGCGAGCTTATTGCAAGAATCCACGTGATTCTCCGCCGTTATTCCAAAACAGAAAATACTCAGCAAAAAAATATCCTGCGGTTCAATGAATTCCTTATAGACAGAGATTCTTACACAGCTACAAAAAGCGGAACAGACCTGGCACTGACCGTTACAGAATTCCGTATTTTTGAAGCCTTTGTTTCAAACCCGAAAACAGTTTTTACACGTGACCAGCTGATACAAAAAGCATACCCTGATGACGTTTATCTCAATGACCGGGCCGTGGACTGCCACATCAAGCGCTTAAGAAAGAAAATCGGGACAGACCTGATTGAAACCATTTACGGACTGGGGTACAAGCTTTCAGACACCCTAGGGAAATAATATGAAGAGATTAAAAATCAGCATAAGCATTCAGATTCTTGTTTTTACACTTCTTGTTGTATTTCTCCCGGCAGGTTCTATTCTGCTTTTGAAAACATATGAAAAACAGCAGCTGTCATCTCTGGAAAGTTCCCTTGTCCAGCAGGGACGAATTTTTGCTGCAAGCCTTTCAGAAGATTTTTCAAAAGAAAATGCAGACCGAATTCTTAAAAACATGAACCAGCGGTTTGACGCCCGCATCCGAATTCTGGATAAATCAGGAAACTTAATTTCTGACTCAAGCCGGAGCAGCGCAGAAAAAGTTTCTGAAAAATCAAGTGAGTCACATTCCAGTGAAGAAAAAACAGAACAGAAGAAAGATGAAACTCCGGAAAGAAGTCTGATTTACCGGGTTCTTTCATTTCCTTTCCGAATGTACAGAAAGTTTTTCAGGCCTCCTGCAATTGATGTTTATGACAGCGCTGATTTTTACAGCAACAAAACAGTTTATGACGGTCGTGAAATTCAGGCTGCCCTGGACGGCCGCTACGGTGCCATCACCCGAATTTCTTCAGGTGACCAGATTTCTGTTACTCTTTATTCTGCCATCCCTGTTCTTAAAGACGACAAAGTAATAGGAGCTGTCCTTGTTTCCCGTTCCACTTACAAGATCCTTCAAAACCTTTATGAGCTTCGCCGGGACATAGCCAGAATCTTTTTGTGGTCTTTCCTGCTAATTATTGCAGTCACAATTTTCTTTTACTTCCGTATATCTCATCCGTTAAAAAAACTTTCTAAAGAAGCCCAGAACTGTACTGACCGTCAGGGACATCTTGTAAAAGAAAAACTTACAGGAGCAGACAGGAATGATGAAATCGGGGAACTGAGCAGAAGCTTTTCTTCTCTCCTGAAAAAACTTGCAGACAGAATCCGTTTTACAGAAAGTTTTTCTGCAGACCTTTCCCATGAGTTCAAAAATCCTCTGGCTGCAATAAGACTTTCTGCTGAACTGATGCAGAACGAAAACACTTCTGAAGAAGCCCAGAAAAAATGTTCCGCCATTACAGATGAAGTTTCTCACCTGGAAATGCTTCTTGGCGGAGTTCGAAAACTTTCACAGATTGATTCAGATGACTTTGAAAAAGAACTGATTCCTCTGGATTTATTTCTTGAAAATATTTCAAAACGAATTCAGATGCGCTATGAAGATAAAACAATTTCCTGCAGTCTCCATTGTGAAAAAAGAAAAATTGAAATTGATCCTGAACTTCTGGACCGTATGACTGAAAACCTTCTGGAAAATGCAGTTTCTTTCGGAAATAAAATCCTTGTTGAAAGCAAAGTTATTTCTGTTGGAAAAAAGGATTTTTACAGAATCAGCATTCAGGATGATGGTCCCGGCATTTCTAAAGAAAATGAAAAAAAGATTTTTGACCGTTTTTATTCCACCCGAAAAAACAAAAACAACCATTCAGGACTTGGGCTTTCCCTTGTAAAAGCTGTTTGCGAAAACGCAGGCGGAAATATTCAGGTAAGTAAAAGTCCTGTTCTTGGCGGGGCCTGCTTCACAGTAACACTTCCCGTTTCCTGAAACTTAATCAAAAATGACACAATTTTGACATAATTCCGCCTCTTTTATTGAGTATGGTATTCATACAATCAAAACAACAAAAGAGGTATTTTTATGAAAAAAAATGTGAAAGGTATTGGTTTAAAACTTGTTTCCATTGGGGCCATTGTAATTCTGCTGCTTATAGGACTTAGCTGTATCAAAGCAAAAACCGATGACCGTGAATGTGAATTTTACGGTGCTCAGAAAAAAATAGATGCGGCGGCAGGCGGCAGTGCAATCATCAGCGGATTTTATATTGATGTTCCCTATAAAGAAATTAACACAGTCGAAAAATGGGTTAATAACGAAAAACACGTTGAAAAGCAGATAACCCGGGGGACAGTCACACTGGAACCGGAAGAACTTGAAGTAAAAGGAAAAATAAATACACAGGAAAGAACCCTTGGTATTTATTCATCTCCTGTATTCACAGGCAAGGTTAAAATCCATTCGCTCTTTGACATGAATCTGAAAGACTATGATACCAGGGAATACGAATTCAACAGGGCAAAAATATATCTGAATGTTGGAGAAAAATCTCTTTCTACCCGGCCTGTATTCACCGTAAACAATACAAAATACAGAACAGAATTTCTGTCATATGTAAACAAATCTTCCATTGTAAAAGTCGGGATTCCGTCAAAAACAGGTCCTCTGGAAATCTCAACAGAACTTGAAATCTGCGGTGCTGAATCTTTCAAAGTACAAACAGCAAAAGGTTCCACAAAAATGGATCTGGAAGGCGACTGGCCTTCACCGAATTTCACGCAGTCAGACAGACTTCCCGTTTCAAGAACTATCACAAAAGAAGGTTTCAAGGCAGACTGGTTTATCCCCTTTACACAAGGACAGTCTTCTTCGAGTTATATCGGTTTCAGTTATAAAAATCCTGTTGACCTTTATGACCTGCTCCTCCGTTCTGTAACCTATGGATTTCTGTTCATTATCATTCCATTTCTGGCCCTTTTCCTTTTTGAAGTTTTCGCAAAGGTAAATTTTCATCCTGTTCATTATCTTTTGAGCGGAGCTGCCTGCGTTGTATTTTTCCTGCTGCTGCTTTCTATATCAGAACATCTGAACTTTACAACCGCATACATAATTTCTGCTTCAGCAACGGCTCTTCTGGTTTCCTTATACGCAGGTCTTGTTTCCGGAAAAATAAAAATCAGTTTAATTATGATACCTGTATTCGCAAGTCTTTATTCTTTCCTGTTTGTTTCCCTTAAAAGTGAAGACTATGCCCTTCTTCTTGGCGCAATATTTATCTTTCTGGTTCTGGCCATTCTTATGTTCTTTACCAGAAAAATAGACTGGAACAGTCTGGGAAAAGATAAACAGTCACGAGATGAAACAAAGGGAATTGAAAAAACAGAAGCGAATCCTTATAAAGAAAACACAGTTCTACTACAAAAAGAATAAATATGATAATCTAATACTATGAATATTGACGGACTTATTAACGGAATCCTTGATTCCTACGACACTTATGGACTTATCAACAGAAGCGAAACAGAAAACTTTCCGAACCGACAGAATGTGGTTCAGGTGCTTTCTGACCTGCAGAGCCTGGTATTCCCGGGCTTCCGCACTGCCGAAGAAATATGTCCGTCAAACCTTCGCTATGTAACAGGGCTTAAAGTAAACAGCATAATTGCAACCCTTACAAAGGAAATTGAAAAAGCCCTGGTTTTTACAGCAGGAACTCAGGAAGTGACAAGTTCACATTGCTTTAAGCTGGCAGAAAAAACAGCCCTGGCACTCATTGAAGAAATTCCAGAAATCCGCAGACTTATTTCCCTTGATGTAAAAGCACTGATGGCCGGTGACCCTGCAGCAAAAAGCGATGAAGAAATCATCCTGTCGTATCCTGGACTTGAAGCAATTCTTGTTCACCGCATTGCCTACTTCCTCTATAAAAACGGAGTACCAATCATCCCGCGCATTATGAGTGAACATGTTCACGGTAAAACTGGAATTGATATTCACCCGGGTGCAAAAATCGGGGAAAGTTTTTTCATTGACCACGGCACCGGTATTGTTATTGGCGAAACCTGTGTAATTGGAAAAAACGTAAAAATCTACCAGGGTGTTACCCTTGGTGCTTTGAGTGTAAAGAAAAGTCTTCAGGACAAAAAACGCCATCCTACAATCGAGGATGACGTTACAATTTATGCCAATGCTACAATTCTTGGCGGGGACACAATTATCGGTAAAGGTGCCACCATTGGCGGTAACACCTGGGTTACAGAATCCGTTGAAGCGGGAAGTAAGATTTTTTCTCAGATACAATAACGCGGCGAGTTTTTCTGTTACATCAAATCCTTTACCACTTCCGCTGCAATCATCAGACCGCCTACACTTGGCACAAAGGCGATGCTGGCAGGCGCGTGACGACCGTTTGAACTGTCCGTTACTACGCCGGCACTTTCTTCTGTACTGAAAAGAACTTTTACTTTGGAAATATGACGGGCCTTCAGTTCCCGGCGCATAACCCGTGCCAGAGGACATACGGAAGTCTTTGAAATATCTGCGATCTGGAATTTTGAAGGATCCAGTTTGTTTCCGGTTCCCATGGAACTGATTACAGGAACTCCTGCTTCTTTTGCCTTACGGATGATTTCTATTTTTGCTGTTACCGTATCAATTGCATCAACCACATAATCGTATTTTGAAAAATCAAAATCAGCAGAGTTTTCAGGAAGAAAGAAAGCCTGAAGTGCATTTACCCTGCAGTCCGGGTTTATATCCAGAATGCGTTCTTTCAGTACCTGCACCTTAGGCTTTCCCACAGTTGAATGAAGGGCGATGATCTGACGGTTTATATTCGATTCCGAAACAACGTCATTATCAACGATTGTAATTTCACCAAGACCTGAGCGAACCAGAGCTTCCACAACATAACCGCCTACTCCTCCCACGCCGAAAACAATAACGTGAGAATTCTGCAGTCTGGAGAAAGCTTCATTTCCTATAAGACTGACCGTTCGTTCAAACATACCACCCATTATTCTTTCCTTTCAGGACCTTCTAACCTTTGCCCCTTCAACAGGTTCAGGGGCCGCAGTCCCATTCACTATTCTTTGTCGTTTTCCAGAAGTTCCAGGTTTTTTGCAATCAATTCGCAGCGCTGCTTTACACAATCTGGTGAACGGTGAGGATCTTCAGGAGTATTGAAAGTATAGTCTATGAGTTTTTCAAGTGTGGTTGTTGCAACATGCATACGTGTATCGCTTGAAGCATAGTAAATGAAAACTTTTCCGTCTTTTACAATGGCACCGTTTGAGAACACAACGTTTGAAACGTCTCCTACCCTTTCTTTTCCAAGTGGAACCAGGAAGAAACCGCCAGGTTCAGCAATTACTTTTGTAGGGTCTTCAAGACTTGTTGCGTAAACATAAAGAACATAGCGGAGACCTGCAGCAGTGTTGCGAACACCGTGGGAAATGTGAATCCAGCCCTTATCTGTTTTGATTGGAACAGCACCGGCTCCATTCTTTACTTCTGTAATTGTGTGGTATACGCGGGGACTGATAATTTTTTCTTCTTCGATAACTGCATTTGTAATATCAGAACAGAGACCGAATCCGATTCCGCCGCCGCTTCCTGTATCAATGAAGTCGTCCATTGGACGTGTATAGAAAGCATATTTGCCGTCAACGAATTCAGGATGAATGACAACGTTTCTCTGCTGAGGTGATTTTTTTGTAATCAGATTTGGAAGACGTTCCCAATGCTCAAGATCTTTTGTGCGGACAATTCCACAGGCTGCCACTGCAGCACTCAAATCTTTGCTGGAAGTATCCTTGCTTTCTGAACAGAAAGTTCCGTAAATCCATCCGTCTTCATGCTGAGTAAGGCGCATGTCATAAACATTTGTTTCTTCAGGACAGGTGTCAGGAAGCTGAATCGGATAATCACGGAAGCGGAAACCGTCTACACCTGATTCGCTTTCAGCAACTCCAAAGAATGATTTGCGGTCATTTCCTTCAATGCGGGCAACAAGACAATATTTTCCGTTCAGGTAAATTGCTCCCGAATTCATTACAGCATTAACGCCGAGACGTTCCATAAAGAAAGGATTTGTTTCCTTGCAGATATCATATTTCCAGGTCAAAGGAATATGGTCTCTTGTAAGTACCGGATTTTCCCAGCGGTCATATACCCCGTTGCAGAACTCAGAGTTGATGTGATTTTTACGACTTAAAAAATCATCCTGCTTTTTTCTCAATTCATAAAATTTTTCGTGAATCATTTTGTTTCCTTCTATTTTCTTCTGACTTTAAACTCAGTCTCGATTTTCTTTTTCTTTTCGTCCGAAAGCTTTTTATATTTTTTATATAAAACTTCCTGAGCGCTTATGCCGGCTTTCTTTCCTGAAACTTTTTCCCATGTTCCGTCACGTTTCAGTTCCATGGCAGAAGCAGTATCTTCAAAATATGTTTCAAGAATTTCTTTTACTTCTGTGAAAGCATTTTTTTCAAGAATCGGGAACATAAGTTCAATTCGTCTGTCCAGGTTTCTGTCCATCCAGTCAGCACTTGAACAATAGATTTCTTCTATACCACCATTCTGGAAATAGAAGATGCGGGAATGTTCCAGGTATCGGTCAACGATTGAAATAACCCTGATATTTTCAGAAAGGCCTTCTACTCCCGGAACCAGCATACAGATTCCGCGGATATTCAGAAGAACTTTTACGCCTGCCTGACTTGCCTTGTACAAAGCTGAAATTATTTCTTCGTGTGTCAGGCTGTTCATTTTTGCAATAATGAGCCCGGGTTTCTGTTTTGTAGAAAGCTCAATTTCACGGTCAATCATTGTCAGAAGTTTTGACTTAAGGGAAACAGGAGCCATCCCCAGATAATTCATTTTCTGCAGGTTTGAATATCCTGTTACCAGATTGAAGAAAGCTGTGGCATCATTTGCAATTTCAGGGTTTGCAGTAAACAAAGAAATGTCTGAATAAAGTTTTGCTGTTCGCGGATTATAGTTTCCGGTTGCCATATGAACGTAGCGGTAAATCGAATTCTTTTCACGGCGCATAACCATAAGGATTTTCGCATGAACTTTCAGATTTTCAAGGCCATAAATTACGGTTACACCTGCATTCTCAAGAACAGCAGCCCAGGCAATATTTCTTTCTTCATCAAAACGGGCCTTCAGTTCAACCAGAACAACAACCTGCTTTCCGTTCTGTGCGGCACGAACAAGGGCAGCAACAATCGGTGAATCCCGCCCTGTTCTGTACAGAGTCATTTTAATTGCCAGAACATCAGGATCATCAGCAGCATCGTTGATCATTTTGATTACCGGGTCATAGCTTTCGTAAGGAACATGAAGAACTTTATCATGCTGTTTCAGAGTATCCCAGTAAGGTTCGTCCTCCGGCAGATCATGAGGATAAAAATGGTCCCATTTTTCAAACTGAAGTTTTCCGTTTTCATCGGCACCGCGTAAATCCAGAACACCAGGATCAATAAGTCCGGAAACTTTGTAAACATCTTTTTCGCGGAGGGAAAGCTTGTCCATCAGAAATTCCATAAGTTTTACGCTTGTGGAATTACAGGTCATCTGAACAGGGAACGAAGATTTTCTTTCCAGAAGAACCTTTTCCATTTCATGAATGAAATTTTCTGTTTCTTTTTCATCAGATTTATTCTGAATCTCTTCATTTACGGCAAAATCTGCATCACGGCAAACCTTAAAAACAAGAGTTTCTGAAACTTCAAAACCAGAAAAGAGCTGGCGTCCGTATTCAGTAATGACATCCGAAAGAACAGCAAAAGACTTTTCACCGTTTTTTTCTTCAGGAAGCCAGATAACCTGTTCCAGAACAGAAGGTATCTGAACCAGAGCAATTTTTGGTGTTTCTGCATCTCCTGCAAGTTCTTTCTGTGCATTGTGAATTCCCTTCATAGGAACAAGAAGAAAGGCTGCGTACTGGTTCAGGTTTATGATATGAGGAAATATTTCTGTGTCTGTTCTTAAAGGTGTAAGAAGCGGAAAAACCTGATTCTTGAAATAACTGAAAACAAAATCCTTCTGACGTTCTGTGTATTCTGCAGGAGAAACATACTCCAGGCCTTTCTTTGCCAGAGCAGGAATAAGATCCAGCATGAGACATTCATTTTGTCTGGAAATAATCTGATGTGCACGTTCAGAAATTTTCGAAAGCAGGTTTTTAGGATTCAGCCCCGAAATATCTTCAACTGTTACTCCGTCATAAGCCTGTCGCTTTGCTGCAGCAACACGAACCTGAAAAAACTCATCAAAATTACTGGAAACGATAGAAAGAAACTGAAGTCTTTCAAGAAGCGGAAGAGATTTATCCAGTCCCTTACAAAGAACACGATTATTAAACTCAAGCCAAGATAATTCACGGTTTATATATTCACTCATATTTCAATCCACTGCCTTTGGTCCGTTAACTGAGGGCTACTTTATATCCGAATACACTTTCAAACAGTTCCCCTTTTTCTGACAAAGCCAGATTTTCCAGAACAGTATTGTGTCTGTATTCACTCTTAATATTCAGAACATCTCCATTCAGACTTATCTGAACACTGCTGAATTCCTGACTGTGGCTTCGGTCCAAGGCATCTGCTACACGAAGAATTGCGCACAGTTTCAGAATAGTCATGCGGTACACGCGGGGAAGAAGTGCAAAGCTTTCGCTGTCCTGAGGCTGCTGTTTTCCCCGATGGTATTTTGCAATCTGTCCTATAATAGTTCTGTCGCTTTCAGAAAGTCCGAATATTTCCGAATGGTTGATTATATATTCACTGTGAATATTGTGATGATTCAAATGAATGAAACATCCTACGTCATGAAGAATAGCTGCTACTTCCAGAAGAAGCCGTGCATGGTCATCCAGGCCAATTTCATTCTTCAGCAGATCAAAAAGTTTCAGTGCATTATGCACTACACATTCAGCATGACTTTCATCTCCATGGTATTTTCTGAGCAGGTTTCTGGCAGAAGCAGTAATCTGACTGTTAAATTCCAGAAGCAGTTCTTCATTTTCAGTTGAAGTCTTGCTGATAATAAGTCCGTCACGAATATTTGTTTCAGGAACGATTATCTTTTTAACCTTTGTAAGCTGAATAAAAATATTATAAATAGTAAGACTTGCCTGAAGAGTCTGTGCATCGTTATAGGAAATCTTGAAGCGGGCTACACATTCATCGACAGAATAAGTCTGAACAGTTTTTACAAAACGGTCGAAGGCACCTGTATCAATTTCCCAAAGAAAAGTTGTGAGAGGTTTTCCCACATGAACCGCAGCAAGAGTCATATCCATTCCGACAGCCATAAACTGTTCAACTTCGGAAATATCCAGTTCATTGTCCAGGGAACCTTTTGTATTTACGATTGCTTCCCTGATGTAACGGCGCATGTCATCATAGCTTGAAGCAGAGCTTCTGAGCTGCTGTTCAATACGAACAGTTCCAAGCTTGAGGCTGTGAACCCCGGCCATTTTTCCGCGGCGCATGAGCATAACTTCAGTTGATCCGCCGGAAACCACCAGAACGACAGTACTCTTTGAGCGGAAATCTACCGGCTCTTCTTTGAGACATTCCGATACTGCCAGATACATAAGACGGTTTTCTTCAATACCATCCATGATGCGGATACGGAATCCGGTTTGAACCAGGATGCGGTCCATAACCGGGTCACGGTTTTTGGCTTCATGGAAGACAGAGGCGGCAACAACAGTAGTCTGTGCAGGTGTAATTCCCCAGCCTTCAAGCTGCTCACGAAAGCGCTTTAAAATCTGAACACACTGACTCTGAGTTTCCCGGGAAATAAGTGAAGATGTAAAAACATCCCGTCCAAGGGGAAGCGGAAGTTCCGACCTGTCCAGGATGTTTCGTTTTTTTTCAGGAGTTACTTCGGCCACCAAAAGGCGAACGCCTGTAGAGCCGATTTCAATTACTGCTTCAGGTGTTGCCATTGGAACCGTCCTCTCTGATTAGAGTTTGTCTATGAGCATAGAACACTTGCCCGATGGAATCGGAAGTGTTTTCTTTTTCTGATCGATAATATTGATTGTGAAGTAATAAAGTTTTTCACTTTCCATCTGAATTTCCCAACCGCGGTTAGACTTATTGCTGAGAATTGTAATAAGGTTGCGTTTGAGAGACAGATTTTCAATACCCATTATTTCAAGGTTTGGAATAATCCAGTCTACAGTTTTGCGTGGAAGACTGATTTCCAGACCAATAACGTTTTCAATCATAAGGGCGATGGTACTTAAACCTGCTGTCTGAAGATAACGAGGTTTAGGGAAAACTCCGCGCATTTTTGAAGAAGGTTTTCCTTCGCCTTCAGGAAGATATGCTTCATAAAGATCACCAGGTTTGTCATCATTAGGAATCATTCCTTCCAGAACATAATACAGGTGACGGATTGCACATTCACGGGCCAGTTCATACTGATTGTATTTTTCAAGTCCCTTAATAACCATGAAGTTGAACAAAGGATAAACACTTCCGCAGTATGCATTTCCCTTTTCACTGAAAGACGGACTGTCTTTTGAAAGTGTTGGGAAAGGATGATCTGTTCCGAAAGTCTTTGGATTGTTGATATGAGCTACCAGACAATCTGCTTTATCTGCATTAGGGATTTCTGCCAGGAGAGGCCAGAAGCCTGCAATAGTTTTTTCCTTAAGACGCTCTTCGTTTTTATCCAGGTCATGATAGAAACCTGTTTTATCATCCCACATAAGTGAATTTACGCGGGTTTTGATTGAGAAGTACATTTTGCGGTACTGGAAGCTCAATTCCTTGTCATTAAGGATATCGCCAAGAGCTGACATGTAAGAAGCGTTCAAAGCCATACATGCATTGAAATCTACAGGATAATATGAACCGTCGCGTGGAGCATTGGTCATTCCGGATGCCTGGAATGGAACCGCATAAAGACCGTTAGGCTTTTTGAAAGTTTCATCAATCCAGTTCATGAACTTCTGAAGAACAGGCATTACATCCTTTATGCGGCGTTTGTTTGCACTTTTGTGGTAAAGGTTGTATTCAGCCCATGCAAAAAGAGGAAGTCCGATTCCTTCCGGATTTTTCTTTTCAAAAACAGGTTCATTTGTGTCCAGATCATACTTCCAGCGGATAGCACCATTTGGTTCCTGACGGGCATATAAATAGTCTATGTTTTTTTCTGCTTCGAAATTGCGGTTTGAATAAACTAAATAGAAAGAAGAGAATACGGAATCCATCTGATTCAGAATATGTTTTCCGTCTTCAGGATAAACAAAATAACCTTCCGGATCCTGTTCACCGGTTTCGGCATTAATCCACTGGGCAGAAACCCAGTTCCAGGTTTTGTTATAAATATCTACGAAATCCTGGTCATAAAAATGGATTTTTGGGAAATCATGTTTACTCAATTTTGAGCTCCTGATAACAACTTTTGTTTTTTCTAGATAGTATCTTAGAGTATATCACATTTTTTCAAAATTTGTCGAAAAAATTTCAATTTTTTTCTAATTTTTCGTTTTTTTCACTTGACGCACTCTTTCAAGGTTTTTCCCGTATCCTAAACTATATTTATAGGGTTATAATGAATGTAAATCTTTTCAATTATATGAGGAAAACAATGAAGAAAATCAAATTACTTATAACCTCTGTTTTCATGCTTTGTGCCCTTAGTCTTAATGCGGCAGAACCAGAATCAAACATGGTAAAGAATGAAGACGGCTCTTTTACAGTAACCAGAATTGATGCAGACAAAAAAGCCATCAAATACGGACAGAAAGTCGACGGTTTCAAGGATGTTACTGTAATAAAAGGTTCTGCTGTTACAAAACAGAACCCGATTGCTGTTTCACTGGACGAAGTTTCAAACCAGGAAATAAACATTATCCTTTCAGGAGACATCAAAATCACCGGAAAAGATGACGTTTATGACGTAATCTGGATGATAAATGACTTTGAAGCAGGTTTCCCAGAACTGGACCGCAGAAACGTAAAAACCAATGAATGGACCCATTTCGAAGGAAAAGTTTCTGTCTGCATCGGACAGAACAAACAGCTTTACCTTTCAAAATCAGGTATTCCTGTAGATTCCCTGACTTTCTACCTGAAGAATTTCAACGTTAAAATCGAAACAGAAGGTTCTCTGGGACCAAAAGTATCATGGATGGAAGTTCCAAGTCTGAAAAAAGTCTACAAAGATTTCTTCTCATTCGGGCTTGCAGTTACATACAAAGGAGAACTGAACAACGGTGACATTCAGGACGGTCTTTACCGCCATGCTGATTCAATCACTATGGGAAATGAGTTCAAACCTGACTTCCTTTTTGCATGGCAGAATCCGAATGCAAAAATCACTCAGTTCACTGACAGCACAGGAAAAACAATCGATGTTCCTGCCCTTCTGCCAAAATTCACTGACATGGATGCAATTCTGGGCATTGCAAAAATGAATAATCTCAAAATCCGCGGTCACGTTCTTACCTGGCATGCACAGACTCCACACTGGTTCTTCACAGAAGGTTACAGCTCTTCAAAAGATGCTCCTCTGGTAGACCGGGAAACAATGAATGCCCGTCATGAATGGTACATTAAATCGGTTCTTGAACATGTTCAGGCATGGGAAACAAAAAACAAGTGCAAGGAACATGTAGTCTGGGCTTGGGACGTAGTAAATGAAGCAGCCCTGGACGGAGCTTCAGATACCCGCTGGCTTCGCGAAGATTCTGACTGGTACAGAGTTTACAAAAGTGAAGAATTTATCGTAAATGCCTTCCGTTTTGCAAATATGTATGCACCGAAAGATGTAGTTCTGGTTTATAACGATTACGGAACATATTCAGGTTCAAATCAGGCTAAAGGCGGCAAACACAATGCTGTACTGAAGATTGTTGATGCAATCCTGGCAAATCCGGAAGCACGTATCGATGCTGTTGGTATGCAGAGCCATATGAATATGACCAGTCCAAAGGTTACCGGAGACGACAGTTTTGAAACAGCAGTCCAGCACTTCGTTTCAAGAGGTCTGGATGTTCATGTTACAGAAATGGATATCGGACATGCACTTAAATACAGTCCTATCAAACAGAAGAACCGTTACAACGAGTTCTTCACAATGTTCATCAAAAATCGTGCAACACCTGAAAAACACGGTATTACAAACGTTACTCTCTGGGGACTTACAGATGCCGGCACCTGGCTTGATAACCAGAAAGAATACAAAGGCAATAAACAGCATCCTCTCCTTTTTGAAGAAAGAGAACTGTACGCAAAACCTTCTTACTACGGCGTAATGGAAGCCGCAGAAAAAGCAAAAGCTGAATAATTAAAATACTGAATCTTTCAGTTACAAAAAAAATCCCGCTGATTTTCAGGTTTCCTGAACCAGCGGGATTTTTTTTGGGGGTAACAGAATTAACTGAACCCCGGATTATTCTGTCAGATTTATTCAACCGGATTATTTCTTATTCCATTTGCAGCTGCCGCAGCCTGTGCAGCGGTGGCCTGTGCAGCAGCTCTGGCAGCATCTGCTTCTGCCTGAACTTTCTGTTTCAGAATTTCAGCCTCTGACGGAGTATTTTCAGGAACCGGAGCGGCCGGCTGAGTTTCCGTAGTTACAGGCTGTGCTGCAGGAGTTTCCTGAACAGCTGCAGACTGCTGTACTTCAGTCTCTTCAGGAACTGGAGCCGGAGCCGGTTTTGCTGCTGCAGGAACCGGATAAGTAAGTCTGACAGCTTCTTTTCCTGACTTATGACGGGATTTAAGGAGCAGAGCCTTTGTATCAGCATCATAAACATAACCGGAAGAGTTATAGCTTTCAAAACGAGGGTCTGTGCGGAATATCATGTCATAAATATAAATATTCCTGAACGGATTGATTCCACGGAGAATAACATAATGTGTATCACCTTCTGGGAATTCAACATTAAAGGTTATGCTGCGGTCTTCTCCGCGTTCATAGCCGATTGATTCTGCAACTGTCCATGCCCAGACAACATTGTCTCCTGATGTGTAAATCTTAACAAAATGAGGATAGAAAGAATTATCGTGAACAACAACAGGATAAAGATCGATGAGAGTTCTAAGGTCGAATGAAGAACATTCCCCGATGTAAGAAGAAACGATTGCCTTACCGCCAGCAATAAGACTCTGGTCACCGATAAACTGACCGTAACGGAGAAGTGCATCACCTACTTCAACAGCCTGAACAACTGAAAGGAAGGTTCCGTTTTCTGCAATTGTAAGGTTTGAACCTTCCATCGTACAGGCTTTTTCAATCTTTTCTACACAGTCATTAAGACTTCCTTCCATATGGGAAGCATAAGCCTTTGAAAGAGACATCATTTCAACGTAAGTTCTTAAAATACCGGCAGCTTCAGCCAGAGAACACTGTCCGATGTTTGCTTCACCGGCATTTTCAGTAATGCGCTTGATAGTACCTGAATTAGGATAAAGATACATATAATCTGCAATATTTCTGATTGTATAGAGACTGAGACTGTTATTGTTAACTGCTTTTCTGATAATTGCGTCTTTTTCGTTGATATTTGTTTCAAGAGTCTTGTTTGTCTGAACAAGATTGTTGAAATATGGGGCTGAAAGGAAGGTTCGGGAATCACTGCGCTTGAAGCTCTGTGGAATTTCTTCGATTGCAGAAGTGTAATTGCCACGGGATGCCTGTTCTGCCACATAAGCCACAACAGCCTGTTCATTCTGACTGCTTTCTGACTGATTAGCCTTGAACTGAGAAATAATGCTGTCTCTGAAGGTACGGACAATAGAATCATAACCGCCAACAAGAACAGAACCTGCAAGAGAAGCAAATTTGAACTCAACTGTCTGTTCAAAGTAAGCAAAGCTTGCCAGTGATTTTGCTTTTGTGAAGCAAACCATCTGGTTATCCAGTGAAGAAGCAGTGAATTCCCACATAGCCTTTTTGCTGCCCATAACAATACGGGAACTGGCTTCACTTTGGATTTCAGAGCTGGCAGCAAGAGCATAAGGCATATAGAACTCTTCAATTCCATCAGGACCGCCTGGAAGCTCTGCAAGAAAGGAAATTGTACCCTTTTCTGTTGTATCAGTCAGGTTTACATGAAGTTTGATATCATCTGTAAAATAGAAGATATAATCTGTATCTGACATTTTCTCCCAGTTAATAAGGGCAACTGATTCCAGATCGCCGGCTTCTTTTCCTTTACGCAGGATTTTTGCAGGCTTTGTATCATCACAGGAAAGAGTGACACCATTATAAATAAGGTTAAACTTATTTCTGAGAACAGATTTATTATTGTTATCCTTTGTTTCAGAAAGGGTGATTTGCAGATTTCCGTTTTTTTCGGTAATAATTGAATCGTTACTAAATTGAAGTACAAAAATGCCGATAATGATTAAGATATCGACTACGAAAAACAAAAGTGCTTTTTTGATAGTTCGGGCAAACATAATTGCTCATTATAAATGATAGGGTGGATTTTTACAATGAAACGCAATATTAAAGTACTGGCCGTGACGATTACGGCTGCCCTCCTCCTTTCAGGCTGTGGTTCTGCACCGGAAAATGAAAAGAAACCGGCAGAAGAACCGGTTATCACAACAGAAACCCAAAAAACTGTTGAAGAAGAACAAAAGATTCAGGAGCCTGAAATTATTCCCGAACCGGAACCAGAAGACCCTCCTGAGGTTGCTTTTGCAAAACGCCTCAGAGAAAAACTTGAAAACAATGACCTTAAGGGAGCTTTAGCCCTTTTTGATGAAATTCCGGAAGAAATTGCGGCAGACAAAGACATGATTTTCCTTCATGCTTCCCTGCTCCTTTCGTCAGGCGACCTGGAAGCTGCCGGTGCTTTAGGAAAACAGCTTGAAGAAGAATACCCTGATGACCTGGAAATTCTTGAAATGAATGCCCTCATTGCAAAATCAGCTGGAGACAAAAACTCCTATAAATCTTATTCAAACCGAATTCTTACTCTGGATCCGAACAATCCGACCATGAATATTCAGATTGGCCAGGAATATGCCCTGAATAAAAAATGGAAAAACGCCAGAAACTCCTATAAAAAAGCCCTGATAAGTGAACCTGAAAATACAGATGCACTTTTCGGTTCAGGACTTATGAGTTTTTACCTTATGGAAGACTCGGTGGCAAAAGAATCCTTCGAAAAAGTTCTGGAAATTGATCCTGACAATTCAATGGCTCTGGCCTATATGGGAAAGCTTGCAGCAGAAAACGAAAACTTCTCTACAGCAATCAAATATATTGAACAGGCAATCGACAAAGACCCTGTAAATTATGACTTCCGTATGGACTACGGCTCATACCTTCATCAGATGAACCGTAACAAGGAAGCTATAGCCCAGTGGGAAAAAGCAACTGACCTGGATCCTGATTATTTTCTGGCTTATGCATATCTGGCCGGTATAAATGATGAAAGCAACAATCTGGATGCTGCCCTGGAAAATTACCGCAAAGTTATTGAAAAGAACCCTGATTATTATTACGCATATGAAAGTGCCGGTGTCCTTGAATGGCATGCACAGAACTGGGAAGCTGCCCGTTACGATTTCCACAAAGCATATCTTGCAGGTGGAAGCTACAACTGGTGTTATGCACTTATGGTTGCTGCTACATATTTCAAAGAAGGAAATTCCTTCAAGGCAAAAGAATACCTGGCTCCTGTCATGAAAAAAATGAACAGGGATTCCCTGGAATACCTTATGGTAAAATTCTACTATGACAATTACAGCAAAAATGCAGCAAACAATCTTATTCTCAAAATACCTAAAGAAGAAAGCACTACAAAAAGAGGAAAACTTTATTTCTACTTCGGGCTTTATAATGAACTTTTCGAAGCCACACCTGTTGCTGTAGACTATTACGGAAAAGTTGCTTCCATGCAGGCACCTATGTTCTTTGAATACAGAATTGCCGAATGGGGATTAGGAATGGAATTATGAATCAGACACAAAAAATAATTGAATTAAACGGAAAAAAAATAACACTTATCGGTACAGCCCACGTTTCCCGTGAAAGTATCGATGAAGTAACAGAAACAATCAAAACACTGAACCCTGACTGCATCTGTGTTGAACTTGACGACAAGCGTTCCGATTCTCTCCAGAATCAGGAAAAATACCAGGAACTGGACATCATTGCTGTTTTGAAGAAAAAGCAGGGATTCCTTTTACTGGCAAATCTGATTCTTGCATCTTACCAGCGTCGCATGGGGGCAAACCTTGGAGTAAAACCAGGAGAAGAAATGCTGGCCGCCATCAACACAGCAAAAGAAATCAACTCTCTGGCTGTTATGGTTGACCGCCCTATTCAGACCACTTTGCGCCGTGCCTGGGCAAAAAACAGTCTCTGGGGAAAATGCAAGCTCCTGGCAGCACTGCTTACCTCTGCCTTCAGCAAGGAAGAAGTTTCATCAAGTGAAATTGAAAGCCTGAAAACAGGAAATGAAATGGATTCCATGATGGATGAACTTTCTGACTATATGCCTGTAATCAAACAGGTTCTCATTGATGAAAGAAACATTTACATGGCTCATAAAATCTGGGAATGTCCGGGACAGAATGTAGTTGCAGTTCTTGGTGCAGGACACCTGCCTGGAGTAGAAGAAGCTCTTGTTCAGATTTCCAGAGGTGAAGAAAAAACAGACATGGAAGAAATTGCTCAGGTACCGGGAAAATCTGTAAGCGGATTCATTGCCACCTGGTCTATTCCGGCAATCATCGTAGGACTGATTGTTGCCGGCTTCATTTACGGTGGAACAAGACTGGGTACAACAATGATTCTTTCCTGGGTAATTGCAAATGCAATTCCTGCCGGAATCGGGGCCCTTGTTGCTGCCGCCCACCCTGTCACTATTCTTGTATCAATGCTTTCAGCACCGATTACTTCCCTGTGTCCTTTTATCGGAGTAGGTTTTGTAGCGGGCATTGTCCAGGGATTTATAGTAAAACCGAAAGTTCGTGATATGGAAACAATTCAGGATGATGTTAACAGTCTGAAAGGCTGGTACAAAAACAGAATACTCCGTGTACTTCTGGTTCTTCTGCTCAGTTCTCTGGGAAGTTCAATCGGTACTTTTGTAGGCTTCGGAGATATTATCAGCAAGTTCTTCGGGTAACCCGATTTAAAACTATAAAGGCGGCATTTTCAAATGCCGCCTTTTTTTTACAGTTGAAGTCCATCGTGAGAGATTTTATCTTTATCGGAAATAATATCCTCATAATCCTTCAACTGCAAAGGTTTGTAATAGTAATACCCCTGAACATAATTGAATCCGATGTCTTCAAGTAAATCAATCTGATTCTGGGTTTCTACACCTTCAGCAATTATAGGCAAACCGATATTGTGGGACATTTCATACATACTGGTAATAATGTTATAGCCTTTGTCGAAGTTTTCCTGGTTCAGATCAAAGAATTTGATATCCATTTTGATTACATCAGCCTGAACATCTTTAAGCATATTCAAAGAAGAATAGCCGCTTCCAAAATCATCTATAAGAATCTTGAACCCTGCTTTTCTCAGACGCTGAATCACTGTTTTAATAATTCTGCTGTCATTAACAAAAGCACTTTCTGTTATTTCAACTTCAATCAAATCAGGATCTACATTGTATTTTTTTGTCAGATTAATAAGGACTTCAGGAACATCCATATTGAAAATATCAATTCTGGAAACGTTGATGGAAACCGGAACCAGTTCCAGTCCTGTTGTCTGCCATTCACTGATTTTTTTACAAACCTGCTCCCATATATAAATATCAAGCTTTGAAAGGAGACCTTTTCTTTCAAGAATAGGAATGAATTCGCCAGGAGAAATAAAGCCTTTGATTTTATGATTCCAGCGGACAAGAGCTTCGGCCCCTACAATACGGTCTTCACGAATAGAACATTTTGGCTGAAGGAAGAAGGTAAACTCGTTTTCTTCCAGGCCACGTTCAAAATCAGGAATAATCAGGATTTCTTTTTCTTCTTCAAGAATCAGGCTTTCGTTGTACCATCTGATTTTTTCTACAGAAAGAGACATATCTAGAGTACAGGCTGTACTTGCCAAATCCAGAGCATCCTGCATATCTTCCCTTTTATCTTCTATCAGGTAGCCTCCGTAAGCCATGCGGAAGCCTTCAATTCCATCAAAACAACTGATTAGTTCATTCAGTCCGTTTACCAGATACTCCAGAACAACATCCTGCTTGTCACAAAGAATGAAGAAGTTGTCACCGCCGTCATAACCAGAAACAGTTCCGAACATCCGGTCCATCTGAAGCAGGAAAAGGCCAATTGATTTCAAAAGTCTGTCACCCTGCCACCGGGAATACCATTTATTGAACAAACGGAAATGTTCTATATCCATATAAATGAGGGCAACATCATCATGGTAATTTCCAAGGAACACGGAGGTTTCTTTGATGAAGCTTTCTTTATTCAGAAGTCCGGTTATTCCATTACGGTCACTGTCAGAACCTGTTTTCTTCTTCAGATTGTCTATATGGAACAGTGCTATAAACATTTCATAGCCATTCTGATGTATTTCTTCAGGGATAAGAGTGATTTTGACATCATCATAAGTTCCGCGGGTATTTTTTTCACGGATAACTTCTGTCAGAGGGAACTTTGCAGCCTTCAAACGCTCACTGAGAGTATTCAGGTTAAAGAGATTTGTAAACTTTCTGTAATCATCAGGATGAACCATAGTTTCTGCTGTTCGTTTAATCAGTACAGAAAGAGGTTCTTCTTCAAGCACAACTTCTTTCCCGTAATTACTGTCAGAAAGCATAACATATCTGTCGATAGTAAGATTCATTTCAATAATGAAATCATACTGGTTCATGAATTTAACACGGCCAAGCACTTCTTTTCGGAGGGTCTGGTAAAAAGACCCGGTTACTACTGTGCACAGGCCATGCCCGGGATACTCCATGCTGGCAAAACTCATGTTCAGCCAGCGGGAAGCAATAATATTGTAAAGAGCCATAGTTTCAGGCTTTCCGGTTCTTACAGGACACTGTTCACATTGCAAAGGGGATGTTCCGGTAGCTTCGCAGCAGGATTTTCCCAGCGCCATATTCGGAAAAATTTTCAGGGAAGGCTCGTTGAAATATACAATTTTTTGGGAAGAATCGAAAATAAAAACTACGTTCTCGTTCACGTGCATAGAGTTTAACTCTATTATTACACATTTTGGAGTTTTTACAAGAAAAAACAAGTGTCACTTTAGGGACAAATCCCTATATTTATCGTTTAACTGAGGATTTTGTATCTGCTATTTGATTTTCAAAACCATTCTGACGGATTTACAGGCAGAATTCAAATCCTTTTCTTCTGTTACATCCAGCATAGGTTCCCCGTCAATATCCAGGTGAACTCTTCGGATTCCTGCGCTGCGATTTCCTTCTGTTCCCGGACGGGCATGATATGTATTCCAGATAAAGCCGTCTTCATCAACAACATAAGCATTATGTCCTGTTCCGTATTCCCCGTTCGAACTGCGGGATGTAAGAATCGGATAGTTGTTCTTCCGCCAGGCCTTTGGATTCAGTAGATCGGCACCGTGTTCTGCAGCAAGGTAACTGACAACATAAGAGGTATCAACAGCTGCGGCACTGAAAGTCAGGTATAAACGGTCATTTACAGGAAGCGCAAACGGTCCTTCTTCTACAAAGGTATGGTTGTTTCCCCAGCCGTAATCAGGTTTACTCAGGACAACCGGTTCACTTGCCAGACGCCATGGTTCATCCGGATTAATTTTTGCAATATAAAGCCAGGCTCCAAGGTCTTTGGGAAGGAACTGTCTCTGGCTCCAGCAGGCATACCAGGTGCCGTCCCACTGCCACACAGTCATATCAAGGGTAATTTCTTTACCTGCTTCGCACAGATCACTTCCATCTGCCTTTACGATGCGGCGCGGACGACTCCAGTCTTCCTTATTGATTGGAGAGCCGCCTTTCTTCAGAATCATAATATTGCTTTCTTCCCAGAAGAACTCACCTGTTGTGGCTGCATGGAAAATGTAAAGATTTCCGTTGATTTCATGAAATTCAGGAGCCCACAAAAGACCGCCGATTTCCGGGTACATAGTTGTATCCAGAATCAGATGATCCCGGGCATTTGAAAGACCTTCTATTGTGTCTGACTGGCGGACAAAAATGGTTTTGTTGCCGTCTTTGTCATTGGTACTGATGAAATAATATTTTCCTTCCCAGATAAAAACATCCGGGTCAGCACGCCATTCTGCTACAGTAAAATCAAAGTGCTTCTGATTTACGGTTCCAGAGATTTCATATTCTCCCGGTTTATTGAAATCCACTTTTGAAGTATCCCAGGAAACTGAACGCCTGATAGAAGTTCCATCAGAATAATTGCAGATGGCACTGCAGGCGTTTATTTTTTCTGAAAAAGTTTCATCTCCGGCTGCCAGTTCCAGAGAATCCGGAACCTCAACAGAAACATTGTAAGGAGTTGTAAGTTTTTTTATCAGCCTGTCTGCAACTGCATCTTCTATTTCAAGAATGCTGCAAGGAACTGCACCTTCCGGCAGTTCTGTTATTTCTTTTTCACCTTCGTCAAAACCTCTTACGGCAGCAGGTCTGTCTGTCCATTCTTCCAGAGCAGTTTTTGCTTCAGGCGGAAGTTCAGTATCTGCAAAAAGCCCCAGTTCTTTATAACGCAGAAAATCTGAAGTGTCCCACAAAAGATATTTTCCTTTACTGGCAGGGTCTTCCTCTCCGTCAGCAAGGACTCTTTGTGCAATTACTCCGAAGCCGCCCTTCTCATATTTAAAAATAAAGGGATTAAACAGGCTCATGGCATTCAGGGATCCGTCCTCATTTTCTGTAGCCAGAGCAAAGAGAACTCCTGAATTGTGATTCAAATCGGAAAAAGACTGGCCGTCATCGCTCAATGCCAGATGCATACTGTAGGCCAGACGCGGGTCATAAATAATATTGTCGATTGGAGTACGTGTGTAGGAAAGAAGATATTTCATGCTTTCCATTATACTTCATTGTGTTAATAAATGGTTAGGATTTTTATATTAAACGTACATATAAATCAAACACTTTTATTACTAAGTAAAAAAAGTTATCACAAAACAAATAACACTCCCGCAATAACCAATGGAGGCCTCCCGCGGGTCCCCGTCATTCACTTCGCTCATTCCTTGCCCACGGTACTCCATTGTTTTTGCTCGCGTGTTATTTGATTTACATTCACATAGTTTTTTTACTTGGATTAATAATGTTTGATTTATATGTACGTTTTAATTAAAAAATAACCGTTGTATTTCCTTAGCGACGCCGTCTTCGTTGTTGGTTTCAACAATTCGGGTGGCGCATTTTTTACATTCTTCGCTGGCATTTCCAACGGCGATGGCAAGGCCTGCAGTCTGAAGCATTTCAATATCATTTGGACCGTCACCGAAGGCAACAACTTCTGACGGTTTTATTCCTGTGATGGAACAGTAACGTTCCAGACCTTTATGCTTTCCGCAGTTGATGTTTGAAATTTCAAAAAGGAAGCGTTCGCTTTTGGTAATATAAACTTCAGGAAAATGTTTCTTCATTGCAGCCACCAAACGGTCACAATCTGCAGGATGAACAATTACATCAAGAGACCCGATTTCTGATTTGTGTTCCAGAATAAAGGAAATCATCGAATCTGCAGTAAGACGGGTTTCCTTTACATACGGAACAGGAAAAGTAATTTCATCAAATGCCAGAGGATCATCGTAATATTTTTTTTCTGTATATCCCTGCCCGTCAAGGAAACATTCGTAATAAACATCCTCATCCTTCAAAAACTCAATAACTTTTTCTGGAATATCTTCGGGAAGTACCAGGTACTCCAGAGATTTTCTTTTCTGCATGTCATCAACAGAAACCCCGTTTGATGAAACTGCGTGCCTGATTCCTTTAATGCTGAATAATTCTTCCGGGAAAGATTTAAGGGAACGGCCTGAGCATGGAACAAAATCAATTCCTGCAGCCAGAAGCTTTTCGATTGTTTCTTTTGTAAACGGAGAAATTGTCCTGTCGTTATTCAGCAGGGTTCTGTCCAGGTCTGCAAAAACAGCCTTATATGCGCATTCTGTTTTTTTATTTCCCTTTATTTTTTTATAAAGTTTTGTGAACAGTTTTACAAAAACGCCAACCATTACAGCTGCAAAGATTGTTCCTTCCCGGGTTCCGAGAATTTTACCTTTAAAGAAAACCAGGGAAAGAAGAATCGAGGTTGCTACAAAGGTAACGTCAAAAATGATTTTCAATGTACTGAATTCAAGAGGAGATTTATCACTTACGGCTTTTACAAAAGCTTCACCTGAATTCATAATCAGGTTCGCCTGAACCATCATGAAAACTCCGAAGGCAAGAACTGCAGTACCGAAAACAACACAGAGAACCTGAATCCAGTAAACTCCTTCCGGAATGAAAGAACAGATCCACATACCTAAATCCGTAAAATAGCCGAAGACGAATGAAAGCGGAATTTGAAGCAGCTGCCAGATTTTGAAATTTCGGCGCAGAATAATTATCTGTCCCAGAACAAGAACGCAGTTCCAGATGGTGAGCCAGTTCCCGATTGTCAGAGCCGGGAACTTAATGCTCATAATGTTCGGTATAGAAGATACGGGCGAAACCCCAAGCTGACCTGTTTTGGTAAGTGCCACCCCAAGTCCCATTACAAAAAGACCCGCGATAAAAACGATAAAACGGAGAACAAAAGATCTGTTGATTTTCATAGGGTTTATCTTAACAGAAAATAAACCTTAATACACTCCCAGGTCTTTCAGAATAACACTGACACGGAAATCATCAAAGACAATTTTCATTTCTTTCAGAGATACCTCATCAACAGGACAGATCTTTTTATAGCCTACTGTAGTTCCTTCGTAAATCTGAATCCAGTTCCCGTCTGTTCCTTTTACAGAAACAGTAAAATGTTCGACCCGCTGACTTTTTGTTATGTCTTCCTGCATAACAATCCGATTAACCGTAACAGGATTTTCCCAGCGGATTATTTTTGAATAAACCGGATTGTTTTCATCGGGAGAAAATCCGATTACATCATAGGCTTCATCAATCAAATTGTGACTGTATGTTTTTTCAAGATACTCGCCCAGTTCTTTAAGCCGCTGAACATCGTTCTCATGGAAAAGACCGCTCCGGCATGGAGGAATATTCAGGAGGAAGGTCGCATTTCCGCCAACAGATTTTTCATAAATATCTATAAGCTTTGAAAGCGGCTTTACCTGTTCATCTTCGTATTCATGATAAAACCAGCCGGATCTTATTGATGTGTTTACTTCGGCTGCATACCAGACCAGTTCATTTTCTTTTTCCAGAACCTGTCTGCTTCCAAGATCCTGGTCCTGTGCATTTATTTTTCTCTGACGGAATTCAGTGTTGTCTGACTGCTGGCTGTCTTCCTTTATTTTTTCCGTATCCTGAGTACGCTTTGGAACAACACTCCATTCCGCAGGACGTGTATCTCCGGCTTCATTTCCGCACCAACGGACATCAGGACCACAAACAGAAATACAGGCCTCAGGCTGCAGACGACGGATTACTTCATAGTAACGGTCCCAGTCATAAATCTGTTTCTTTCCGTTAGGGCCTTCACCACAGGCACCGTCAAACCACACGGAAAAAACTTCTCCGTAGTTCGTACAAAGTTCTGTAAGCTGGCTGATGAAATAATCGTCGTAGGCTTTGCCCCGTCCGTAAAGACTGCAGTTTCTGTCCCAGGGACTTAAGTAAACTCCGAACTTAATGCCGCCTTTACGGCAGGCTTCCGCTGTCTCACGAACAATGTCGCCCTGTCCGTTTTTCCAGGGACTTTTCTTTACCGAATGGTCGGTATACGCACTAGGCCAGAGACAAAAACCGTCGTGGTGCTTGCAGGTAAGAATAAGTCCTTTCATACCTGCAGACTTAACGGCTTCCACCCACTGATCAGCATTGAAATCTACCGGATTGAAAATTGATTCGCTTTCTGTTCCGTCTCCCCATTCCTTATCTGTGTAAGTGTTTACTGTAAAGTGAACGAAAGCATAAAACTCAAGACTCTGATGAGCAAGTTGTCTTTTACCTGGAACAATCTGAACAAAACGTGAATCATTTTCTTTTGACATATTATTTCCTTTCAATTTTCATGGTGAAATCAAGATTAAATTCTTTTTCGTTAAACTGGTATTTTTCCGCCAGGTATGGACCGCAGCTGTTTGATCCGACTCCGCTCATTTTATAATCTGTACACAAAATGGTGCTGCCGGATTTTTCCAGTTCCCAGTTATGACCTTTACCCGATAGCTCTTCCTGACTGTACTCTGAAACATTGAAGCTGAAATCTTCCGGAGAAGTTACTGTCAGCTTAAGGTTTTCACTTTCTACAGAAACAAAACTTGTACCATAGTGGGAACCATTTTCCTGAGGACGGACATAAGGTTCATACTGGTCGGCAACTTTTGAACTGAAGATTCCTTTGTAAGTTGAACGGTGCTTGTCTTCATAGCTTTCGTGAGGTCCGTAACCGTAGTAAGTTACGTCATCGAAACTTTTGTTCAGGAAGAAGCGAAGACCGAAGCGAGGAAGATATTCCCGCTTGTCAGTTACCTTTACTTCTGACTTGAAGCGGACAGAACCATCGTCATAAACTGTGTATTCAGAAACCAGGCGGAAAGTGTTTTTATAGACAAGCCAGCCAAGAGAAGTTTCTGTTCTGATTGTATTTCCATCAACGCTTACACTGTAAACCTTTGTAATCTGACTCTGCAGATGGTATTTATACCAGTCACGCTTTACATTACAGTCATTGTCTGTTGGAGCGCGGAAGGCATTGTATTCCAGAGCCTTATCCAGAAGTTCAGTTCCGTCAAAAACCAGGGAAGTAAACTGGGCAAGTCTCTTGTCGAAAATATAATCAAATCCGGTTCCGGATATTTTTATTTCCCGGGAAGTTTCAGAAACTGAAACATTTCCTTCAGAGAAAACCGGAGAAACTGGGGCTTTTTCTGAAAGTCTGACCTGATCAAAACCTGCAATACTTCCATCCTTTCTTGTATAAACAAAACGGACCAGATATTCTTCGCCACTCAAACCGGAAAGTTCAGGAAGGCGGATTACCTTTGAACTTTTTGCAGGAACATCAAATTTCATTACCCTGTTTTTAACTACCTGACCGTTTTCTGTAAGCTCAAAAGCAACATCAAGTTTTTCTGACAGAGAAGAAAAATCCATTGTGTTTGTAAATTTGAAAATACCTTTTTCTGCATCAGCAAGTTCACAGCGCAAAGGACGGTAAACATTCTTTGCTTCCTTTAATCCTGTGTGAGGAGTTCTATCTGGATAAACAAGTCCGTCCATTACAAAGTTTCCGTCATGTATCAGTTCATGGAAATCTCCGCCGTAGGCAAACTTTGAGTTTCCCTTTTCATCTTCTCCAACTTTGAGTCCGTGATCACACCATTCCCAGATAAGACCGCCGGCAAGCCTGTCATGCTTATAAATAAGCTGCCAGTAATCTTCCAGGTCGCCCGGACCGTTTCCCATGGCATGACAGTATTCGCACATCATGAAAGGACGGGTTTCTTTTTCATCTTTCAAAAAGTCATTTTCAATCCAATCAGGAGATGAATACATTCGGGAAACCACATCCAGAGTTTCAGGAGAATCTTCTGCTTCAGGAAAACAATCCATGTGATGCATGCTTTCGTAATGAACAAGCCGGCTTTTTTCATTGGCCTTTATCCATCTTGCAGCTGCTTCGAAACTTTTTGCATAACCTGCTTCATTTCCCATACTCCAGAAAATAACACAGGGTCTGTTAACATCGCGGGCAACCATCATCTGAATGCGGTCAAGAATCGGTTCTGCAAAACCAGGTTCATTTGCCAGATAACAGATACCTGAATAATCCCAGTTATTATCAACAGTGTGGCTTACTTCAACGCTTCCGTGAGCTTCATTGTCAGCTTCATCAATTACATAGAATCCCATTTCATCACAAAGCTGAAGAAACCATGGAGCCGGCGGATAATGAGATGTCCGGATTGCGTTGATATTGTGTTCCTTCATCAGGTTCAGTTCCATGCGGGCAAAGTCCCGTGGAACATAGAAACCGGTTTCCGGATGACTTTCGTGACGGTTTGTTCCCTTAATTTTTATAGGGGTTCCGTTTACGCAAACTGCTCCATTAAGGATTTCAATTTTTCTGAAACCGATTTTTTCTCCGATTACTTCCCGGTCTGTTTCCAGAACCAGCTTATATAAATAAGGGTTTTCTGCGTTCCATAAAACAGGACTCTGTACATTCAATGTAATTACATTTTCCCCGATTTCTGAAACCTGAACTTCAGAAGAAGAAAGGCTGTTTCCGTCAGCATCGAAGATTTCTGCTTTCACAGTTCCAGGAGAACCTGTGCAATCCATGGAAACTTTTACTTCCCCCTCATTGGTTGTTTCAACTTTATAGCTTCTGATTCGGACTGCCGGTCTTTCCAGAATAAATACATCACGGAAGATTCCGCTCATGCGCCACTTATCCTGACATTCCAGATAAGTTCCGTCGCACCATTTCAGAACAACAACCTTCAGTTCATTCAGGCCGTCCTTCAGATATTTTGTAATATTGAATTCATGGGTCATGTGGCTTACCTGACTGTAACCCGCAAATTCTTTATTAACATAAAGATAGAAACAGCTGTCCACTCCTTCAAAATTTAGAAGGAAGTCTGCCCCCTCTTTAAGGGTTACGTCAAAAGTCCTGTGATAAACGCCGCATGGATTTTCATCGGGAACAAATGGCGGATCATAAGGAATAGGATAACGGGTATTTACGTAGTCAGGATGATCAAAACCCTGAAGCTGCCAGTTTCCAGGCACAGTGATTTTGTCTGTGTATTCACCTTCTTCATTTTCCAGGTAATCCCTGAAATCAGCAAAGTATCTGAAATCCCACTGACCGTTCAAAAGGTGGAATCTTTCTGATTCTTCACGCCATGCAAAGGGGTCTGTCCCCTTTGAAAATGGAATATAGTAATTTCTGTTTGGTTCTGTATTCAGGTGAAGAACACCTGTATCTTCGTGATATAAATTCATAGTATTATTATAACCCTGCTTCCAGTTTGGCGCATCCTTTCATTATGCCTTCAATCATTAAAGGAGATTTTACTTCGCCTGTTTTACGGTCAAGGAGTTCTGCTGTATCCCAGTAAAAACTGCAGAAGCCGTATTTTCCGTAGGTTTCAGAAATAAAGAACTCTGTAAATTTTGCCCCTTCTTCATCAGTAATGGCTTCGTATTTCAAAGAGCCGTCATCATTTTTTCCCGGGAATCGGCGACTCAAGGTTCCCCATTCCCCGATAACGACAGGCATATCATGGATATCTGAGTATTTCTTCATTCGTGAAATATCAGGGATTAAATTTGTTTCCATGTACGGTCGCCATTCTGTTTTCCAGTTTGGAAGCCAGCTTTCCTTGCTCCAGGTAAAATCCATAGGGGCATAATTGTGGAGTTCCAGAATCAGGTGACGGTCAATATTATCCTGAGGTTTACCAAGATATTTCAAATTGTCCTCATTACCGGCACAGCAGTAAGCGCCTACCATAAGATTCCTTCCAGCATTGTTTCCGCCTGTTGAACGGATTACATTTACAAAAAGCTGATTCCACTTTGCGGCTGTAAGAAGGGCTTCACGGGAAGCATCTCCGCCACAGGCATCATTTACCATTTCATTGGTTCCGCACAATATCAGCTTTTCACCGAACTCATTGAATTCATTTCCAATCTGTTCATAAAGTTTTGCATAACGGTCCTTATATTTTTCAAAATGTTTTTCATCACATTTAGCCCAGCCGCTGTCATGATGAGTATTTACAAGACAATACAAATCTTCTTCCAGAATCCAGCCTGTTACTTCTTTTACGCGTGCCATCCATTCAGGAGCAATGTTATCATCTTCGTCCAGATGTTCAATCCAGGTTACAGGAAGACGAATAGCATTGAACCCCTGGGCTTTAATAGCCTTGATTACAGTCTTTGTAATGACAGGCTGTCCCCATGCGGTTTCCCAGGCCTTTGGAGTTCCGTCTCCCCATTTAATAATCCAGCCCGGTTCAGTCTGGTCTTCGCTGTAGGAACCGCAGTCAAAATTATTTCCAAGATTAACCCCGGCCTTCATATTTTTTACGGCAGAAAAAGAATCCTCATAAATTACATCCGAAAGAGGTTTTTCAGGAAGTTCAACAGGATACACTTTATTTTTTTCAGTGCCAGGATTTTCCGGACCTGACTGACATCCGGCAATCAATACAACAGCACAAACTGCACAGGCAAAAAGCATTTTATTCATAATCAAAGACTCCTTTTATTTGGATACCTGATTACATTATTGGAATACTTTGCAAAATCTTCAATCATAAGATATTATTCATTATGAAAATATGAAACTTGGAGATTTTTATGAACCGTTCTTTATATCCCATGTCTCCTTTGTCAGTTCCTCTTCCTGTAAATATTTTTGGAATAGGATTTGAAGAAAACCAGAGCAATATTATCAGAAAAGAAGGATTTCATGTTCACCAGTTTTTTTTATGCACTGCCGGAGAAGGCGAAATTGTATTACAAAACAAGAAAAGCCATGTGAAATCCGGGGATTTTTACTTTATTCCTTCTCATCTGCCTCATGAATATTATGCCTTAAAAGAAAAATGGAAAGTCCAGTGGATTGCTTTTTATGCAGACGAAAAGCTGATGGAAACAGCAGAACTCAAAGACTTTTTAATTTTCCCGTCAGATAAACTCCAGAATTTAGATTCCTATTACAAACGGATTTTTTCTGTTCTGAAAAATGAAACCGCTTCAGGGAAATTTGAAGCCTCTTCGATTCTGTTTGAAATGATTTCAGAAATTTACTCAGGCATGAACAAAGAAAAAGAATTTTCTGAAAACGAAAAAGATACTATTGATAAAGCCATTTCCTTTATCGACCAGAATTTCTGCAAATATTTTACAATTGATGAATTGTCAGACAACTGCGGCGTCTCACCTCAATATCTTTGCAGGCTTTTTCAAAAGCATTATCAGATGAGACCATTTCAGTATCTTGCCTTAAAAAGAATTCAGAGAGCAAAAGAACTTCTGCAGAAGCCCTCCATTCCTGTTTCAGAAATTGCAAAGCAGGTTGGCTATGATGATTTCAGTTATTTCTGTTCTGTTTTTAAAAAGAATGAAGGAATATCCCCGACCCAGTTCCGGGGAATGTGCTGATTAAAAATTATCTGCCGGAGTCGAGTTCTGAAGATAAGCAATAAGTTCATCTTCAGGAAGTGCTTTTGAAAAATAATAGCCCTGGTAATATCTGATTGCAAAGAAAAGTAATCCCTGAAGGTATTCTTCGCTTTCAATTCCTTCAGCAACAATATCTTTATTCAGATCATAAATAAGTTCAAACTCATGACCAAGTATTTTCTTTGCAGATTCTTCCGTGAAGTAAGAATTAATAAGCTGACGGTCAAATTTTATTTTTGAAAATTCAAAATTAATCAGATAAGAAATATTTGAATAACCGGTTCCATAATCATCCAGAGAAAAGTCACAGCCAAAATCAATCAGACTTTTCATTGCTTCCATTACCACTTCCGGAGAATCTGCTGTAGCAGACTCAGTAATTTCAAAATTCAAAAGAGATGGCGGAATCTTATATTCAGTTACAATTTCTTTAATTGTTGGAATTGTCTTTCTGTGAAGCAGCTGGATTGGAGAAAGGTTTATTTCGATTTTATTAACCGTACAATTTTCCATTTTCAGAAGTTTTTCTGAAGCAAACCTGCAGACTTTTTTTACTACAAGAATTCCAAGTTCCATAATCAAACCGTCTGCTTCAGCAACAGGAATAAATTCTTCAGGAGAAATGTATCCAAGCTTCTCGTCTGTCAGGCGGGCCAATGCTTCAAGTCCGCTAATTTTTCTTTCCTTTGCATCATATATCGGCTGATAGTAAACATCCAGAGTTTCGTTTTCAACGGCACGACGAACAGCTTCTTCAACATCATTAAAACGCTTTTTCCGTTCCATCACTTTATTGTCTGCAAGGATAAGATTTGATTTATCCGGAATCTTCATCAAAAATTCTTTCAGGTTCAGGAAAGAAGAGAAATTCTGAAAATGAGTCGGGTATTCGCAAAGGACCGCTTTCATTTCAACAGGAACCTGTATGCCGCCACGAAGGATCCATGATTTCTTAAACTGTTCCTCAATCAATTCTGCACTTGGTAGAAAATCTTCTTTTGTTCCTTTTGCAACCAGGACCAGGTTGTCTTCACTCAGGCGGAAAATCCGGTTCTTGAATTTCAAATCCTCTTCGAGCCATCGGGATATTCGGAGGACAAGTTCATTTACTTTCTCAAACCCCAAAGATTTTTCCAGTGTATCAAAATGTGAAAGTTTAATAGTGTAAATTGCGTATCTGTGCCGATCCGGCTCCCAACGGTTAACATAAAGTCTTAGTGCATCTGAATTACTGATTTCAGTTCGACGGTCAATAAAGGAATTGGGATTTTCCATAGTAATGTAAATCAGAAGAATTGCTATGGAGGTTCCAAGACCGGTAATAAGTGAAAGATGATAAATACTTTGTGCCAGAACGGACACTGCAATTATTAAACCTCCTAATACCACAACCGTTCTTTCACGACGCAAAAATGAATAACGGTTTTCAATGAGGAAGTTTAATACCAGCAGACAAGCCGCATAATAAAAATGATATCCAAGGACTCTGTGTATTCCGTGCCGATATACAAGGTCTGATTTATGGAAAACAAAATACCAGCCTGTATAATCTGAAGTAATTCCGATGATTATATCTGCAAGGAAAATAACTGCAGCAACAGCCTTGAATACCTTGAACCGGGTTTTCTGGATTTCAGGAAAAGAACAGATAAATGCAACAAAACAATACAGAAGGATCGGCTGCAGTACAAAATAAAGCACAATAAACAGCATATTGAGCCAGTAAGGAACCCGCTGGGCATTATCAAGGAGAAGGCAAGATACTAAATCAACGACTGAAAGGATTCCCTGTGTGACCACAACATTAATGAAAAACTTTACATCCTTTCGGAAAAACTGCCGCTTGTATAATATATCTGAAAAAATAACCAGACATATTATGGCAGCAGCTATTTCATAAAAGTAATTATAATTCATCTAAAACAACTTGGAGATAATAGAGATATTATAATCTCATTGTTTTCATAAAGCAAATTTTAATTTGAATTTTACAATTTTTGGGTGTCTGCCATAAAATATTTCCAGTTTCTCCGTAAATTCCCTAGGCATAATACTTAGCCTGCTCTGCAAACATTTCTGCATAAATACCGCCGCTTCGCTTTACAAGTTCATCATGACTTCCGTATTCCTTTATTGTGCCTTCACTGAAAACAGCAATCTTGTCGCAGAACTTGCAGGAACTTAAGCGGTGTGAAATATACACGGCAGTTTTCCCGCCTACCAGAGTATTGAACTGGCGGTAAATTTCATATTCAGCAACAGGATCCAGAGCCGCTGTTGGTTCATCCAGAATAACAATAGGACTGTTTCTGTATAGAGCACGGCTTATGGCAGTTTTCTGCTGCTGTCCCCCGCTGAATTCTATTCCGCCTTTTTCATACTGTTTTGAAAGCGGCGTATCCATTTTGGATTCCAGCTTCTGAACATCCTCATAGAGACCTGTCTGTTTCAGAATGGATTCAAGTTTTTCATCCCGACCCTTTTCTTCAGAAGAATCCTGACTTTGTGCCAGAGCAATATTTTCCCTGATACTGAAAGCAAAGATTTTGAAATCCTGGAAAACTACACTGAAGAGTTTTTTGTATTCTTCTTCATCGTAATCTTTTATGTTCTTTCCATCGATAAGAATCTCGCCGTCAGTCACATCATATAGTCTGCAGAGAAGTTTTATGAAAGTAGTTTTTCCCGCTCCATTCAAGCCAACAACAGAAAGGTGTTCCCCTGATTTGATTTTAATGTTTACATCTTCCAGGACAAAATTCTCGCTTCTAGGGTATTTGAAGTAAACATGACGGAATTCAATTTCATGATTATTTCCAGTAACAGGGTCTGTCCCCTTCTGTTTTGTTTCAGGCAGATCCAGGAAGTCCAGAAACTTTACAAAGTAATGGCTGCGTTTTGTCAGTTCCTGGCTGCTCCAGATTATCTGCCAGATATTCTGATAAAAGTTTCCGAAAGCACTGAGCATCATACTGATTTCACCTATTGAAAAAACTTTCATAATGGCTTTCCAGCAGATGTAACCGTTGGTGATAATGTTTCTTACAACACCAATACCAGTACTCAGATACCACCATCTGCGCTGCTCTACTGAACGCAAATAAAACATGTCACAGATTTCATCATTAAACTTATCTGACTTATCGATAAGAAGATTTTCTGCATTATAAAGACGAATATCTTTTCCAAACTTAGGATCAATAAAAGACCAGAAATAATAACCGAACATACGATTAACTTTTGCCATCTGATCAAAATATTTTACCTCAATGGAATTTGCCTTTCCGTTTATTACTGCGCTCAAAATAACACAGATAATCTGAAGCGGCAGAAGCACCGGACATTTCCAGATAATAAGCCCGGAAATTGTTACACAGGAAAGAACAGCAGAAACCATGGTGAAAAACTGGTCACTGATTCCGATTATTCCGCCTGAATACCAGTCGATTCCTTCCTGAGCCATATTCAGTTTGTTCAAAGTTTCTGGGTTTTCTGTTTCTTCAAAATCCATTGAAAGAGATTTTCCCGAAACCTGAAGCCTGCAGAACTGATTGAAATATTCATTGGTATAACTCTTGTAATGGTCACAGAGGGCATTGATTAAATCCCGGCTGAAATTGATTGCCAGAGTTAACAGAACGTAAAAAACTGCATTTTTCAAATGAACTTCCACATCTGTTTTCTGCGTAATCAAAACAATTTCATCAATCAGAAATTTCGGGATAATGACAACCTGAACCAGTATTGCAAGCTGACATAAAAACTTCAGAAAGTAAACAAATAACAGAAAGGGTTTCTCTTTCAGAATTGTTCCCGACACATATTTTATTGTTCTCTTAATATTAATATTCATAAAACTCAGCTCCCCGATTAATTTTCTTTGTAGTACTGACTCTGAACACGCCACATTTCTGCATATTCACCGCCGGCTTCCAGAAGACTGTTGTGTGTTCCGTACTCAATCATTTCTCCATCCTTGAACATGGCCACATTGTTACAGAACTGGGTAGAACTCAAACGGTGACTGATGTAAACTGCTGTCTTACCGCCAATAAGTCTGTCAAAATTCTGATACAGTCTGCTTTCTGCAATTGCATCCAGAGCCGCTGTCGGTTCATCCAGAACAACAACGGGACTCTGTTTATACAGAGCACGGGCCAGGGCAAGTTTCTGTTTTTCGCCGCCTGACAGATCTGTTCCATCATCGTAAATTACTTTCAGAAGCTGAGTATCAATTCCTTTTTCAAGGGAATCCAGTTTTTCTGAAAGGCCTGCATTCCGCAGTGCAGCTTCAGCCAGTTCATTGTCAGTCAGGTCCGGACGTTTCATTGAAACATTTACTCCCATGGAGAAAGCAAAAATTGAAACTTCCTGGAAAAGCGGAGCAAAAACATCGAAATAAGATTCCCGGTTATAAGCCTGAATATCTGTTCCATTCAACAGAATGCGTCCCTCTGTAGGTTTATAAAGGCGCAAAAGAAGTTTGATGAAAGTAGATTTCCCGGCTCCGTTCAAACCAACAACTGCAAGTCGTTCGCCACCTTTAATTGTTATGTTCATATTTTTCAGGGCATAGTTTTCGGCTTTCGGGTATTTGAAGGAAACATTTTCAAAGACAAATTCATATTTCTCGTATTTTGGAACAGAAATGCCTTCGTTATCTGAAGCCCCCCATTCGTTCTGTGCATAATCCAGGAAGCTTCTGAAATCATCTGCTTCACGGCTTCTGGCAAGAAGAGTGGTAATTGCAAAAGAAACCTTGCCTGCACTCTGAAAGAAAATTCCTGCAGAACTCAGATACATGGAAAAATTACCGACAGTCATTGTTCCATCCACCACTCTTTTCAGAAGCCAGATGTAAATTGCCGTTTCACTTAGCAGCCAGGTAAAGCAGCCCAGCACTGAAACCAGTGCCCATAATTTTTCATTTTTTTTCTGCAAAAGAAGACGCTCTTTATTCAGGACTCTGTATTTATCCAGAATCCAGTTTTTCAAAGAAAACATCCTTATATCTTTGGCCGCTGAAAAGTCAGTTGAAATCCTGCTCATGTAGCCGTTTTTTCTCCACCAGGGAGCAAGAATATCCCAGACTTCTTTTTTTGCTTTTTTGTTTATGCGGTTACTTATGAAGGCCTGAAAAACAGTAAGGCCAACCATAATAACTACAATCCAGACATTCAGAGTGGCCATAATTGCAAGACCGGCGGCAAGCCCCGAAAGGTTGATTACGAAATTCAGAAGTTCTTTTAAAAGCGCTTCAATTCCGCTGGCATCTCCTGAACAGGAATTATTGGCTTTCTGGAAACAGTCCAGAACTTCAGGATTCTCCAGGTTTGCAAAATCCATTTTCATAGCCAGAGAATTCTTTATGCTCATAAGTCTTATGCGCACAAAGGTTTCGCGCCACCATCTGTCATTTCCTGTATAAATCTCCAGAATTTCCGTAACAATCAGCAGGACACAAATTCCTCCTGCAATAAAAAGAATCTGTTTCACAGGCAGAACTACAGTTCCGCTTGCCAGATCGATTACAAACTTGCTTACGAAAGACCACATGTATTTTGAAACCGGTGAAAAAAGAACGCTGAGAAGAACAAGGAAATAAATCATCTTGTTGTATTTCCATGCAGCCTTCAGCATAAAGCCGGCATTTGACCAGAGCCCGTACTCGTTGTGATACGGGGTTTTGTTTTCTTCGTTTTTCATTTTCTCTCCCTGTTTTGAAAATTATCTCTGAACCAGATTTACCAGAGCCTCTTTCTTGCTGTCCATTTGAATTGTAAGAGGCTCAAAACTTGTTGTCGGATGATTAATAAACTGTGCCATTGCCAGAAGAAACAGGAAATTTGAAGCATTCCCAAGATTAATGGTATAAGCTTTTTCGCTCTTTTCTCCGTCATCCATAATCCGGATACAGTCAAAAGCTCCTGCCCACTGTGAATAGCTGATAAGAATATCCAGGGATTTTTCAACTGCTTCCTTTTCCAGCCCAAGTTTTGCTGCCACTACACTGCTCTTTACGGCCTCTGCTTCCCGCAAAGAAAACATGAATTCCAGAATCTTCAAATTATTCTGGTCGCTCAAAAAATAAAAAAGACCTGCAAGTCTCTCTTTCTCTGAAAACAAAGTCCCGAAACCTTCAGGAGGACGTTTCAGAACAAAGCCGCACTCGCAGATTTTCCGGTTGCTCTGGAAAACCAGTCCTTCTGTTGTTATGAGAACGCTTCCGCAGGCAGTATCTTCCCGAACAGGTTTTTTCTGATATTCTGTTTTCCAGGTAAAACAGCCGTTGAAAGAAGCCCAGAAAAACTCCAGAACACGGTCAAAATAAACTTTCTGTTTTTCTTTGTCATTCCAGCCGAACTCTTTTGAGATGCTTTCGTAGATTTCTTCTTCCATAGAAAGCTTTTTCTTTTCACGGCCGTAAAGCTGATCTATAGAAACTTCAAAAAAATCTGCAATATGAGGAATAAAATCTGCGTCAGGATAACTTCCGTTTTCCCATTTTGAAACTGCCTGGGGACTTACTCCCAGCTGTTCTGCAAGCCCGTTCTGGGTAAGTTTCTTTTCTTTTCTAAGTGATTGTAATGTTTCTGAAAATACTGTCATTTTTTACCTCCAAAAAACTATTCAGACCGTTGAATATGACCTTAGTATATCAACTAATTATGGAGAGTAAAGATACTTATTCTACAGATATTCTAATTTGAGGCGATTTTAAGTAAATATTCCACGAACTGTGGATTTTTCAGACTATTTTCCTACGCAGAAATTGGCAAAAATGCTGCCAAGTACGTCATCCGGAGTAACATCCCCTGTAACAACGCCCAGTGCATCCAGACAGTCTTCAAGATCCTGAACCACAGCATCCAGAGTGTAATTATCTTCAGCAGAAATCAGGGCATGTTCCACGCATTCCAGGGCTTCAATTACAGCTTCCTTCTGACGTTCTGAACCAAGACCTGCCTGAGTACGTTCTGTTGAAAGCCCGCTTGTCAGTACTTCTTTTACAGTTTTATAAAGAACATCAAATCCGGTTCCCTTTCTGGAACTGATTGAAACCTGTCCCCGTAAATCAGGGATTTTTTCCGCAGAAACAGGGGTCTGTCCCTTTTTTTCACCATAAACTTCGCTTTTTGTCCAGACAATCAGAACCGGTTCCTTACAGTTTTCAAGAAAAACCCCGTCTTCTTCGGTAAATCCCGTATTTGAATCAATAAGATAAAGAACTACATCGGCATCAGTAGAAAGATTTCTGGAAATTTCCACGCCCTGGGCTTCAATTACATCTTCAGTTTCGCGAAGTCCTGCTGTATCAAAAAGCCGGACAGGAATTCCGTCAAAACTTGCCCAGGATTCCAGGAAATCGCGGGTTGTTCCCTCAATATCAGAAACAATGGCTCTTTCTTCCTTTAAAATTGCATTAAAAAGAGAAGATTTTCCTGCATTTGTGCGTCCGCACAATACAACTCTGGCACCATCCTGATAAAGTTTTTCACCCTTCCAGGAATCAGCCAGGGCTGCAAGTCTGTCCCTTGCAGTCCGAATATCAGAAGAATCAAAGGCATCTGCAATTGTTTCTTCATCCTCAGGATATTCAATTTCCACTTCAATGGCGGCCAGAGTATCGATAATCAGTTTTTTAATTGAATCTATTTCTTCATAAAGAGAACCTGCCAGGCGTCCTGCAGCACGACCGCGGGAAGCATCTGTGTGGGAATCAATGATTTCCTTTACAGCTTCGGCTTTTGTCAGATCAGTTTTACCGTTTATATAGGCGCGGAAAGTATACTCGCCTCTTTCAGCCTGACGGAAACCGCTTTTCAGCATAAGGGCCTGGACCGCAGTTACAACAGCCGGTCCTCCGTGACAGAATATCTCACACATATCTTCACCGGTAAAGCTTCTGGGAGCGCGGTAAACAGCAACCATAACTTCATCCACCAGTGAATCACCATCCTTTATCCAGCCGTAAACAATTGTATTTCCGGCAGCTTCCAGAAGTCTCTTTGGAGCTGAAAAAACTCTGCTTACCAGTTCAATGGAATTTTTTCCGGAAACGCGGACAATGCCTAAAGCTGCCGGTGCAAGGGCTGTTGCAATGGAAGAAATAGGTTCTTCAGGTGTGTATTGAGAATTATTCATAGAAAGAATAGTATTATAAATAGCGTTTTTATGAAAGTTATAGATTTTTTCAGAATTATTTCGATTCTTCTGGCTATTGTAGGCCTTACTTTTATTATTCCCGTTTCTGTTGCTCTTATTTATGCCGAGTATTCCGTTATTCCGGCCTTTGCAATTCCAATGGGAGTCAGTTTTCTACTTTTCCTGATTTTCTTTTTTCCTTTCCGGAACAGGAAAATAAACCTTTCCATCAGGAGCACCTTTGTTGTTGTTGCCGGCGCCTGGATTTCTGCCAGTATTATGGGAGCCATGCCACTTTTCTTTTCTGGATGCGGACTTTCCTTTACAAACGCAATATTCGAAAGTATTTCAGGTTTCACTACCTCAGGTGCAACCGTAATTGATGATGTTGAATCCCTTCCTCATGCCATCAACATGTGGCGCTGCTTAACCCACTGGCTTGGCGGTATGGGAATCGTTACCCTTACTGTTGCCCTTCTTCCGCTTCTGGGAGTTGGCGGATTCCAGCTTATTAAAGCAGAAACCACCGGTCCCGAAAAAGGGAAGATTACAGCCAAAATAACCACTACAGCAAAAGTACTCTGGATTATCTATCTGACCTTCACGTTAATAGAAACAATTCTTCTGAAAGTTTTCGGAATGAACTGGTTTGATGCTTTCGCCCATGCCTTCAGTACACTGGGAACAGGCGGCTTTTCAACCAAAAACACAAGCATTGCCTATTTTAATTCTGCCGCAATTGATATTACAATCACTGTTTTCATGTTCCTGGCTGGAATCAACTTCAGTCTCTTTTATTATGTGATTGCACGTAAACCTGAAGAAATAAAAACGAACTCTGAATTCAAAAGCTACCTGGGAGTTTTCTGCTTCCTGGTTCTTTCAGCATCCCTTTGCCTTCTTCCAAAGTATCCTCATTTCCTTACTGCTTTACGTTACGGTTCCTTTCAGATTGCATCACTGATTTCAACTACAGGATTCGGAACTTCAGACTTTACCTTATGGCCGGTACCGGCTCAATTCTTCTGCTTCATTGTTTTCTTCATTGGCGGCTGTTCAGGTTCAACCTCCGGCGGTATTAAAGTAATCCGCTGGGTCGTTCTTTTCAAACAGGCCGGAAACGAAATCCGCCGCATGCTTCATCCTCATGGAATTTTTACTGTCCGCCTTAACGGAAAACCTGGACGCAAGGATGTTGTTTTCAATGTCGCAGCCTTCGTCTTTGTTTACCTGCTGCTTATTGCAATAACAACCTTCATCGGTTGTTTCGGAAATCTCGATTTAATCAGTGCCTTCACTGGAGCACTTTCAATGGTTGGAAATGTAGGACCTGCTTTTGGTCAGCTGGGACCAAGCAACACTTACAGTTTCCTTCCTGATTTCTTGAAATGGTGGTATTGTTTTGCCATGCTGGCAGGCCGCCTGGAACTTTATACAATGGTCATTTTCTTCCTGCCCGCTTACTGGAAAAAATAACGTGAAAAATGAATAACAGAAAATCACTTACAGCCTTTTTCTGCATTTTATTTTTCTCTTGTTCACTTCTTTTTGCAAATGAAGACAGCCTGACATACAGTCTCACTTCAGACCCTAAGGATATGGATTCTGTAGGGCTTGTTTTGTGCGGCAGTTCTGTCCGTGCCTATTCCCATATCGGCGTTCTCAGAGCCCTGGAAAAAGCCGACATTAAACCTGATTTTATCGTTGCCAATTCTGTAGGTGCCATTATCGGAATTCTTTACGCATCAGGTTTTTCTCCTGACGACATTGAAATGATTGTTTCTAAGGCAGACCTGACTTCCTTCTACAGAACGGTAAAACCTGACCTTAGCGGAAACCTTTATTCCCAGTATTTTGATGCTTTTATTTCTGATCTTTTTAACGGAGAATCATTTGATATAAAGGATACTGCTATCCCTATAATCATTCCGACACTGGATACAGTTACAAAACGCCAGACCGTTTATACAGAAGGCAACATTTCAGACATTATGAGAATGATCTTTGCAATGAGCTACATGATGGAACCTGTTAATGTCAGCCAGAACGACCGAATGGTTGTACATCTGGAAGACAGTAATGATCTTGATATTCTTTCGCTGAATATTGCCGAGCATTACAGCCATAACCTGATTGTTTCAACCGCATCATATTCACCCAAAATGAACATGACCCGCTCCGTAAAATTTATCAGTAATCCCCTGGCAAATGCGCAGAACCAGAATATTCAGAACAGACTTTTTGCAAGTCCTTATGCCTGGATTCGGACAGACCTGGAAGACATTTCATTCAACAATCATTCAGATATCAGCAATATAATTGTTATCGGGGAAGCAACTACAAGTTTTTATCTTGAAACCCACCCTTCTCCTTATACAGGAAGCCTGTCAAAATTCCTTAATGACAAACCTGGTTTTGAATTCATGCGGAAACTGCGCCACTCTGGAGTTGATGAAGCCTGTACATCTATCAGTAAACAGCTTGAACTTTATCTGAAAACTCTGAATGAACATCCTGAAGATACAGAAAATGCGCCTTACGTAGAAATGAATGATTTTTATTTCTCGGAAAAATTTTCCGAAGGATTATATACCTTCTACGATTTCCGCGCCTTTTATATCCGCACCGGTATCCGCACAAACTTTTACACTTTCTGGGGACCAGACAACAATCTTCTTCCAAAAATAAAAACGATTCTTTTTTCAGATTTTTCATCTTTTTCTCTTTCTGATTCAGTCATTTCAGAAATCTCGGAGCAGGACATTATTCTGGGACTGGAAAATAAAAAAACATTCCATTTTCAGAACTTCTTTAGCATCCGTCCTTACATTACAGGAGAAATGGTTTTCCATTTTGAAAAAAATGAAGAGCTCGAACAGAAATATCTTCTCCGCGGCGGATTAGAATTTTATAACCGAAATCATCAGACCTACTCTTATATTTTCAATCCTTTCATATATTGCTTCGAAGAAGAACTGAACAATAACCCTATTCACAACATCGGTTATGGTGGAAAACTTTCTATGGATTCTTTCACCAGTGCAAATATAGGGCTGAAGTTTTCTGAATCCTTCCGCTACCAGACCAACGGAAAAGGAATTGCACTGAATAAAAATGACAGCTACCGCGGCAACTGTCCTTCAGATAAACCGGAACAAACAAAATCTACATACCTGAATCTGACACAGATGGAGGCTTTCTGGTTTTTCCGTGAGAAGCCGCTTAAAGCTACGAATAATATCAAGATTGAAAAAGTCAGAATGGGTATTTATTACGACTTGCTTTCGTTCTCACAGACCCTTGAACATACCTTCGGTATATTTATGAGACCGCAGATAATTCTCTATAACAAGTCACTCCTTAATCTCGAACTGTATACAGGTTACGATACTTCCGAAAGCAGCCCTGTTTTCGGATTCTTCTTTACCCAGAACTGGTAAACTTTTTTCTGTTATTTCCTTACTGTACCATGATCATACGCAAGATCATCACATTCAAGTATCTGGATATAAGGTTCTGTTAATTCCATTGTAACAGGGAAATTTTCTTTCAGCAGAAGATGAGTTTCTCCATCCAGTTCACAGATGATTGGGGAATCGTATTCAATAACCATCTTTGTTCCCTTGTAAGTTTTTCCAAGCTTTGTCTGAACATAAGTGCCGTCTGACAGCTGATAATTTCTGCTGACCATAGTAAATACATCAAGCTTCCGAACAATGGAAATATTCTCAGAATCAGGGAAAATCTTTTTTCCGCTTCCGAAAGTACGGTGTCCGGAAGCACCGAATGCAACCATTTCAAAAGCAGTGTTTATTTTTTCAACAAGAGTCTCTCCTTCATAGAGACTTATTTCTGCAGGCTTTGGAGGAAACTGTTTGTTGTAATGCAGTGTGGCAAAATCGACCATCAGCTGATAATGATTTCCAGGATGCTTTGTTTTTTCTTCATTGGTTTTCCAGCAGACAAATGCATCCAGTCCAACGCCAGCAATATTGAATGCATACCACGGGGCCTTGTCATTTACGTCCCCGTAATCGCATGGATTTTTTCCGGCTTCGCGAATTCCTTCCTCAGTTACTTCCCTATTTACGGAAAATTTTACTGCACGGGAATTTGCAAAATGCAAAGGTTTATAAAGTCTGTTCAAAGATTCTTCAAAAACATGACCGTCTGTTCCGTCATTTCCGGTACCAAGAGGCAGTCTGAAAACTACAATTTTATTCCGGACAACAGAAGCATTTTCTTCAGACTGAAGGGCCCATTTGATAAGACCGGTTTGAACTTCAAGAGAAGTTCCATCTCCTCCTGCAGAAACAACGAGAGTCAGGGAATTTTCTGCACCATTAACACCAGCAGCAATTTCACGAACCAGTTCTTCTCCGTGATTTTTTCTTTCTGTAATCAGAAGCTTTTTATTAATTGAATGAACAGTTACCTGATTTTCTTTTATTCCGGCCAGGTGTTTTTCCAGAACTGCATGATTTTTTTCAGACTCTTTTGTCTGTGTGAATCCACCGGCTTTTTCATTTGCGATTAAAAACAAATCCACATCTTTTTCTTTAAATAATTCGGTTTTAGAAAAAATATCCGAAAGTCCGTCCAGAAGAATATGTGGTGTAAGTAATGTCATAATTTGCCCCTTAATTATTTATCGACAAGAAACCCATCAATCGCAAGTTTAATTGAATCTTTTATTATATCTACATTTTTCTGCGCAAGAACGGTCATTCTGAAAATTGCTGATTCAACAAGGTTATAAAGCAGCTCGTTCATATTGCGTACATTCAGATCTTTGAATTCATGGTTTTTAATTCCAAGAATAAGAATATGATTCAAAACATGACGGATTCTGATAACCCGGTGATTAACACGATCATTTGCACTTTCGCCGCTTTTCTCAAGCTGAATCAAATAAATCTGAAGAACATGGAAAAGCTTGCGGTTTTCCTGAATGGCATCAATAAGAACATCCAGAGTTTTTCGAAGTGTCTGTTCGGCATTATTTGAAGGGTCATTCAGAATTTCTTCAATTGCAAGTTCAACACCTGTAAGAAGCTGTTTAATACTCCAGAGAAAAATTTCATTTTTATTGCGGAAATAAATATACAGGGTTGTTCTTGTAATTCCACAGCGGTCTGCAATTTTCTGAAAGGTAACATCTTCATAACCTTCATCAATAAAAACATCCAGAGATTTCTGAAGGATTTCCTGTTTTCTTTTTTCGTGTTCTACTACAATTGCCATTTTTTATTTCTCTCTCTATTAGAATTTTTCCGGTCCGTTATGAGGACGTCTGTTTTTATTTTCAGAATAATTATTCCTGCGCTGAGGACGGTCCACTCTGCGGTCTTCTCCGTCTTTACGGACAGTTTCGCCGCGTTTGAACTCGTAGAATTTTGTATCCAGATTTCCGGCCTTAAGTGCTTTGATTACATTTGCCTTGTGCTCAAAACTTTCTTCAAAGAATTCTGCTGCCGTAATAATTCCAAGATCCCAGCCCGGGAATTCCGTCCAAAGGCTGCTCATGTTTTTATAAAGCTCGCGGGTTTCTTCTTCATTAAGAAGACGTTCACCGTATGGTGGATTACACAAAAGAAGTCCGCTTTCATATGGAGCAGCCAGGTCAGCAAAATCAGACTGAATAAAATCAGGACGCGGCACATGGAAGCTTTTATCTATCATATGAAGAGCACGCCCTGCCATTACACAAGCATATTCCGCATTTTTCTTTGCGCGGTTTACTGCTGCAGGATCAATGTCACTTCCTGTTATTCTTACTTCGACATCAGTTCTGATAAGTTCTGCTTCTGCACGTTTAAGTTCTTCTGCACGGCGGGCATCAAAAATCGGAAGATTTTCCAGAGCAAAGCGGCGGCCGAATCCAGGTGCAATATTAAAGGCATAAAGAGTGGCTTCAATTGGAATTGTTCCCGAACCGCAGAAAGGATCATGAAGCGGTGTCTTGCGGCGCCACATCATTTCCTGCAGAAGAATAGCTGCTGTTGTTTCACGAAGAGGTGCAATACCACCGTCAGTACGGTAACCACGTTTGTGAAGAGGAAGTCCAGAAAGGTCCAGAAGAATCAGCGCTTTATCTTCGTCCATATAAACACGTACATCAACCTGCTCACCTGTTTCAGGCATGGACCTGATATGCCATACATCACCAAGCTTTGAATAAATGGCTTTCTGGATCATTCCCTGAATGGAATGTTCCGAATTAAGTCTGCTTTTGTAAACACGAACTTTATCGATTACAACGCGGGAATCTTTTTTTAAAAAATCCTGCCATGGAATTTCATAGCAGCCGTCATAAAGCTCATCAAAATTCGAAGCATTGTATTCCGCCATCTGAAGATAAACGCGGTCTGCAGTGCGCAGACAAAGATTTGTGCGGAACAAAGCATCATCGTCACCAATAAAAGTAACGCGGCCAGGTCTGTTTCCGGCAAGCTTATAGCCCAGATGTTTTATTTCATTCCCAAGAATTTTTTCAGCGCCAACTGCGCACAATGCTACCAATGTATTCATGAAAATAATTTAACATTTTGACAGAAAAAGTAAAAGTGTAAGCCGATGATGAAATAAAAACTGCCGCTCATGAAGAGCAGCAGCTATGTATAAATCTCAATATCTCCAAATTAATAATGTGGAGGTTTTCTGTTAGGAATGTCACCTTCCATGTTTTCGTAAACATCCTTCAGTTTCTGGGAAAGGATCTGATTGTCGTGCTTCAGTTTTTCAATTTCTTCTGCCTGCTTTACTGCAACTTCCTGAATCTGATTCATAAAGTCTTCCATGTAAGCCAGTTTGATTTCTATATTTGTAATTCGTTCTTCCATATTTATTCTAACCTGACTGGTTTTCCTGTAAGAAGTATTCTTGCATTCAGTTTAACATAAGCACATATTTCCCGTAAATATGACATAGGAATATGAAATACCGGTGTCCGTGCACCAAGCCCCGTAACTTTTTCAAACCCTATGCGTCGGGCCAGTCTCTGAGCTCTTCTTAAGTGATACCGGCTGGAAACCAGAATTACCGGACTTTCCAGAATATCTTTTATTTCCAGTCCATAAGTTTCAGAAAACAATTTAACTCCAAGCTGTAGATTTTCTATCGTATCCTGTGCCTGATCTTCAACAAGAATCCGGTCTTCTGAAATTCCCCTGCGGACAAGCTGCCTTTTAAGTTCAGGCGCTTCAGGATAAGGCAGCCACTTCAAAGTACCGCCCGTGACAACACAGACTGCTTCGGGATTCTGTTTCATGTAATCAGCAGCTTTCTGAATACGCCACAAAACAGGATTCGGAAGTTTTCCATTTTTATCAATTCCGCCGCCAAGAAGAAATACAAATGTACGCCCAGAAAAAAAAGCTTCATCAGGATTTTTTTCAGAAACCATTTCTGATTCAATTTGACTTTGGCTGTCTATTTTTTCCTGGTGCAGGATTTTAGGTGTCAGAATAAAGAACAGGTTGATTGCAGCAATTAATCCGCAGACACCGGCGAAACCAACAATCACCCTTTTCCACTTTTTCTGAATGCGGCTCCAGAAAGAATAACCGTGCTTGATGCGGTAAACAGAAAAGACAATCAGACAGATTCCTGATACTGCCCAGATATTGGAGAAAGAAGTAAGTATATCCAGAAAAGTTCCCGGCGAAAGAATATGCAGAATCACTGTATAAATAATGAATAAATTCCCCAGAACAAACTCAACAGCAAACATTATTTATTTCCATCCCAATATTCAGTTCTTTCAAGTTTCACAATTATCAATTAACAGTATTCGCCGTATTCACAACCGACATTTTTCACATCAATATCATCTATGAGTTCACGGCCGTTTTCTGCTTTGCGGTTCTTTTTATAAAGCTTAACATTTCCCCATCCATTACCGCCATTCCATAACTCGTTATGACGCTTCTTTCCGTCAGGAGATTCGTAATTTACAAAGAGCATATCTTTTTTCAGACAGTGCATTTCTGTCACCATAACAGAATTCCGGTTTGACTGTTCAACGTTCCAGATTACTTCCTGATATTCTTCGCGGAAGCTGAACTTTGTTTTCGTGTGAGTCCAGAATTTTGAAAAGTTATATTCGTAAGGTTTTCCTTCATACCAGAAAGCGCTCAGAAGTTTTCTCTTCAAAGGAATGCCGAAAACTTTCGGACATCCGCCGCCAATATCAAAAACAGAATCTTCCAGTTTCTTTCCTGTGATATTACTTGTCAGATTATTTGAAGAAAGCCATACCCAGGGACTTGTAAAATTGCTTCCCCAGTTTTTGTCGGCATATCCATAAGAACATTCAGGTTTTACAGTATAAGTCCGCCCCTGAAATTTAACAGTTCCTGAAACAATTGTTTTCATTCCTTCTGCATGCCAGTACATTTCAAAGGCTTTGAGAGCGCGGAAGAATCCGCCGGCACCATAACCTACATTGAAGGCAACCTTCTTTTCCAGTTTCAGATCCCATTCCATGGTTCCGTCATTACACATCCATTCAGGATGCTTTTTTGACTGGCCTTCTGAAATATGAATTGAACCGCGAAGTTCTGTATCGCTGCAGAAACAGTCGCCGGCTTCTACAGAAAAAGGAGCTTTCTTATTCAGTTTTACATCCTTCCATGCAAAGAAACGGTGAAGCTGGCGCTTGTCTTTCCCCCAGCTTCCGGCTTTTACCATTAAGTATGATGGTCTGATTTTATTCTTCTGATTCTGAGGCAGCTGACCAAAAGTTGGAACAGGTCTGGCCAGAAGAGGATTGCAGGTAAAAAACTCTACAAAGAAAGGTTTTTCCTCACCTGTTTCATCATCAATAGCGGTGAAAGAATGCCACCACCAGTCATAACCTTTTGTCACAAACTTGCCGTTAAGCATAAACTGATTTCGTTTTAAATCTGATTTATTAAAATGTGCCATAGGTTAAATATAACATAAAAACAGAAAGGGGTTAATTTTAATTTTTGTATCTGCATTTTCTCAACTTTCAAAAAGCTTACGCAAATGACAATGGAGTCCTCCCCGAGAGGCCCGTCGCGCGTACTTACAAAAGGGACAGGCCCGTCGCGCGTACTTACAAAAGGGACAGAGATAATTGTTTGAAAAACATACAAAAGGGACAGGGATAATTGATTGCTGGCATTTTCGCCAGCTTCTTTGTATGACACTTTTCTAAATATTGTCAAAATCAATTTACATCACTATTATGAAATCATGAAAACTTACACATCACTTATCGTTCGTCCTTACGAAATTGACTCATATAATCACGTAAATAATGCTGTTTACCAGAACTACCTGGAATACGCCCGCATGGATATGCTTCATCAGATTGGATTCAAATACAAAGAATTCTATGCTGCAGGATTTTTTCTTTATGTTACTCACGTAGACCTTTACTACAAGGCCTCGGCAGTTCAGGATGATGAACTGATTATCGAATGTGAAATGACCAAAACAGGTTATATCAGCGGAAGAATCCATCAGATTATGAGAAAAAAAGACGGGACAGTCTGCGTAGAAGCCGATGTTGACTGGGCCTGCGTAAGCGCCGCAAATCACCGCCCATGCAAAATACCTGCCGAGTTTATGGTTCCCGAACTGGAAATAAAGAAATAAAAAACAGCAAATAAAAAAAGCCACTTTTGGCGATTTCATTTTATTATTTACTTTTTTAAGGTTCATAAACCAGATTTAAATAATGGAGAATTGAAAACGGGGCCCGGCAACGCGAGTGCATGCCTCAGCAAGCCAGGGGCGTTGCGGGGATGTGCCCCGCAGAGGGGGAAGCGGGAAAAATAAAAACAGTCGGTCGGAAGACAGACTGGTTTTATTTTTGAAGCGAGGGGGAGACTTCCCCCTTTGTATAAAAATTTTCGCCCTAGTTAATTTTAGGTTCGAACTGTTCTACAATCTTTCCGCTCAATCCTGTGTAGTTTGAAGGAGTTGCAGCAAGAAGTCTTGCCTTTACTTCGTCGCTTACGTCCAGGTTACGGGCCAGGTTGTGGAAGTCTTCGATAGAAACTTTCTTACCGCGAGTAATTTCCTTAAGGCGTTCATAAGGTTTGTCTACACCGCTCATACGGAGCAGGTTCTGGTAAGCTTCAGCCATAACTTCCGGTGTGTTTGCAAGAACGTCTGAAATCTTTTCTGCATTAACTTCAATCTTGCTCAAACCTTTCTGAAGTGAAGCATAACCAATCATTGAGTGAGCGAAAGCTACACCAAAGTTACGTGCAACAGTTGAGTCTGTCAGATCGCGCTGGAGACGGCTGATGCAGAGCTTGCGAACAAAAAATTCGAACATTGAGTTTGCAAAGCCGAAGTTTCCTTCTGCATTTTCAAAGTCAATTGGATTAACTTTATGTGGCATTGCTGAAGAACCGATTTCACCGGCAACAGTGCGCTGCTTGATCCATCCGTCAGAAATGTAACGCCATGTGTCCATTGAGAAATCGATAAGAATATTGTTGATGCGTTTTACAGCATCGAATACGCGAAGGTAAGAATCGTGTGGTTCAATCTGTGGTGTAATTGGATTGAAGCGAACTTTCAGAGGTTTTGTGTGCATATAAGCATTGTCCATCGGAGTAATGCTGTCGTTGAAGCTGTTGATAAGTTCGTGGCTGAAGTTAATCCAGTCAAAATCAGGGAAAACAAAGTTGTGGGCATTGAAGCCGCCTGTTGCACCGTTGAGCTTAAGAAGAATGTCGATGTTTCCAAGCTGAACCAGTTCTTCTTTCATGCGGTTTACAAACACCAGGATTTCTTTTCCGAATGTCACCGGAGTTGCAGGCTGTCCGTGTGTGCGAGCAAGCATTGAAAGGTCTTTGTTGTCGTAAGCAAGCTTGTAAAGTGTGTCGTAAATCTTCAGGATTTCAGGAAGAACAACTTCATTTACAGCGTCGCGAATCATAAGACCGTAACTGATGTTGTTGATGTCTTCCGAAGTAAGGGCAAAGTGAACGTATTCAAGAATTTCGTCCATTCCCATTTCTTTGATCTTGGTTTTGATGAAGTATTCAATGGCTTTAACGTCGTGGTTTGTAGCAGGTGTTCCATTGTAGCCTTTTGTTTCAAATGCTTTTACAATTTCAGCATCCTCAACAGTAATATCAATAATTGAACGGAGTTTTGCAGTATCAACCGGCTTTGTAATGCGTTCCTTAAGCATTGGAGTTTCAAGCAGTTTGATAAGGTAATTGATTTCTGTGTAAATGCGGTATTTCATCAGTGCCATTTCACTGAAGTACCCCTGCAGACACTTTGTTTTTCCTTCGTAACGTCCGTCAACCGGCGAAACACTTGTTAAAGACATATTGGCCTCTCAAAAATGATTTGTATGGGGTGATTATATCAAAAAAAATAATGATGTGGTATATGGGGGCATTGGGGTGGGCGTGCCGGTGCGGCAGTATCTGGAGTTTTATTCTCCGTAACAGAACACTATTCCTCCCAAGGGGCCCCAAGTCTGCCAGGGGTACACCCGCCACCCCGTCGGGCTATCCGTACTTCGCCGTCTTACGCGGCTCATCCACTCAAGGTGGCAGAAAGCCACCTTTCGGGACACCTTCGGTGGTACTCCTATCCCTCACGCAGTAAGCTCGCAGGCTAGAATAAATGAAATGGCTATAAAAACTCCCTGCTTTAGTTATTTATAGCCATTTCATCCCAAACGAAAACATATTCAGGCCTCAAAGCTCGCGAAATGGCTATAAATGTAGAGCTTTCCACCGAATTATAGCTGTCAGGCACTTACTTCAATAATTTCTGCTTCGCAAAAAATCAAAAACAGCTATAAATCCATCAAAAGTACTTCATTTATAGCCATTTGCGCATTTTGGTGTTCAAACCCAGCATTTTAATTAGATATAAAAAAACAGTTTAAAATAAAAAAAGGTGTCTAAAACTAGACACCTTTGAGCGGCTCCTGCTGGGTTTGAACCAGCGACACATGGATTAACAGTCCATTGCTCTACCACCTGAGCTAAGGAACCAACGTGTTATTAATATA
>DCHR01000021.1 GCA_002315375.1 Treponema sp. UBA1747 | reverse complement strand
AAGAAAGAGGAATAAATCCTTTGGAATATGCAGACTGGCTGATTAATCAGAAAGGGAAAAATGCCGCAAGCGTATCAAACTATGTTTATAAAGCTGCAGGAAATCTGAACATCATCAACGAATACTGCAGATACAAAAAGGAACAGGATAATATCAGAAAAACTCTTTTTGAACCTGAAGAAACTGTTATTTGTCCTGAATGTAATCATAAATTTCAGAGCATTGATTTTATTACCCGAAAATGCCAGTGCGGACTTTCCTTAAACGAGATTATGACTCGTAAAGGAGGCAGCAATGAATAAAGTATTTTTTGATGAAACCTCTGAACGGGCTCTTTTAGGCTGCATGCTCATGGATAACAAATGCATTGGCGATGTAATGTCAAAACTTAAATCAGGAATGTTTTATATTCCAAAACACAGAATGATTTTTGACTACATCCTGAACCTTTATAAAACTGGTGTGACTGCAGATATATGTTCACTCAATACAGTTTTAATGAACAGTGGACTTATAGAACAGGCAGGTGGCGCAGCTTATATTGCTGATCTTACGACAGAAGTGGCCGGCGGATCTAATGCTGATTTCTATATGAATAACATTATCCGCCATGCACAAAGCCGGGCATTGAAAACCACACTTGCTGCAAATCTTGAGAAGATTGGTTCTGCAGACAACACAGAAATCATTAAGGAAGTTGAAGACAATATTTTCAAAATAACTTCTGCAACCTGCACAACAAAAATCTGGACTCCTGAAGAACTTGCTACAGAGTACAACGAATATCTTAAATACAACGAAGAAACTTGGGGAATTGAAAAAGGTATTAAGGTCGGATTCCCTACTCTGGACCGAATGACAGATGGTTTCCAGGCAGAAGATGTAATCATTATTGGGGCCAGACCTTCCATTGGTAAAACTGCACTTGGAATTTCAATGATGCAGAATCTTATGGAAAAGGATGTTCCCTGCGGATTTATAAGTGCAGAAATGAGCCAGCGCCAGATTATGACCCGTATGATTTCCCAGAGAACAAGAATTGACGGATCAACAATCAGAAGCGGCAGGTATTCAACAGAAACAAAACGAAAACTCTTTGAAGCTACAGCTTATTATGCATCAAGAAAATTCTACATTGATGAAACTTCAAATATCACCCTTGATAATTTAATTTCATCTGCACGACATATGAAAATCCATTACGGAGTAAAAATCATTTTTATCGATTACATCGGACTTATTACTGTTGATGGGGATGGACCTGTCTGGGAAAAAGTAAGTGATGTTTCAAAATCATTAAAAAGTCTTGCAAGAGAACTGAAGATTCCAATCGTAGCTTTAAGTCAGCTTGGCCGTGAAGCAGAAGGAAACTCTCCAAATCTTTCAAACATTCGTGGCTCTGGTTCTGTTGAACAGGATGCGGACCTGGTAATTCTTTTGAATGGCGAACGGGATTTAACCTGCTATAAAAACACAAATCCATTTCTTGAAAGAGACATTACTCTGGCAAAACACAGAAACGGTCCATGTGGAAAAGTTTATCTGGATTTTGAAAAAGAATTCACAATCTTTACAGAGGCTAAGGATCAGGAAGCCAGAGCTGAAGAAGATATGATGAAAAATCTTTCTCCAAAGGAAAGAGAAGAATATCTTGCAAAGAAAAATGCTCAGGCTATTGAGAATATGAACAACTCAAAAGGAGGAAGCTTATGGTAAAACCATTAAACTCTGCAGCTTACACTCCTGATCCAATTGTGGGAACTACAAAACAGAAGAACGAACACTTCTTTCAGTTTGAAAAAGTTGTTCACTCAAAAGATGATACTGCAGGCATCAACAGAATGCTTAAACGAGGAGGATATTCTGTAAGCGGAAAAGAAGCCTTTAAGGAAGACGGAAGTCATGTAGGTTTCAAATGTTCTGCAAAATGCCGGCCTGATGTAGCACTTGGGCATAACCGCCGTGACAAATCCTGGGTTGAAGATCTTGAGCATATTGATTTTGATGGATATTCAAAAACTTACCTTGATTGTGGCTCTTTGGAAAAATGTTATGAACAGATTTTTGGTGAAGCACTGGAAGAATACAATAAAACCCAGCGCAACGACAGAAAGATTAAAAACTATCTGACTCATATTCTGGAAGACCAGAGACGCGGTTCAATGAAAAAGAAAAGTACCACAGACAATTCAAGAAAACCCTGGTATGAATTCATTTTTCAGATTGGAAAAAGAGATAACCGACTTGATACGGAAACATCAATTGCAATTCTTGAAAAGTTTGTTCTTGAATGGATGCCTGAACATTACCCTAACCTGAAAGCAGTTGGAATCTATCTTCATGCAGACGAGTTTACAATCCATCCGGTAACACAGGAAAAACTTCCTGGTTCCGTTCATATTCATTTTGACTTTGTTCCGGTTTGCCATGCTCTTACAAAAGAAGAACAGGAAGAAGAAAACAAGCTCCGTGAGGAAATGAAACAGCAGGAAATTGAACGCTGCAAAAAAGAAGGCATTGAGTTTGATGAAAAGAAATGGAAAAAGAAAGATTGGACTCCCTGGCGAGTTGAACATTTTGGAAAAGCACTGCAGTCAGGAATGAGTGTGCAATCCTCTATTTCAGGAGCCTGTGCAGAGATGGGATTCCGTACTAAAGGAAAACTTACAGCACAGATTCAAATGGAAGAAGCCGTAAGAAATGATCTTCTTGATATGGTTGAAAGTTATGGAATCAAAATCGACCGTGAGATTGAACTGGATCGAGAAGAAGAAGTTACAATCCAGCTTTACAAAGCCCGTGAAGATAATACCAAGCTTCTGGAAGCAAATCAGAAACTGATGGAAGAGCTTCAGAAAGTAAGTAGAAAGAATGAACGGGATGCTGCACAGAACTTGAAAGACAAAAATCAGAATCAGATTGATAAAACTGAAAATGAAAAAAATGCCAGACATAATGCAGAAGAAAAAGCTGTAAATGATAAGAAATCTGCAGAACTTTCAGTCTTTCAGGACAAAGTCGAAATGATTGATGAAAACCTTGAAAAGATTAACAAATGGACAAGTCAGAAAAATCAGGTTGAACTCCAGCTGAACAAAGTCAACGAAGTTTTGAATAACCAGAAAAAGCAGCAGGAAAAAACTGAAGCCAGACAGAATGAACGCCAGAAATTCCTTGATGAACTTCACGACGAAACCTTTGCTCAGGCTGATATAAATGAAGTAAAAGAAACTGAAATAAAGAACCAGCTTTCTGAACTTAAAGAAGAAGCACAAAAGGATGATCAGCGTAAGAAGGAAATCAAGACAATAGTTGATGACTATTATTCTATGCGAACCAATTACAGAAAGTATGAGGATGCTCATTATTTTATGGAACGAACTGACATGGATATTGATAAAATTGAGAAAGATTTTTATCAAAGTGAAAAATATGGAATCCGTTCTATGAAAGAAAATCTTTCTGATATGTTTGGCCGGGTAAAGGAATACATCAATCACCTGTATCTTAAGTTTGAAGATGCACAACGAGTCTGGAATGAATACTTCCATGGAAAGAAAGCTGAAGATCTTCGTTCAATCGCAAGTGATATGGATGCTCATGGAATTACCAGTTTTGATGATTATGATAAGCAGCGGCTGGAAGGAAAACTGAGTTGGCAGATTAAGAAGGTTGAAGAAGAAAAACAGAGGATGATTCCGAAGAAGAAGGAACGACCTTCGATTAGTTGGGATGATTAAACGTTATTACAAAAAATAAGAATAGGAATTTTTTTTCAACTTCATGGTATACCATGAAGTTGAGTTGACTTACGCAACTTCATCGCAAACTTCATTACATTCGTTTGCGATGAAAAAGGAGAAAAAAATGAAATTAAAATCGAAGGTATTAACAGTTGTTCTTTCTGTATTTCTTTTGCTTAGTCTCACAAGCTGTGTAACAAGTACTAATGTTACCTTTTATGCTGACGTTGAAGAAACTGAGGTCTATGTTGATGGACAATTAATAGGAACTACTCCTGTAACCACAAAACTAAGTAATGCAATCTGGGATGATCCTACAGTTACTTTGAAAAAAGATGGTTATAAAACTATGACAACTGGACTTCAAAAAGAAGCAAAAGGTGTAAATATTGTCCTTGGTTTATTAGTTGACTGGCCAGCTTTTCTTTGGTGTTATGGACCTAAAGCTAATCAAAATTTCATGATGATTCCAGACCCAAATGCAAAAACTGAATAAATATTCAATCTTTATTCTTCTTGTTTTTTTTTCATTCTCTATATTACGTTGTCAAAATCAGCAAACTAAACTGATTGGATTCTGGGAAAATGATAAAAAGATAATGGAATTTAACAAAGATTATTTTGTAATTTACAATAAGGATTCTTCTGATATTGTTGCATTTAAAGGTAATTATTCATTTGCTGAGAACCCTTCTTATGCAATTAAGATGATATATGAAGAATATCTTGATGCTAATGGAACTTGGATATCATTAAACGGAACTGAGTTAGAAAATTATACGGACACCCTTCTTATTAAAATAGATGATGATTCTTTAGAAACTAAAGTTCTAGGTAATGGACAAATGTATTCCTACAACAGAACACAAAATCCTATGAATATTAGCAGATAACAAAACAGCGGTTATTTGCAAAGTTGCGAATGGGAAAAATTGGACATTCAGGTCCAGTTTTTCCCATTTTTTTTGGAAAGTCCAGCGAGCTG
>DCHR01000055.1 GCA_002315375.1 Treponema sp. UBA1747 | reverse complement strand
TCATATATTATAGTGAATTGACTTATAAATGTCATTCTACAAAGGGGGACGTCTCCCCCTCGCTCCAACCGCATTCGCGTTTTTCGCTACCCCCTCTGCGGGGGCTTCGCCCCCGCAACGCCCCGTTTTTTAAGGTTGCCATTTTTCCATATAATCATTACTTTTAAACTAATATGTCCAAAATATCCAAAAAAACTATTTCGCTTACCTGTGCTGCCCTCGTTATTGCAGCCATTGTTACTGCATTTCTTTTAAAGGGGAAAAAGACAACTGAATATGTGGCCCCTATCCCTACAGTAACAATCGCAAAGCCTGTTACGGGAACAGTTGAACAGTCCATAACCATCTCCGGCTACGTTGAAGCCAAGGCCATGATTCCCGTAGTTCCTTTTGTTTCCGGAACCATTAAAGAGTACCCTGCCCGGGCGGGAGATTATGTTAAAAAAGATACTGTAATTGCAAAAATAGATGATGCACCCTACCGACAGCAGTTCCTTCAGGCAGAGGCTGCCTATTCAGGATACAAATCAACTTTTGAACGAATCGAAACCCTGTACAAATCAGGAGCTACAACCCAGCAGAACTATGACTCTTCAAAAGCCCAGTTCGATGCAGCAAAAGCCCAGTATGACCTGGCAAAACTTCAGATGGATTACACCATTGTAAAAGCTCCTGTTTCGGGAACAATTCTCATCGCCGACCAGGCAGTAGGTTCCATCGGAACAACCACACAGCCTCTGGCAGTCCTTGCAGACATGAACGACCTGGTTGTTCGCCTTAAGGTTCCTGAAAAATATTTTGACCTTTTCCTGACACGCCGTGACCAGATAAAGGTGAAAGTCATCAGACCGGGAATGAAAGGAATGTATGAAGATGCAGTAACCTCTGCCACAATAGAAAATATTGCACCTTATATATCACCTGAAAGCAAAAACTTCCAGGTTGTCTGCCGTCTTGAAAACCCGGGAGACAGATTCAAGCCTGGCATGTTCATTAAAGTTGAAACCATATATGACAGTTTCGAAAATGTTCCTGTTATGCCGGTAACAACACAGAAACTTGATAAATCCTGCTATTTATATATAGAAGAAACAAACACTGTCAAATATCTGGATATGAAAGATGCCCCAAATGACGGCGTCAATTTTGTAGTTCCTGAAGAATATAAAGATTCCTTCTTTATAACAGATGGTCAGAACTCCGTATTCGACGGACAAAAAGTCCGGGTTTTGGAATAACTATGAAACTGTCAGAATTCAGCGTAAAGCATCCTGCTGTCATTTCCATGTGTCTCGTTGTTCTTGTGGTTTTCGGCTTCTTTTCAATAAGCCGGATGCCTCTTGAGTTTATGACTGATATTTCCATGCCCCAGGCAATCGTCTATACCGTTTATCCGGGAGCTTCAGCAGAAGATGTTGAACAGGACATTTCCTCAGTAATGGAAGATGCATTTGTTACCCTGCCTCATTTTAAAAGCGTAGACAGTGCCTCTTACAGTTCCATCTCATGGGTTACAGTAACCTATGCCGACGGCGTTGATCCTTATGACCAGCTTGAAGAACTTAGGAACCGGATTCGTGAAATAAAGGACCGTTTGCCGGAAGGTATTCAGGGAGACCCGGTTGCCGTTGTCGGCGGAATCACAATGCTTCCTGTCATTACCTTTACCGTAGCTGCAGGTCAGGACGCAGGACGGGTTACTGAATATGTAAACAATGACCTTATTCCAAAATTAACCCGAATTGACGGAGTTTCTTCCATCAGTCTGGAAGGCGGAAAAGAGCTGCAGCTTAACGTTAAACTCAGGACAGATGACCTGGTTTCAAAAGGCATTTCTGTTACTCAGGTTTATCAGGTTCTGAATTATGGAAACGTAAACCTGCCTTTAGGAAATGCAACCCACGAAAACCGCGCCATCCAGGTCCGCTATGCAGGTGGATTCAATTCCCTGGACGACATCAAAAATCTTCCTGTAGGTGTTGCTGACGGGTCAACTGTAATCCGTCTTTCTGACGTTGCAGACATTACACTTGAATACCCGAAAGAAGAATATTATGTAAATGACGGAACAAATCCACTTACGATTGTAAGCATCACAAAACGCAGTGACGGCGACACAGTAAAAATCGTAAAACAGGTAAAAGAAATTCTCGCCCGTGAAGAAATAGAATCAGGCGGAGCCGTTTCATTTCACGTTGTTTCCGATGATGCCCGTCAGGTAACTGCATCACTGAAGACAGTAGTAACTTCCGGAATTGCAGGTATCATTTTCGCAATTCTTGTTATCCTTCTGTTCCTTGCAGACTGGCGCGCAACCTTAACTATCGGGGTTTCCATCCCGCTTTGTATTCTCTTCAGCTTTATCGGACTGAAAGTTTTCGGAATTTCCATCAACCTTATGAGTCTTTCAGGTCTGGTTATTTCTCTTGGTATGGTTGTAGACGGAAGTTCCGTTATGTTGGACCAGATTTACAGATATTACAAGCAGAGGAATCCAAAAACCGGAGAAGCTCTCTATACGGTAACCCAGTCCATTTACAAAGGATGGGATGAAGTTGCACTTTCTATCTTCGCTTCTGTTGCTACTACTATGGTTGTATTCATTCCGATTGCACTTCTGGACGGACTTATCGGAATGATTCTCCACTCTGTTGCCATTACAATCATTATGGCAATCGGATGTTCTTTCCTTGTAGCGGTAATTGTTGTTCCTTTCCTTCTTAAACTACTTCTCAAAGAAGGTGGTCCAAAAGTCCGTGCAAAACCAAGACATTTTGATATTCTCATGGACAAACTGGAAGTGTGGTACAGAAAAGTCCTTGTATGGTCACTGAACAACAAGGTTTCTGTTCTTGTATGCGCCGTAGTACTTCTTGTTTTCTCAGGCTTTATTGCAACTCAGCTTGGTGTAGCCTTCATTCCATCCACCGACTCAGGAGATTTTTATCTTTCAGTAGATTTCCCTGTTGGAACAAGGATTGAAGACACAGAACGCAAGATGAAGACTGCAACGGAACTCCTTTACAAATATGTTCCTGAAATCGACAACGTTGTTTTCTACATCGGGCGAAGCCAGAATAAAGGCATTATGACGATGACTGCCCCGGAATGTGCCTACGCCCATGTTATTCTTGTTCCTGTTTCAGAACGAAAAAGAGACGTTCACGACATAAGCATGCAGATGCAGGAAATCTGGAGTGCTGCCCTTCCCGATTCAAAAGTTTCCATTGAAAATGGTGGATTTGATAAACTGGTCGGTTATGTTTCAGGCGGTGGCGGTTACGGTCTGACCCTTATTTCTGAAGACCTGGACCTGCTTTATGAAACTGCCAGCGGAATCAAGGAATTCCTTGAAAAAGACCCTGATGTAATTACCGCAAAACTTGATACAGACTTTGACACCAGCACTATGGTAATCGATATGAGCCAGGAATACTTAAGTTCCCTGGGACTTACCAGTTACCAGGCCGGAATTACCTCCGCAATTCTCTTCCAGGGAATCGACGCAGGACGTTACAAGGAAGCAAGTACCGGAAAACGCTACAATCTGAAACTCATTTCAGACATTGCAGATTCTGACATTACCCTGGATGACATTGCAAACGTCCACATCATCACTGACCGGGGACAGGATGTTTCCTTTGCAAACCTGGCTGACATTTATGTAGAAAAATCGGTTTCCCAGATCAACCACTCGGACCGAGCAAAAACCATTACAGTTTCTGCCACCCTCAAAAGCGAAAACACCAGCGGAGTTTCACAGCGTGTCCGCGAATACCTGGCCAAAAATCCTCTGCCCAATGATGTAGACAGTGCTGCCGGCGGAATCATGAGCCTTATCGGCGGAATGGTGGGCCCCATGATTACAGCCCTTCTTATTGCAATCTTCCTGGTTTACACAGTTATGGTTATGCAGTTTGAACGATTCAAGCAGCCTCTCATCATCATGATGACAATTCCTTTCTGTTTTATAGGGGTTATTGCAGGGCTAATGATGTTCGGTTCCACAATGAACCTTATTGCACTTCTGGGGCTTATTTCTCTTTCCGGTGTCGTTGTAAACAACGGAATCATTCTGGTTGATTATGTAAACCAGCTCCGCCATGAAAGGCGCCTGGAACTGGCAAAAGAAAAAGGTACTCAGGACAAAGACGGAGAATGGCACATTGTTCTCAACGCTGACGAAGAAGACCAGCTTCTCCGTTCCTGCGTAACAGACGGGTCTGCATCCCGCATCAAGCCGATTCTCATTACAACCCTTACAACTCTTCTGGGAGACATTCCAATGGCAGTTGCCAAAGGCGAAGGATCAGAAATCTATGCACCAATGGGGCAGGCAATCGTTGGCGGACTTATTACAAGTACAATCATTACGCTTGTACTTATCCCGACTCTGTATTACATCACAGAAAAAAAACGGGCGGCCCGTAAGAGCCACCGCCATGCTAAAGCTTAATTCTTCCAGGCATTACAGGAAGCTTATCCGCATAAAAATTTACAGACTCAGGACAGTTTGCCCAGAGATATCTGATTTCCATAATCTTTGTAAAAAGCGGAAGCTTCGGTAATGTCAGGAGAACGGTGTTTTCAGAAACAATCTCTCCAGACACTGCCAGAACAGATTCCTTTCCCCAGAAGTTTTTCAGTAACAAAGCAAATCCGTAAACTTCCTTTATTTCTTTTGTAAAATCAGCAGCACCATTTTCCACGGCATAAGCCTGAAGCGGTTTGTCTGTTTTGAAAACAATTTTACAGAATCCACCGGCATTTTCTGAATAACCGCGTTCTGTATGAAGTTCCATGCTGTTCATCTTTGCACATCCGGAATAATCCTTTCCGTAGGCAATGCGCAGAGCCTGTTCTGCTGCACGGCTTCCTCCTGTCAGTTTCTTTTCAGGGTGAAGGTCATTCCATTCACCTGCATCAACTGCAACACTCAAAGCGGTATCTGCAAACTTTTCACAGGCCCCGTTCTGGGCTTCCCGGATTTCTGCCCAGGAACTTGAAAGCGGATAAGAATCAGGAAGCACATCATCTGCCCAGGAAGGAAGCTGCATTACAACAAATGGCAGTTTCTTTCCAGGAGAATACACAAACTTTTCACGCCACAGCTTCATCATACGGCAGAGAAGTTCTTCATATTCATAAGGCTTAGAGTCATTGCTTTCTCCCTGATACCAGAGGGCGCCCCGGACAGCAGTTGTGAAACACGGAGAAAGCATGGCATTGTACAGAGCCTGTGGTTCATATTCAAAGAAAGTAGTTGGAGGACATTCTTCCAGCTGGCTCGTAGCACAACAGAACCAGTCCCCATTCAAAGGAATATATAATCCGGAAATTTCATCCTTATCGAAAACTTCTCCTTCCTTTAAAGGTGAAATGCCTTCAATTTGTTCTGCATTTCGGACTGCAGTCGGAATAACTTTTGCATCCCGGCTGGCAAGAGCGTAATGTTTTTCCGGCCAGAAATACATCTTGCGGTTTGCAAGATTCTGCTGAACCCGGAGTGTAATTGTATTCACTCCTTCTTTCAGAATTCCTGCAGGAACATCATACCGGCGCGGAGGGTAAACATAATAAGTCACACCAACCTGAACTCCGTTTATGTAAGCCGTATCAGCGTCCCGGATTGTTCCGGTCCAGAGTCTTGCTCCATTTTCGTTGAAATATGTTACCTGTTCTGCAGTAAGTGAAATTTCCTTCTTGAACCAGACAATTCCGCCCTTTTCTATCAGATCAATTTCACCCGGAAGCTGACAGATTCCCCATCCCGCTTCTTCTGCCTGTTTTACTGACCAGTCCTTCCAGTTTTCTGCCATTCCGGCATCCAGGCTGTAAATCTTTTTATTCCATTGGTCCTGGGCCGCTTTTTCTGAAGCCTGTACTCCGCTTACATAGCCTGGGACTTTCAATTCTTCAAGGCGTCTGACATAATCTCCCACGCCTTCCATAGATTCTGCATTCATCCAGGCAGTAACAGGTGTTCCCCCTTGGCAGCAGGCAATTACGCCTACAGGAATTCCAAGTTCTTCTGTAAGACGGCGGGCAAAAAAGTATGCTGTCCCGCTCATTCCGCTCATAGTTTCAGGTCCGGCAATTTTCCAGTCAGGATTCTGAACTGTATCTTTGGGACCGTCAAAAGCGAAAGTCACAGGAACAGTAATCATACGGATATTCTGATTTTCAGGCTTTGTAAATTCTTCAGGATATGTATATTTAAGCCGTTCCATCTGAAGCTGCATATTGCTCTGTCCCGAACAAATCCAGACTTCCCCTACAGCAACATTGGTAAAAATAATTTCCTCGTCTTCGCAGCGAAGAATCAGGTCACGGCCGGAACAGGCAGGGCCCGGGTTAAACTCTATTTTCCATTCAGTAAGGCTGTCTCCACCTGATCCTGATACAACACAATCTAATGACTGACCAGCGAAATCCAGTGAAACTCGACTTCCTGCAGGAGCCATACCATAAATACAGTTTGTCTCATTCTGCAGAAGTACCATGTTTGATGCTGAAATACCCTTTGTACAAAATCTCATATCTGCCTCATTCCTTTATTATACACACTAGTATACCACTAACTGCTGGCGGTGGTTATCCCTGAAAACACTCAAAATCCTGCCAAACTGCCTGTTTTCGTTTAATTTCTTCCTTTATTGTGTTATATTTATAGTATACAAAAAACGAAGGGACTATCTTGACCGATTCAATTTATGAAATCTCTGCAGCATTCCTGAGAAACAAACTGGAACCTTTTACGGCTCAGGAATTCCAGACTTATCTGAAAAAAAACAAAATAAAGCTTTCTCTTGATGAAGTTGCTACAGCCCTTTCAGCAACGGACTGCGTTTTTCCTCTCATAAACCAGCAGTTCATTACTTATGCCGGCGCTTTCACTGGCCGCTGCTTCAGTTTCAAACCTACCCGAGAAGAAGTAGATGCAGGGGCTTTTACAATCGGACACAGATTCATTCCTTTTTTTGACCAGGGAACCCATACCAGCAATGCGGTAATAATTCTTAACGATAAAAAAGTGCCTAAATGCCCCGTAACCCTTTCAATGAACACAACCCTTGATCTTTTCGCACTCTATGGAGAAGGTTATTGCATTCCGACTATTCTGGATGACCCGGTCTGCGATCCTTTTTCTTTTTCATCGGTTCAGTACGGGCTTCCAAAGGAAGTAACCCTTTCAGGTTTTTCTCTCGAACCTTATTTTCAGGCCGGTTTTGAATACGGAGACCGCATTTTGTGCCAGATCGGGGACTGGGATAAGGGCGTCGTTTTTACAAAAATCAAAAAAGAAACCCATAAAACCCTGAAAATCAGTTTTGCTGATGTAGCTAACGAAGAATGGTACTCTACATTTGAAGAATGCATGCTGGACCAGATTGAACTTCATGGTCCTGCTTCATCCATTCAGAAACAGCTTGCACTCCTATTCCTTGAAAATCAGGGAAAACTTTGCACAGAAAACTGTGGTTCCGCCGGTGACTTTTTGATGCATACCACCAAGCTTGGTTTTTCTGCCTATGGAATTGAATCCAGAATCTGGCGTCTCAACGAAGATGTTCCTTATATAGGCAGCTGGAACCGGGAAGAACTGAAAGCAGCTCCTATGCCAAGCATTATGCTTCTTTCTGCAGATCATATTCTGGACTCATATATCAAGGATATGCTTTATAAAGGAGAAAAACTGGACTTTGCAGAAAACCTTTTTCACAAAGTTTACCCTTCAGTTCTGAAATTCGAAGATTTTGAGGCACATTTCGTAATGTTGCACTTGGAAAAAAGAATCGATATAGTTAAAAAGACGTTTAATCGTTTCAATGATTTCCCCCTCGCAAAGGGCCGGCACTCAATTCTTTTATTTTTCTCCAGAATTATGATGTCGGTTGCGAAAATCAGCGTCGCCGAAATCGATCTGGAAGACCTTCCTCAGCAGGAGCTTATTACTCTTACCCAGATGGTCGATCATACACAGGCTTTTCTGGAAGAACTGGAAATGGCACCTGCCATGGCCGCAGAAGAAATGGATGATATGATTACGTCCCTCAACGGTATGTCGGACACCTTCGATATGATTGAAATACCGTTGATAAACTCATTACGAAAAAAAGGTAAAAAAAAGAAGGATTTATAATATATGGATGAGACTTTTGATATTTCGCCCCTTATTCACAACGGAGGGGTTTTTCAGGATGTAGAAGGCAAAACTCCTGAGGAAGTTTACGAAAAAATCAGTAAAATGCTTGTTTTACCCGATAGCATGACATCGGAACAAGTGTATAATGCTTTGTGTGCACGTGAAAAAATCTTGAGTACTGCTGTAGGAAACGGTATTGCACTTCCACATGCCAGAACTCCAATTGTAAAAGATGCGTCAGACCAGAAAATCTGTGTTGTTTACCTTAAAGAACCAATGGAAATGAACGCTCCGGACGAAAAAAAGGTAAATGTTATGTTCGTCCTGCTGACACAGAATTCACAGACACACCTGAAAGTTCTTTCTACTCTTGTAGGACTTTTCAGAAAAAATTCTTTCAGAAAACTTCTGGAAGAACATGCCGGCGAAGCTCAGCTTATTAACGCCATTAAAGAACTGGATTAAGCACGTTTCTTCCTTATATAGAGGAAACGTTCAATAATATTGTATTTTATTTTTATAGAGGTATATCTATGGATAAGAAAGGAATCGAAGCAGTAGCACTGTCTATTCGCTCACTGTCAATGGATGCCATCCAGAAGGCAAACTCTGGACACCCAGGACTTCCACTTGGTGCTGCAGAAGCAGCCGCTGTTCTTTACGGCGAAGTTATGAAACACAACCCTGCCAATTCAAAATGGGCAGACCGCGACCGCTTTGTTCTTTCTGCTGGTCACGGATCAATGCTTCTTTACAGTATCCTCCACCTTTCCGGATACGATGTAACAATGGATGATATCAAGAACTTCCGTCAGGTTGGTTCACGTTGTCCAGGTCACCCAGAATACGGTGATACAGACGGTGTAGAATGCACTGGTGGTCCACTTGGACAGGGTGTTTCTATGGCTGTTGGTATGGCTGTTGCTGAAAGCATGCTTGCTGCAAAATTCAACACACCAAAACACACAATCGTAGACCACTACACATACTCACTGGTTGGTGAAGGATGTCTTCAGGAAGGTGTTGCTTCTGAAGCCTGTTCTCTGGCCGGAAACCTGAAACTGGGAAAACTCATCGTATTCTACGATGAAAACAAAATCTCTATCGACGGATGCACAGACATTACATTCACAGATGACATTGCTAAACGTTACGAAGCTTACGGATGGCAGGTTCTCCGCGGAGACATGTACGATGTAGAAGGAATTGCAAAACTTGTAGCTGATGCAAAAGCATGCGGTGATAAACCTTCTCTTATCATGCTCAAATCTGTAATCGGTAAAGGTGCTCCAAAACAGAATACAGCTGACGTTCACGGTGCTCCACTTGGTGCAGAAGGAATCGTTGAAGCTAAAAAAACACTTGGTCTTCCAGCAGACAAAGACTTCTACGTTGTACCAGAAGCCTACAAATTCTTCGAAGACAAAAAAGTAGCATTCGCTAAAGCAGAAGCTGACTGGAATGCAACATTCGCTGAATGGGCAAAAGAAAATCCTGACCTTGCAAAACTTTGGGATGCTTACCACTCAGACGCTGCTACAGCAGACGTTGCAGATGTAGAATACAAAGTTGGAGATGCATGTGCTACACGTGACGCTTCAGGAAAAGCTCTCAACGTAATTGCTGCCCGCTACCCTAACCTGGTTGGTGGATCAGCTGACCTTATGGGACCAAACAAAACAGCATTCAAAGCAACAGACAACGGAACATTCAGCCCAGCTAACCGTGCAGGACGTACAATTGAATACGGTATCCGCGAATTCGCAATGTCTGCAGTTTGTGCAGGTATTTCACTTCACGGTGGACTCCGCCCATTCTGTGCAACATTCCTGGTATTCGCTGACTACCTGCGCCCTTCACTCCGCGTTGTTTCTCTTATGAAACAGCCTGTAATCTACGTATTCACACACGACTCAATCTACGTTGGTGAAGACGGACCAACACACCAGCCAATCGAAACAATGTGCTCTCTGCGCTCAATTCCTGGTGTTCAGGCTATCCGCCCAGGTGACCCGGAAGAATCTATGCAGGCATGGAACATGGCTTACGCTTCAAAAGATCACCCTGTATGTATGGCTTTCACACGTCAGGCACTGGCAGTTTACGAAAAAGCTGACAAAAACTGGAAAGAAAACATGGCAACTAAGGGTGCTTACGTTGTACAGGAAGGATCTGCAGCTCCAGACATCACAATCCTGGCTTCAGGTTCAGAAGTAAACATGGCTCTCAAAGCTGCTTCACTTACAAGCGGAAAAACAATCCGTGTTGTTTCAGTTCCAGACCTTGGCAAGTTCTCAAAACTCTGCGAATGTGAACAGAAAGCTATCATCGGTGATGCAAAACGCGTAGTTTGTACAGAAGCCGGTATCTCTACAGAATGGCTCCAGTTCGCAAAGAAAGAAGACTGCTTCTGCATCGACCGCTTCGGTACATCAGGCCCAGCAAACAAAGTTGCCGAATACTTAGGATTCACTGCTGAAGAACTGGCAAAACGTCTGTAAACTAAGCAATTCAGCGAGTTTGCGTCAGCAAACTCGGGAAGCAGGCGCAAGCCTGCGACCTTTACTGCTGAAAAACTGGCTGAAGTTCTTGCAAAATAAAGTATTTAATTACTGACTAAATAAAAAAGGCTGTTCGATAAATAAATCGGACAGCCTTTTTTTATTTGCAAAAATCCTTACAAAAGGGACAGGGATAAACATTCAAAAAAGAAATCCTTACAAAAGGGACAGAGATAAACGTTCATGGACACCAACAATCGTGCAAAAAAAGCCGAATCTGAAATCAAAAAAGAATGTGAATAATGGCAAAAAAAATCCCCTGCCTAAAGACAGGGGAAATATCAAATCAAGTATTAATTCAGGACAGATTCAACTAGTTAGCATACATAAGTGTACATCCGCTTACACCTGCATCCAGATCATATGTGATACAGAATGAGATACCTTCAATTGGTGATTCACCGATTGTCAGGGATGCTTTGATTTCTGCTTTTTCGTAAGCTTTCAGGTTTTCATGAACAATGTGTCCTTCACCTGGTGTTACGTCGATTTCTTTCCACCATCCTGGTACTGAAGCTGTGTTTTCTACGAAACGAATCTTCAGAGCTGCAATGTCGATAGATGGTTTTGTGTTCCATGTGAATGTAAGAACATCACCAGCGATTGGAAGATCATCACCGAAAATGCTTGTTACATCAACAGTTGCCTGGTAGTGCTGTGGGTCAGCCAGTGTATTCTGAACACCATTTTCCCATGGGTATTCTGGTTTCATTTCAACGAAAGCCAGGTCACGTGAAATATCAACTACGAATTCTTTTGGTTCTGTACGAGCTGCTGCTGGAGCAACTGGAGCCATACCAATGTCAGATTCCATTACGCGTTCAAATGTGAATGTTGCAAAGCCGTCGTTCTGTTCACCGTATCCCAGATTCAGAATCAGGTTTGCTTTCATGTTTGCAACAACTGGGAATTCAACATCGATATCGAAAGGAACTCCTGCTTTAATATCATAGAAGTGCTGTTCTGAAACTTCTGGATCATAAAGGTTAAGCCAGTAATTTACTGCTGGTGAGTCATCAGCAATACCACACATAACATCATCAAGGTCTTTATCAGATGTAACGCGGCCAACAACACGGATTGTATCTCCTGTCTTTGGTTTGTTAGGTTTTACAAGCTGTGACCAGGCTGGTTTTGCCTGACGAGTTGAAACACCTTTTTCACCATACTGTGTGTTATCAATGAATGTAACTGAATCACCTGTATCTGCAAGGTCCAGAACATATGTCATTGGATGTACAGGAGCGTTATTGTCAGCTCCTTTATTTCCGCCATTTGAGGCGCAGCTTGCCAGAAGCAGAGAAGCAGCGGCAGCAACAAAAAGTAATTTTTTCATAAGTAACCTCCAAAGTTATCTTGATTATATACTAGGAGCGATTAATCAATAAAAATATAATTTATTTTAGGTTTGTGATAAAAATTTTGAGAAAAAAAACAAAACTATTGGATTTTATTCATTCATCCCTTCTATATTCATTATAACTGTATTAAGGAAAACTCTATTTCTAATCTGTTAAAAAATAAATTTGGAGAAAATGGAGAAAATGGATAGACATTTCCAAATTCTTTGATAAAATAGAATAAGTTTATGAACCTGAAATTTTTCATTATTATACACAGCGCCTTAATCGTTGAATCTCTTGTTCTCGGGGTACTTGCCGTTCTTTGTTTCCGGAAGAAAACCCCTGTTTCACTTCCCATGGGGTTCTTTTTTACCTTTGCTATTTTCGCAAGCATTTCATATTCGCTGGCCTTATCAGCACCTACAATTTTCAGATCACAGATACGCTACTTTCTCTATTACAGCAACATCACAATGCTGGTTCATGCTATTTTTGCTTTTGTAATTAATTTTACAGGAACAAAAAATAAGTTTTTATCCATCCCTGTACGCTTTTGTCTTTCAATAACTGATATTATTTGTCTTCTCATTGTCACCCTGTCAGGAAAAATCAATGTTCTGGAAACGGCAGAATTCCTGGGAATGAAAATTTTTTATGCTACTGAATGGCACTGGTATTTTAACGTTCATCTGGGACTCAGTTATTATTATTCCCTTGGTATTATCTCCCTGCTTATTTACAAAGCCTGTTCCAGTCCAAAACACAATAGAAGAAGATACCTGAATATTCTTGTAATTTTTTCCCTTGTAATTTTAGTAAACGGCGTCGTAATCATTACAAAGTCTCCATTTGATTATTCAATTTTCTCTTATGGTTTTGGAGCCCTTCTGATTTATATTTCCTGTTTCAAGTACACTTCCCCAAGTTATATGCTGGAAAACATGCAGAATGTAATCAATTTCAGCAGTAAAATGATTTCCTGTTTTGATGAAAACCATAAATGTATCTGGTACAACGAAAAATTCAAGGATTATTTTCGAGATGTATTCGATATGCAGAATTTTATTGAAAAAAATTTCGAAGCCTGGAGAAATGATTCCTGCCAGTTTGATGAAGTTACAGACACCTTCGAATTCATTACAAAATTTGAAAAGGATAATCATCCGAGATCAATTCATATAAAACTAAAAAAGAATTATGACAATTTAAATAACTATATGGGATGTTTCTTTGTCTGCGAAGATGTTACCGAAAAACTGAATCACGAAAAAGAACAGAAACTTCTGGCCAATATGGATTCATTAACAGGATTGTCAAAACGTGACTTCTTTTTTTCCAGTGTTAAACAAACTATCAGAACCAACCCTGATAAAAAGTTTCTGCTTATATGTTCGAATATAGTAGATTTTAAAATCTATAACAGTATTTTCGGAGAAGATGCAGGTAATAACCTCCTCCGCCAGAACGCAACTTATATTTCAGAATACAATGACAAAACATCATGTTCAGGACGAATTTCCGGCGACATGTTCGCTCTTCTGATTGAAGAAAACCATTACTTTGAAGATCCTTTTATGAATGCCATGAAAATCATGGAAAATGAATTCAGCAATGCCTTTTATCATCTTCATATGCAGATGGGGATTTATAGAATCGAAAACTTAAATGAATCCGTTACATCAATGGTTGAAAAAGCCATTCTTGCAATGAAGCTTTCAAAAAACAATCTTAACGAACACATCTGCTGGTACAACAGTGATACACTTAACCAGAACCTGGATGAAAAAATAATTCTTGGAAAATTCGAAAAATCTCTCAGTCTGGGTGAGTTCAAAATGTTTCTCCAGCCTCAGGTTACAAAAGAAAACAAAGTCCTTGGTGCTGAAGCGCTTGTCCGCTGGATAGATTCGGATGGAAATATTATTACTCCAAACAAATTTATTCCTGTACTGGAAAAAACCGGACTGATTACAAAACTGGATACTTACATCTGGGAAGAAGCTGCAAAACAGCTGGAAAAATGGAAGAATCTGGGGCGTGAAGATCTTCATATTTCGGTAAATATTTCCATCAAAGATTTCTACTATGAAGACCTATATAAAGTTTTCACTGATCTTGTAGAAAAATACAATATCAATCCAAATAACTTCAATCTTGAAATAACTGAATCAGTCTTTGCAACTGATGCACAGGGAGTAAATAATCTCCTGCAAAAACTCCGGGATTTCGGATTCCATATTGAACTTGATGATTTTGGATCCGGTTACAGTTCCCTTGGCCTTTTGAAAGAAATTTCTGTAGATACCTTAAAAATTGATATGAGTTTCCTCAGACATTCAATAGAATCTGACGAATTAAAGACTGAAAAATCATGGCTCATTCTTAATGAAATTTCACGTCTGGCAAAGGTTCTTAAAATGAACACTATTGTCGAAGGTGTTGAAGAGAAAGAACAGGTCGATAAACTTTCAGAATTCGGCTGCGATGTCTTCCAGGGCTATTTCTTTGCAAGACCTGAAAGCATTCATGCATTTGAAGAACGTATCAGACTGTACTAAAAAAAATGCACATCTGGAGAAAAAATGAAAAAAAAGCCTTTTGATATAGTTGCGGTAAAGAATATTAAATTCAAGATGATTTTCTGGTTCACATCCTTCTTTACCCTTATAGTAATTCTGCTTTCTGTTTTAATTATCAGACAGACAAATATTGTTCTTACGGGAAAAGTATCTCAACTGGAATATGAACTTAACGGCCAAAGCTGTACAAACCTGAATACACTTCTTGTTCAGGTTGAAACTGGCGCTGACTACATGAAACAACTTACAGAAAAACACAATAAAGCAATAAAAGAAAATACTTATACCCCTGAAGAAAAAGAGGCTGCTTTAAAACAATGGACAGACTTTTTTGCCAATTTCTCAGCAATCAGAGCATATAACGATCTGGCAATCATTTACCAGGACGGCACCTACGTTGGTTCATTAAATCCCAAAACCCCTGATACCTTTAATGTATCGAAATTATATAACATACTTGAAAATGAACTTATTCAAAACAAATATAGCAGAACATGGATTTCAGGAAACAATGATTCTTTTGATAAAATCTATTACACAAAAAAAATATATACAAATGCCATATTCATGTGCTCTCTGGATTCGGCAAAAATTGAAGAATTCGTAAGCAGACCCGGTTCCATGTCTATGGAAACATTACTGATTAACAGACAAAACCAGGTTATTTATTCGTCAAATCCCGAAAAACTTGGAAAAACTATACCTGCCAATGCAGTAAAACTCATGGAAGAAAACAGGAGAGAACATTTTTATCAGGGAAAATTGTATACACTCAGCACCTGTCTGGACGGATGGAAACTTATCAACAGTACGGAAATAAAAGAACTTCTTAAAGAAAGAAAATTCACTATTACTTACGTAATTATTTTGAGCCTGTTTGCGGTTTCTGCCATTCTTATATTCTGTATCATATTCTCACTTCAGCTTACAATTCCTATTGAAAACCTTATTCAGACACTCCATATACAGGCTACAAGAGATAAAACAACACGTTTTCTGAACGAGACAACCTTTACAGAAACCTGTATCGAAAAACTTGAGAAAAATCCACAGAAAAAAGAAGCTCTGTTCTTTATCGATATCGATCATTTTAATTATCTTATGGAGTTTTTGGGCCGTGAAGAAAGCGACAAAATTCTGCTTGAAACAGCTGATGCACTCCGCCACGTCTTCCCGAAATCTACAGTTTTCGGACGTTTAGGAACTGACCGTTTCCTTATTCTTGTAGAAGTGGAAAATAATGAAAATATAAGCGAAATGATTTCTGATTACTGTTCAAGTTTCCAGCAGGAACTCTTCGTGCGGTTCCAGTCTGATTTTGATGTAACAGCAAGTATTGGTATTTCCATTTTCCCTGACCAGGAAAAACGATATTCCCTCCTCCTGGATTTTGCAGAAAAATCTATGAACAGCGTCAAAGAAGAAGGACGAAACGGCTGGCATATATTTAATCCGGAAAATGATTTGAAAAATTGATATATGGTGGTTTCGACAAGCTCAACCACCGGACATGAAATTTAGTTAAAAAAAAATGCGGTTTCAAATGAAACCGCATTTTTTTTTGCTAATCCAGGATTTTAGATTACACGAGCCCCTGAGCAATGGCGAACACTCTCCTTTTCTGTAAAACAAAGATGTTTTCTGTGTTCGCCTTCAGTTTGCAGGCAGCAAACTGATTATACAAGACCCTGTGCAACCATAGCTTCAGCAACTTTTACGAAGCCTGCAATGTTTGCGCCAGCAACGTAGTCTGTTGCTCCAGACTTTGTTTTAAGTCCGAATTTTTTAGCTGTGTTGTAAGCATTGTCGTGGATGTTGATCATAATGTTGTGGAGCATTTCATCTACCTGTTCACGTGTCCATGAAAGGCGTTCTGAGTTCTGAGACATTTCAAGACCAGATGTTGCAACACCACCGGCGTTAGATGCTTTTCCTGGTGCAAAGAGAACACCAGCATCCTGGAATGCACGTGTAGCTTCGAGAGTTGAAGGCATGTTAGCACCTTCAGCTACGAGCATAACTCCGTTCTTTACGAGCATTTTTGCTTCGTCACCGTTAAGTTCGTTCTGTGTAGCACATGGGAATGCACAGTCAACTTTAACTTCCCAAGGACGTTTTCCAGCATAGAATTTTGCTGTTGGGAATTTTTTAGCATATTCGTCGATCTTTTTGTGAGCATCGCGGAACTTTTTAACGTAGTCGAGTTTTTTCTGTGTAATTCCGTCTGGATCGTAGATGTATCCAGAAGAGTCAGACATTGTTACAACTTTAGCACCAAGCTGGATAAGTTTTTCAACAGCGTACTGAGCAACGTTACCGTCACCAGAAACTGAACATACTTTTCCTTCGAATGTCTGTCCAACTTTCTTCAGCATTTCGTCTGCGAAGTAAATCAGACCGTAACCTGTAGCTTCTGTACGGATAAGAGAACCACCGAATGTAAGTCCTTTTCCTGTAAGAACACCTGTGAATTCGTTGCGGAGGCGTTTGTACTGTCCGAACATGTAAGCAACTTCACGTCCACCTACACCTTTGTCTCCGGCTGGAACGTCTGTATCTGCACCAATGTGGCGCTGGAGTTCTGTCATGAATGACTGACAGAAACGCATAACTTCATTGTCTGATTTTCCGTGAACGTCGAAGTCAGATCCACCTTTACCACCACCCATTGGGAGTGTTGTAAGAGAGTTTTTCAGAACCTGTTCGAATCCCAGGAATTTAAGAACTGAAAGGTTTACTTCTGGAGAGAAACGAATTCCTCCTTTGTAAGGTCCGATTGCAGAGTTGAACTGAACACGGTAACCGCGGTTGATGTGGTATACACCTTTGTCATCCATCCAAGGAACACGGAACATTACTACACGTTCTGGTTCTACAAGTCTTTCAAGAATTGCATTCTTTTTCAGCTGTGGCATTTTGTCTACAACTGGATCAAGTGTTGTGAGAACTTCTTCAACTGCCTGAAGGAATTCTGGCTGGTCAGCATT